>NZ_CP011452.2:0-677258 GCF_001008165.2 Croceibacterium atlanticum | reverse complement strand
GCGGCTGTCGATCATCGACGTCGAAGGCTCGCCGCAGCCCATGCATTCCACCGATGGCCGCGCCGTCATCGTGTTCAATGGCGAAATCTACAATTTCCGGGAGCTACGGCGGGAATTGGAAGGGGAGGGCGCCCGCTTCCATACGGATGGCGATACAGAGGTCATCCTTGCCGCATGGCAGCGCTGGGGGCCGGATTGCCTGCAACGGCTGAACGGCATGTTTGCTTTCGCCCTGTATGATCGCACAGAACGGACATTGTTCCTGGCCCGCGACCGTTTCGGGGTGAAGCCGCTCTTCATGGCGCATCTCAGCGATGGCAGCGTGGCTTTTGCGTCTGAATTGAAAGGCTTGCTGGCACATCCCCTGCTGCGGCGCGAAGCCGATCCGCTGGCGGTCGAAGACTATCTCACCTGGGGCTATGTTCCCGATCACCGCTCCATATTGAAAGGCGTCGAAAAGCTTCCGGCCGGGCATTTCCGCGTGTTGAAGCATGATACGCCGCCTGCCGCGCCGCGCCGCTGGTGGGAGATTTCCTTCGCTGATCGGCGCAAGGGATCGGAACGCGATCTGGAAGCGGAATTGCTGCATCACCTGCGGGAAGCGGTGACGAGCCGCATGGTCGCCGATGTGCCGCTGGGCGCTTTCCTTTCCGGCGGTGTCGATTCCTCAAGCGTTGTCGCGCTGATGTCGGAAGCGAGCCGCGATCCCGTGCGCACCTGTTCGATCGGCTTCGATGTCGCTTCACTGGACGAGACATCCTACGCCTCCCAGGTCGCAGAGCTGTTCGGCACCGATCACGAGGCGCGGCAAGTCAGCGCGGACCAGTTCGATTCCATCGATAGTCTGGCAGCCATGTTCGACGAACCATTCGCCGATGCATCCGCCCTGCCGACCTGGCGGGTTTGCCAGCTCGCGCGTGAAAGCGTGACAGTCGCCCTGTCAGGCGATGGCGCGGATGAAGCCATGGCCGGTTATCGGCGCCAGGTATTCTTCGCGCATGAGGAGCGCGTGCGCCGCCTCCTGCCTGAATCCTTCAGGCGGAATGTTCTGGGGCCGCTCGGCCGGATCTATCCCAAGGCGGACTGGGCGCCGCGCCCGCTACGCGCCAAAAGCACATTGCTCGCCCTGGCCGAGAATGGCGCGAAGGGTTATGCGCGCGGCCTTTCGGTGGTTCCGCCGGAACTGCGCGAATTGCTCTATTCATCGGCCATGCGGCGGAAAATCGGGGATTATCGCGCAGAAGATCCGCTGGTCGAAGCGATGATGAAGGCGCCGGCGCGTTCAGGGCTGGACCGGGCGCAATATGCGGATCTGACGTTCTGGCTGCCCGGGGACATTCTGACCAAGGTGGACCGCACCAGCATGGCTGTGAGTCTTGAGGCGCGCGAACCGCTGCTCGATCACAGGCTGGTGGAATTCGCCGCCACCTTGCCGGAACGGATGCGCGTGCGCGGAACGCAGGGCAAATATCTGCTGAAACATGCCATGCGGCGCTATCTTCCCGATGACATTTTGTATCGGCCGAAACAGGGTTTCGTCACACCGATCGCGGATTGGCTGCGCGGTCCGCTGGCGCAGCAGGCGCGGGGCATAGCCGGCAGTGCCGCCCTTGCGCGCACAGGCTGGTTCGATACGGTGCGGATCAGCCATATGGCCGATGCCCATATCTCCGGCCGCGCCGATAATTCGCGCATATTATGGCAATTGCTGATGCTTGACCGTACGCTGGCCAAACTCGGTATCTCGGCCTGAGATCGGCCCCCGGTCAGGCTGGTTCAGGCGTCCTCACCATGGCCTGCGGCCATGTAATCATCGCTCTGCATCTCGTTCAGCCTGCTGGCCGTCCGTTCGAATTCGAAACTGCCGTCCCCCGCACGATATAGCTCGTCCGGCACGGCATCGGCGGCGGCGAACAGCTTCACCTTGTTTTCGTAAAGCGCATCCACCAGCGTGACGAAACGCGCCGCTTCATTGCGCATGTCCGGCCCCATTACCGGAATGCCGACGATGATGACCGTGTGATATGTGCGGGCGATGGCCAGATAATCCGCCGCGCCGCGCGGTTCGCCGCACAGCCTTTTGAAACTGAAGACGGCCACGCCTTTCAGGCTCTTGGGAACATGCAGCCTGCGGTTGCCGCTGACTTCGATTTCTGCGGTCGGGACATGGGCTGCATCTTCCACCGGATAGTCGGTCAGGCGGAAGAAGACTTCGCGCAATGCCTCGGTCGCCACCTCCCCGTTGGGAACATACCAGCTGTCCATCCCGCCAATGCGGTCGAGCCGGTAATCGGTCGGGCCGTTCAGCTCCACCACGTCAAGCTCGGCGCGGATCAGGTCGATGAAGGGCAGGAAATGTTCGCGGTTCAGCCCATCCTTGTAGAGATCATGGGGAGGGCGGTTGGAAGTGGTGACCACCGTCACCCCTTCATCGCAGATCAGGGCGCGGAACAGCCGGCTCATGATCATCGCATCGGCAGAATTATTGACCACCATCTCGTCAAAAGCGAGGCATCGCAAATCCTGTGCGATTGCGGATGCGACCCGCGGAATCGGGTCACCGCTTTCGGATTTGCGGGCTTCCCGCAGCCGGGCATGCACTTCCTGCATGAAGGCATGGAAGTGGACCCGGCGCTTTTGCGGAATGGCAAGCGTATCGTGGAACAGGTCCATCAGCATGGATTTGCCGCGACCCACGCCGCCCCACATATACACGCCCTGGACGCGGCGCGGCCCGGCCTTGCCGAACAGGCGCGCCAAGAACCCGCCCCCCTGTTCCCGCTCCAGCTCCGCCTGAAGCCGGGAAAGCCGCTGGGCGGCTTCTTCCTGTTGGGGGTCGGGCTTTAATTCACCGGCACTGACAAGCGCGCGGTAACGATCGAGCAGTCCGCTCAGACCTGACGCTCCGCCTGCATCTTCTTGATCTCGGCAATGGCCCGGGCCGGGCTGAGCCCCTTGGGGCAGACATTGGCGCAATTCATGATCGTGTGGCAGCGATAGAGGCGGAAGGGATCTTCCAGATCGTCCAGCCGTTCGCCGGTCATTTCGTCACGGCTGTCCGCCAGCCAGCGATAAGCCTGCAACAGGATCGCCGGGCCAAGGAACTTGTCGGAATTCCACCAGTATGACGGGCAGGCGGTGGAACAGCAGGCGCAGAGAATGCACTCATACAAGCCATCCAGCTTGTCCCGCTGTTCAGGGCTCTGCAGCCTTTCCTTACCGCTGGGCGTGGTGGAAACGGTCTGCAACCAGGGGCGGATCGAGGCATATTGCGCGTAGAAATGGGTGAAGTCCGGCACCAGGTCCTTGACCACTTCCATATGCGGCAATGGCGTGATGCGGATCTCACCCTTCAAATCTTCCATCGCGGTCGTGCAGGCCAGGCCGTTCGCGCCATTCATGTTCATGGCGCATGATCCGCAGATCCCTTCGCGGCAGGAACGGCGGAAGGTCAGCGTCGGATCGACTTCGTTCTTGATCTTGATCAGCGCGTCCAGAACCATCGGGCCGCAATCGTCGAGATCGATCTCGAACGTGTCATAGCGCGGATTCTCCCCGCTATCCGGGTCCCAGCGATAGATCTTGAACTTCTGCAACCGGCTCGCGCCTTCGGCCTTGTGGGTCCGGCCTGGCGCGTTGATCTTGCTGTTCTTCGGAAGGGTGAAGGTGGCCATGAAAAATCCTCGCTGGTCTGCGGGCCTATCTAGCGATTGTAGCTGTATGAGCAAGCTGGTGGAGACGTTTGCGGGCCGATCTGTTGGAAAAGCGCCAAATTCCAGCGTGAATGTGGCAGAACCGGCGCATCTCAGGCGGTTTGATCGGACAAATACGGCCGGCAGAAGGAGGCAGGCATCATGGCGGATCATGGCACATGGCCACAGCGGGCCGCGATCTTCGGCGCGAGCGGCGGAATTGGCGGCGCCTTGTGTCGCCTGCTGGCGCAGGACGGGTGCCGGGTCGCCGCCGGAAGCCGATCGGGGGCAGCTCCGGAACATGCCAATATCGTGCCCTTCCGGTTTGATCTGCTGGACGAGCAATCAATCCGTGAAGCCGGGCGGAATCTGGCCGATGATCCACCAGAGCTGGTGGTGGTGGCGACTGGCTTGCTGACCCATCCGGACGGCACCGGGCCGGAAAAGACCTATAAGGCACTTGAAGGAGATGCCATGGCCGAAGCATTCGCCATCAATACGATCGGCCCGGCATTGATCGCGAAACATGTGCTGCCGCTTTTCCGGCGGGAGCGGCGCTGCGTCTTCGCCGCGCTTTCCGCCCGTGTCGGGTCTATCGCCGATAATGGCCGGGGCGGCTGGCATTCCTATCGGGCCAGCAAGGCGGCGTTGAACATGCTGCTGCGCAATTTCGCGATCGAAATGCGCAGAACGCACGATCAGGCGATTATCGCGGGCCTCCATCCGGGAACGGTGGATACCAGCCTGTCAGCACCCTTTCAGAAAAATCTGCCGGAAGGACAGCTCAAGACTGCGGAGGAGTCCGCCGCGCACCTGCTGGAGGTGATCGGCGGACTGACCCCGGATGATAGCGGCCATGTGTATGACTGGCGCGGAGAGCGCCTGCCGGAATAGGCCGATTTCAGGCCATCAGCCCGTTGCGGCGCAGACTGTCCGCCAGGATCGTTTCGATAAGCTGTTCCTGGGTCATCCCCGCCAGCAGGGCGGCGCGCCCGAAGACCTTCTCCGACCAGAGATTGCAGTTGAGATTGACTTCGAGGAAGTTCACCTCACCTGTTTCCTCGTTCACGCGGAATTCGAACCGGCCGTAATCGAAGGGGCGATATTCTTCCCACAATTTGCGGGTGTAGCCCGAAATCTTCTCGGAGATCGCGGCGTCCTCATAGGCGTCGAGCGAGTATTTCGCGCTCCGGTCCACCAGATCGCGCTTTTCATAGTAAGTGCGCAGATGGGCCGGATCCGCCTGACGGAAGATCATCTTGGGCATGATCACCGGATCGCCCTTGGTAATCACCGGCACTTCAACGTCGCTGCCGACGATGAAGGGCTCTACGATCGCATCATGACCTTCGGCATGGATATGTTCCACGCCTTCGCGAATGCCGTTCCAGTCCGTCGCGTCGCGCACACCCCAACTGGCGGAAGAGGCATTGGGCTTGATGACATAGCGTTCGGCCTTCGGATGCTTGTCCGGCGTAACAGGCGCACCGCGGCGATAGATCGCCCAGGGGGCGGTGGGGACACCGGCAACCACTGCCGCACGTTTTGCCAGGTGCTTGTCGTCCGACAAGCCGCGCAGAATCGGGCTGGCGCCGAGAAAGGGAATGCCATGGCGCGTGCAGAGCAGCGGACCGAGCATTTCGGAATTGAAGAATCCGGCCCTGTTGAGCAAGGGAAAGACGAAATCGACATCCGGCTTTTCCCACAGCGCGTCAAAGCTGTTGGCCAGCGTCAGGTTAAGGCCCAGACCTTCCAGGATAGTACGCACTTCGTGGTGATAGACGGCGTGATTGCCGTCTTCCGGGTGCAGGCTTCCACCCCAAAGAGCATGTTTCGCAATGAACATGATCCGGGTTTCCTGGCGGGTCTTATCGTCAATGGTGAGGGGGGTGATGATATCGGACAAGCGGAAAACCTTCATTTTGAGATGGTCGCGCCCTTAGTTCCGCTCTAACAGGGTTCCAAGGAAATTCGGGATGGACGTTATTCGGGTCGTGTCATTTTCTGATTGTATGAGCAGCCTGGAGCTGGACGAAAATGCACGCGAAACCATCGCCTTGCTGGCGAGTGGTGGGGATGCGCGCATCACGCTTGACCCGGAAACCGGGCTCAATCGCTACATGTCCGCGCCCTATCCGCGCGACCTGATCGCCTATGCCTCTTCGACGGCGAACGACATTTCCGCACCTGCATTCGATCACGTTGCAAAGCTCGTGCAGGGCGAACGGGGCAGTTATGCCGAACGGCTCGAATCGCTGAGGGCGCGCATTCGTTCCGCTTATGCGATTCCCGGCGATACCGAAGTGGTCTTCGCACCGTCAGGAACGGATCTGGAATATGTGGCGCTGGCCGCAGTTCTCGGCAAGGCGGGCGAGGGGATCCATAACGTACTGCTCGGCGCGGATGAAGTGGGCAGCGGTTGCATTCATTCTGCCCATGGCCGGTTCTTCGCCGGCGAAACAGCTCGCGGCATAGCGACGGAATCTGGCGTCCCGGTGCGCGGAATCGGCCCGGTCAGCCTGGCGGACATTGCCGTGCGCTGCGACCGCGGGCTTGCACGGGACAGCCAGGATATCGCCGCCGCGGTTGATGCGGAACTGGCACAGGCTGCGTCGCTTGGTCGCCACGCCCTTATCCATGTCGTGCATGGATCGAAGACCGGGCTGATCCTTCCCGAATTGAAAGAAATCGACGATCTGATCGCTCGCTATGGTGACAGCATTTCCTTCGTCGTCGATGCCTGCCAGGCGCGGATCACGACAGAGGCGATCAACGCCTATCTCTCGCGCGGTGCGATTGTCTTCCTGACCGGCTCGAAATTCATGGGCGGCCCGCCTTTCAGTGGTTTTGCCCTGCTTCCAGCGCGGTGGAAACGGGCTGCGGCACAATTGCCGTCGGGCTTTGTCGATATCTTTCGCCGCGCCGAATGGCCGGAAGGCTGGGCAGGGCGCGAAACACTTGCCGATGAAGACAATCCCGGCCTGTGGCTGCGGCTGGAAGCATCGGTATTCGAGCTTGAACGGTTTCAAAGCCTGCCTTTCCCGCAAGTGCGGCGGATCATTCGCGCATTCAACGATGCGTTGCAGTCCGAGATAGTCGGGCCGCTCGGCCTCGATCTGGTAAAGCCGCATGCCCCGGAAGAAGCGGGGGAAGCGCGCGAACATCCAATCGAAATGCGTACGCTGGCGACGCTGGATGTCAGTTCATTACCTTGTGCGCGAACATTCGACGATGCGCGCAAGCTGCATAGCGACCTGGCAGATGGCGGCTTGCGGCTTGGCCAGCCTGTGCGGGCAGTGCGTAGAGATGGCGAATGGGGCGGAACATTGCGGATCGGGCTGTCCATGCCGCAATTTTCCCGCTGGGCGCCTCTGACGGATGGAGATCTGGCGATGCAGATCAAGTCGGACATGAACAGGATCGCGACCCGCCTGCGCGAAGCCTGCCGGGGGTGAAAGCCTGTTCCCCATTCGTAAATTTCGGATAAGCTGCCGAAAAACGAGGGGGAGAGACAGCCATGGGTATTCGCAACTGGTACGATGAAAAGATCCTGCCGCGGGTGATTACCTCGGCATGCGGCCAGGAAGAAGTATCGGAACTGCGCGCGAAGGTCGTCCCGCTCGCCGAAGGCAGAGTGTTTGAACTTGGCTGTGGCGGCGGACTCAACCAGATACATTACGACAGGGAACGGGTGACGGGTTTCTCCGGCATCGATCCCAATGCATCCCTGCTGGAAGGCGCGCGTGCCCGCGCCCGGGAGCAGGGTTGGGAAGCCGATATAAGACACGGTTTTGGCGAGAATATCCCGTTCGAAGATGGCGCTTTCGATACGGTGGTCTGCACCTATACATTATGTTCGGTGGAAGATCCGGGCCAGGTGATGGCGGAAATGCGCCGTATATTGAAGCCCGGCGGCAGGCTTCTGTTTTTGGAACACGGCAAGGCACCGGATCCCGGCCCGGCGAGGTGGCAGAAACGGATAGAGCCGGTTTGGAAACGGGTGATGGGCAATTGCCACCTGACCCGCGAAATCGGTTCTGCCTTCAGAGGAGCCGGCTTCGACGTAGAGCCGATCGGCCAGGAATATTTCCCGAAAATGCCGCGCTGGGCGGGCTGGATGGAATGGGGCTCCGCCCGCCGATCCGGTGTCTGACTGGATTCTTCAGCTGTTCGGCACGATTTCGTCAGGCTTGCGCTTGCGAAGCAATTCCTCGCACACATTGTAGGTCCGCTCATTATCGACATCGATTGCAAGCGCGCCGTCTTCAAATATCACCGCGTGCACGGCAAGGCCGAAACGCTTGCCCAGCCTGCGCATCGCGCCGTGAATGCCGATCAGCTTGAAGCGCATGAGCAGGATATTGACGAGGCCGACAGCGCGAACGAGACGGCCCGGATTCTTCATGAACTGGCCGCCTTCGCGGAAGAACTCCGCCGCGGTAAAGGCCTTGCGATTAGCCAGCCCATAGAGATTGCAGTTGGCGTAACCATTATCCTTGAATTCGTAGAAGCCGCGCTGTCCTTCCGGATGGGCCGCCCGCACGCGGTCCTTGCCGGCGAGGCAGATGACCGCATCTGCATCCTGCATTGCCGCGATGACTTCAGCCACCGCTTCCCGCGTGAGGAGGACATTGTCCGCAGTGGTCACGATGAACGGGCCATCGCCTTCTCCTGCCGCGTCGGCAACGCTGTCGACGATATTCGGCTTGTTCGCGACGAGGTCGATCGGGATGCCCCGATTGGCGAAATCCGCGACAATATCCTGCACGTCCCCATGCGCATCCGGTTCCAGCGAAACGCGGATGCGGGAAACTTCCGGGATCCGCGTCGCGGTTTCCAGAACGTAGGAAATCAGTGGTTTACCACAGATGGGCACCAGGCATTTATGTGAAACTCCCGCCCGTTTGGCGAGAGGGTTCATCACGCCAAAGCGCTGTCCGGCGAGAATGATAAGGGTAACCGGCGCCTGATCGGCGCCGGTCGTTGTTCCCTGCGGCATTGTATGTCTTCCTAACGAGCAGGTTTTACTGGCCGAAAGTCCGCTGCCACCATCCGCGCCGCGGCGGTTCGGAAGATGCGCTCTCTTCGGTGGAGGCGCCTTCCGGGGCAGGTGCTTCAGCCTCGGCTTCGGCGTTCTGCGCAGGAGCAGCTTCCGGAGCATTGCCGGTGGCTTCCTCCACAGGGGCTTCGACCTTTTTCCGGCGCGTGCGCTTCGGCTTGGCGGGCTTGGCTTCCGCCTCTTCCGAATCCGGTTTGGCGGTTTCGGTTTCGGCTGCCGGTTCCACGGCCTTCTTGCGGCGCGTGCGCGGCTTGGGCTTGGGCTTTTCTTCCGCTTCGGCTTCTTCCACCGCTTCTTCGCTCTTCACTTCAGCGGCGGGGGCGGCGGCGGGAGCCTCCTCAGCCTTCTTCTTGCGACGTGTGCGCTTGGGCTTCGGAGCTTCTTCCTCGCTCGGCGCTTCAGCCTCGGCCGGGGCTTCGGTCGGCGCTTCGCTTACGGCCTCGGTAGTCGCGGGAACTTCCGGCTCCGCCTCGTCCGACTGGGAGGTTTCGCTCGAATCCTCTTCGCCGGCAGTTTCCTCGCTTACTTCCTCGCCCTCATCCCGACGGCGCCTGCGGCGACCACCACGGCGGCGACGCTTGCGGGGAGCTTCCCCTTCGTCATCGTCCTTCGCTTCAGCGTCCCTGTCCGTATCCGCAGACTGATCGTCTTCCTCGCTATCATCCGAGGAGGAATCGGAACCATCATCCTGCTGCGAATCTTCGCCGCGCTGCTTGTTACGGCCACGGCCTCCACGGCGCCGGCGCCGGCGCTTCTTGCGCGGCTCGCCGTCCTGATCCTCGTCATTATCCTCCGAGCTTTCGGACATATCGTCCTCATCCTCGTCCTCATCGACGATCGGCTCGAATTTAGGGGTATCGGTCGGACGCGGGCCGGAACTGGTAACGCGCATCTTCGCGCCTTCATCCTCACCTTCAGGCACGACTTCCACCGTCACGCCATAGCGATGCTCGATCTCGGCAAGGTCGGCACGCTTGGCATTCAGCAGATAAATAGCCGCTTCGGTCGAAGCATACAGGGTGATCGTGGTTCCCTTGCCCTTGGCAGCTTCATCCTCGATCAGGCGCAGCGCTGAAAGCCCGGCGCTGGAGGCGGTGCGGACGAGGCCGGTGCCATCGCAATGCGGACATTCGCGCGTCGTGGCTTCCAGCACGCCGGTGCGCAGGCGCTGGCGGCTCATTTCCATCAGGCCGAAACCGGAAATCCTGCCAACCTGGATCCGGGCGCGGTCGTGCTTCAGCGCGTCCTTCATCGCGCGCTCGACTTTCCGGACGTTGGAATTGTTCTCCATGTCGATGAAGTCGATCACGACCAGCCCGGCCATGTCGCGCAGCCGCAGCTGGCGCGAGATCTCCTTCGCTGCTTCCAGATTGGTGTGCAGCGCGGTCTGTTCGATTCCGTGTTCCTTGGTCGAACGGCCGGAGTTGATGTCGATGGAAACCAGCGCTTCCGTCGGGTTGATCACCAGATAACCGCCCGATTTCAGCTGCACGACAGGTTCGTACATGGCCGAAAGCTGGTCCTCCGCGCCGAAACGCTGGAACAATGGCACCGGATCGGAATAGGCTTTCACGCGCCGTGCATGGCTGGGCATCAGCAGCTTCATGAACTGCTTGGCCGCCTTGTAGCCTTCTGCGCCTTCGACGATCACTTCTTCGATTTCGCGATTATATATGTCGCGAATGGCGCGCTTGATCAGGTCCGAATCGGAATGGATCATGGCTGGCGCACTGGACGACAGGGTGCCTTCGCGTATCTCGTCCCACAACCGGGCGAGATAGTCGAAATCGCGCTTGATCTCTGTCTTGGTGCGCTGAAGCCCGGCGGTGCGGACGATCAGGCCCATGGAGCGCGGCAGGCTTAGTTCGTTGACGATCTGCTTCAGGCGCTTGCGATCACCGGCGGAGCTGATCTTGCGGCTGATGCCGCCGCCATGGCTCGAATTCGGCATCAGGACGCAATAACGGCCGGCCAGGCTCAGATAGGTGGTAAGGGCAGCACCCTTGTTGCCACGCTCTTCCTTGACGACCTGCACCAGCAGCACCTGACGGCGCTGGATGACATCCTGGATCTTGTAGCGACGGCGAAGAGCCTGACGCTTGGCGCGCAGCTCGTCCATTTCCTTGGCGCGCGCGCGTTCACCGCCGCGACCCTGGCGGTTTCCACGGCCCCGGCGCCCCCGGCGGCCGCGTGACTGGTCTTCGCCGGAAGACTGGTTGTCATCACCGTCCTCGTCGGAATTCTCGTCCTCGCCATTGTCGACAAGGCCATCCTCGATCGTGGCTACGTCGTCTTTTTCGCTGGTGTCGATTTCCTCGACCCCGGCATCGTCGTCGCCATCCTCGTCATCGGATTCATCGAAGCCTTCGGCGCCTTCATCCTCTTCCTCAGCGGCTCGCAATGCGGCTTCTTCTTCCGCATGGGCCTGTTCCTCAGCCAGCAGAGCCTCTCGGTCTTCCTGGGGGATCTGATAATAGTCGGGATGAATTTCGCTGAAAGCGAGAAAACCGTGCCGGTTGCCGCCGAAATCGACGAAGGCCGCCTGCAGCGAGGGTTCTACACGAGTAACCTTGGCGAGATATATATTGCCTTTGATCTGCTTGTGTTCGGCAGATTCAAAGTCGAACTCCTCAATCCTGTTTCCCTTGAGCACCGCCACCCGCGTTTCTTCCGGGTGGCGCGCATCGATCAACATGCGCGTTGCCATTAAATAGTCTCCGGGCGCGGGCGGTGCCCATGGTTGTTCCATGGTCCGAAGCGCGCCGATTTGTGTGTGAAATTCCACCGCGCGTCACCGGGGATCGGTGAAAGCGCGAAAACTGATTGTTCCGTCCTGACGCATATGGGCTGCAGGCGGTACGGAATGTGTCTGTCGCAAAGGGAAGGCGCAGGATTTCGCTCTGCGCGCGAGCACTTGCCGCCGTGGCGCAACCCGTTGGTTGCGGATTGGCGGTCTGGCTCTTGCTTCTCATTACGGCATCAACCTGTATGCATGTTCCGGGTTTGCGGAAAGCAGGCCCGGAAGGGTCGGGTTCCCAATTACCCGAACGCCGATTTGCTAGCATCAGGGACAAGTCTCGGCAACCTTATTGCGCGACACTGTAAATTTCCCTTGGTTCACGGCCGAACAGAAAGCTAACCGGGGCAGGCGATGCCACTTCGCTTTCATATTACCTTGGCCGTGTTGCTGCCGATCATCCTTGTCATGGGTATGGTTACTGCGGGGTTAAAGCTGCCCTTGCCGCATCTGGGGCGGGCCTATGTCGTCCGCATCGAATTGCCGGAAGCAGGTGCGCCCGTGGACCTGCCGACAATACAGGGGCCGCAGGATAGCTCTCGCCCGCTGGTGGTGATCGATGCCGGCCATGGCGGGCACGATCCCGGCGCCAGCGGCGCGGATTTCAAGGAAAAATCCATTGTTCTGGGCCTGGCGCGTGCCTTGCGGAACCAATTGCTGGATGAAGGCGGCATTCGCGTGGCCATGACGCGGGACGAGGACCGGTTCCTAGTCCTTGATGAAAGGGCCGAAATCGCTCGCAAGCTGGGGGCTGACCTGTTCCTGTCGATCCATGCGGATTCAGCGGGCGAGCTGTCGGGCGTCAGCGGGGCGAGTGTATACACTCTGTCCGGCAAGGCATCGAGCCAGGCGGCCGAACGCTATGCCGCGAGGGAAAACAGCGCGGACCTTCTCAACGGACAATTGCTGACCGACCGGAGCGACGATGTCAGCGCGATCCTGGTGGAATTGTCTCAGCGCCGCACGCAGGAGAAATCCGCCGAATTTGCGTCCTTGATCCTGCGGGAAGGGGAAGGGCAGCTGGTCTTCCATCCCCAGCCAAAGCGATCCGCTTCGCTGGTGGTACTGCGCGCCCCGGATGTGCCATCGGTCCTCTATGAATCGGGTTTCGTCACCAACCCCGAAGATGCGCAACGGCTCGCATCACCAGAAGGGCAGGCGTGTTTCGCCGATGTGATGGCGCGGGCAATCCGTATCTATTTCGCCCGCCAGAACGGCGTTTGACGGAGCGCGTGCTTCTCCACGGCGGGTGCCGTTGGTTCTGGTGCTAGTCAGTTTCTGCGTGCTAAGGGCGGCGGCGAAATGTCCGAAACAGATCAGACTGCCGAAGGCTTCCGCTATCGTATCCGCCGCGAAGCGAGCGGCGCCCTTGCCTGGCTGCGCGAGGCGTGGAGCGACAAGCGCTGGTTTCGCTGGCTCTCCATCGCCGTGCTTGCCGTCCTCGTCGCGTTTTTCGTGGGCTGGACAGTGCTGACCCGGAATCTTCCGGATGCCGAAACACTGCTCGATTACGAACCGCCATTGCCTTCCATGGTGCGGGGCATCGATGGCGAGATTGTCCATTCCTATGCGCGTGAAAGGCGTGTCCAGCTGCAGTTCAAGGATTTGCCGACCCAGCTGATCAATGCCTACACCTCGGCCGAGGACAAGACATTCTGGACTCATGGCGGCATCGACCTGGGCGGTTTTGCCAGTGCCGTGATCGATTACGCCAGCAAGCTGGGCACGGGCGAACGCGCCGTGGGTGGATCCACCATCACGCAGCAGGTGGCAAAGAACATCCTCGTCGGGAACGAATATTCCGTGACCCGCAAGCTGAAGGAAATGGTGCTCGCCCGGCGCATCGAGGATGTTCTGAGCAAGCGCGAGATCATAACGCTCTATCTGAACGAAATCCCGCTCGGTCGTCGCAGCTTTGGCGTGCAAGCTGCGGCCCGCGCCTATTTCGACAAGGATGTGGGTGATCTGAACCTGCCGGAAATGGCCTATCTGGCGATTCTGCCGAAGGCGCCGGAAACCTACAGCCGGTCGCAGCATTTCGATCTCGCCTTGCAACGCCGCAATTTCGTGCTCGATCAGATGGCGGATAATGGCCACATCACCGCGGCCGAGGCTGCGCAGGCGAAATCCGCACCGCTCGGCATTGTCGACCAGCGACCGGAAACGCGCTCTGCCGATGCCGGCTATTTCCTCGAGGAAGTGCGGCGGGAACTCATGTCCCGCTATGGCGAAAATGCCGAGGATGGGCCGGATAGTGTCTATGCCGGCGGCCTGTGGGTTCGGACGTCGCTCGACACTGATATGCAGACCGCGGCGCAGAATTCGCTGCGGGCCGGGCTTATGCGTTATCACGGCAATCGTGGCTGGACCGGCCCCGTGGCGACGATCGACCCGTCCAAGGGCGATCTGAAGCGCCAGCTCGCCAGTTCCTATCTCTCGATCAATTATCAGGACTGGAAAATCGGTGTCGTGACGCAGCGGAACGGAAATTCCGCGCAGATCGGCTTTTCGGACGGCAAGGAAGCGCCCTTATCGAACCTGCCGGACCGTCTGAAAGTGGGTGACGTGATCGCCGCATCGCCCTCCGGCAATGGCTGGCGCGTGCGCACCGTGCCGGAAGTATCCGGAGGTTTCCTGGCCCAGGATCCAAACACCGGCCGTATCCTTGCCATGCAGGGCGGATTCGATCCGCGGCTCGACAGTTTCAACCGCGCGACGCAGGCCAATCGCCAGCCCGGTTCGACCATCAAGCCATTCGTTTATGCAACGGGCCTGGACAGCGGCATGACCCCGGCGACCATGGTGCCGGACAAGACCTATTGCTATTATCAGGGCGCCAATCTGGGCGAGAAATGCTTCCGCAATTTCAGCGGCCAGGGTGGCGGCGAACACACGATGCGCTGGGGGCTGGAACAGTCGCGCAACCTGATGACTGTCCATATCGCCATGGATTCGGGCATGGAGAATGTGGTCAAGACATTCGACCGCGCGGGTATAGGCAAATATGATCCCTTTCCCGCTTTCGCGCTGGGCGCTGGGGAAACCACCGTCGAAAAGATGGTTGCGGCCTATTCCGGCCTGTTCAACCATGGCCTGAAACATGAACCGACAGTAATCGACTATGTGCAGGACCGGAATGGCAAGGTCATCTGGCGCGCCGACGATCGCGATTGCAGCGGCTGCAATATGGATGAATGGGACGGCCGCCCCATGCCGCGCCTGCCCGAACGCGGGAACCAGATACTCGATCCCCGCACGGCCTATCAGGTAGTGCATATGATGGAAGGTGTGGTCCAGCGTGGCACTGCCGTGGCGCTGCGTGATCTCGGCATGCCGCTTGCCGGCAAGACGGGTACGACCAGCGGCCCCACCAATGTCTGGTTCATCGGCGGATCGCCGGATATTGTCGCAGGCGTCTATATGGGCTTCGACCGGCCCCGCAACATGGGTGGTTACGCCCAGGGCGGCACCCTGGCGGCGCCGATCTTCAAGCAATTCGTCAGGGAAACGCGCAGCAAGTGGAGCGAGCGGCCATTCCTGGCACCTGAAGGTGTCCGGATGGTGCGGATCGACCGCCGGACGGGCCGCCGCGTGTTCGACGCCTGGCCCAGCGGGGAACCACTGGCCGGCGTGATCTGGGAAGCGTTCAAGCCGGACACGGAACCGACCCGCAAGGGCCGCAGGGACGAGATCGACGAAATGCGCGAACTGGTCCTGGCGCAATTGCGACGGAGGGAAGCCGCCGCTGCCGCCGCCGCGAATGCGGAGCGTGAGCCTGCGGACTTCGTGGAAGAGCAAGGCGGGCTCTATTGATCATGCGTGTGGACTTTGCCGCCGTGCAGGTTCATTATTCGCGCATGATCAAACGCGCAGTCACGCTCGCTGCGGCCATGTCGGCCGTTCTGGTAACTTCGCCCCTGATGGCCGCGCTGCCCAAGGGCGCGAAAGCGCCGGCCATCACCACCAGCGGGGCTCTGGCGGGCAAGACCTTCACCTTCACTCTCGGTAAAGCGCTGGAGAAGGGGCCGGTCGTGCTCTATTTCTTCCCCAAGGCCTTTACCCAGGGCTGCACGCTGGAGGCGCGGGCCTTTGCCGAAGCCATGCCCGAATTCAGGGCCGCCGGCGCGCAGGTGGTCGGCCTTTCGGCGGATGACATGGAAACGCTGAAGAAATTCTCGACCGAGGAATGCCGCGATGCTTTCCCTGTCGCCATGGCCGATTCCCGAACGATCGAAGCCTATGACGTGGCATTCGAACGGGACGGCAAGGACACTGGCATGTCCGACCGGACATCCTATGTCATTGCGCCGGACGGAACGATCACCATGGTCCATTCCGAACTGGATTGGCGCAATCACGTCAGGATGACGCTCGACGCGGTGAAAGCGCTCAAGAAGTCCTGATGCGGCAGCCGGGGCCATTGGCTCCGTTCCCTGAACCACTTTCCGATTCCGGCGGCCTGCGCTAGGGGGCCGCTCCCAAGGAGATTTTGCCATGCGTGCCGAAGGGCAGGCCCATATTGACCGGATCGAAGCCGCGCTGGCGCTGGTGCGCAAGTCGCTCGACTGGGAGCGCGCATTGCGCAGGCTGGACGAGCTGAATGCGCGGGTGGAAGACCCGACCCTGTGGGATGATCCCAAGGGCGCGGAACAGGTCATGCGCGAAAGGCGGCGGCTTGAAAGCGCGATTGGCACCGTGCGCGAGATCGAAAGCGAAATGGGCGATGCGATCGAATTCGTCGAACTGGGCGAGGCCGAGGGTGACGATGCCGTGGTCGAAGAAGGCATTGCCTCGCTTGAACGGCTGAGCGCTCGCGCCGATGCCGACAAGGTGCATGCGCTGCTTTCAGGCGAAGCCGACAGCAACGACACCTATCTGGAAATTCACGCGGGTGCTGGCGGCACGGAAAGCCAGGACTGGGCTGAAATGCTGCTGCGCATGTATTCCCGCTGGGCCGAACGCCGGGGTTTCAAGGTGGAAACCGTGGAATATCAGACGGGCGAACAGGCCGGCATCAAATCCGCCACGCTCTTGATCAAGGGCGAAAATGCTTATGGCTATGCCAAGACGGAAAGCGGTGTGCACCGCCTGGTGCGGATCAGCCCCTATGACAGTTCCGCCCGGCGCCATACGAGCTTTTCCAGCGTGTGGGTCTATCCGGTGATCGATGACGATATCGATATCGAGATCAACGAAGGCGATCTGAAGATCGATACCTATCGCGCCAGCGGGGCGGGGGGCCAGCACGTGAACACGACGGATTCCGCCGTCCGCATCACGCACCAACCCACCGGCATCGTGGTGGCAAGCCAGAACGACCGCAGCCAGCACAAGAACCGCGCCACGGCGATGAGCATGCTGAAGGCACGGCTTTACGAAGCCGAACTGGCCAAGCGCGAAGCTGTGGCTGCCGGCGAGTATCAGGAAAAGACCGAGATTGGCTGGGGACACCAGATCCGTTCCTATGTGCTGCAGCCCTACCAGCTGGTGAAGGATCTTCGCACGGGCACCACTTCCACCAGCCCGGATGACGTTCTCGACGGGGCGATAGATGATTTCATTGCCGCCGCCCTGGCGCAGCGGGTGACGGGCGAGACGGTTGAGGTGGAGGATGTCGAGTAGGGATGCCGCGTGCGGCTTTGCCGCCGTCCCCCTCAGACGCTAATACCGGCCCGTGCAACGCTTATTCTGCATAGGATTCTTGGCTGCTTCTGCATCTCTGATGGGGTGCCAGCCTGCGGCTGATGACGATCGTCCGCCCACGGCGCGGGAATTTCCGCGCGCTTATCGGGGCTATTCGCAGCCTTCGGGGAATTCCTTCAGCTCGGAACAGGTCCGTGACGATCGGCGCGAGGCGGAAACGGTGATGGATCTGGCCGATATCCGGCCCGGGATGACCGTGGCGGATATCGGTTCCGGCGAAGGTTATTATACGGTTCGCCTGGCTGAGCGCGTTGGCGAGAATGGGCGCGTGCTGGCCGAGGATATCGACGAAGCAGCCCTGCGCCAGCTGGGGGACCGGGTCGAACGTGAACGGTTGGCCAATGTATCCATCAAGCTCGGCACTGAAGACGATCCGAAACTGCCGGAAGACAGCTTCGATCGAATATTCATGGTTCACATGTATCACGAAGTGTCCGAACCATACGCATTCCTGTGGCGATTACGTCCGGCGCTGCGTGAAGGCGGTCAGGTAATCGTGGTAGATGTTGACCGGCCTGTCGCCCGCCATGGTATTGCGCCAAAATTGTTGTTTTGCGAATTCGATCATGTGGGCTTCCGCCTGGTCGAATTTGTTCGTAAGCCCGAACTCGCAGGTTATTACGCCGAGTTCGTGGCTGACGGGGAGCGGCCCGAGCCGCACGAGATTGAGCCATGCAGTCAGCCGGGCGAAGAAACTGAAGCGGCGCCGCAATAGGCGCCTTATGAGGTTGTAGATGAATTTCAAAGGGTTGAAGCCCATTAATTATGGCGGACGCGAAGTCTGGCCGCTGATCGAAGGCGGCAAGGGTGTCTCCGCGACCAATCATATGAGTTCCGGTGCATGGGCTGCCGCTGGTGGAATCGGTACTGTCAGTGCTGTCAATGCGGATAGCTATGATGCGGAAGGCAAGATCATTCCGCAGGTCTATGACCAGCTGACCCGCAAGGAACGGCATGAACAACTGGTGCGGTATGCCATCGATGGCGCGGTGGAACAGGTGCGCCGTGCCTATGACATCGCCAATGGGCAGGGCGCGATCAATATCAACGTGCTGTGGGAAATGGGCGGGGCGCAGGCCGTGCTCGAAGGCGTGCTGGAAAAGACCCGCGGCCTTGTGACGGGCGTCACCTGCGGTGCGGGCATGCCCTACAAGCTGGCCGAAATCGCCGCTCGCTTCAATGTCAGCTATTTGCCGATCATCAGTTCGGCTCGTGCCTTTCGCGCATTGTGGAAGCGGTCCTATCACAAGGTGTCGGACCTGATGGCGGCCGTGGTCTATGAAGATCCGTGGCTGGCCGGCGGCCATAACGGCCTGTCCAATGCCGAAGATCCGAAAAAGCCGGAAGATCCCTATCCGCGCGTCAAGGCCGTCCGCGATGTCATGCGCAAGGAAGGCATTTCGGATGACGTGCCGATCGTAATGGCCGGCGGTGTGTGGTTCCTGCGCGAATGGAACGACTGGATCGACAATCCGGAACTCGGCACGATCGCATTCCAGTTCGGCACCAGGCCGCTGCTGACGCATGAAAGCCCGATTCCGCAGGGCTGGAAAGATCGCCTGCGCACGCTCGAACCGGGCGATGTCCTGCTTCACCGTTTCAGCCCCACGGGTTTTTACAGCTCGGCCGTGCGCAATCCCTTCCTCCGCGATCTTGAAGCGCGCAGCGAACGGCAGATTCCCTATTCGCGGGTCGAGGCGGGCGAACATACCGTCCAGCTCGATGTCGGCGTGAAGGGCAAGAATTTCTGGGTCGCGCCCAAGGATCTGGAACGGGCGCGGGGCTGGGTGGCCGAAGGCTATACCGAAGCACTGAAAACGCCGGACGATACGGTCGTGTTCGTCACGCCCGAATCCCGCAAGGTGATCCGCGAAGACCAGGCCGCCTGCATGGGCTGCCTGTCGCATTGCGGGTTCTCCTCTTGGAAGGATCACGATGATTACACCACCGGGCGCCTGGCCGACCCGCGCAGTTTCTGCATCCAGAAGACTTTGCAGGACATTGCCCATGGTGACGATGTCGAACAGAACCTGATGTTTGCCGGCCATGCGGCTTTCCGCTTCAAGCAGGACCCGTTCTATTCGAACAATTTCACTCCGACGGTGAAGCAATTGGTCGACAGAATCCTGACCGGCGACTGATCCCGCCATATTTTCCAGGGCGATTGCGTGCTTTCGTCATCGATATCTTGAAGCGACTCTTCGCGACGCTCTAGGAAAGCTTCATGATGCGCATCGCCCTGTTCTTTTTCCTTATGCTCGGCATCGCCATGCCGGCTGCGGCGCAGGATCGTGAAGTACCCTATTGGGCCACGGTCCGCGCGGAAGAGGTGAACATGCGGGTGGGGCCCAGCATCAATTACCCGATTGACTGGGTCTATCGCCGCAAGGGCCTGCCCGTGAAAGTGGTGCGCCTCTATCAGGGGTGGCGTCTGGTACAGGATCCCGACGGCACGCAAGGCTGGATTGTCGCGCGGCTTCTCAGCCCGCAGCGCGGGGCGATCGTCATTGGCGATGGATTGGCTGAAATGCGCGGATCTCCGGAAACGGGTGCGCAATTGCTGTGGAATGTCGAACCCGGCGTGGTCGGCACGCTGGGCGATTGCCGCGATGGCTGGTGCGAATTCCGGGTAAAAGCCCAGGAAGGCTGGGTCCGCGAAGACCGGCTCTGGGGCGCGGGCGAACCCTGATATTTTTATCTCCGCGGCTGCCCGCACAAAATCAGCGGGGGCGGCATTGCGCTCAATCGACTTTCTTCACCGTGATCGGATCGCCTTCATCCGGTGTCGCAGTGAAAGTGCCATCATCGCCGATATCACCTATAGTATAGCACATTGGCGGCTCGTCGGTCGTTGGGTCAAAACAGGTCTTGCCGCCTTCCTCGCGCCATGAACCCATAGAGACGATGTCCCCATCCATGCTTTCGATATAGCTGCCATCCTCGGCCAGAAAGCTTGAGATGGTGCCGTCGTCGGTCACGATCTCATAGGATCCGGCCATGGCGCTCACTGCGGACGGGGCGGCGGATGCATCGCCCTCCGCGTCCGCATCATTCGATTCGGGACTGGAACAGGCCGCCAGGACAGCCAATCCGCATAAAACGGTGATCTTCTTCATCAATGCCTCCCCTGCAATTGCGAACAGGGGAGGCATAGCATGATTTGGCCGTCAGGCGATCTCGACCGCGATCGCGGTTGCTTCGCCGCCGCCAATGCAGAGGCTGGCAATACCCTTCTTGCCACCGCGTGCCTTCAATGCCGCGATGAGTGTTACCAGGATGCGCGCACCGCTGGCGCCGATGGGATGGCCCAGCGCCGTGGCGCCGCCATTCACATTGATCTTTTCATGCGGGATGCCGAGATCGCGCATGGCGAACATGGCAACGCAGGCGAAGGCTTCGTTGATCTCGAACAGGTCGACCTCATCCATGCTCCAGCCCGTCTTCTCCAGCAGGGTATGGATCGCGCCGACAGGTGCGGTGGTGAAGGCCTTCGGTTCCTGCGCATGGGCCGCCGTGCCCACAATCGTGGCGACAGGCGCAAAGCCCTTATCCTTGGCGACACTGGAACGCGTCAGCACCAGTGCGGCGGCACCATCGGAAATAGACGATGAGGTGGCTGCGGTGATCGTGCCATCCTTTGCAAAGGCGGCACGCAATTGCGGGATCTTGTCCGGGCGTCCGCGTCCGGGCTGTTCATCCGTATCCACCGTAACTTCGCCCTTGCGGGTGGAATAGGTGACCGGAACGATCTCGTCCTTGAAGGCGCCGCTTTCGATCGCCGCATTTGCGCGGGAAAGCGATTCGATGGAAAATTCGTCCATCTCCTCGCGCGTCAGCTTGTACTCGTTCGCCGTTTCCTGCGCGAAGGAACCCATTGCGGCCCCCGCATCGTAAGCATCTTCCAGCCCGTCCAGGAACATGTGATCGTAAGCCGTGTCATGGCCAAGCCGCGCGCCTGAACGATGCTTCTTGAGCAGATAGGGCGCATTCGTCATGCTCTCCATACCGCCGGCGACGATGAAATCGGCGGCGCCGGATGCCAGCGCTTCGGCCCCCATAATGACCGTTTGCATGCCGCTGCCGCAGACCTTGTTCACAGTCGTCGCCTGGACGGATTTTGGCAGGCCCGCCTTGACACCGGCCTGGCGCGCGGGTGCCTGTCCAAGGCCTGCGGGCAGCACGCAGCCCATATAGATGCGGTCGAATTCATCACCGGAAATTCCGGCCCGTTCGACCGCGCCCTTCACGGCGGTGGCGCCCAGGTCGGTCGCGCTCACCTCTGCAAGCGCGCCCTGCATGGCGCCCATCGGCGTGCGGGCGTAGGACAGGATGACGATAGGATCGGATTCGTTGAAAATGGCCATTTAGCGAGCTCTCCTGCGTCGCGGACTGTGTCACGCAATTGATCTAGTAAGCGCGTGTGACAAACGCAATCACGGTGCAGGAGGCGGGAAAAGGGGTCATGCCTCTTGAATGCCGCATTGCGGGAAGATAGGGGCCTTGAAAGCCCAGCATTCCTAGCGAGTCAGACCTTTGGTCGATCTAACCCAATATCTACCCATCCTGATCTTCCTCTTCATCGCGCTCGGCCTGTCCGTGTTGTTCGTGTTTTTGCCGATGGGCGTTTCCCGCCTGACCGGCAGCCACAACCCATCGGCGGAAAAGCTTAGCGAGTATGAATGCGGATTCCCCGCTTTCGAAGATCCCCGCAGCCAGTTCGACGTCCGGTTCTATCTGGTGGCCATATTGTTCATCGTCTTCGACCTGGAAGCAGCGTTCCTGTTTCCCTGGGCGGTCAGCCTTGATCTGACGGGATGGACCGGTTGGGCGACCATGATGGTCTTCCTGTTCGAACTTGCGGTCGGGCTCGCCTATGCCTGGAAGAAGGGAGCACTGGAATGGGAGTGAGTAACGACATTCCGGGCGCGCATCTCGCTGCGAGTTCGACGCGCGACCCCGCCCATAACAGGGCGATTCATCAGCAGCCGACGGCGCTGGGCGGCGAAACGCGCCTGCCCGATGCCGATTATTTTCATGCGCTGCAGACCGAAGTGAATGACAAGGGCTTCCTTGTCACCAGCACGGAAGAGCTGTTCCAGTGGGCCCGTACGGGTTCGCTGTGGTGGATGACCTTCGGCCTGGCCTGCTGTGCGGTCGAAATGATCCATGTGAACATGCCGCGTTACGACATGGAGCGGTTCGGAGCTGCCCCGCGTGCATCGCCGCGCCAGAGCGACGTGATGATCGTTGCCGGCACGCTGTGCAACAAGATGGCTCCGGCGCTGCGCAAGGTCTATGACCAGATGTCGGATCCGAAATATGTGATCTCGATGGGCAGCTGCGCCAATGGCGGCGGCTATTACCATTACAGCTATTCCGTCGTGCGTGGCTGCGATCGCATCGTGCCGGTCGATATATATGTGCCGGGTTGCCCGCCCACTGCCGAAGCGCTGCTTTATGGCGTGATGCAGTTGCAGCGGAAGATCCGCCGTGAAGGGACGATCGAGCGATAATGGCCAGTGTTCTGCATTCCGCGCCCCGGATCGCCGAGATCGAAGGGATTGCCGATAGCTTCGCCGCGGCGCTGGGCGACATGCTGCTCAGCAGCAAATCCGAACATGGCGAGCTGGTTCTCACCGTCGCACGTGACCGGATCGAAGATGCGCTGCGCCTGCTGCGCGATGATTTCGAATATCAGCAATTGATGGAAATCGCCGGGGTTGACTATCCCCAGCGTCCCGAACGGTTCGAAATTGTCTACATGCTTCTGTCAGTAACCAGGAACCATCGTATCCTGGTGAAATGCAGCGCCGCCGAAGATACTCCGGTGCCGACCGTCACGACGCTGTGGCCCGTTGCCGGATGGCTCGAACGCGAAGTCTACGACATGTATGGCGTGCTGTTCGAAGGAAATACGGACCTCCGTCGCATCCTGACCGATTACGGTTTCGAAGGGCATCCTTTCCGCAAGGACTTCCCGCTCACCGGCTATCAGGAACTGCGCTATTCCGAAGAGGACAAGCGCGTCGTCTATGAGCCTGTAGAACTGGCCCAGGATTTCCGCAGCTTCGATTTCATGAGCCCGTGGGAAGGCGCGGATTACGTCCTTCCCGGGGATGAAAAGGCTGAAGCCCCTGCGGTCGATACGCCCGCGACGACTGAAAGCACCAAGGATACGGGTGCTGGTAAGAAGGCTGATGCCAAGGCTGCGGACCGGGAAAGTTCCGGCGCGCCGGCGACCGAGGGCAAGGGCGGCAAGGACACCGATGCCCCCGAACCGACCGAGGATCGCCCGGATGAGCCGGTTCGCAAGGGCAAAAGTCCGCAGACCAAGGGCGCAACCGAAGTGGACAAGGAGGAGGGCGAATGAGCGGCCTCCAGCTCGAAGAATCGCCGACCACCGGCGATGACGTAATCACGAATTACACGATCAATTTCGGCCCCCAGCATCCCGCCGCGCATGGCGTGCTTCGCATGGTGATGGAGCTGGACGGCGAGATTATCGAGCGGATCGATCCGCATGTCGGCCTGCTGCATCGCGGCACCGAAAAGCTGATCGAGCACAAGACCTATCTTCAGGCTCTGCCCTATTTCGACCGGCTCGATTATTGCAGCCCGCTCTGCATGGAGCACTCCTATGTGCTCGCGATCGAGAAGATGCTGAATGTGGAAGTGCCGCTGCGCGCGCAATATCTGCGTGTGCTGTTCGCGGAACTGACGCGCATCTGCAACCACATGTTGAATATCGGCTCGCACGTCATGGACGTGGGCGCGATGACGCCAAACCTGTGGCTTTTCGAAGTTCGTGAGGATTGTCTCAATTTCTTCGAGCGGGCTTCGGGTGCGCGCATGCACAGTGCATGGTTTCGTCCCGGCGGCGTGCATCAGGACGTGCCGCTGAAGCTGCTGACCGACATCGCCGACTGGCTCGATACTCGCCTGCCGACCCTGTTCGAAGATGCCATGTCCCTCGTCATGGACAATCGCATCTTCAAGCAGCGCAATGTCGATATTGCCGTGGTGAGCAAGGATGATGCGCTGGCATGGGGCTTTTCCGGCCCGATGATCCGCGCGGCCGGTATTCCCTGGGATATCCGCAAGTCGCAGCCATATGACGTGTATGACCGCATGGATTTTGAAATCCCGGTCGGCACGAATTCCGATTGCTATGACCGTTTCATGGTCCGTGTCGAGGAAGTGCGCCAGTCGGCGAAGATCATGAAGCAGTGCCTGGCCGAAATGCCGGAAGGGCCGATCTGCTCCGATGACCGCAAGGTTTCCCCGCCGAAGCGCGGCGAGATGAAGCAGTCGATGGAAGCGCTGATCCACCACTTCAAGCTTTACACGGAAGGCTTCCACGTGCCGGCGGGCGAAGTCTATGTGGCGACCGAAAGCCCCAAGGGCGAATTCGGCGTCTATCTCGTCAGCGATGGCAGCAACAAGCCATATCGCTGCAAGATCCGCCCGACGGCCTTCAGTCACCTGCAGGCGATGGATTTCATGAGTAAGGGCCACATGCTGCCCGACGCGACCGCCATTCTCGGCGCGATCGACGTGGTGTTCGGGGAGTGCGACCGCTAATGGCCGACCGTCATCTTGAACCAGATACGCCGGAACTGCGCGAGCGGTGGGGCAACTGGGCCTTCAATGACGAGAATCTCGTCAAGGCGAAGCAGATCGTCGCACGCTATCCCGAAGGGCGCCAGCGTTCGGCAGTGATGCCGCTGCTCGATCTTGCCCAGCGGCAAGTCGGTGCGGAAACCAATACGCAGGGCTGGTTGCCGATCCCGGTGATGGAATATATCGCCGATTATCTCGACATGCCGATTATCCGCGTGGTCGAGGTCGCGACCTTCTACACCATGTATAATCTCGTGCCGGTCGGCCGTTTCCACGTGCAGGTCTGCGGCACAACGCCCTGCATGTTGCGTGGTTCGGACGATATTCTCGCCGCCTGTGCGAAGCGCGGAATGAAGAAGGGCCACACCACCGGTGACGGTATGTGGACGCTTACCGAGGTCGAATGCATGGGCAATTGCGCCACGGCGCCGATGGTCCAGATCAATGATGGCAATTACGAAGATCTGACGGTCGAACGTTTCGATGCCGTACTTGATGCACTGGCCAGAGGCGAGACGCCCAAGGAAGGCACTCAGGAACCGGGCCGCCATACCTCCGAACCGAGCGGTGGGCCGACCACGCTCAAGGAAATGGTTACCGAAAACCACGATTACCGGAGTGAGTGGTAATGCTCGCCGACAAGGATCGCATCTTCACCAATCTCTATGGCTTCCAGGACTGGGGGCTGAAAGCCGCACAGGCTCGCGGGGATTGGGATAATACCAAGGACATGATCGCCAAGGGGCAGGATGCCATCATCGAAGAGGTGAAGGCGTCTGGTCTGCGCGGGCGGGGCGGGGCAGGTTTCCCCACCGGCATGAAGTGGAGCTTCATGCCCAAGGAAGCGCCAAAGGATCATAACGGTAATCCGCGGCCCAGCTTCCTCGTCATCAATGCGGACGAATCCGAACCGGGTTCCTGCAAGGATCGCGAGATTATCCGTCACGATCCGCACAAGCTGATCGAAGGCGCGCTGGTCGCCGGTTTCGCTATGCGGGCGCGGGCGGCCTATATCTATATTCGCGGCGAATATATCCGTGAGGCGGAAACGCTGTTTGCCGCCGTGGCCGAGGCTTATGACGCGGGCCTGCTGGGCAAGAACGCAGCCGGTTCGGGTTATGATTTCGACGTCTTCGTCCATCGGGGCGCGGGCGCCTATATCTGCGGTGAAGAAACCGCGATGATCGAAAGCCTCGAAGGCAAGAAGGGCCAGCCACGGCTCAAGCCGCCTTTCCCGGCCGGCGCGGGCCTCTATGGCTGCCCGACCACCGTCAACAATGTGGAATCGATCGCTGTCGTGCCCACGATCATGCGGCGCGGCGCCACGTGGTTCTCCAGATTCGGGCGGGAGAACAACAAGGGCACCAAGCTGTTCCAGATCAGCGGCCATGTGGAAAAGCCCTGCGTCGTCGAAGAGGCGATGAGCATTCCTTTCCGTGAGCTGATCGAAAAGCATTGCGGCGGCATCACGGGTGGCTGGGACAATCTGCTGGCCGTTATTCCCGGCGGTTCCTCTGTTCCGCTGGTTCCGGCGGAGCAGATCATGGACTGCCCGATGGATTTTGACGGTCTGAAGGAAGTCGGCTCCGGTCTCGGTACGGCAGCTGTGATCGTCATGGACAAATCGACCGACATCGTACGGGCGATCAGCCGGATCAGCCATTTCTACAAGCATGAAAGCTGCGGCCAGTGCACGCCCTGCCGCGAAGGCACAGGCTGGATGTGGCGCGTGATGGAACGCCTGCGCACCGGCGATGCCGATGTGGAAGAGATCGACCTGCTGTTCAACGTGACCAAGCAGGTGGAAGGCCACACGATCTGCGCCCTGGGCGATGCGGCCGCCTGGCCGATCCAGGGCTTGATCCGCCACTTCCGTCCGGAAATCGAACGGCGGATTGCTGCGAACCAGGGCGCATTGCAGGAGGCTGCGGAGTGAAGCTTCGCGACGCCCTGATCCTGCTGGCAGGCTGCAGCCTGTTCTGCGGCAGTGGCCCTGCGGCGGCACAGGACGCGGCGCCTACGGGATCGCGCATTTCGCGGCCGACGGCGAATAATCATGCTAATAACCAGACCATTTCTGAAGAAGATCGAGCATTACGGGCGACACAGGACTTTAGCCGTTGCGCTATTTATAGTGACAGAGCTGTAGTGATTGAATTTCTTGCCTCCTATTCGCAGAAACTCGACAAAAAAGTTGCACGGACCATCATGAATGATGGATGCTTGTCGCACGGTCAGCTCATGATGCCGGCTGAAACATTGCGTGGGGGGCTGTTCCGGCAATTGTTGATCGACGACTTTGCCGATCAGGAACTGGTGCCGGCGGATACAGCGGTGCAATACGCTCGGTATTTTCCTGAATTGGAAAGCTCCAAATCCCGAACTGCTTATCTCATGCTGGATTTTGCCAGTTGCGTAGTCCGTACCGATCCGGAAAACAGCCGTGCATTTGTCACGGCAATTCCCGGTGAGCCGCAAGAGGAAGAAGCGCTGAAATCGCTGATTCCGCAACTCGGCCCGTGTATGCCGGATGGCCTGCAGGTGGAATTCAGCAAGTCCATGCTGACGAGCTATTTTGCCGAAGCTCTGTATCGCGAATTCGAGGCGGCTGCGGTCGCCCAGCAAGCGAAAGCCGAATAATGCCTAAAGTAACCGTAGACGGACAGGAAATCGAGGTCCCGGCAGGCGCCACCGTGCTGCAGGCCTGCGAGCTGGCCGGCAAGGAAATCCCGCGTTTCTGCTATCATGAACGGCTGTCCATCGCCGGCAATTGCCGCATGTGTCTGGTCGAAGTGAAGCCCGGACCGCCGAAGCCGCAGGCGAGTTGCGCGCTGCCTGCCACCGAAGGCCAGGAAATCCGCACCGATAGCGAGATGGTCAAGAAGGCTCGCGAAGGCGTGATGGAGTTCCTGCTGATCAACCACCCGCTCGATTGCCCGATCTGTGACCAGGGCGGCGAATGCGATCTGCAGGACCAAAGCCTGGCCTATGGCCGTGGCGGCACGCGCTATCACGAGAACAAGCGCGCGGTGACTGAGAAATATATGGGTCCGCTGATCAAGACGGTGATGACCCGCTGCATTCACTGCACACGCTGCGTCCGCTTCTCCGAAGAAGTGGCCGGTGTTGACGAAATCGGCGCGCTCTATCGCGGCGAAGACATGCAGATCACGACCTATCTGGAACATGCCGCGAAGCACGAGCTTTCCGCGAATGTGATCGATCTGTGCCCTGTCGGCGCGCTGACGAGCCGGCCCTACGCCTATGAGGCGCGTCCATGGGAGCTTAAGAAGACGCTTTCGATCGACGTTTCGGATGCGATGGGGGCGAATATCCGGATCGATAGCCGAGGCCGCGAAGTATTGCGCGCGCTCCCCCGCATCAATGACGATGTGAATGAGGAGTGGATCAGCGACAAGGCGCGGTACCAGGTTGACGGGCTTGTCCGCCGGCGTCTCGACAAGGTCTGGATCCGCAAACGTGGCAAGTTGCAGCAGGCCAGCTGGGACGAGGCATTCAAGGCGATCGCCAAGGTCAAGCCAGGCAAGGATGTGGCCGCTATCGCCGGCGACATGCTCGATTGCGAAACCATGTTTGCCGCGAAGAAGCTGATCGGTGCGCTCGGTTCCAGCCTGATCGAAAGCCGGCAGACCGGGATGGCCTATCCGACCGAAAATCTCGCGGCCGTTAATTTCAACTCGACCTTTGCCGGGATCGAGGAAGCCGATGCCATTCTGGTGGTCGGCAGCCATATTCGCTGGGAAGCGCCGCTGCTCAATGTGCGCCTGCGCAAGGCGGCAAAAAGAGGGGCGAAGATTTTCCTGATCGGGCCGGAATGGGAAACCACCTATCCGGCACAGTTCATCGGCGATGATGCGGCCTTTCTCAACGATCTGCCTGCGCAGGTGACCGAGGCGTTCCAGGGAGCAGAAAAGCCGGCAATCATCCTTGGCGGCGCTGGACTTGCTGCTGGAGCGCTCGATCCGGCTCTGGCTTTCGCGGAGAAGTTCAAGCTCGTCCGCGACGGGTGGAACGGGTTCAATGTCCTGCATTTCTCTGCCGCGCGGATGGGTGCGCTCATGCTCGGCTATGCACAGAAGGGCGGCATCGCCGATCTGGTGGACGCACAGCCCAAGCTGCTCCTGGCGCTTGGCGCGGATGAAGTGGACTTCACCAGGTTCGAGAATGCGCTGAAGGTCTATATCGGCCATCACGGCGACAAGGGCGCCCATGCTGCCGACATCATCCTTCCGGCGAGTGCTTTCACCGAAAAGCCAGGCACTTATGTGAATACTGAAGGTCGCGTACAATTCGCCGACAAGGCCGTGTTCGCACCCGGTGATGCCCGCGAAGACTGGACGATCCTGCGCGCCCTCGCCGATGCTCTGGGTGTGGAAGTAGGCTTCAACAGCTTCGACGAATTGCGCACAGCGATGATTGCGGAAGTTCCGGCTCTTGGCATTGAAGGCCTGGCGGATTACGGGGCGCTTCCGGAAGCCGATGCGTCCGCAAAGGCAGAAGGGCTGATCGCCTATCCGATCAAGGACTTCTACATGACCAACCCGATCAGCCGGGCAAGCCCGACCATGCAGCGATGCTCCGCAGAGCTGCTCCAGGCTGAAGAACTGGCGGAGGCTGCGGAATGACCGCATTCTTCCAAGAACTCGGCATGACTTACGACTGGGCGTGGTTTGTTGCCACGATCTGCGGAATCCTGCTGATCGCGCTGCCGCTCATGCTTGCGGTCGCGATGGTTATCTACGCCGAACGCCGTTTCTGGGGCGCCTTCGCTCTTCGCCGGGGCCCGAACGTGGTCGGCCCCTTCGGCGTGTTGCAGAGCTTCGCGGATGGTCTGAAGGTCTTTTTGCAGGAAACGATCGTCCCTGCGGCGGCGAATAAGGGCCTGTTCCTGATCGCTCCGATCATCACCTTCACCGTCGCGTTGATGGCCTGGGCGGTGATCCCGTTCAATTCGGGCGCGGTGCTCGCGGATATCAATGTCGGCCTTCTCTATGTCCTCGCGATAAGTTCCCTCGGAACATATGGCGTGGTGATCGCAGGCTGGGCATCAAACTCGAAATATCCCTTCTTCTCAGCCATGCGCGCCGCGGCGCAGATGATCTCCTATGAAGTTTCTATCGGCTTCATCCTGATCTGCGTCGTACTGTGGGCCGGCACGTTCAACATGAACGGCATCATCGAAGCGCAACAGGGTCATATATTCGGATTTATCAACGCCTTCGCGTTTAATCCGTTGCTGTTCCCGATGTGGGTCGTGTTCCTGATCTCGGCCATGGCGGAAACCGCCCGCGCACCGTTCGACCTGACCGAAGCGGAAAGCGAACTCGTGGCCGGTTACCAGACCGAATATTCGTCCATGGCCTTCGCGCTCTACTGGCTCGGCGAATATGCCAATGTGCTGCTGATGTGCACGCTGAACGCGGTGTTGTTCTTCGGTGGCTGGCTGCCACCGGTCGATTGGGCTCCGCTCTATTACGTGCCGGGAATCGTATGGCTGCTGCTGAAGACGTTCTTCTTCTTCTTCGTGTTCAGCTGGGTAAAGGCTACGGTGCCGCGCTATCGCTATGACCAGCTGATGCGGCTTGGCTGGAAAGTGTTTCTGCCGATGAGCCTGCTCTTCGTGGTTCTGGTCTCCGGCTATCTGATGTTAACGAGGTATGGCGCATGAGTGTCGCTCAACTCGTCAAATCCTTCACGCTGTGGGAATTTCTCAAGGCCCACTCGCTGACCTTGAAGTATTTCTTCAAGCCGAAGGCGACGATCAACTATCCCTATGAAAAGAACCCGCTGAGCCCTCGCTTCCGTGGAGAGCACGCGCTGCGCCGCTATCCCAATGGCGAGGAACGCTGCATCGCATGCAAATTGTGCGAAGCAGTCTGCCCGGCGCAGGCCATCACGATCGAGGCCGAACCGCGTGAGGACGGCAGCCGCCGCACGACGCGCTACGATATCGACATGACGAAATGCATCTATTGCGGTTTCTGCCAGGAAGCTTGCCCGGTGGATGCCATCGTCGAGGGCCCGAATTTCGAATATTCCACAGAAACGCGCGAGGAATTGCTGTACGACAAGGCGAAACTGCTGGCGAACGGGGACAAGTGGGAGCGTGCAATCGCCGCGAACCTTGAAGCCGATGCGCCCTATCGCTAACCGGCGCGCGGTACCGTTCGGGGCATCATGATTCACACCTTCGCCTTTTATCTATTCGCCGTGCTGGTCATTGCCAGCGGAGCCTTGACGATCATGGCTCGCAACCCCGTGCATTCGGTGTTGTGGCTGATCCTGGCCTTCTTCAACGCCGCCGGCCTAATGGTCCTGGTCGGTGCCGAATTCATCGCCATGCTGCTGGTGATTGTATATGTCGGCGCCGTCGCGGTTCTGTTCCTGTTTGTCGTCATGATGCTCGACATCGATTTTGCTGAACTGCGGGCCGGGTTCGTCAAGAACTTCCCGCTGGGCATCGCGATAGCGATCATCCTGCTGGCGGAACTGGTGCTTGGTGTGGGCGCATATCGCGCCGGCGCGATGGAACTGGGCACTCCGATGGGCGACGCTGCGCCGATTATCGGTGAAAGCAATATCGAGAATATCGGTGCTCTGCTTTACGGCAAATATCTGTTCCTGTTCGAAAGCGCAGGTATCATCCTGCTCGTTGCGATGGTCGGCGCCATTGTGTTGACGCATCGCGAAGCACGCGCCGTGCGCGGTCACCAGAATATCGCGAAACAGGTTTCGCGCCGTCCGGAAGATGCGATCGTGAAGACGCGTCCGGAAATCGGAAAGGGGGTCGAGCTGTGATCGGCATCGAACACTATGTCGTGGTGAGCTCGATCCTGTTCGTGCTCGGCGTTCTCGGGATCTTCCTCAATCGGAAGAACATCATCGTCATCCTGATGGCGATCGAGTTGATCCTGCTTGCCGTGAACATCAATCTTGTCGCTTTCAGCGCATTTCTGGGCGATCTGACTGGTCAGATATTCGCGATGTTCGTACTCACTGTTGCTGCCGGAGAGGCGGCGATCGGTCTCGCCATCCTGGTGATCTATTTCCGTAGTCGCGGCACAATTGCGGTCGACGACGCCAACCGGATGAAGGGATAAGTCGTGTCCTCGGTTCTGGTAATCGTCTTCCTGCCGCTGCTCGCGGCGATCATCGCCGGTTTCGGTAACCGTGCCATCGGCAATGTTGCCGCCAAGGTCGTCACGACCGGCGCGCTGCTCATTGCCTGTGCACTCAGCTGGCCTATCTTCATCACCTTCCTTGCAGGCGATGTTCCCACCACGGTGGTGCCCGTCCTCAAATGGGTTCAATCCGGCGCGCTGACCTTCGACTGGGCGTTGCGCGTGGATACGCTCACCGCGATCATGCTGGTGGTTGTCACCAGTGTTTCCGCGCTGGTCCATCTCTATAGCTGGGGATACATGTCGGAGGATCCCGACCAGCCCCGCTTCTTCGCCTATCTTTCGCTGTTCACCTTCGCGATGCTGATGCTGGTGACCGCGGATAATCTGGTGCAGATGTTCTTCGGTTGGGAAGGCGTGGGCCTCGCGAGCTATCTGCTCATCGGTTTCTGGTTCAGGAAGCCCAGCGCCAGCGCAGCCGCGATCAAGGCCTTTGTAGTCAATCGCGTAGGCGACCTTGGCTTCATGCTGGGAATTTTCGGTACATTCCTGGTGTTCCAGACGACCTCCATTGCCGAGATCCTGGAAGCGGCGCCAGCTATGAAGGGTGCCTCTACCATCGGCTTCCTCGGCATGCAGCTCGACACGATGACGATCATCTGCCTGCTGCTGTTCGTGGGCGCCATGGGTAAATCGGCGCAGCTTGGCCTACACACCTGGTTGCCGGACGCGATGGAAGGCCCGACGCCGGTTTCCGCGCTGATCCATGCGGCAACCATGGTGACTGCAGGCGTGTTCATGGTTTGCCGCCTGTCACCGATGTTTGAAGCGGCTCCGGCGGCGCTGACCTTCGTCACTTTTGTCGGCGGCGCCACCTGTTTCTTCGCCGCGACGGTTGGCACGACCCAGTGGGATATCAAGCGCGTCATCGCTTATTCCACCTGTTCGCAGCTCGGCTACATGTTCTTCGCCGCAGGCGTAGGCGCGTATGGCGCGGCCATGTTCCATCTCTTCACGCACGCCTTTTTCAAGGCATTGCTGTTCCTCGGTGCCGGCTCGGTCATTCATGCCATGCATCACGAACAGGATATGCGGTACTATGGCGGCCTGCGTAAGCACATCCCGATTACCTTCTGGGCGATGATGGCCGGGACGCTGGCGATTACCGGCGTCGGTATCTACTGGCTCCATGCCGGCTTCGCGGGCTTCCATTCCAAGGACGCCATTCTCGAAGCAGCATTCGCCAGCGGTACCGAAATGGGCCGTACGGCTTTCTGGCTGGGCGCGTTTGCCGCATTGCTGACCAGTTTCTATTCCTGGCGCCTGATGTTCCTCACGTTCTGGGGCAAACCGCGTTGGGCAGAAAGCGAGCATATCCAGCACGCCGTTCATCACGGACATGCTGAACCGAACGATGCTAATCCGCCTTCACAGGAAGACGCCGGGCATGACGTCGCTCATCACGTGCCCTCGAACGATCATGAAGATGGCACTGCCGGCTATCATCCGCATGAAAGCCCGTGGGTAATGCTCGTGCCGCTCATCGTGCTGTCGTTCGGTGCCGTGTTTGCCGGTTACATATTCAGCCCGAGCTTTATCGAAAGCGAGGCCTTCTGGAACGGCTCGATCGCGTTCAATGAGCATTTGATCCATTCGATGCATGAAGTGCCGCTCTGGGTGAAGCTGTCGGCCAGTATCGTGATGCTGATCGGGCTGGCGATCGCCTGGTATGCCTATATCCGCAACACCTCGGTGCCACAGAAGGCGGCAGCGCAGCTGGGGCCGATCTACCGCTTCTTGTTTAACAAGTGGTATTTCGACGAGCTCTACAATTTCATTTTCGTGAAACCCGCCTTCTGGCTCGGCCGCCAGTTCTGGCAGCGCGGCGATGTCGGCCTGATCGATCGCTTCGGCCCCAATGGTGCGGCCTGGGTGGTCGAGAAAGGTTCCGTTCTCGCCCACAAGATCCAGTCGGGTTATCTCTATAGTTATGCATTGGTGATGCTGATCGGCCTTGTCGCGGCAATCAGCTGGGTGCTCGTCTGATGGAAGGCTTCCCCATTCTCTCCTTGATGTTGCTCGTCCCGCTGGTCGGTGCGATTGCCTGCCTGTTCTCCGAAGCAAAGACGGCACGCGCCATCGCGCTAGCGGCCACGCTGATCGATCTCGCTCTGGGCATAGTGCTCTGGGCCAATTTCGACATTGGCGGCGCGCAGTGGCAATTTGTCGAACGCGCGCCGATCTTCGCCGGTTTCGAATGGGCGCTGGGCATTGATGGCATTGCCCTTATGCTGATCGTACTCAGCGTGTTCCTGATGCCGATCTGCATCGGTGCGAGCTGGAATTCCATCACCAGGCGTGTCGGCGAATACATGTCCGCCTTCCTGATGATGGAAGTGCTGATGATCGGCGTCTTCGCCGCGCAGGACCTGTTCCTGTTCTACATCTTCTTCGAAGCAGGCCTGATCCCGATGTATCTGATCATCGGTATCTGGGGCGGCGATAACCGGATCTACGCCAGCTACAAATTCTTCCTCTACACGCTTCTCGGATCGGTTCTGATGCTGATCGCGATGCTGTGGATGGTGAATGAAGCCGGCACGACGGATATTCCGACCCTGATGGCCTATGATTTCCCGGTACAGGCGCAAATCTGGCTGTTCCTCGCTTTCTTTGCCAGCTTCGCGGTCAAGATGCCGATGTGGCCTGTGCACACATGGTTGCCCGATGCGCACGTTCAGGCGCCGACAGCTGGGTCGATCATACTTGCCGGCGTCCTGCTCAAGATGGGTGGATATGGCTTCATCCGTTTCTCGCTGCCCATGTTCCCCGATGCCAGCGCCGAACTGGCCTGGCTGGTCTGGGGGCTGTCCATGGCTGCGGTGGTGATCACCAGCCTCATTGCGCTCGTGCAGCACGATATGAAAAAGCTGATCGCCTATAGCTCGGTTGCCCATATGGCGATCGTGACGGTCGGCCTCTTCGCCTTCAACACGCAGGGTCTGGAAGGCGCCATGATCATGATGCTGAGCCACGGGCTCGTATCCGGTGCACTTTTCCTCTGTGTCGGCGTAATCTACGATCGGCTGCATACACGCGAGATCAGTCGCTATGGCGGGTTGTCGATCAACATGCCGCGTTACGCGACCTTCTTCATGCTGTTCACGATGGCCAGCATCGGCCTTCCGGGCACGAGTGGCTTTGTCGCGGAATTTCTCAGCCTTGCCGGTATCTACCAGGTTTCAAGCTGGGCGGCTTTCGTGTGCACCACCGGCATTATTCTTGGCGCTGCATATATGCTTTATCTCTATCGCCGCGTGGCTTTCGGAGAGCAGAAGAACGCTGATGCCGCGGCCATGCCGGATCTCGACAAGCGTGAATGGCTGATGCTCGGTTCGCTGGCAGCAGCCGTGATGTGGATGGGTATCTATCCGGAAAGTTTCCTCGCTCCCATGCGGCAGGATATCCAGGCACTCGACGCCCGCCTGGCCCCTTCTGCGCCTGAGAGCGATGCACATTTGACAATTGGCGAGCCGCAGGCCGCCGAAGAAGACGAAGCGCACGGGGAGGCGCACTGATGGAATTCAAGGCCTCCCTTGCGCTGATTGCGCCGGAGATCCTGCTGTCGTTGAGCGGTCTCGCGTTGTTGCTTGTTGCTGCATGGTCGGGCGACAAGGCGTCGCGCACCATCAGCGTGCTCGCCTGTGTCGCGCTCGGCGCGTGTTTCTTCCTTGTAGCTCCGGCAGTTTGCGCGGGCGCTGCAGGGCCGGATACCATGGCATTTGGCGGGCAGTTCCGTGCCGACGCCTTTGCCGGTTTTGCCAAGCTGATGATCTTTGCGGCATCGGGTGCGGTGCTGATCGTGGCTCCGTCCTTCCTGGAGCGCACTGGATCGATGCGCGCCGAATTCCCGGTCCTCGTGCTCTTCGCCACGCTTGGCATGAGCATCATGGTTTCGGCGACGGACTTGCTGACCCTCTATATCGGTCTCGAACTGAACAGCCTTTCCGCCTACGTACTCGCAGCGTTCCTGCGGAGCGATAACCGTTCGGCAGAAGCTGGTCTCAAATATTTCGTTCTCGGTGCATTGGCGAGCGGCATCCTGCTGTTCGGCATGAGCCTGACCTATGGTTTTACCGGCACGACGAGTTTTGAAGGTATTCGCGTTGCACTGGATGGTGAACTTGCCACCGGTGCTCTGTTCGGCCTGATCTTCGTGCTGGCGGGTCTGGCCTTCAAGATGAGCGCCGTCCCCTTCCACATGTGGACGCCCGATGTTTACGAAGGCGCACCCACGCCGGTTACCGCCTTCTTTGCCACTGCGCCCAAGGTCGCAGCGGTCGCGCTGACAGCCCGTGTCGCTCTGGATCCGTTCGGGATGCAGGCCGATGCGTGGCAGCAAATTGTGGTATTTGCCGCCCTGGCTTCGATCGTGGTCGGCGCATTGGGCGCCATCGGGCAGTCTAATGTCAAACGACTGCTGGCCTATTCGTCGATCAACAATATCGGCTTCATCCTCATCGGCCTGGCAACGGGTACGCTCGCAGGCGCCAGCGCCATGCTCGTTTACCTCGCGATCTATGTGGCGATGACTGTCGGCAGCTTCGTCGCCGTGCTCATGCTGCGCGATGCGGATGGCAATCCGGTGGAGGCAATTTCCGATCTGGCCGGTCTTTCGACCACCCGTCCTGCTCTGGCATGGTGCCTCATGGCGCTGATGTTCAGCACGGCCGGCATCCCGCCCCTGTTTGGGTTCTGGGGCAAGTTTGTGGTGTTCCGTGCTGCGGTCGAGGCCGATCTTATCGTGCTGGCGGCGCTGGGTATCGCTGCTTCGGTGATTGGCGCGTTCTATTACATCAAGATCGTCAAGATCATGTTCTTTGACGAACCGGCCAACAAGGTCGTCGGCAAGAGTGACTGGTCGCATTGGGCGCTGCTGGCCATCAGTACGGTGTTCATTTCTCCGCTCGGTTATCTGTTGACGGGTTGGTTGGGCGACCTGGCTGACAGCGCTGCCGCGTCGCTGCTATTGCTGGCCTGATTTGTCGGCGCGCTTCGAGACTGTTCGCGAAACCGGATCGACGAATGCTGATCTGATCGCGCGTCTGGAAGCGGGCGAGAACATTGCCGAAGGAACATGGCTTGTCGCCGACCGGCAGACATCCGGTCGGGGCAGGCAAGGGCGGAGATGGCTGGACGCGCGCGGCAATTTCATGGGGTCGACAGTGGTTCATTTGTCGCCCCAGGATCCGCCGGCACCCAGCCTCTCCTTCGTCACGTCCCTGGCGGTGTACGAAGCCGTGTTCGCCACCCTTGCGCGTCCATTAGGTGTTTTCCTCAAATGGCCGAATGACGTGCTGATCGCGGGATCGAAATTTTGCGGCATCCTGCTTGAACGCCGGGGCGACTACGCCGTTATCGGTGTCGGGGTAAATCTCGCTGCCGCACCCCGACTTGCCGATCGGGAAACACGTAGCCTGGCCGATTCCGGCCCTGTTCCCGGTCGCGATGCCTTTGCGCGTGAATTGGCGCACCAGTTCGATCGCGAACTCGGGCGCTGGCGCCAGTTCGGCCTTGGTCCGCTGTTGACGCGTTGGTTATCAGCGGCACATCCAATCGGCTCCGCCCTTTCGGTTCATGACGGCAAAGGGCAGAAAACCTCCGGCAAGTTCGAAGGGCTTGCGCCGGATGGAGCGCTGCAACTGCGCTTGGATGACGGGACAATGCATGTCATCCATGCCGGTGACGTGGAGCTGGAAGGAAACTGAGCAATGCTGCTCGCTGTCGATGTCGGCAACACCAATGTCGTATTCGCCTTGTTCGATGGACGGGATATTCGCGCGCGTTGGCGGATCGCCACTGATCCGCGGCGGACGGCGGATGAATATGCCGTCTGGTTGTTGCAGTTGCTGGCCATTGAAGGCGTGGATCGCTCTGCTATTTCCCAGATGATCGTTTCCACTGTGGTGCCCCGCGCGCGCCATAATCTTGAAGTTCTGGGCGAAAAATATTTTGGCCTGTCGGCGCTTTTTGCGGGGGAAGGGCAGGCTGCCTGGGATTTCCCCATCGATGTAGGAGAACCACGCTCACTGGGCGCAGACAGGGCAGTGAATGCCCTTGCCGCTCACGCAAAATATTCGGGCGATCTGATCGTCATAGATTTCGGCACCGCGACCACATTCGACGTGGTCGATTTCAACGGTGCCTATAAGGGGGGCATTATCGCACCAGGGATAAATCTGTCCCTGGATGCGCTGGTCAACCAGACTGCGAAACTGCCACGCATCGCCATAAGGAGCCCGGCGACAGATTCCGTCATCGGCACCAATACCGAGGATCAGATGCTGATTGGTGTCTTCTGGGGTTATGTCGCGATGATGGAAGGCCTGATCGCGCGGCTTCGGGGGGAGATCGGGCGCCCGGCCAAGGTAGTGGCAACCGGGGGGCTTGCCCTCCTGTTCGATGAACATACGGAGATATTTGACGCGGTGGATACCGATTTGACGCTGGAAGGCCTCGCATTGCTCGCTCGAAAGGCCGGCGCACAGTGAAAAAGAACTACACACCCGAGGACGAATTGCTGTTACTTGCGCTTGGCGGCTCGGGGGAGATTGGCATGAACGTCAATCTCTATGGCTGTCAGGGCAAATGGCTGATGGTCGATCTCGGCATGAGTTTCGGTGCCAATGAATATCCCGGGACTGAACTGCTGTTTGCCGATCCTGAATTCATAGAGGAACGGGCCAAGGACCTTCTTGGCATCGTGCTGACCCATGCGCATGAAGATCACATCGGCGCAGTTCCCTATTTCGCGGCCGAACTGGGCGTGCCGGTATATGCCACGCCGTTCACGGCTGATCTCGTCCTGCGCAAGCTGGAGGAGGCCGGCATTGCCAAGGATGTCGATCTCTATGTGATCGAAGAGGATCACGGCAGCATCGAGCTCGGCCCGTTCGAGATAACCTATATCCCGCTCGCCCATTCGATTGCAGAGGGGAATGCGCTGCTGATCGAAACGCCTTTCGGCCGGATATTTCACACGGGCGACTGGAAACTGGACGAGGAACCGTTGGTGGGTGAACCCGCCACGGAAGAGGAATTGGTCGCAATCGGGGATGAAGGCGTGCTGGCGCTGGTCTGCGATTCCACAAATGTGTTCAATCCTGTTCCCTCCGGCTCGGAAGGTGCGGTGTACCGCGGGCTGCTGGAGGAAGTTCAGCGTCATGGCGGCAAGCGGGTGCTCGTCACCACTTTCGCTTCCAATGTCGCGCGCCTGCAAACCCTGGGCCATGTCGCGCAGGAGACGGGGCGAAAATTATGCGTCGCCGGACGCTCCCTGGAACGGATAATCGAAGTCGCGCAGAATAACGGTTATCTCCAGCATTTCCCCGAACCTGTCGATTTCGACACGGCCATGGCGCTCCCGCGCGGAGAAGTGTTGATCATGGCCACGGGCGGGCAGGGCGAACCGCGTGCGGCATTATCGCGCATTGCGGAGGATAACCACCCGATCAGCCTGACCAGCGGGGATGTCGTGCTGTTCTCAAGCCGTCAGATCCCCGGCAATGAAATCGCCATCGGCCGCGTGCAGAACCGCCTGGCGGAACGCGGTATTCAGATGGTGACTGACCGGCAAAGCGAAATTCACGTTTCAGGCCACCCGGGAAGGCCGGAGCTGGAAGCGCTTTATGGCTGGCTCCGCCCCGATATTCTCGTGCCCGTTCATGGCGAAATGCGCCACATGCAGGAACAGGCGCGGCTCGGCCTCGACCACGGTATTGCCAATGCCGTGGTACAGAAAAACGGCGATATCGTCCGCATTGCGCCCGGTGCGCCAGGCAAGATCGCGGAGGTTCACAGCGGCCGGCTTGTCCTGGACGGTGACATTATCGTACCCGCCGATGGCGAAGCGATTACCATGCGCCGCCGCCTCGCGCGGGATGGCATGTTGATCGTGATCCTCGATCGGCAGGGGAAGGCGCGGATCGAAGGCATCGGCTTGCCGCTGGATGAAGATTATGCCGCCTTCATCGAAGAGGCGCAGGACGACGTTGCCAGTGCAATCGCAAAGCTGAAGGGCGCGGCCCGGCGAGATCGGGATACGGTCCGCGAAGCCGCGCGGCTTGCCGCTCGCCGTGCGGCGCAGCGCTGGTCGGGCAAAAAGCCCCAAACGCGCGTGATCCTGCCGGAAGGGACGGAATAGAACCATGGCGTGGACTTCCGTACTGGCAATCTATTTTCTCTGCTGGGTCTTCAGCGCGCTGGTGATGCTGCCCTTCGGGGTGCGAACACATGATGAAATGGGCATCGAGAAGATACCCGGCCAGGCCGACAGCGCCCCTGCCAATTTCCGGCCGGGCCGCGTGATCCTGCGCGCGACGATCATGGCCACGATAGTTTGCGGCCTTTACGTCTCAAATTACATCTATGGCTGGATCACGCTGGAAGATATCGACTTCTTCGGCGCGGGGCCGCCCGGATATAGCGACCCCGAAAATTATTGAGCCGCATCAGTTGCGCAGGCGATCGATCGCCTGCGCCAGCGCCACATAGAGCTTGCCGATTTCGGAAGAGAGGACGGTGACGGCCAACGCATTGCCGTCCCGGGTCGACAGGACCGATCGCAGCATCGCTTCGAAATCATGGATATAGCGGTTCACCGTCTCGCGGAACTGCTGTTCTTCGCCATACAGTTCGGCAACAGCCTTGGCATCCTGATTGTCGAGCAGGCGCACGGCACGCCGGGTAAAGATGCCCCGGTCGCCCTTCAGGTAACTGGACCAGGCGGTGTCGGTCACTTCGGTGTCGAAAGCCTTGGCGATATCGATCGCATTGGAATTCAGGCTTTCCGTGATCAGCGCCATCCGCCGGCTGAAATCATTGTCCACCTGTTCTTCCGCACGGGCCCGCGCATGGGCAACCCGCCGTTCCAGATTGCCGGCCAGTTCGTTCACCATGGACAATTGATCGCGTAGCTGGATCGCGGTTTCGCGTCCGGCTTCGCTGGCCCGGGAGGCACTGCTCTGCAGCAGTTCCAGGGCTTTCTCGGCATGTTCGCTCACCGCGCTGCCAATGGCTTCGTGACTGTCCGCGGCAATCCGTTCGGCAATATTGCGGATCGCTGCTGCCTGTTCCTCGCTCAACTGACCAAGCGCGCCATTGGCCTTTTCCTCGAGCAGGGCAATCGCGGAACTCAGTTCTTCGCGGGCGTGTTCCGCCAGGTTCCGGGACCGGTTGGCCAGTTCGCCAAGCCGCGCTTCCATCTGGGTAATCTGTTCCAAAGCATCTGTGCCGCCGCTCTGCGCATTCTCGACATTGCTGGCAAGCTGGGCACTCTTGGATCCGGCATCGGCGATCACGTCGCGCAATTCGCTGGCCTGCTTGCGGAAGGCAACCAATCGTTCCTCGGCATCGCCGATTGCGCGGGGCAGTTCCTCCCCGCTATGTTTCGCGCCCGCACGGATGATTTCCAGCAGACGCACACTGTGATCCGTAAGAGCCGAAACTTTCTCGGTATTTTCGTTCAGGACATTGCGGCTTTCGGTCAGCTTGGCAGCCAGTTCGCCGGCGGCATTGGTCAGCCCGTCCTGCGCCTTGCGGCCGAGATAGGAAATCCGCTCGATCTCCGATCCCAGTTCGGTCAGCCTGTCGGCGAGAGCGTCTCCTCTCTCGGCCAGACCGGCCACATGGGCGAGTTGTTCCTCCTGCCTTTCAGTGATCCGCGCATCGAAGGCAGCGAACCGCTCCTCGATCTCGGCAAGCGAACTGGTTTCCCGCTCTTCCGCCAGCTTGTTCCGTTCGGCAAGCTGAGCCTCGAACGCTTCAAACCGTTCGACTATCATCGCATCGACGCGGGCAGCTTCGCTGCTCAGGGCATCAAGCCGTTTGCGCGCATTGTCGAGTACCTGCTGATCGACTTCGGAAATCTTGCGGATGGCATCGAACATACGCTCTTCGAGGCCGGAAACCGCCGCAGACCAGGCCTCCGCTGCATCGCTTTCGCTCTCGCGAAGCGACCGGCCGATGCGGCCGCCTTCCTCGCGCAATTGGGCAAGCCGGCTGCGCAGCACGTCCAGTGCCGATTCCTCGGCAGCCTGAATTGCCTGCCGCTTCCCTTCCAGCTCTTCTTCCAGGGCGCTGGCACGCAGGCGCATTGCATCCACTGCCGCCTTCTCGCTCAGCGTCAATTCCTGACGCAGCGCCGTCGACCGGCTGCGAAGTGTTTCGAATGCTTCGTCCTCGCTGCCCTTGATCTCCGCGCGGCGGGATTCGAGTTCCTCTTCCAACGCGGCCGCACGGCGGCGCAGGGCTTCGACCGCTTCGGTCTCGTGACCATCCAGCTCTTCGCGGAAGGCGATGCTCTGTTCCTTGAGCGCTTCAAACCGATCATCCGCCAGTCCGCCAAGGGCACGGGCCTGCTCTTCAAAAGCAGAGATCGCCGCATCGACCTTGGACCGAAGCGTTTCGACCTGGTGTTCGCTTGCTTCGCCGAATTCATTGAGCCGCTTCATGCCTGAAATCAGCTCGTCCAGCTGAACCCGCGCCACCTGGCCGACATTGCCGATCTGGTTGCTGACATCGCGCGCCGAATTGGAGATCACCGGCAATTCGCTGCGCAATTGGCCCATATTCTCCAGCGCAGTGTCGCTGACCCGCGCAATGGCTTCCACCTGTTCGCCATTATCCGTGATAAGGCTCTGCAATTCCTGCGCATTCCTGGATAGGCGCTCGCTCGCAATCCGGCCAAGAGCTTCAAGATCGCGGGACTGGGCAGCGATGAATTCCCGGGCCAGGCTGAGTTCGCGATTGACGACGGTAAGCCGGCTTTCCAGCAGCGCGGATTCGCGCGAAAGCAGATGTGCCGTGGCGCCGAAGCGAGCCGCTTCACGCCTGCTGTTGCGCATGGACAGCAGCCACAGGCCGATCACGAGCAGGACCGGAACCGACCAGTCGACTATCCATTCCACCCAGCGGGTGGGCGGGGCACCATCCAGTATCTCCGCCTGATAAACCCAACCGAAAAACACTGACCACACGACTATGGCCAGCGCTGCAAACGCGGGCGCCAGCCAAGCAGGAGTGGTAGACCCATCCTCTTCGGGCTCTTCTATCCATTCCTCTTCGACCTCGTCGGCCGGTTCGGGCAGAACCTCCATATTGTCAGCTGCGTCACGTTCTTCCGACGCGACATTTGCAGCATCGGTGCTGCGCGATTCCGGGCCAATGGCCACCAGGTTTTTCCTGCCAGACATGAACTTTCAATATCACAGGTCCGTGCGCGATAAACCCCAGCTTAACACCTCATCCACTATCGAACCGAAATGGCCAATGAATCGGGCAATTTCGACGCACATCTCGCCGCTGCAGCCGGTGAGGATCCGGGTCTTGTATCTGAACTGCGGGCATGTTTTCTGGAAAGCATGGCCCAGCAGATCGATCTGCTGCAACGCGCCCGTTGCGATGGCAACTGGATCACCGCAGCCCAGAGACTGAAGGGGCTGGGTGCCAGCTTCCATTCGCAGACCCTGATCGGTCTGGCCGACGAAGCGCTGGATGGGGCACCGGGAGACCCCGTGATCATCCGCAGACTGGCAGAGTTTTCTGCGAGTTTCCTTCCATCTGCGACAAACTGATTCCGCTCCCGCTTGGCAGGTGCTTCACAAGCGCCTAGTCACACCCGCCTAGCAGACAGGAGCCGGGCGTGCGTGCCGCCCTTATTTCAATTTCACGGCAGCCGAGACACGGCGAAACAGGACAAACGCTGGCGATTGCCGGGCGCAGCCTTGCGGAACGTCAACTCGGCTTCGCGCTGGCCGCCGGGTGCCGGAAGATAATCGGGCTGGGCGAGGGCGCCTCGCCCGAAGCAATCGCCCTGCGCCATGCGGCGGAGGGCGCAGGTGCCCGCTTCCAGACAATCAGGGGCAGTCATGGCCTGCTTGGGGCGGTGCGCGCAGCGGATGAATTGCTGGTGCTTTCGCCCGGACTTCTTGCTGAAGAGCCAGAGGCTTTGACCGCTTTCGAAAAGGGCGGCACGGTGCTGACGCTTTCTTCCGGGCCCGGCGTGGCGGCGGGGTTTGAACGGATCGATCTTGAACGGGCCTGGGCAGGCGCGCTGATCCTTCCCGGCGGCCTGGTCGAACGGCTTGCCGATCTGCCGGACGATAGCGATCCTCACGCTGCTCTGCTGCGTATCGCGCTGCAGGCGCGCGTCCCGGAAAAGCGCCTCTCCGACGCCCTGCTCGGGGAAGCGAGCTGGGCACTGATCGACGATGACGACGATGCACAAGCGCTGGAGGAGAGCTGGTTGAAAAGCCACCTCCCGGTAGAAAAGCGTTTCGCCGCGACGGGTAGGCTTGCCGGCATCATCCTAAGACACTCTGCGGCAAAATTATTATCGTTTTCCAACGCCTTACCAGCCATACTCGGCACGGTGCCATTGCTCTTGCTGGCCGCTTTGGCCATCGCTTGGCAAATTTCGCCTGCCGCCGGCCTCCCTCTTGTGGCCATTGCCGCTTTCCTTTCATCCTTCGCACGCGGGCTGGCCCATCTGAAGGCTGCACCATTCGTGTTTGAACGAGCCCGTTTTGACCTGCTGGGTGTGTTGCCATGGTTGGTGGACCTGGCGCTGGTCGGCTGCGGCGCGCTTGCGATCGGGGGCACCTGGCAGAATGCGCTTTTCCCGCCGCTCATGCTGGTCGGCGCCCTGCGTGCCACGCGGATTGCCAGGAGGCGCGATTGGCCGGCCTTGCTCGGCGATCGAGCGCTGCTGGCGCTGGCATTTTCGCTCGCGGCCGCTTTCGGCCTCGCCGAAGCGGGTGTAATGCTGGCGGGCCTGCTGATTGTGGCGATGGGCGCCATCGCCGCGCAAAGGCAGGCATAACGCCCATTTAACCCTATTCGGCTAATGCGGGCCGATGAACGAGGCTCCGGTGGCGAAGCAGGCCGAGACATCTGTGGAAGAAGCGCTGCGTGAAGAGCTGCGGCGCGGCGACACCGTGCTTGCCGGCACGGGTCCGGTCCTGCGTCATTTTCTGAGTTGCGAGGATTCCGCGCTGTTCACCGATGAAGTGATCGCGCGGGTCCGGGGTATGCTGTTCGACATTGCCGATCAGTTGCTGTTCGCCGTTGCCCAGGCGGAAGGTACGGCAGATCGCACCGCCTTTCTGGAAGAACATATCGAACGCCTGGTGCACCGTTTGGGCCTGGATGACGAATTGCTTGCCCACGCACATGCAATGGCGCTGGAAGGGCGCCTGACGGAAGATCTGGCCGAACGCTGCGCCATCGATCCGGTGCTGCCTCCGCTGGTGCAGGAACTTACGGCATCGGGTGACGAGACAATTGCCGATCTTGCCATGCGCTTTCTGGCCGCGCAGGCCCGTTTCATGCAGCATCAGCGGCGTATGGAACTGCCGCTGGGCGAACTTCCGGGTGACTTGTTTCACAAGGCCTTGCTTGCCCTTAAGGCTGCGCAAATGACTGAGCAGGACAATTTTCGCTCAGCCCGCAAGAGTTTGCGCAAGACATTTGACGAAGCGCTTGGACGGCGCGGGCTCGTCACACGTCTCGCCACCAGCCTGCGGAAGCACGATGGGGCAGCAATGCGTGTGGAAATGTCCGGGCTGGCGCTGTTCGCAACCACTCTGGCAGTGGCGTCGGATCAGGATCGCGACAGGACTGTCATCGCCCTGCGCTCGGCATCGCCGGTACGAACCGCCCTGGCCATGCGGATGGCCGGGCTGGAAGCCAATGAAATTCGCGCGCAATTGGCAACCATTCGCCCCAATCTGGCCTTGCCGGATATGCCGGATGAAATTTCTCCTGAACTTGCTACTGACATGCTGGCGCAGGCCAGGCCGGTTGAAGCTGGTGAGGGTTAGGGCGTGAGCGGTTCGGGCGCACATATATGCCGCGGCAAGAGCGACGGGCGGGATCGGCTGATCGAAGCTGACGAGCCGCTTGCCAGCCTGCAATTGCGCATTGGCGGTGAATTACCGGGCTTGATCGCAATACCTGCACTGCTGGAGCTGGTTCGCAAATCGCGCCTCTACGGCTTGCGTCTGGCGCGGGCGATCCGCGCCCAGGACGACGTTGAACGGATCACCGCCTGGGCCGAAATTGCACCCGATCCTGATGGAGAAGGATGCAGTATCAGCATTTCGAACTGGCAGAGCGATCAGTTCCGCAAAACGGAAACCATCGGCGAGATCGAGCGTCGCTGGGACATTGCGCGGCACTTGGCCGGCTTGTCTGCCCGGCTTGGACCGAAGCAGCAAATTCTCTCCATCGAATGCAACACCCCCGATCTGATGGAGATCGCCGGCAATATGCGCCAGGGGGCAGGGCAGCCCTGGACCGATTTCGTCGCCTTATCCGGCAAGGATCACAAGCAACCCCTGCATTGGCGCCTGCTGGATGGATCGACGGCCATGCTGCCCGGATCGGACCGTCACTGGACGGTCTATCTGATCCCGCTTGGCAGGCCGGAACCCGGCAGTGCCGGTTTTGAACTTCACCTTGTGGCGCAGGAGCCGATGAAGGAACCCGCCCCGCCGCCGACCGAAGAGGATCGGCGCGAAACCGGGTTTACGCTCCCGCTCGGCCGGGAACTGGCGCCTGTGCTGCGCCAGCCCGTGGCGAGAATCATCGCCAATGCAGAGACAATTCGCACCCAGCTGGCTGGACCGCTGGCTGAAGAATACAGCAATTATGCCGCTGACATTGCATCTGCCGGAGAACACCTCCTCTCCCTGATCGACGATCTGACCGATCTCGAAGTGGTGGAACGCGAAGATTTCCAGACGGCGCCGGACCGGATCGACCTGACCGATCTGGCGCGCCGGGCAGCCGGTATTCTCAGCATGCGCGCGCAGGAGCGCGGTATCGAAGTCGACGCACCAAAACCCGATGAGACAGCCCCCGCCATTGGCGAATTCCGGCGTGTTCTGCAGATCCTGCTGAATCTGCTGGGGAATGCGATCCGCTATTCTCCGGAGAATTCTCAGATCTGGCTGCGCGCGGAACGCGATGGCACAGTGGCCCGGATTATCGTGGCCGATCAGGGCGCAGGACTGGAAGAAGAACAGCGCGAGCTGGTGTTTCGCAAGTTCGAACGGCTTGGCCGGAAGGGCGATGGCGGATCAGGTCTCGGCCTGTATATTTCGCGCAGGCTCGCCCGGGCCATGGGCGGGGAGCTTTCCGTCGATAGCGCACCGGGGCAGGGCGCCCGTTTCGTGCTGGAACTACCCGCCGATATCGAAACGCCTGATTAAGTCAGCGCCGCCGCAAGCGGGCTGAAACGCGGATCAGCAATATCCCGGCAACCACAGTCATCCCGCCACGGATGGCCCATGAACGGTCCGTCAGCATAAAGCTTTCCGCAGGCCACATGATCAGGCCGAGCCCCTGCAATGTCCACAGGAGCCCGGCCAGAATCAGCAATATGCCAAGCGTCCGGAGAATGATCCCGAACGCCCGCATGGATCAGCGCTTGTCGACCGGAATGTAATCGCGCTGCGTCGGCCCGGTATAGAGCTGGCGCGGGCGACCGATGACCTGGCCGGGATCGGAAATCATTTCGTTCCACTGGGCAACCCAGCCAACCGTGCGGGCCAGGGCGAACAAGGCCGTGAACATGGTGGTGGGGAAACCGATCGCGGAAAGGATCACGCCGGAATAGAAGTCCACATTGGGGAACAGCTTCTTCTCGACGAAATAATCGTCCTTCAGCGCCAGTTCCTCAAGCCGCAGGGCCGTTTCGAACACGGGATCGGACACGTTCAGCGCCTCGAACACTTCACGCACGGTCTTCTGCATGACCGTCGCCCGCGGGTCGTAGTTCTTGTAGACGCGGTGGCCGAAGCCCATCAGCCGGAACGGATCGTTCTTGTCCTTTGCCCGCTCGATATAATGCGGAATCCTGTCCGGCGTGCCGATTTCGCGGAGCATGTTCAGCGCCGCTTCGTTCGCGCCGCCATGGGCAGGGCCCCACAGGCAGGCAATGCCCGCCGCGATGCAGGCAAACGGGTTCGCACCCGACGATCCGGCCAGGCGCACCGTAGAAGTCGACGCATTCTGTTCGTGGTCGGCATGGAGGATGAAGATCCGGTCCATGGCTTTCTCAACCGCCGGAACCACCTCATATTCTTCGGCCGGAACGCCAAAGGTCATACGCAGGAAATTGCCGGTATAGCTGAGCGAATTGTCGGGCTGCAGGAAAGGCTGACCGATCGCATATTTATACGCCATCGCGGCAATGGTCGGCATCTTTGCGATCAGCCGGTGGCTGGAAATGCGGCGATGTTCCGGATCCGAAATATCGGTGCTGTCGTGATAGAAAGCACTCAGCGCGCCAACAACACCGCACATGATCGCCATGGGATGCGCATCGCGGCGGAAGCCCTGGTAGAACTGGCGCAGCTGCTCGTGCAGCATGGTGTGGCGTGTGATCGTCCAGGTGAAGCTGTCCAGTTCCTCACCGCTCGGCAGTTCGCCATTCAGCAGCAGATAGGCCACTTCCATGAAGGAAGAATGTTCCGCCAACTGGCCGATCGGATAACCGCGATGGAGCAGGACGCCTTCTTCACCGTCGATGAAAGTCAGCGCGCTTTCACAGGATGCGGTGGATTTGTAACCGGGATCAAAGGTGAACATCCCGGTCTGGCCGTAGAGCTTGCGAATATCCATCACGTTCGGGCCGCATGTGCCCTCCATGACGGGGAATTCGTAATCCTGCCCGCCGGCTTTCAGTTGCGCCTGCTTGTCAGACAAAGTGCGTCTCCTTGCGAACGAAAGTCTAGTTACCTGCCCCGGTGGCTTGCGCGTCGATCCGCGCGAGGCTTTCCTCCTTGCCGAGGAGCACCAGCACATCGAAGATTCCCGGGGATGTGGTTTGCCCCGTCAATGCCGCACGAAGCGGCTGCGCAAGTTTCCCGAGCCCAAGCCCGAGTTCCTCCGCATGCGATTTCAGATTGGCTTCCAGGGCGGAACTTGTCCAGTCCTGTTCACTGTGCAAACGCGCAGAAATCTGAGCCAAAATGCTACATGCCTCCTCTGTCAGGAGAGCCTGGGCCTTCTCGGTCATCTGCAGCGGCCGGGTCTTGAACAGGAAAGCGGCGCCATCGGCCAGTTCGTTCACGTCCCGCGCCCTGGTCTTGAGCACGGGCATGGCCCGGGTGAGCAGTTCAAGATCGGCATTGGCGCCAATCTTGGGTGCGATCAGTCCGGCAAGTCGCGCATCGTCGGCAGCGCGAATATAATCGCCGTTCATGTTGAGCAGCTTCTTCATGTCGAAGCGAGACGGACTGCGACCGACACCGTCCAAAGTGAAAAATTCGATCGCCTCTTCGCGGGTAAAAACTTCCTGATCGCCATGGCCCCAGCCAAGGCGCAGCAGATAGTTGAACAGAGCTTCCGGCAGGATACCCAATTCGTCGCGATAGGCATCGACGCCCATGGCGCCATGGCGCTTGGACAGTTTTGCCCCGTCATTGCCATGGATCAGCGGAATATGGGCATAGACCGGATCGGGCCACCCGCCTTCGATTCCGTCCATCGCGCGGATAATTGGCAATTGGCGGAAGGCGTTGTTCAGGTGATCGTCGCCGCGAATGATATGGGTGACGCCCATGTCGTGATCGTCAACCACCACGGCCAGCATATAGGTGGGCGAACCATCGGCCCGCAGCAGGATGTAATCGTCCAGTTCCGAATTCCGGACAGTGACGCGGCCCTGCACGGCATCTTCGATGACGGTTTCCCCCTCATTCGGGGTCTTCAACCGGATGACGAAAGGGGCACCGAGCGGTGCGTCGGCAGGATCGCGATCGCGCCAGCGGCCATCATAGCGCAGCGGCTGTTTGGCCGCGCGCTGGGCCGCGCGCATTTCCTCCAGCTCCTCGCTGGTGGCGTAGCACTTATAGGCATGGCCTGCTTCGAGCAGCTTTTCGGCAACCTCGACATGGCGTGAGCCGCGTTCCGACTGGAAGACTGTTTCCTCGTCCCAGTCCAGGTTCAGCCAGGAAAGGCCATCAAGGATCGCGTCGATCGCCTCGCGAGTCGAACGCTTCCGGTCCGTGTCTTCGATCCGCAGCAAGGCCTTGCCCCCGAAATGGCGGGCGAAGAGCCAGTTGAACAATGCCGTGCGGGCACCGCCGATATGAAGGAAACCCGTCGGCGAGGGTGCAAAGCGGGTCACGACCGGCTTGTCCGCCGCCGCATTCACGCTATTGCTTGCCATCTCGACCCACTTTCTATCCAGTACCAAACATGGCGACGCGCCAATCACCGCTCATTCCGTTGGGGGAAGATACGGGCCATGCTGCGTCGCAGCAGTCGCCTTGGCGAATGCGCGCGCTCTTGTCCAGCGCGGGCAATAAAATCGAAGCATTCCTTGCAGATGCCGGGCTTGCGCGCGGGCCGTGGCTGGCGGTGTTCTTCGCGGCGGGAATCGCTGCCTGGTTCGTACTTGGCACTTCCACGGAATGGGTATTGGCCATCGCGTGCGGATTGCTTGTCCCACTGGCAGCCACTGCCGCATTGCGCGGCGCGGATGGCCGCTCCCACATATTGGCCGTTCTTGTCGGCTGCGGACTGGTCTTTGCGGCCGGTGTCGGGATCGTCTGGGCCAGATCGGAAATGGTCGGAGCACAGCCAATCGAACGGCCGCTGGCGGCGGAGTTCACAGGCCGAATTCTCGAACGGATCGAACAACCGGCGGAACAGCGCATTCGCCTTGTTCTCGCCGCAAGAGAACCGGACACGCAGCGGGCAATCAAATTGCGGATCAATGTCCCGCTTGACGCAGACCGGCCAGACCTCACGGAAGGAGCGCTGATCCGCTTTGGCGCGCGGTTGATGCCGCCGGCACCGCCAATGCTGCCCGGCGCATATGATTTCTCGCAAGCCGCCTGGTTTGCTGGGTTGGCCGCGACGGGGAGCGTCAACGGCGAAATCCAGGTAATCGAAGCTGGCGAGGGCGGCGCCTTCATTGCGAATCTGCAGCGGCGGCTGTCCGCCCATGTTCGGGCCGAATTGCCCGGCTCTTCCGGCGCGATTGCTGCCGCTTTTGCCAGCGGAGATCGCGGCGCGATTTCGCCCATGGATGAAGAGGCAATGCGCGATGCCGGGCTAACCCATCTGCTTTCGATCAGCGGCCTGCATGTCAGTGCAGTCATCGCAGCTGCATATTTCATCGCGTTGAAGCTGTTGGCGCTATGGCCATGGCTGGCCTTGCGGCTGCGTTTGCCGGTTATGGCGGCAGCCATCGCAGCCTTGGCCGGGATCGGATATACTTTGCTGACAGGTGCCGAGGTTCCGACCGTGCGCAGTTGCGCTGGCGCCTTGCTGGTTCTCGGCGCGCTTGCACTCGGGCGGGAGCCGCTCAGCCTGCGCATGGTCGCCGTGGCGGCGATGTTCGTGCTGCTGCTGTGGCCGGAATCGCTTGTCGGGCCGAGTTTCCAGATGAGCTTCGCCGCCGTTATCGCCATTGTCGCCCTGCACGAAGCGGCGCCGGTCCGCGCCTTCCTGAGGCCGCGTGATGAAGGCTGGCTTGCCGTAACATCAAGACGTGCGGCGATGCTGCTGCTTACCGGCCTGGTCATCGAGATCGCATTGATGCCGATTGTGCTGTTCCATTTCCACCGTGCAGGGGTTTACGGAGCATTGGCCAATGTAATTGCGATTCCACTGGTGACATTCGTTTCCATGCCTCTGATCGCAATCGCCCTGTTGCTGGATGTTGCGGGGCTGGGGGCGCCGGGCTGGTGGCTTGTCGGCCATTCTCTCGACATGCTTCTGGCGATTGCGCATTTCACCGCCAGCCAGACAGGGGCGGTGAAGCTGATGCCGCAAATGGGGCAGGGCACATTCGCGCTCTTCATCGCCGGTGGATTATGGCTCGCACTCTGGCGGGGGAAAGTGCGGCTGTGGGGATTGGCGCCCTCAGCGCTGGCAACGGTTCTGCTGTTGATGACGCCGACTCCGGACATCCTGATTTCAGGCGACGGGCGCCATGTAGGCATTACCGGAGAGGATGAACGGCTGCTGGTGCTAAGGGAAAGCCGGAGCGATTATGCGAAGGACAACCTCCTGCAAATGGCCGGCAGCGAGGAAGAACCTGTCGCACTGGCCAATTGGGCAGGAGCCGATTGCAGCCGCGATTTCTGTACCGTCACACTCCGACGAGGGGAACGCGACTGGATCCTGCTGATGAGCCGAAGCAGGGAAATGGTGGCGGAACGGGCCCTGGCCGCAGCCTGCGAACGATCGGACATCGTGATTGCCGATCGCTGGCTGCCATCAAGCTGCCGGCCGCGCTGGCTGAAGGCCGACCGGCGAATGCTTAGCGAAACGGGCGGACTTTCCATCGTATTGGACGGCCCGAAACTGACCAGCGTTGCCGAGGGGCAGGGAAATCATGGCTGGTGGCAAGCGGCGCAAGGCCGCTGACCATCCAGCCCCGAACAATATCAGTGATAGCGCCGGAGAAGCCCGGCCAGCTTGCCCTGGACCTGAACTTCTTCGGGCAGATAGACCTGGGCATCATAGGCTGGATTGGCCGGATCGAGCCGCACCTTGCCGCCTTCATGATGCAGATATTTCAGCGTCGCTTCCTCATTGCGGACCAGAGCCACGACGATTTCCCCGTCGCGCGCAGTATTGGTGCGCCGGACCAGGGCATAATCCCCATCGAAGATTCCGGCTTCGATCATGGAATCGCCAGACACTTCCAGCGCGTAATGTTCACCTGCGCCGAGCAAGGCAGCCGGAACCGGCAACGTCCGGCTATCCTCCAGCGCTTCGATCGGCACACCGGCGGCGATCCGGCCGTGAAGCGGAATCTCGATCACATCATTGGCGGGCTCCGGCGCCGAAGGGGGCGGAGTAGTGAGCTTGGCCACCGTGTCATTCACGGCGGGCCTGGCCGAATGCGACTGATTTTCCGGCTGACGCAACACTTCCAGCGCGCGGGCGCGATTTGGCAGGCGCCGAATGAAACCGCGTTCTTCCAGTGCGGAAATAAGGCGATGGACGCCCGATTTGCTCTTCAGATCGAGCGCTTCCTTCATCTCCTCGAAAGAAGGAGAAATCCCCGATTCCTCAAGCCTGCGCTGGATAAACAGCAGGAGTTCGTGCTGCTTTGCGGTCAACATTGAGCCACTCTCCTTATTTGTTCCAGATTGGAACGAACGCGGAACAATTAGGCAACCCAAAAAGACTCGTCAAGCAATTCCGCCATTCTGGAGCAGATAGGCAGTGACCATCTCGCCAGCATGCGCCGGTGGAGAATTCACCTCTCGCCGGATCAGCGCATTGGCCCGTGAAAGAGCGGCCAGCGCGCTGCTGTCCTGTTCGCTCACCGCGCCGATTGTTTCGCCATCGGTGAAGCCACGCACAAATTCCAGCCTGCTGCCAGTCGGGGGCAGATCGCCCGCGAGCCAAAGCCGGAAAGGCGCGGGCACGGGATCTGCGGCACCGGCCAGTTTACGCAGGAGTGGCAGCAGGAAGAGATATGCGGTCACGAAACTCGAAACCGGATTACCGGGCAAGCCCAGCACGAACTGGCGACCGCGCCGGGCAACCAGCAGCGGCTTGCCGGGCTTCATCGCGACACGCCAGAAGTGAATATCTGCCCCCCATGCCTCCAGAGCCGGCCGCACCAGATCGTGATCGCCGACCGATGCACCGCCACTGGTGACCAGCACATCGGCATGATCCGCTTCTGCAAGTGCCGCGGAAAGCGCCGCCATATTGTCCGCCACCGGACCGATACGGTCGATCGCGCAGGCAAACGGTGCGGCCATGGCCGCAATCATCGCGCCATTGCTTGCGGGGATCTGGTGGATCGCACAATCGCGTGGATCTGCCGACAATTCATCGCCGCTATCCAGCACCGCGACGCGCGGCAGACGGGAAACCGGAATATTCGCGTGGCCACCCGAGATTGCGAGAGCCAGTTGGGCAGGCCCGATCCGGATGCCTGCCCGGAAAAGCTCCGCACCCTGACGAAAATCAAAACCCGCGCGGCGGATATGGCGCGGCGTCGCCTCACCATTGGGGGCGAGGGCAAGCCCGTTGCCCTGACGTTCCGCCTCTTCCTGCAGCAATATGGCACCGCCATTTTCCGGCATCAGCGCTCCGGTCGAAATGCGGATAGCCTGGCCGTGTTCCAAAGGCGCGCCAAAGGGGTGGCCGGCTGCGCTTTCCCCCACCACGGTCCAGGGTCCGGCCAGATCATCTGCCCGCATCGCATATCCATCCATTGCGGACAGGTTCGATGCCGGCTGTTGCCGCAACGCGACCAGAGGTTCCGCCAGATATCGGCCCAGAGCATCGGACACGGGCAGCGTTTCGCCGGGAAGCGGCTCGACACCGGCAAGCAATCGCTGCTGCGCCTCTTCCAGCGGGATAGGCTGGGGCAGGGTCATTCGGCGCGCCAGTCGCCGCTTTTGCCGCCGGTCTTTTCGAGCAGGCGGATCTCTTCGATCACCATGCCTTTTTCGATTGCCTTGCCCATGTCGTAAATGGTGAGCAGGGCGAGGGAAACAGCGGTCAGCGCTTCCATCTCCACTCCGGTCCTGCCGGTCAGGCTGGCACGTGCGTTTGCGCGCACGGCATCATCCTCGAAGGTGAAATCCACTGTCACGGCATCCAGCGCGAGCGGGTGACAGAGGGGGATCAGATCGCCCGTCCGTTTCGCCGCCATGATCCCCGCAATTCGCGCAGCGGCCAGAACATCCCCTTTCGGGCCGCTTCCGTCCCGGATTGCGTTCAGCGCCTCCGCTGACATGCGGATACGCCCCGTGGCCGTGGCACTGCGCCCGGTTTCGGGCTTCCCGCCCACATCGACCATGCGCGCCGCGCCCTTGTCATCCAGATGAGTTAGACTGGTCATATCTTCCTGCATTTCCCTGTTCGGCATGATGGCCTGGAACACTTGGAACACTGTCCTACGGGCCGAAAATCCATCCCCGCGCAGCGCCCGATCCAGTCCGGAAACTGGCAGATTTCAGCTGCGTAGGACAGTAACGCCAAAATCAGAACAATCGCCCGCCATCGGGGATCGGCATGGTCGGGTGGAACAGCATCACATGGCCATGTTCATCCGGAAAGCCCAGCGTCAGCACCTCGCTCATCATCGGGCCGATCTGTCTCGGCGGAAAGTTCACCACGGCGGCAACCTGCATGCCGACAAGATCCGAAATCCGGTAATTCTCCGTGATCTGGGCCGAGCTCTTCTTGCGCCCGATGGCCGGGCCGAAGTCGATCACCAGGCGAAAGGCCGGCTTGCGCGCCTCCGGGAAAGGTTCCGCCTCTACTATCGTGCCGACACGGATATCGGTCTTGAGGAAATCGTCGAAGGCTATTTCAGGCGCGGCAGGCGCTGATGGATCATGACGCATATGCATGGGAACGATCTAGCGTCGGCAAGCTTTCATAGCTAGATCGCTCTACATAGAACAAGGAAAACAACCGGGTAGCCCAGCTTTTCATCGCGGTTCAACCGCCGGCCATGCCTTTGCATGGTTCGGCGCACCTGCGTGATGGCTGCACTAAATCGCGAAATAAAATGTCAAAAAAAATGGATCGCAAGGAACGCAGGCTCACTGCGCTGAAGGCGCAAATGCGCATCGGAGAGAAACTCTTCGAGATTACGGTCTCGAACATTTCCGAAACGGGGCTGATGGCGAAGATGACGGAACCGCCGCCAGCGGGAACGGAGGTTGAGATCCTGCGCCGCAGTGCCCGCGTGCGAGGCAGCATCGTGTGGTCCGAAGGGCGCCGGTTCGGGATGAAGGCCAATGAACCGATCGATCTGAACAGCCTGCTCGCCGATTCCGGCCTCGGGTTGAAACAGTCTGATACCGGCGCGGCAGCGGTCAGGAAAAGCTGGTGGCATTGGAGCAAGCGCCGCTGAGACGCGTATGCCCGCTGTCAGGCCCCCAGCAATTCCCGGGTGGCCTTCGCCACGTCGTCCTGCCGCATCAGGCTTTCCCCGACCAGGAAGCACCGCACACCGGCAGCGGCGAGACGTGTGCAATCGGCATGGCCGTTAATGCCGCTTTCACCCACGAGCAGCGCCCCTTCGGGCGCCAGCGGGGCAAGCCTTTCGGTCGTGCCGAGATCGGTGACGAAGCTCTTGAGGTCACGGTTATTGATGCCGATCAGGCGAGAGCGAAGCCGCGATGCGCGCTCCATCTCTTCCTCGTTATGAACTTCGACCAGCACATCCATTTCGCGTTCAAGCGCGGCGGCTTCGATCTCAGCCATTTGCGCATCTTCCAGCGCCGCGACGATAATCAGGATCGCATCGGCACCGATGGAGCGCGCTTCCGCCACTTGCCAGGGATCGATCATGAAATCCTTGCGCAATACGGGAAGCGAACAGGCCGCCCGCGCATCCATCAGATAATCCTCGTGCCCCTGGAAATAGGGCGCATCGGTCAGCACTGAAAGGCAGGCAGCGCCACCCTGTTCATAGGCGACCGCATGTTCCGCCGGGCGGAAATCCGGGCGGATCAACCCCTTCGAGGGGGAAGCCTTCTTGATCTCGGCAATCAGGCCGAAACCGTTTTCGGCCTTCGCTTCAAGCGCCTTGCGGAACCCGCGCGGCGCGGTCTGGCCAGCGGCACGGGAATCGAGATCGTCGAAAGTGGCTTCGGCCTTGCGGGTGGCAACTTCCTCCCGCTTTGTGGCGCAGATTTCACTCAACTTGTCAGTCATTTCACCACCGAGATCCAGCAATCGAGCAACGCCTTGGCAAGCCCCTTGTCGAGCGCTTCGGCCGCTTCTTCCACGCCCTCGCTCCAGCTATCCACTTCGCCGGCAACCATCAGGGCACCTGCGGCATTGAACAGCACGGCATCGCGATAGGGGCCGTGCTCGCCCATCAGCAGGCGGCGCAAGGCATCCGCATTATGCTGCGGATCGCCGCCACGAATGGCCTCCACCGGCGCATGAGGCAGCCCGGCATCCTTCGGGTCGACGCGCTTCATCAGCACTTCGCTGCCCTTGATATCGGCCAGTTCGTTCCCCCCGGCGAGGCTGAGTTCGTCCAGCCCCTCGTCACCGGAAACCACGAAGCTGCGTTCAGTGCCGAGCCGCGCCAGCGCCTCGGCATAGATCGGGACATAGGCCGGGCGGGCGATGCCGACCAGCTGGCGACATACACCCGCCGGGTTGGCGAGCGGCCCCATCAGGTTGAAGATCGTCCGCCGGCCCAGCTTCTTCCGGATCGGCATGATCCGCCCCATCGACGGATGATGCCGTCCTGCGAAAAGGAAGCAGATTCCGATTTCGGAAAGCGTCTGTTCCGCGGTTTCCGCGGCACGATCGAGATCGAGACCCAGAGCCTCCAGCGTATCCGCCGCACCGGCCTTGGAAGAGGCGGCGCGATTGCCGTGCTTGGCGACTGGCACACCGCAGGCCGCAACCACCAGGCTGACGGCGGTCGAGACATTGAGCGTATGGTGCCCATCACCTCCGGTCCCGCATACATCAATGGCATTGGCCGGCGCATTTATCGGGATGAGCCGGGCCCGCATGGCACGGGCGGCGCCGGCAATTTCGCTGGCGACCTCACCGCGATCGGACAAGGCTACCAGAAAATCGGCGATCTCCTGCTCCGACGGCTTTCCGTCCAGCATGGCGCCGAATGCTTCCTCGGCCTCCGCTTCCTCGAGCGGATGCTCGACAGGAGGAAGGCTGGTCACGCGATTTCCTTCGTTTCGATTCCGCAGATCTGCAGGAAATTGGCCAGCAGCGCGTGGCCATGTTCGGTGGCGATGCTTTCGGGGTGGAACTGCACGCCGTGAATGGGCAGTTCGATATGGCGATAGCCCATCACGGCGGTGCCATCGATGCCCGGCGTTTCGCTTTCCGCATTCACCTGCAGGGAATCGGGAATATTTTCCACTATCAGCGAATGATAGCGCGTGGCGGTGAAGGGGGAGGGCAGTCCGGCAAACACGCCGCTGCTGTCATGAGTCACGGCACTGGTCTTGCCGTGCATCAGCCCGCCGCGCACGACCTTGCCGCCGAAATACTGGCCAATCGCCTGATGGCCAAGGCATACGCCAAGCAAGGGTTTCCGCGCCGCAGCGCAGGCCGCCACGAGATCGAGGCTGACACCCGCTTCGTTCGGTGTGCACGGGCCGGGAGAAATCAGGAAGCCTTTGGCGCCGCTGCTCAACGCTTCGCGGGCGCTCACGGCATCGTTGCGCACAACCTGCACCTCTGCCCCCAGTTCCATCAGATAATGGACGAGGTTGAAGGTGAAGCTGTCGTAATTGTCGACGACGAGGATCATGGCAGCAGCGCTTAGGGCGCGGACAGCGAATTGGCAATTGGCGACTCGCGCCCTGCCGCTCGTCAGCCAACAATCACCAGCGGGCGGGGCGCTGCACCCGGGCGCCATTGTCGGGCCAGGGCTTCCCGGACCCGCCTCTGGCGCATGACAGCAGTGAAGTTGATGCCGCGATTGCGGCACCTGTCACTGGCCGAAACCCGGTTCTTCCGCCACCCGTACGGCTTCGCGCGCGGCGGCAACCAGCGCGCTTGCCTTGTGCCGGCATTCGGCAGCTTCATAAGCGGGATCGCTATCGGCAACGATACCGGCACCTGCCTGCACATGCATGGTCCCGTCCTTCACGACGGCAGTACGCAATACGATGCAGCTATCCACCGAACCATCCGGTGCGAAATAGCCGACACCGCCGGCATAGGGGCCCCGGGTTTCCGGCTCCAGCTCCGCAATGATCTGGCAGGCGCGCACTTTTGGCGCACCCGAAACCGTGCCCGCAGGGAAACCGGCGAACATGGCATCCAGCGCATCCTTGTCCGGAGCCAGCTTGCCCACGACATTGCTGACAATATGCATGACATGGCTGTAGCGTTCGATGGTGAAGCTGTCGGTCACTTCCACGCTGTTCGCGGCGGCCACGCGGCCCACATCATTGCGGCCCAGATCCAGCAGCATCAGATGCTCCGCGCATTCCTTGGGATCGGCCAGCAGGCTTTCCTCATTCGCGCGGTCTTCGGCCGCATCCTTGCCGCGCGGGCGTGTGCCGGCGATCGGGCGGATCGTGACTTCGCCCCGGCGAACACGCACCAATATTTCAGGGCTGGACCCGACAACGGCAAAGCCCGGCAGGTCGAGGAAATAGAGGAAGGGCGAGGGGTTTACCCGCCGCAGGGCGCGGTAAAGCGCAATCGGCGGCAGGGGGAAGGGGCAGGTGAAACGCTGCGCCAGCACGACCTGAAAGATATCCCCGGCCGTGATATATTCCTTCGCCCGCAGAACCATGTCTGCATAATCGCTCTCCTCCATTACGGGATTGAGCGCCATTTCGGGCAAATCAGTCGCGGGGGCAGGTGCGGGCACGCGCTGGTCGATCCGGCGCAATGCCTCATCGATGCGTTCCCCGGCCCGTTCCAGCGCATGTTCGGTGTGCAGATCCCCGGGCCAGAGGGGGGCGATGCAGAAAAGTTCATCCGACAGGCTGTCAAAGATGAAGATCAGCGTCGGGCGCACGAACAGCATGTCCGGCAGTGCCAGCTCGTTCTGCGGCGCACGCGGCAGCTTTTCCACCAGACCGATGGTTTCATAGCCGAAATAGCCGACGAGGCAGGCCAGCGCTTCCGGCAAGGCGTCAGGCACGTCGATCCGGCAGGAATCGACCAGGGCCCGCAATTCGGACAGGCTATCCCCGCGAAGTGGCTGGAAATCGTCCCGGTCCCGGCGCCAGTTGCGGTTCACTTCGCAGCTGGATCCGGTCGCGCGGAAAACAAGATCGGGATCGATCCCGAGCAGCGAATAGCGCCCGCGGACTTCGCCACCCTCCACCGATTCCAGCAGAAAGTCGCCGCGGCCCGGTTCGATGAGTTTCAGCGCGGCACCGATGGGAGTTTCGGTGTCGGCAACGACTTTGCGCCATACAAGCGCTGGCCTGCCCGATTCGAGCAGTTCGCGCGCCTTGGGGACGTTCTCTAACATTTTATCGGACAGCTTCAGTCTCAGTCCGCCTGGGGGGCGAGCGATGCCACGACGGCGTCGATTGCGACCTGGTTGCGTTCAATCTTCACCTGGCGCTCGATCGCGCCGACGAATTGCTGCGCATATTCATCGCCGGCCACCTGGCTCAGCTGACGCACGGTCGCCGCGATGATCGGATCGCCATCGGCAACGGTGCCAGCTTCTACATCGTCCAGTTGCACGACATACCAGCCAGCTTCTTCCGGGCCTTCAAGCTTTTTCACAGTGCCTTCCGCCATGCTGAACATCAGGGCCAGGGGCGGGGGCACCTGTCCTTGGCGGGCCAGTTCGCGACGGTCAAGATCGACCGGGGCAGGCGGCGGCAGGTCCAGTTTCTCTTCGGAAATTGCCTGGGCCAGCGTCTTGCCTTCCCCGATGCGTTTCAGGACGCGGTCGGCGGCGGCGCGCGCCTTCTGCTGGCCCTGATCGCGGCGCCAGTCGGCAATCGCGCGGTCGCGGATATCTTTCAGCGGAGCGGTGGCAGAAGGCGTGATGTCGGACACTTCATAGATCACGAAAGTCTCACCCGGGACGACTTCAGCCAGTTGCGGTTCGCCTTCTTCCATGTCGAACGCCACCTGCAACACGCGGGTCAGAACCTCCGGAATCGTCTCGCCAGTCGGCGATTGATAGACGCGGCCATCGGCGGTCACCGGCTTGGTGGTCTTCAGTTCGGCGCCGATTTCGCTGGCGACTTCCGTCATGTTGCCGCCGCCATCGAACTCGTCCTCGATAGAGACGGAAAGATCGGCGATGGCCTGCCGGCGCTGTTCCGCCGCAAGCCTTTCAGCAATTTCTCCGCGCACCTGGCCCAGCGTCCGTGCAGGCTGGCGGTCGATATTGTCCACGCGCAGCACGTACCAGCCAAGACCACCACGCTTCGGTTCGGCAATCTCGCCCTTATCGGCGGCAAAGCCGGCCTGGGCCACGGCGGAAGAGGAAGCAGTTGCCAGCGCATTCCTCGTCATCGGGCCGATATCGGCGGTCGCAAGGCCCTTGTTCCGCGCAACGGCGGCCAGTGCGGTTCCGCTTTTAACAGCGTCCACGATTTCGCGGGCGGCGGCTTCTGTCGCGGTTACGACCTGTGTGAAACTGCGCCGTTCGACCGCCGCATATTGCGCCTTTTCGCTTTCGAAACGGGCCTTGATCTGGGCTTCCGTCGGTTCAGGCAGATTACCGAGAGCCTCCGCCCCGAAAGAGGCGAAGCGGATCACGCGCCGTTCGGGGCGAATATATTTGTCGCTATTGTCGCGGTAATAGGCCTGCAATTGCTCATCCGTGGGATCGCCTTCAGGAGCGAAAACCTCGCTCGGCAGCAGACCGATCGAACCCTTGCGCGATTCCTGAAGCAGCGAGGCATAGCGACGGGCAACGCTTTGCGGCACCTGCGGCGCCAGCGTGACAGGAGTGACGACCTGTCGCGCGATCAGCCCCTGGGCCAGATCGTCCCGCACGGTGGATTCAGTCAGCCCGCGCTGGCTCAGCACTGCAAGGAATGCGTTCCTGTCGAACTTGCCGTCCGCGCCGCGAAAGCTGGGGATCTGGAGAATTTCGCTATCCACAAGCCTGTCGCCCGCCCGAATACCGCTTTCTCTCCCGAATTCGGCAATGGCGGTGCGGCTCAGCATCTGCGCCAGCACTTCTTCCACACCGCCCTGCGAAATGAATGCCTGCATGGTCATGCGGGGATCTTCCTGCCGCACCTGATCCATCGCATTGGTGACATTCATGGCAAGTTCGGCCGTGCCGATCTTGGTGTCACCCACGACAGCTACCCGATCCCCGCCGGATACACCCCCGAATGTGCCTGTATTGGCAATATCGGAACTGGCGAAGGCGAGTGCGATCAGCGCGAGAAAAGCCAGCGTCACGACGATGCCGACCTTCGACTTGAAGAAGTTGCGGAAGAACTGGAGCATTGAGGTGTGTTTCTGTAACCTGCAGGAGCTGCGCGCCGGACGGCCGCATATTTGGTCAGGGGCTTTATCTCCCATGCGTCCTTGCCGCAACAGTGCACTAGGAGGTTGCCTTCTGTGTGGAAAAGCGCTTTTGACAACGCCCGCTCGCCAGATTAGCGGGCTCCCACTTTCTGCCCTTGCGGGCGTTTGAACTATCACGAAATCAAGGACACCATATAGATGGCCCAGCGCCCCTATATCGTAGGCAACTGGAAAATGCATGGAACGCGTGCCATGCTTTCCGAAGCGCGCGCGATCGACCGCGCGGCAGAGCGTCTGCTTAAAGCGGAAGTCGCGCTCGCGCCGCCTTTCACACTGATCCATGCAACCCGGAAGGAAGCATCGCTGATCGGCGTGGGTGCTCAGGATTGCCATCCGGCGGAAGGCGGCGCGCATACGGGCGATATTTCCGCCCCGATGCTCAAGGATGCCGGCGCCGGTTTCGTGATCGTCGGCCATAGCGAACGCCGCGCCGACCATGGCGAGACGGATGCTGTGGTCAAGGCGAAGGCGGATGCCGCGCTCGCTGCCAGCCTCGGCGTGATCGTCTGCGTGGGCGAGACTGAGGAACAGCGCGACGCCGGAAAGGCGGAGGAAGTTGTCGGCAATCAGCTCAAGGGCTCGTTGCCGGAAGCTGCGGGCATGATCGAAAAGGTCACAGTGGCTTACGAACCTGTCTGGGCCATCGGCACGGGCCGGACGCCCACCGTGGAAGATGTCGGCGCCATGCACCGTTCGATCCGGGAACAGCTGAACGCGATTTATGGCGATGACGGTGCCGAAATCCGCATTCTCTATGGCGGGTCGGTCAAGCCCTCGAACGCGGCTGAACTGCTTGCCGCGGACGAAGTGGGCGGCGCGCTGGTCGGCGGGGCAAGCCTGACTGCCGAACAATTCCTCGGCATCATCGTTGCGGCCGCCGAACGCGAAGACAATTGAGCCGGGCCGCGGCCTCCAACCGGGGGCCGCGCCTTGCCGATCGGGCCGGACATGCCTACATGCCCGACCATTAGCTGATACAGAGCATCTTTTATGTCGCTTTTCATATTCCTGACCGTCGTCCAGGCGATCGTCGCCGCCGCACTTGTCGGTGTCGTGCTCATGCAGCGCTCGGAAGGGGGAGGTCTTGGAATGGGCGGGGGCGGTAGTCCCGGCGGCCTGATGTCGGCGCGCAGTGCGGGCGATTTCCTCACCCGCACGACGAAATGGCTGGCGATTCTGTTTGTCGGCCTGTCGATCCTGATGGCCGCAGTGGCCGTGGATACCACGACCGGTCGCGAACTGGATGATTCGCTCCAGCGTTCTGTGGGCCCTGCAGTGCCCGATCAGCTTATCCCGGATGAGGGTGCCGCTCCTGCTGCCCCCGCAGGGCAGGCTGCTCCGGCGGAAAATGATGATCCGCTGGCGGACGTCGCCCAGTAATCCCCGGAGTTTTCTGAATTACCCGGTTGTGTCCCGGTCGGCTTCGCGCCGGCCACCCCTTCCTGCGTGCGTTTTTGGGCGCAGGATCTCGCCCAGGCTGTGAAAAATAGATTGTTTCGCAGCTTGCCTCGAATCCGATTCCAAGCCTAAGGCCCGACTCCCATGGCGCGGTACATATTTATCACCGGCGGCGTGGTCTCATCGCTCGGTAAGGGACTCATGGCTGCAAGCCTCGGGGCGTTGCTCCAGGCGCGCGGCTACAAGGTCCGCATTCGCAAATTCGATCCCTATCTGAATGTCGATCCGGGCACGATGAGCCCGTATCAGCATGGCGAAGTCTATGTGACCGATGACGGGGCCGAAACCGACCTCGATCTCGGCCATTATGAACGCTTCACCGGCGTTTCCGCCCGGCAGAGCGACAATGTGACTTCCGGCCGGATCTACCAGCAGATCATCGCAAGAGAGAGGCGCGGGGACTATCTCGGCGCCACGGTGCAGGTGATCCCGCACGTGACCGATGCGATCAAGGAATTCGCGCTGGCCGATGCTGACGATCTCGATTTCGTATTGTGCGAAATCGGCGGGACGGTGGGCGATATCGAAAGCCTGCCTTTCATCGAAGCGATCCGGCAGCTCCGCAATGAACTGGGGCCGGACAATACCGCCGTGGTTCATGTCACGCTGGTCCCCTATATTTCCGCCGCTGGCGAATTGAAGACCAAGCCGACCCAGCATTCGGTACGGGAACTTACCAGCCTGGGCGTGCAGCCCGACCTCCTCCTCTGCCGCTGCGAACATGAACTGCCGGCAAGCGAGCGTGCCAAGATCGCCCTGTTCTGCAATGTGCGGCCGGAAGCGGTTATTCAGGCGCTGGATGCCAGCAGCATCTATGCCGTACCTCTGCAGTATCATGGCGAAGGGCTGGACGAACAGGTTCTGCGCCATTTCCACCTGGAAGGACCGAGCCCGGACCTGACCCGCTGGGACGATATTCTCGACCGGCATCAGAATCCCGAAGGCGAAGTGACAATCGGCGTGGTTGGCAAATATGTCGGCCTGCCGGACGCCTACAAATCGCTGAACGAAGCGCTGGTTCATGGCGGCATGGCAAATCGGGTGAAGGTCAATATCCGTTGGCTGGACGCCGAATTGTTCGAACAGGACGATGCCGAAATCGCCGCCCAGCTGGAACCGATGCACGGCATTCTGGTGCCCGGCGGCTTCGGCGAACGCGGTTCCGAGGGCAAGATCGCCAGCGTACGATTCGCGCGTGAACGCAAGGTTCCCTTCTTCGGCATTTGCCTTGGAATGCAGATGGCGTGCATCGAAGGCGCCCGGAACACCGCAGGAATTGCCGCTGCTTCTTCGACCGAATTCGGTGAAACAACGGAACCCGTCGTCGGGATCATCACCGAATGGATGAGCAAGGAAGGCTTGCAGCAACGATCGGCCGAGGGTGATCTTGGCGGTACGATGCGTGTTGGCGCCTATGAGGCGAAGCTTTCCGGCAACAGCCACATCTCCCGTATCTATGGCGGGGCGACGGAAATCTCCGAACGCCACCGGCACCGTTACGAGGTGAATTCCGCCTATCGCGATGCGCTGGAAAATGGCGGGCTGGTTTTTTCCGGCATGTCGCCCGATGGCCTTCTGCCCGAAATCGTGGAACGTCCGGACCATCCCTGGTTCATCGGTGTGCAATTCCATCCGGAATTGAAGAGCAAGCCGTTCGATCCGCACCCCTTGTTCAGGGATTTCATTGCTGCTGCATTGCAGCAAGCACGGCTCGTTTGACCGTCAGCGCAAAACTGTCGGATTTTGGGAACCATTCCCAGAAAGCTCTTGCACTGCAAGCCTCGCAGGCCCTAGCCGTGTGTCGGAAATTGCGCGGGAGGAGAGGCGTACGCAGTGTTTGCAAAGCGCAGCACATGCGACACTTATTTAGTATTTCGCGCTGAAGGGGCTGAGTTCACGGCTTGCCCGTGTGAAGACCAACGGCCCAGTTGACCAGGTAGTGGCCTTGTCAAAGCAATTGGCCGTCTTTTGCGACCCGGACGGCCATAATGCGGAAGACAAGTCGGCGCCTTGCGCGCCGAGGGGGCGGAGCCTTGCGGCTTCGCCCCCAAAATCAATCAAATTCTTGAATTTACGACGGGATCGTCAGGCAGCATTCGCCTGATCGTCATCCTCGTCCTTCACGACTTCCAGCCTTTGCTGGCCGCCAATGGCAACCTTCTTCGGCTTCATCGCTTCCGGCACTTCACGCACCAGATCGATCAGCAACAGGCCATCGGCCAGATCGGCTTTTTCGACCCGCACGAAATCGGCCAGTTCGAAGCGGCGTTCGAAGCCGCGATTGGCAATGCCGACATGCAGCAATTCACCATCGGGTTCTTCCTCGTGCTTGCGGCCCTGGATCACGAGCAGGTTCTGCTGGGCGGTGATATCCAGATCTTCGGAACGGAACCCCGCCACGGCCAGCGTGATGCGGTAGCTGTCTTCGCTCCGTCGTTCGATATTGAAAGGGGGGTAATTATCGCCAGAATTGTTGCGCACCTGGTTTTCCAGAAGATCGAACAGGCGATCGAAACCTACGGTGGAACGGCGATAGGGGGTAAAATCCAGACGGTTCATCGAAACAAATCCTCCATTGAGCAATTTGATGTTCCGGAGCCCGATTAGCCGGCGCTCCTGCCACTCTGCCCTTTTGGCGCAGAGAGACAATCCCTAGATATGTCCCGGATGGTGCCGTTCAAGTGCCCGGATAATTGCTGGAAAGGAAATCGCGTGTCCGATCCCAAGGTCGAAATCTATACCAAGTTCCATTGCGGATATTGCCACAGCGCCAAGCGTCTGTTGCAGTCGAAGGGGGTGGACTTCACCGAATATGACATCACCATGGGCGGGCCGAAACGCGCCGAAATGCTGGAACGCAAGCCCGATGCCCGCACCGTGCCCCAGATCTTCATAGATGGGGAAGCAATCGGCGGATCGGACGATCTGGCCGCGCTCGACCGTGAGGGCAAGCTTGACGGCATGCTGGGGCTCTGACGCGCCACGCCATGACCCGTATCGCACTGCTGCAAATGACCTCCGGAATCGATCCGGAAGATAATGAAGGCGCAATAATCGCCGGCATTGCCGAGGCGGCGGAGGGCGGGGCGGCGATGATCTTCACGCCCGAGATGTGCGCCATGCTGGACCGGAACCGGAAACGGGCCACACCGCATGTCGTCCCCGAAGGAGAGAATCGCGTCCTGGCCGCCGCGCGGGATGCCTCGGCTAAACACGGCATATGGACCGCGCTTGGATCGCTGGCAGTCCGGCGGGAGGATGGCCGCTGGGCCAATCGTTCACTCATTATCGATGAACGGGGCGAAATCGCAGCCCGATACGACAAGATCCATATGTTCGATGTGCAGCTTTCCGATGGCGAAAGCTGGCGTGAATCGGCGACCTATGCGCCCGGCGAAGAGGTGGTGATCGTGGACACGCCGATCGGCCGTCTGGGACTTGCTGTTTGTTATGACATTCGATTCCCCGCCCTGTTCGATGCGCTGGGCCGCAGGAAATGCGATGCCATAGCCATTCCGGCGGCTTTCACGGTCCCCACCGGCAAGGCCCACTGGCATTTGCTGCAACGCGCCCGCGCAGTTGAAGCCAGCGCCTATGTGATCGCAGCCGCGCAGGTGGGCGAACATGCGGATGGCCGCCGGACATTTGGCCACTCTCTTGTGGTCGATCCCTGGGGCGATATGGCGCTGGATATGGGCGAAGCCGGGCCCGGCCTCGGATACGCCGAAATCGATCCGGCGCGTATCGCCGATATTCGCGCGCAATTACCCAGCCTTGCCAATCGGCGCGAGATTCTTACAGCGCAGGGACAATGATCGTTTACGACCTCAATTGCGATTCCGGCCACCGCTTCGAAGGGTGGTTCGGTTCATCCGAAGATTATGACCGGCAATACCAGGCGGGATTGCTGACCTGTCCGCATTGCGGCTCTGCCGTGGTGAACAAGGCGCCAATGGCCGCCGCCGTTCCGCGCAAGGGAAATCAGCAGGGCGCAATTCGCCAGTCGGCCGAATCCGCCGGGGCGGAGCAGCGGGACGTATCCAATGTGCCGCTGACCCCCGAAGTGGCGCAGGCGCTGGAGAAACTGGCCCAGGCACAGGCCAAGGCCCTCGAAAAGTCGACCTGGGTCGGCAATGCCTTTGCCGAACAATCCCGGGCGATGCATTATGGCGAACAGGACGCGAAGGCCATTCATGGTCAGGCCAGCCTGGAAGAAGCCAAGGCGCTGATTGATGAAGGCATCGAAATCGCCCCGCTGCCATTCCCGATTGCCCCGCCGGACGAACTCAATTGATTGCCACAACGAAAAGCCTTCCCTAAACGCATCCCCGCGTGCGCCCGTAGCTCAGCAGGATAGAGCACCAGATTCCTAATCTGGGGGCCACAGGTTCGAATCCTGTCGGGCGCACCACTTCCTTTTCATTCCCGCAAATCTCGCTGCCCCAAGCGCCTGTGATCAGGAGGCATTGCGCAATGGACGCAGGGCAGGCGTGGGCGTGGCGGCAGCCGGTGGATCTGCCTGAGCAGGATTAGCAACCGACGGACGTGACGCCACGGTTTGGTATTCCGATGAGGCTCTGACCGGCTTTCAATTAGCCGTAGGGCAGCAGTCTCGATCCTTCTACGTCATCAAATCCATCAACGGCCGCAACGTGCGCATCCGCCGCGAGGCTCTTTGCGGTCTGCGATCGTCGCAGGTCGATCTTGACGAAGGCACGGTCCACTTCGAGAAGATGAAGAACGGGTTGAAGCAGACACTGCCGCTGTCCAAGCAGTCCATCGCGCTGCAGCGCGAGATGGAGGGACCGAATAGGGAGTTCGTCTTTCCACGCCGCGACGGGCAAGGGGTTTTTCAGAGCCGCGCGACGAGGGGGTGGGGTGGCCATTCCACAACACCCGCAAGGTCTGTTCTCTTGCCTCCTACCCGAACCTGTCGTGGGTTTCCTGTGCGGCGACAAGCTAACCAAGACTGTCGCGTAGGGCTACGTGTTGCGTCTCGACATGGACGTACTGCGGGAGACCGCGAACAAGGTTGATGACTTCATCGAATCTCGGATGCTCCGAAGCGGCGCTGGCTAACGCGGAATGGCGGCGCTAATCTGGTACGATGAACAACTCAGACGAAAGTCGACGGGGCACCCGACCAATTGATCGCGCTCGTGACAGTGCGGGTAGCGCAACAATACCACCGGAAAGCGGCAATATTGTAACTGTGAAGGTCATCGCGGACAGAATGTATTTTCTTGCTGAGAATGGTCTGACATCAGCCGTGATGGCGGATCAGATCGACCCAAAACGGACAAATCCAAATATTCCGCATGTCGTCCACCATATTGAGCTCGGTTACGGGGCTAAACAGCGTTTTATGCGAAAGACCGTGGGGGTTGCCTTCGAGCTGGCAGATGAGACCTATTTGCCCGAACATGTCGATGCCGAGGCATTGCTTGTGTTGGCCATCGAGATAGCAGCCTCTCTAGCATCCGTGATGGAAGTCGTTGATGAACTAAGCAGTCATCAAGCCGAGACCCGAGTCAAGGGTGAAGCAGGGCAGCTTTCCGCGGCTTATGTGCCTCGGACACCCAACCTTAAAGGTAAGGTTCGGCAGAGTCTTGCTGCACTTCGTGATGTAGAGGTCGCAATCAAGAAGACGACAGCTCAGTTTTATCCAAAAGATGCAGCGAAAGATCCTTGGGACAAGAAGCTAAAGCCTGCGATGTTGGAGAAGTATGGGAACGACGAAGGCTTTGAAGAATTCGTCGGATGCGCGTGGAGCGTAATGGAATGCATCGCAGATCACCGCCACGCGATGATTCACCAAGACGGCGAAAAGTCGGTCACGATCTATGACTACGAACTAGATGCATCAGGAGCGTTCGTAGCGCCGACCATCGAAATCGCGCACCCTCGTAATCCGTTTCCCAGGCACGATATCGGTCAATTTCTCAAAACACAGTTGGAGCACATAGCAGAGGTTTATGAGGCACTGCTGGGCTACATGTGTGACCTCAATGTCCGAAGTCTCAATGAAGCTTTCGAGTCGTTTGTTACTGCGCTTCCAGACGGAGAACAACGCAGTGGATCACATTTGGTCTGGTCGACGAAAATCGTTGGAGCTTTTCCGGACAAGCCTGCCAATGCATGACTGATCGTCGGTTCCAAAGCGCTCTCAAATCCAACCCTCCAGCTGGCCGACGCCAATCACGCCCGGCCTAAGGTATTCTGACGCGAACGCTGCGCCTACGAGCGCAATGGCAATGTCGCCATGGTAAGCGCGTCTGACTTGCCTTGCTCGATCACCTGATTGCCTGCCGCAGTCGTCTCAAGTTGGAAGGTTTCGAGTTCGGCAACGATGTCCTAGCGCACGCCTGATGGTGCTGACGCAGTTATGGTGGCCAACAAGTCCACCCCGCTGCCTCACAAATGACGCATAAAAATAAAAGCCGCCCTTGCGGACGGCTTTGCTAACTTACTTGAAAGTATGGTGGACGCACTAGGGCTCGAACCTAGGACCCGCTGATTAAGAGTGCGGGCGGGCAAGGTATTTGAAAAGCTCGGTATTCTGCCATTTCTGGCGAAAAATGACGCAAATCCGCCAGTTATCGTCATGTGATCGCGGGACACACCACGTCATTCAAGCACGGCTTTTGACACTCAATCCGTCATTCGGACGGACATGGGACGGACATGAGATGCCGCGCATAACTGACAAACTGATCCGGGAAATGCTTACGCCTAAGGAGGGGCAGAAGATCGAGCGTGATAATCTGGTCACTGGCTTTGGTGTGAGAAAGACCGCAACGGGGCACACGGCTTTCATCTTCAGCTACACCTCACGTGGCCGGGATCGACGAATGACCATTGGGCAATATCCGGCGTGGTCGGTTGTCGCAGCACGCCAAATGGCAGCTAAATTACGGTTGCGTGTCGATGCAGGGGATGATCCGCTGGATGAGCAACAGGTTGCTCGCGCCGAGTATACCTTGGAGCAGCTTTGGGAGCGGTATGAGAAGCTAGTCTTGCCGCGAAAGGCCGAGAGCACGCAGAAGGACGAGCGATCCTTGTGGAGGCGTCTCATACTGCCGAAACTCGGGCGGCGACGGCTTTCGCACATTAGGCCGGGAGATGTGGATGCTTTCCACCTCGGTATCAGCGCGACTACACCTGTGCAGGCCAATCGCTGCATTGCCAGCATCCGTCACGCTTTCAATATGGCCATCAGGTGGGAACTCGTCTCATCTAACCCGGTCACCGGTATCAAGAAAAACTCCGAGCGCCCCCGTCAGCGTTACTTAGACGATCTTGAGCGTGCGCGGTTCGTCGCCGCACTGGATGCCCGTGAGGACACGCCGTCAGTTCTCGCCCTCCACTTCCTGTTGTTAACCGGAGCCCGTCGGGGTGAAGTGTTGAAGGCGCGCTGGGAGCAGATCGACTTCGTTCAAGAAGCGTGGATCAAGCCGAGCGCACACACCAAGCAGCGAAGGCTTCATCGCGTTCCCCTTTCAAATGCTGCGATGGCCGTTCTCCGGCGTGCGCGTGCGCTTTCTGACTGCGAGTATATTTTCCCCGGAAAAAACGGCGAGGCGCTGACCGAGATCAGGAAGACGTTCAGTGCCGTTTGCCGTGAGGCAAACATCAGTGGTCTTCGCATCCATGATCTTCGCCATTCCTATGCATCGGCACTCGTATCTAGAGGGGCCTCGCTGCCAATAATCGGCGGATTGCTAGGTCACACACAGGTATCGACTACTGCGAGATATAGCCACCTAGCTGATGAAGCCATGCGTCGAGCAACAAACCTGCTTGGCGAGGAAGCTGATGGCAGCGAGGACGACTGACCCATAGTAATCGCCCACGTTAACTCGATGTTTTCCAGTGTCATCTTAGCTTGAACGCACTCTCTTGGCTCACTTGAGCGAAGGCCAGTGGAGACACCGAGCATGGGCCGGAAGAAGCAATATGGACCCGGATATGACATCCATCATGCCGAGGAGTTGTTTGAGCAATCCGTCGAAAGGAAGAAGCCAGACTACAGATATGTCGCGCTTGCCATTGGCAAATCGCCCGCCGCTCCGCCGGATTGGGCGATACTAGCTTGCATACAAGCACGGCAAGAAGAGGAGCGAAAGGCAGCCAGCTTGACCCCGGATTTGGTGTCTCCTGTTTTGGACGATCTGGCGAAGTTCTTCGCCCAAGAGCAATGGGCTTTCGAAGATCGTTTGAAAGGAAGCAAGGGGCCTCTCCCAGCATTTTCTCCTACTCCATTTCGTAAGGCACTTCGACTTGTCCTGTCGGGCAAGGAGAGATGGAAAGATCATATCAATGGTGCGAACGATGACTGGCAAGCGCCATTTCGAGAGGCTTGGCGGCGAGAACAGGAAGGCGATGTTCTCCAATCGCATTTCTTCCAGTTAGATGGCTTCAAGACAACATCGCGGATTGAACGGGTTCTTTGCCAGCTATTGGGCCAAGAATATGATGGCCCCGAAGATTTGGAACATACCGCATGGATCGCCAAAAGGCTTATCGAGATAAATAGAGTTTGATCTTTATCGTCGTATTACAATCATAGGATCAGTTCACTGCGGCCTCCAAAACGTCACCGTGAGTCATTCGATACACGGAGGCGACATTGACGAAAGCTATTGATCTCGAAAATGAATACCTGACCAGCGACGAGGTGTCGGATTGGTTGAAGGTGTCCCGGCGCACGTTGCATCGGTGGGCGCGGCTTCGGAAAGGCCCACCGAGCGTCAAGGTTGGACGTTCGGTTTATTATCGCCGAACATCGGTTGAACAGTGGCTACTCGCGTTAGAGCAGTCTCACACCGGCGCTTGTTCCGACGGAGGGCAATAATGGCTCTCATTCATCGACGCGGGCAAGCTCGGCGCTTGATCGACATTGAGGCGATCCGAAAGAGCAATCCGTTGCCGGAAGTCGCCGCTGCGGTCGTGTCATTGAGGCAAGTGGGCAAGGAGTGGTTGGGATGCTGCCCATTCCACGCAGACCGTTCGCCGTCATTCACGATCTACGATGACGGACGACGCTTCCAATGCTTCGGATGCGGTGCGCATGGGGATGTCCTCGACTTTGTGCAGCGCCTCAATCAAGTCAGCCTCCCTGAAGCCGCCAAAATGCTCCGGGCTGGTGGCGAACTCGCCCCCAAGACAGCAATCGCAAAGCCAACGGCTGAAAAGCTCGACCGATCAGCCAACGCTCGGGCAATCTGGGAGCGAACTGTCGCTGCGACAGGAACTCTTGTCGAAGACTACCTCCGCCACCGTGGTCTATATTTGCCGATCCCGCCCGATATTCGCTTCGCCTGTCTTCCTTGCGAAGCCCTCGGTTCCCTGCCTTGTCTGGTGGCGGCAATCCGCGATTTTTCCGGGGAGATTTCAGGCATCCAACGGATATGGCTGGCAAATGACGGTCGAGGCAAGGCCGATGTTTCCAAGCCTAAGCGCAGCTTAGGCCGGGTGAAGGGAGGAGCCATACGGCTCGGGGGGTTAGACCGGTCCGGCACCATCATTGTCTGCGAAGGCCCTGAAGATGGTCTTTCTCTACTACAGATGTTCGACACCCCAGTCTGGGTTGCCGCTGGCGCGACATTTCTTTCGGCCATGCAATTTCCGCGTGACATTCGCAGCATAGTAATCGCCGCCGACAATGATGCCACTGGTAAGGAGGAGACGCAGAAAGCTGCACGCGCTTTTGCCTCACGCGGACTGAATGTCAGCATCATCATGCCGCAGGAAGGCTTCAAGGATTTCAACGATGAATTGAGGGGGCTCTGCTGATGTCCGTAAATCCCCGAGCGCGCTGGCGCATTGTCGAAGCCCCTGTCATTCGGTCTGTTGGCGCTGAACTGCTTGATGAAGTCGAAGCATTTCTACGTCGCTTCATAGTGTTTCCTACCGATGAGGCTGCGACTGCAACGGCTCTTTGGGCAGCGCATACGCATTTCATGGAAAAGTGGGACACTACTCCCCGCATTGCTTTCTTGTCGCCAGAACCTGCCAGCGGCAAATCTCGTGCTTTGGAGATACTGGAATTGATAGTTCCTCGGCCAGCACTGGCGGTCAACATGAGTGCAGCGGCCCTGTTTCGACTGGTAGGCTGCGACACGGGCCTGCCAACGATCCTCTTTGACGAGATCGACACAATCTTCGGTCCAAAGGCCAAGGAGCATGAAGACATTCGTGGTCTACTGAATGCCGGATACCGACGCGGTGCCTACACCTATCGCGCGAAAAGCGGTGGAAACGGTATCGTTACGGAGAAGATCGAAGCATACAGCGCAGTTGCACTGGCTGGGTTGGGTGAACTTCCGGATACGATCCTAAGCCGATGTATCCCTATCCGCATGAAGCGCCGTGCGCCGGGTGAAACGGTGGAGCCTTATCGCCGACGTTTGCACGCTTGCGATGGCAACGCGCTGTTTGACCGACTTGCGCAGTGGGCGGAAGAGGTTGGCGATCAAGTTGCTTGGCCGGACGAACTTCCGCCGAGCATACAAGACCGCGATGCCGACATTTGGGAGCCGTTGATTGCCATTGGCGATTTGGCCGGGGGAACTTGGCCTGCAAAGTCGCGTCAGGCTGCTGTGGCGCTTGTGGCGGCGGCACGGGAGGACGGGAGCGCCAGCCTTGCGGTGCGCCTACTGGGTGACATTAGGACCGTATTTGGAGACGTTGATCAAATCCCTACGGTCGCGTTGTTGGCAGCCCTTTGTAATCTCGAAGAAGCCCCTTGGGGTGACATGCGTGGTAAGCCCCTCGATAGTCGTAGATTAGCCAGTATGCTTACCTCCTATGGCGTAAGGCCGGTCACGATCCGCACTACATCTGGCACAACGCCGAAGGGCTACAAGCGCGAGGCATTTCATGACGCTTGGCAGCGTTACCTGCCTCCTCCTACATGCCCTGCACCCGAATAGTCCGCCACATCCGCAACGATGTGGTGGGCGTGAGAACTGATGACATGTGGCGGATGTGGCGGAGTTCGAGCGCAAGAACCGTTGCTGCAACCCGTTGCAGTTCGGTTGGCTGGCCTACATCGTCAACATATCGGCCACGAAGTCGGAGACCGGCTGCACACCAGTCACGTGCAGCCGGTCTCGCGCTCGCGTGCAGGCGACGTAGAATAGGTGCCGCTCGGTATCAAAGACCTCACGCAGTTCGTCTTCGTCGGTGGCAGCGTCCACCCGCGATTGCAGGGGTAGCGCCTCGTCATCGCAGGCCATGACAACGACCGCCTTGAACTCTAAGCCTTTCGCAAGGTGCATGGTGCCCAGCGAAACGCTGTCGCCGAAGTCTTCGGCCCGTTCGGTTAGCTGCCGTCCCTCTAGGCCAGCCGCAGTGACAGCATCTCGCGCGCGGGGCAGATATTCAGCAGAGCGAACGAAGACGCCGATCTCTGCCGCGCTGATACCTTCCTCGATTGCTGCACGCAGATAGGCAGCCACGTTGGCGGTTTCGTCGGCCTGATTGGCAAATTGTGCGATTACCGGAGCCGGTCCTTCAAACACAGATTGCGCACCAGTTCGGTCGTCCTCGATCCCGTCCACGTCGCGGACTTTCTGTGGCAGGAGTTGGTCCGCCGCTTCTCTGATCTGGCGTGAGGTTCGATAATTGATCCGCAAACTCGAAGCACGGCCCCGGACATCGACACCCAGTGTCAGCCATGAGAATGGTAACTGGAAAATCCGCTGGCCAATATCGCCAGCATAGAATTGTGAGTTCTGCCCGGACGAGATCGCACCCATCATGCGAAGTTCCGAAACGCCCAAATCTTGCGCTTCGTCCACGATCACGTGCGTGAAGGGCTTATCCTCCTTATCCTTGAAGGCGGCTTCGACGGTGGCGAACAGTTGCGAGGATGTCAGGAGGCCTCTTGCAGACAGCATTGCGCGGGCCGTCTCAAAGACCGGCCACAACGCTTCGCGCTGCTTAGAGCCCAGACGGTTGCGCCGCCCGATGCGCGGGACTGCCGAATAGCTTTCCAGATCGGGCAGGTTCCAAGCGTCCACGATCTGCCGCCACTCGGCGGTAACGAAACGCAGGGGCAGGTCGGTGTAGCCCAAATCGGCCATAGCGCGCTCTAGGGCGGCGTTCTGGGCATCAATTGGGGCGAGGGTGGGCCTCAGCCCCGTGGCAAGCTGAAATAGCTCCGTTGCGGCATCCTCGAACGACACAATCGACACGCGGTCCAGCTTCCCCTGATCGTCGGCCAGCAAGATGGCCAGCTTCGCCTTCAGCGCGTTGGCCAGCGGGCGGGAGAAGCTGGTCAGAAGGATGCGCGCCCGGTCATCCTCGCGAACAGCACGCGCCGCGCGATGCAGGGCGACAATGGTCTTGCCGGTGCCAGCCGTGCCCATAACACGCGCTGGGCCGGAAAAGTCCCGCTCGACGACATCTCGCTGCGAAGGGTGAAGAAAGACGCTCCACTTATCCCACGGGAAGTCGAGCGCCAGCCGCAATTCCGCTTCGCTGGTGATGGTCTGGACGCGACGGAGCGTATCTGGATGGGCGAACGGATCGGCAGTTCCAGGTTCCGGCGTTGGCAGTCGGCCAGTTGCAGCGTAGTCCAGCAACGCCTCCGCAACCTCGGCGGGAAGCCGGTCGCTCATGTGAAAAAAGCGATCCTCGGTCCACGTCATGATGTCGGCAACCCAGTCGGAGGGCGTGCCAATGTCCAACAAAGCGTCTTCGGTAAGGTCCGCGAAGATCGCGGGTGCAACGGGTTGCAAGGGCTCTGGCGCGGGCTCGATCTTCGGCGCTGCGAAGAGAGGCCCGGCATCCTCTTCCACCGTCTCGTGGACCTCGACGATCTGGATCGCACCAGTTCGGGGGTGTTCCTCGATCCGGCGACGGGATGCCCAAGTATAGGCATCGTCGTGGTGATCGACATAGGCCAGCATGAAGCTCGCTTCGGTCTTATGAATGATGATGCGGATGTCCTGATTGACCCGCACGGACCAGAAGTTGGGATCGCGGCCATTGGTCAGTCGGTGCATCTTAAGGCCCGGATGGGCAGGGTTTAGTTGCAGGTCGAACGCCGAAGTCTTGGCCTGTTTTTGCTCCTGTCCGGTGAGACGAGACAGGGCGGTAGTGAAGCTGTCGGCGATATGGAAATTCATGTCAGCCATGCTCCATGAGCCACTGGAAGCGTGGCCGTAGTTGAGCAACGAGCCGAGTAAGGCCGTCAGCCGTGTTTTCATAGACCGCCGCTCGATGGTGGCGGAGGTCAAACGGCAAATCGGCGACGTTTCGGGCAATTGGAATTACCGGCTTGCCCAGCGTGTGGGCGATCCCTGCCTCGTAGAAGACATTGGCGTTCTGGCCCGTGAAGTCGCAAAGCACGATCCGGGCACGATAAATAAGCGAGAAGATGTCCTGAATGATCTCTTCATTTTCCCACACCTGCCCAGCCGTCAGACAGGTCAGGCCGAGTTCTTGGCAAGCCGCAGTGACTTGCGCGAGCATTGCGTCGAACTCCGGCGTGAACGGCATCATCACCGCGACTAGGTTCGGATCAATTGGTGTCTGTGGGATGCGAAATACTGCGGGACTGATTGGAATTGGTTCAGCGACTGGCAGCCGCTCGAAAGGCTCATTCGCTGCCTCAATCTCTTGGGCGTTAAGACCAACTATTCCATGGCGATCCAAGAAAGGAGCGAGGTTCACATCCTTAACCGCCCAGTGTGTGCGGTTCATTTCCCAGTCGCCTATGTCGAGTTCATTGGCTTCCTGACTTAGCAGGGCGAAGGGGATTGGTGGCGCTTCGTCGGCTAATTCATATTCGATCCGAATATCCCCATGCAGGATGCGAACAGCCCGCACACGACCCAGCCGGGCATCCTGATCTATTCCGTTCTCATACGCGAACACGGCAGGAAGAGAGCAGAGGTGTTGAATTTGCTCTTCGGTAAAATCCTTGAAACGTGCGGCAATCGCATCTTCAGTATACTCGAAGACGCGCCCACGAGAGAGGACGTAGGGTCGCCCCTGCCAAGCCTCATCGTTTGCTGAAACAAGCAAGCTATACATTACACCCCGAACACCTTCATCACCTCATCACCGAAGTGATTGATAACCTTCACTGCAATGCGGCCACTTTCCGGGCGGTTAAAAGGGCGGGAGGTGGCGCGGTTGAGCGTGGCCCATGCCTCTTCGTCGATCTCGGCTTTCAGAGTGGTCTTCAACTGCTTGTAGGGGTCGTTTGCGCCGAGGAAGTAGGCGTGACGGACGAAGAAGCTCTCTTCGTTGTAAGCCGTGTCGATGAACCACGCGGCGATGCCCTTCACATCATTGGAGCGGACTTCGCCTGTATTGGGATCGTAGATGTCCACGCCGTTGACGCGCACCGCGATGCGGCCATCGGGTTCTTCCAGAATGTCGATGTCCGGCTCGCCGAACACGGTGAAGAGGTTGCCCTTGCCGGTGTTCTTGAGTTCTTCCGACATGTGCAGGTCGGGGTTCATCTTGGCTTTGAGGATCGGCAGCGGGCCAAGCCGGGTCAGTTCGCTGGCATGGGCATCGAAGGCGAAGCTCACCGCGATCAGCACGTCAAACCGGCTTTCGGACGCTTCGCGCGCAGCGGCAGTGAGATCGACGCGGGAGAGCGTGCCGAACTCCGGGCCGATGAAGATGGCGGCGCGGCGCTCGGCCTCGCCTTCCATGAAGCGGCCTTCGGCGGCGATGTAGCCGCGCCCGGCGAACGGCGTGAGACTGGTAAACGCGATCCGGTCGGCCTTGTCGGTCTGGTGGACGCCCGCCGTTTTCAGATGCTCGATCACCATGGCGGCGAAGTCAGTTTCGGACGAGGACAGCGGCCCGGGCTTCCTCGGCTTGCTGCCTTCCATACCGTATGCTTCAGCGTCGATCTGATCGACCAGTTCCTCGGCATCGGCGGGAACTATACGATGCGGGGAAAGGCTTTCCACGGTGAACGGACCGGCAACCCGGATACGGCTGTTGTCGGTGTAGGGCTTGTCATAGAGGTATTCGACATCGGCGGCGCGAGCGATGGAGGCGTCAATCTCTTGTTGGCGAGCCTTGCGGGCGTCCCACCAACCCTGATGGATGCCGACCACGTTGGAAGACCAGCCAGCTTCGGGTTCGCGTGGAATTTCCCATTCCTGCCAGTCATTGCTGGTGGCCTGATTGAGCTCGGCGCGTAGGGGCTCCAACCGTTCCTGCCACTTGTCCCAGATCACATCAATCTCGGAGTTGTTAGCGATCGCCTTCAAAGTGACGTGGGGCACACGCTCAAGAACGAAACCCTGTCGCACGTCTCCGAAAGACGGACGGTCGCTTGGCAGCTTACCCGTGATCTCGGCTTCTTTGCGCTTTCCTTCTTCGCTGTCCGCCAACAAATACCAAGGGTAGCGGGCAGCCATGATCCGAGTGCGAGCAAGAGCCAGCGCTACGCGACTTGTGTCTATGGTTATCCAGCGTCGTCCCCACTGCTCTGCGACGTAGGCAGTCGTTCCAGAGCCGCAGGTGGGGTCAAGAACAAGATCGCCGGGATCGGTGGTCATCAAAAGGCACCGTTGGACGACCTTCGCGGCGGTTTGCACCACGTAGGTGCGCTCGTCAGAATACTGACCAGTGATTGTATCTGCCCAGTTCGAAGTTATCAGCTGGACAGGATAATCGTCGAGAAGCCTAACATAACGGATGGAGTTCTTACTCTGGTGTATGCGTTGCGCTGCGGCGAGACGTCTCATGCCATCCGGTGACGTTGTCCAAAATCTCCGAGCAGGAGAGTATGTTTGTCCCCGAAACGGAAACGCCTCCTTGCCCAACGAATAATCGTGGCTACTCGTTAAGTCGCTGACGCTATAAAGCTGCTTAGACCCATCAGATGGAATTTCGTTTGTCGATTTTATCGCATTTTCGAGTGCGCCGCTCTCCTTATCTCGAAGATACTTGTAAAAACCTAAGTCGCTCTCCCAACCCTTCTCGGTTAGAAGAGACCTGAATTTCAGCGACTTATAGCTCTTCCCATACCAGACGATATGATCAAAGTTCGATGCAATATAGCCCGATGTAAGACCCGTCGTTTTCTTGAAAGCAATCTGCGAGACGAAGTTCTCCTCGCCAAAGACCTCATCTAGCAACGCACGCATGCGATGGACATTTTCATCGCTTATTTGAACGAATATCGAGCCGCTTTCGGTTAGTAATTCTCTCATGACCAGAAGTCGGTCGCGGAGATACGTAAGGTATGAATGGATACCGTCCTTCCATGTATCCCGGAACGCTTTGACCTGTTCCGGCTCACGGCTCAAATCCTCTCTTTTCCCGTCCTTCACATCCCGGCTCTGGGTCGAGACCTGCCAATTCGAGTTGAATTTGATGCCATAGGGCGGGTCGAAATAGATCGCCTGCACCTTGCCTTTCAGCGCCTCGCGCTCGGCGAGGCTGGCCATCACCTGCAAGCTGTCGCCTAGGATCATCCGGTTCGACCAATGTTGATCGTGCTGGTAAAACTCGGTGCGCGCCATCGGATCGGACAGGCCGTTGAAGTCGGCGAACAGGTCCGGCGCGTCGCTAGCCTCTTCCTTCGCCTCTTCGGTCTGGCGGACCAGATCGTCAATGATCGCCTTGGGGTGGACCTTTTCTTGAATATACAACGGCGGCGCGGTGACGATCAGGTCGGACCAGTCCTGCCGGTCCTTCCCGCGCCACACGAGTTGCGCATCGCCAATCTCGATGGTGCCGGTTTCGGCAAGCTGCGCCACCTGATCCTTGGTCAGCGTAATCTTCAGGCCCTTCCACACGATCTGCGGATCAAGGTCTTCATTCCGCTCCCGCACCTCGCCTTCGGCCAAGGGCCGGGCACGCGGATATGCAACGGGTTGCAGCGGAGCCATTTCCTCCTGCATCGCGGCCAGATCGGCCATCTCGGCAGTCGGGATGTTCCGGCGAACATCCTTCTCATAATTCAGCGTGCCAACCTGCTTCTGGGCCTTGGGCTTGCGGGCCATCAACTCAATTCCTGTTTTGCGGAGCAACGAAGTGCTTGATCTTGTGTAGACGAAGGAGGCTTGCGATCTCGCCAGAAACTGCGGTTTCCGTCACCAGAAAGGCTTCAACGAGAGGATCGTCCCGAACGTCCATCGCAGCTTTCACGGCACGGTATTTGATACACTGATAGACGCCACGCCGTAGGTCGATCTCATTCGAGATGAGCGATTTGACTTCGACAACGATGGTCCGATCCTGGCAGTAGAAGACCGCATCAACGCGATCCCCTGAAAAGAGATCGACTTCCGTTTCAGTGCGGGCAGAGGCGAAGCCCTTCCGAATGGCTCCGGGGTTGGCCGTCACCCATTCGCGCAATGCTTTATGTTCCGGGCCTTCACCGCCCTTTCCATAACTGCGGTGATTGTAATCGAGACCGTCATTTTCGGTCCCTTCCTTTCGGGCTTCCCGTTCTTCCTCGATCTTGCCGAGGGTCAAGTCGTTCGCAAACGCCTTCTTGAACAGTTTCGTCCAGTCCTTCGCCTCATAGGCATAAACCTCGGCAGCGGCTCGCTGGTAGGTATCTTCCCACAGCTTGGGATGCTTCTCCTTGGCACCGTCTTTCGCCAACTGCGGGATGCCGAACCGTGCAGCCATGAAACTGCCTGCACCCTTGCTAGGTTGCCGGTCGATTTGATTGACGACGAGGACATTGATTAGCGGCGCAGCGGGATCGACCTTTTGCAGGCGCTCCATGAGCGTGCCCGCGACAAACCCGATCCGCGTAGCGAAGATGGTTGAAAAGCCTTCCTCGGTTTCTAGCATGTGCTTAATGTCGCCATAGGTAATTGTGTCTCCATCGAGAGCGACAGCGATGAGGCGACGCATTGTTGGTTCAAGCGCGTGATCGGCAAGGTCTTCGTTCGTGCCAGCGTATTTCTTGCGATCAGACATTGGCATTGCCTTCCGCCAGAATGATCTCGACCAACGTATCGAAGTCGTTCTCGATCAGAGGCATGTCGCAGAACTCGGCAAAGACCCAGCGACCGAACGTGCCGAGATTGTTCACACCCGGCACCCACAGGGTCTTCATGGTCTCCGCCTTCAATTGGGCATCGCCCTTGCGATAGCCCTTGGTCTCTAGGACGAGGTTGATCAGATCGTCCGGGCCCTTGCCGTCATCCAGCCGCACGACCATGTCCGGGATGTAGCGGCGCGGCTTCGCTCCATCGCGGTATGGGACTTCCAGACCGAGGCCTTGGTTCTTCACGTAGGCCACGACACGAGGATGGGTTTCGAGCACGCGGGCGAGTTCGGCTTCCCACGTGCTGTCACAGACCACATGGCTGACGTGACTGCGGCGGTGGTTGGTCGAGTAAGTGTCCTTGCTGGTCGTGAAGTTCACGTGCCGGGTGGTGGACTTGGGATTGTAGGGATCGAGGATCGCTTTGATCGACTTCGGGCCATGCTCATACCGCTGGCAGGCAAGAAAGATGCGCTCTGCCGCCTGATCCTTGATCTCAAGGTAATCGAGCACGCCCATGGGCACGCCCTTGAGCACCAGATAGCCGCCGTCGAGCCATTCGCGCACGATACGCCGGACCTGCCCGAAGAGGTGCACCGGCAAGTCGCCGCTTTCGTCACCGAACCGCTTGAGCAGATGAGCGGCGAGGGCATAGGCAACGGCGCTGGGCCGGTCATCGCCAACACCCTTCGCTGCCAATTCATCGGTTGCGCCGACGATGCCCGACATGGTGACGCGGGAAGGGCCGATCATTTCGGGATCGACAATCAGCCGGCTGTCATCGGTGAAGTTAGCGCTGATCCTCTCTTCCGGGAGATCGACGCGGTAGCCTTCGACGCGGGGGAAGATGATCTCCAACTCCGGGCGTTCGGCTACCCGCTCCTTTACAGCGTGGACGCGAGTGACGAGCTTGGGGGGTGTGGGCTTGACCACGACAGGCTTGGCAGTGAAGTCGAAGGGGATACCGAGCACATCGGCATATTCGACATCGAACAAGCCCTGTTCGTTGAGTTCGTAGGATTGGCGGCGCAGGCCGCGCCCGACGACCTGCTCGCACAACAACTGCGTTCCGAAAGCCCGAACGCCGAGAATGTGCGTAACAGTGTTCGCGTCCCAACCTTCGGTGAGCATTGAGACCGAGACGACGCAGCGGATATTCTCGCCAAGACGCCCGACTTGACCAACGGTGTTCATCACCTCCCGAAGCAATTCGGCATCGTCGATGTCATCGGCATTTTCGACACGCCCGGTGCGCTCCTGCCGTTCGCGCCGGAACTGCTCGATCTCGGCTTCGGCAATCTTGCGAAAGTTCTTATCCAACGCCTCGCCGCTCTCAAGCTGTGCGCTGTCGATCAGCAGGGTAGGGGCGCGGGCGATCCGGTTGCCGTGCTCATCGTAGTTGCGGAATAGTTCGAGATGACCGCGATGGACATTGACCAGTTCGCCGTCCGCATTGGGGCGATCCCAGCCCGAGATGTATTCGTAGATCAGCTTCGAGGTGGCAGTGTTGTTGCAGACCACGATGAAGACGGGCGGCACGGGGATGCCCGCGCGCTTCCATTCCTCATGGACCAGAACATAATGATTATAGAGCGCATCCAGCGCCGTCAGCAGCTTAGTCGGGAGCTTCAGGGGGTTGAGGTCTTCGGACTTCTTCGCGCCCTTTTTCGGCATCTCCTTGCCGATGTGATCCCACAACTTGCGGTAGATTGGCATGTCGGCAATCGGCAGGTTGTCGGCCACCGGCACACGCGGGAGCTTCACGATGCCGCACTCAATGGCGTCCATCAGCGAGAAATCGCTCACAACCCACGGAAACAAGGTGCCTTCGACGTAGCCTGATCCGGCGAGGAAGAACGGGGTGGCGGAAAGGTCATAGACGGCCCGCACGCCGACCTTCTTCTTCAGCGCCTTGATGCCGTTGATCCAGAGCCGCGCAGCTTCCTTGTTTTCCTTGGCTTCGGCCTTGCTGTCAGCATCGGTCAGTTCTTCGATACTGCCCTGCGGACGCTCTTCATAGCAGTGGTGCGCCTCGTCATTGATGACGACAACATTCTTCATCGTCATCAACTCGCCGCAGGCGCGCTGAAGCATCTGCCCTTCGCTCTCGATGGTTGTCGGAGCCTCGCCACGACCTTGCAGCAGGGCCTTCCCGACCTTTGAGACATCCATCGTCTCGCGGCGTTTGAAGGAATGGTAGTTCGTGATGACGACCTTGGCCTTGCCGATCTCCGGGAGCATATCGGAGGGCACCAAGTCGCGGTTGCGATAATAACTGTCGGGATCGTCGGGCAGCAGGACGCGCAACCGATCCTTGATGGTGATGCCCGGCGCGACGATAAGGAACCCTCGACTGAAATAGCTGCTATTCGGGGAGCGGACGGCGTTGACGGTCTGCCACGCGATCAGCATCGCCATGACAGTGGTCTTGCCCGCGCCGGTCGCCATTTTCATTGCGATACGCATCAGTTCCGGGCTCGATGCCCGGTTGGCACCTTCGATATGCTTCCACAGGTGAGCATACCGTTTCTGCGTCCGTGCAACTTCGGTCAGCCAGATTACCGTTTCGACGGCTTCGACCTGACAGAAGAATGGCCGGAGACCTTCCACCTCGGTGCGCCGCCAATGATGCAGTAGGCGAGCCGTCGCCGGGGTAACGCCCCAGTCCCGGTCGTTGGGCAGATTGCGCCACGTGGTGACGTGCGCACGTATCTCATTGATGATCGGCTTCGGATTGTATTCCTGATCGTCATCGGAAAGGCCGGTCGCATCGTCGAACAACATTGAGGCTTGTGCAGCCTTGCTCGACCGGCGCTTTGGCTTAGGAACCGGCGTGATGAAGTCGCAGGGTCGCCGACCTTCGATTGGAGGCTGTTCAAGCGGCTGACCGTCTTCGTCCAGCGCATGATGCCGGGTTGGCGGTTCATACGGCGAATTAAGAATAGGATGATCGAAAAACGATTGTGACACGCAAAGCCCCCTCAACCTGACCTGTATTGATTAAGAGAGCACCAATCACAAGGCCGTGAGCCGCTGAATTGACAACAAAAGTCTGCCACATGGGTTTGCCCATGTGGGAAAGACCGATCTGTCGCGATGGCCCTGCAATGGCGTCGCACAGAAGTGGTTTTCGACTTTTGAGACGCCGGTTCCGCAGGGCCATAGAGCCATGTGGGACTGGCTAGGCGGTGAGGAACCGTTCCTGTCCGCAAGCCCAACCCAACAAGAGCGGGCGGCCAGACGGAGTGTCGATAACAACGGATTGGCCGGGCGCAATGTCTCCGCCACCAAGAAGCGCGACGAAACTCTGAAAATCATCGAGCCAGCGCCGCGCTGGCGAGAAGGAGTGCACGATCATTCCGGCCATTGAAGCATTGAACCGTTCGGCCTCGATCAGTGCAGATGCGGTGCGGTGGAGTAACTGATAGCGAACACCGGGTGGGCAGTCCCCGATGCCCAGCGTTGCGCAAAGGTAGGACAGCCGCTCAATCTTGCCATCGGAAGGCTTGCGGCTCCAATCAGCTACCGTATCGCCAAACGCCTCCTCGACCTTTCCCTCAATGGTGTAAGTGGCCAGCCCGGCTTCATGTCGCACCAGCGCCAGAATATCGGACTGGCTCTCGCGTGTGCCGCCCGGAAGGGAGGTCTTGTGCTCCGGCACGGCGAAGAGAAGTTCCGGCTCGCCGAACCCACCGGCCATAATCTCGGCGACTTCGTGCGGGATGCCGTTCGTAGCTTCCCAACAGTGGGCAAGGGCTCGCGCTGAATAGCCGCACTTCCACTGAAGATCAGGCTTGGCGAGGAAGCGTTGCCAGTCGTCGGCTCCGGCTGATGGGATGAGTATCTTGGTCATAACCATCCTATCGGTGATCGCCGATCAGCAGTTCAAGATCATCAAGAAACGCCGGATCATACCGCTCTTCGACATGGCGCTGGTTCCATAGGCCGGACGATCTGACAAGCGGGCGACTTGAGTGTTGGCCGAGCCAATCCGCTGACGGTGGATCAAGTTGTGTCTTCCCGTGATTGCTTAGGAGGGCGATTGAGTTGCGTTCGATCCAACCACGTTGACTGCCGGGTCCGGGCGGGTCGTCAATGCGAAGCCAGACCACGCGGGTGAGCGCAAGGCGAAGGCTCACCGCCAGTTCGAGCGGAGCTTCAAGGAGCTTGTTCGCAGGTTTTCCTTCCCACGTGGAACAGACTGCTTCACTCCCGCACCTCATCAGGGCGTCACCCGTAAGAAGGCGAAAGATCGAGCCCCGGTGATTACCGCTACCTGCCCTTGTCCCGCCATGTTGTCGCAGGCGACCGCGAAGCGTCGAGCTTGCTCCCGGCTTGAGCGCATGAGTTCCAACCCTGACGACACGCAGAGCGGTCCCGCTGTCTGACCGCACTTCTTCAGGCTCGAAGAAGAAATAGACGCCGCTCTCATTTCCTAGTGCCGCAACCGCATCGGCGAGTGGGCGAGGTCCGCGCTGCCGATCCGCAAGATCATCCAGCAGGTCGTAGAAGCGCCGGAGATGGTCCAGCCTGTTCATTGATGCTGCGTCAGCCATGCAAGCTGTTCTCCCTGTCGCAAGCCCTTCAGCGGCTGCGATACACTCACCCCGGCTTCCGTCATGGGCTGGACCAGAAACTCGATGTAGCGTTGACCAGCAAGGCAGACGACATGACCGGCTTCACGAGCAAGCGGGATTAGCGTTGGCAACACATTGCGCGCCCATGCCTTCCGAGCCGTGACACCCATTGTGGTCAATGTCTCGTCATAGGGTTCCACCACGTCATCCGGTTGCAGGAGGCCATGCTTGGCGGACAGCACGACCCAAGAAGCCCCCGCACGTTCTGCCAACTGGCGCTTCATCTGGAACGCTGGGGATGAATAGAGGTCACGCGCAGGGGCGGACTTCGAGAGCTTTGCTTTGGTGCAGGAGATCAACGCGAGAGCGCCGGACCAATCGGAAACATCCCGGATTGGTGACGAGGGCTTGACCGGGGAGGTCGGGATGCGACGCGCCGCAGGCGCTTCAATAGGGTCGCCTGTCAGATCGAAATGGAACCAGACGTTCATGCCGTCTGCCGGACCTTCTTGCCCCTTGAAGATCACGCCGCCGTCTTGATGTAGTTTCGATCCACGAAGGACACTGCATACGGCGCGTGGCATGTTCACCAGACCCATCGCCTGATGCACGTCACCCGCTCGAACGGTCAAAGAAGAATGACCTGCCATTCTCGCAGGTTGAACCAACCTCTGAACTACAAACGCCCGGATACGATCTGCCTGTGACATGACGACTTGGTAATGGATGCTAATCACACTTGGCTAGGCAGTTTTTTCGCAATCATTTCGTCGAGATTTTTCGTCAATCGGCTCCCCTTTCTCGTGACTTTCGTGTCGCTGCGTGGCAGCATTATCCTGTAATATGTGTGTAATTACAGGAGATTACATGAAGATCGGGTATGCCCGTGTGAGCACTGCCGATCAGGTTGCCGGGATCGAAGCGCAAGAGCGCGACCTGCGTGCAACGGGTTGCAGCAAGCTCTTCACTGAACGGGTCAGTTCCGTAGCTCAACGGGAGCAACTCGCTTCGGCCTTGGACTTCGTTCGGGAGGGCGACGCCTTGTGTGTGACCCGGCTTGACCGGCTCGCTCGTTCGACGGCGGACCTTCTTGCGATCATCGCCACGCTTGAAGCCAAGGGGGTGGGGCTGCGCATACTCGACTTCGGTGGGCAGGCTGTGGACACACAATCACCGTCCGGGAAGCTAATTGTCACTATGTTCGGAGCGTTCGCACAATTCGAGCGCGAGCTTCTTCTTCAGCGGCAGCGGGAAGGCATCCAGAAGGCGCGTGCTGACGGCAAATACAGAGGGCGAGCCCCTACAGCCCGGCGCAAGGCGTCGCAGGTGCACGAACTGCGGGGCAGTGGGCTCGCCGCTTGCGAGATCGCAGCCAAGTTGGGGGTGAGCCGCAGTTCGGTCTACCGCATCCTCTCGGAGCCTGTGGCCGCATGAGAGATGCGATCCCCCGGTTATTCGCCGATGTCACGGCGAAGCTCGAAGACATGCACATGATCGCTGTGGAAGGGCAGAGGCGCGATAACGCACCGGACATGCAGCGAGTGCTTGCCTCTCAACTCCGCATGGGAGTTGCATCGCTCGATACCTCCCTTGCCACCATCAAGCGCAGGCTTGGGGACGACCATGATTGATCGCCGCCCCAGACCTTGGGAGATAGCCTACAACGGATTTTCATGGACGCAGCGATGTGCCGTCACGCCCCTTCAGAACGCTGCCATCCGCGACGGTCGTCTGACGCGGCCAACAATCTGCACCGTCTGCCTAGATGGCCGAAGTGAGCGCCCGCAGGCCCGCGACTATCGGTTTCTTCATCTGGAAGACTATCGCGAGCCGCTGAAGGTCTACGGTTGCTGTAAGCGTTGCCATGCTGCCGTTCACGCGAGGTTCCGCGATCCAGATCGTTGGCATGACCTGATGATGCGGCATAGCAGGGCAGGGGAGTGGTTTACGCTCCTCTCGCTCGATCCGGCATCACAGTGGCAGCCATACGATGTCACCTATCCCTCCGGTCTGCCTTGGAAACCGTCAGCCCCGGACATGAATTTTGACTTCCTGATCGCGCCAACCGACCCGGTTGAGCAGGAGGCTAGGAAGGGATAACTTGCGAAACGAACTGAACAGGATGTGCATCATGGGCACCAAGTCGGCGTGGACGCCAGAACGCAGAGCACGGCAGGCGGAGATTATCCGAGCCACACAGCCGTGGAAGTCATCGACCGGCCCGAAGACGCCCGAAGGCAAGGCCAAGAGTTCCCGCAACGCCTACGCCGGGGACTGGTATCACGAGGCTATGAAGAAGCTCGCCGACAATCGGGAGACCATGCTCGGGCTGTTCGGACGCCAACGGTTCCCAAGGGGCACTCTGCCGGACATGGGACGGACACGGGCCTCTGGCCCAAAGAAGGATTTTCGCTAAGTGCTTGAAAATGTGGTGGACGCACTAGGGCTCGAACCTAGGACCCGCTGATTAAGAGTCAGCTGCTCTACCAACTGAGCTATGCGTCCATTCCGGCGTTTTCCGCGGAACCCCGAATCGTCGGGAGGCGTTCATATAGCGCGAGAATCGCGCGTGAAAAGCCCTGCTTTCAAATTAACCGAAATTCCTTGTTCCGGGCTGCCTGCTCCAGCGTTCCACCATCATCAGACTGCCGATGCAGATCATGTTCGTCATCATGGATGATCCGCCATGGCTCATGAAGGGAAGGGGGATGCCGACGACCGGTGCCAGGCCCATCACCATCATGAGATTGATGGCGACATAGAAGAAAATCGTGGCGGTGATTCCGCCCGCCAAAAGGCGTGAGAAGCGGTCTGGCGCGTTGCGCGCAACGGTCAGGCCCCAGCGCAGCACGATGCCGAAAACCAGCAACACCAGCAGGCCGCCGAGCAGGCCCCATTCTTCAGCCATGGTTGCGAAGACGAAGTCCGTATGCGGTTCGGGCAGATAGTTCAGGTGGCTTTGCGATCCTTCTCCGAATCCCTTGCCGAACAGGCCCCCGGATCCGATCGCGATCTTCGACTGGGTGATGTGATAACCATCGCCCAGCGGGTCGCTCTCCGGATCGAGGAAGGTCGTTACGCGGCGCTGCTGGTAAGGCTCCAGCGCGAAGAAGAAAGCGAGCGGGACGGCAACTATCGCCGCCACGCCGCCGCCCACGAACCATTTGGTGGGCAATCCGGCCAGGAACATCACCACCGCCCCGCCAAATGCGATGGCGAGCGCAGTACCGAGATCCGGCTGAATGAGAACCAGGCCCATCGGCACGCCGATCAGCACGGCTGCCGGCAACAGGGCGCGCCAGCTTCCGGTCATCCCGGCCGGAAGCGAATGATAGAAACTGGCCAGCACCAGCACGATGCCGGGCTTCATGAGTTCCGATGGCTGGATCCTGATGAAGCCAAGTTCCAGCCAGCGCTGACTGCCGCCCCCCACTGCGCCCAATATTTCCACCAGCACGAGCAGGATCACGATGGCCGCATAGGCCGGATAGGCGGCCAGCTGCACCAGGCTTTGCGGTATGCGCGACATGATCAGCGCCATCGCCAGGAAGATGGCATAGCGTAGCAGATGGGACGAAGCGAAGGGCTGGAACGAGCCCCCGGCCGCAGAATAGAGCACCGCTGCGCCAAAGGTCACCAGCAGCGTCAGTGGCAAGAGGACGCGCCAGGGCAGCTCGGCCAGAGTTGCCGGAAGGGCAATTCCCTTCATTCGCCCGTCCTCGCTGCCGTGTTCGCCTCAGGTTCGGGCCGAGGCGTCACGGCCTCGGTCGCGGCGGTGGCCGGCTGCGCGGCAGCACGCGCTTCGGCATCCACTTCCCGCGCCACGGCGACCGGATCGGCCGGGGCGGGGGGAAGATCGACACCGGCGGCAGTGGCATATTGCGCATATTGCGCGGCCAGACGTTCCTGCGCCGTACCGCCCCATTGTTCTTCCAGCTTGTGCAACGCGTCCAATCCCTTTGCGGGGTCGAACAGGAATGTCATCACGTCGCGGGCGATAGGGTAGGCAGCGCTGGATCCGCCGCCATGTTCGATCACCACGGCGCAAGCATAGCGGGGATTGTCGAAAGGCGCGAAACTGATGAACAGACCGTGGTCGCGATATTTCCACGGCCCGCTCTTCCCGCTGGCGACACTGAGGCTGACAACCTGCGCGGTACCCGTCTTGCCGGCCAGCAGCACGTCATCGATTGGCAGGCGAGCGCGCCCGGCCGTGCCGGGGCCGTTCACCACGTCGCTCATCGCGTTCTGGATCACCTGCACGTGGTCACCGTGGAAATTCATCGTGTCGAATTTGGGGCGCGTCCCGTCTATCAGCAGGCGCGGCATCACCTTGTTGCCCGTGGCGAGGCGGGCCGACATCACTGCCAGTTGCAACGGGTTGGCCAGCATGTATCCTTGGCCGATCGTGGCATTCACCGTGTCAAAAGCTTGCCATTTCTGGCCGTATTTCTGCAGCTTCCACGCCGGATCGGGCACTGTGCCGTAAAACTGGCTGGTGACGGGCAGGGGGAATTCCTGCCCCATGCCGCACCGCCGGGCCATGGGGGCGATCACATCCATGCCAAGCTGCTGGGCAAAGTGATAGAAATACACGTCGCAGGACTGGTAAATGCCCTTGGCCATATCCACCCGGCCATGGCCGCCGCGCTGCCAGCAATGGAATACACGATTGCCGACGCGCAGCCCGCCTGTGCAGGTCGTCGCCGCATGAGGGTCAAGCCCGGCTTCGAGGAAGGACATGGCCACCATGGGCTTCACCGTCGAACCCGGCGGATACAGGCCCTTCAGCACCTTGTTGCGCAGCGGAACCCGTTCGTCATCCCGCAACATCTGGTATTCCACGCGGCCGATACCGTCGGAAAAGCTGTTGGGATCGAAGCTGGGCATGGACGCCATGCAGAGCAAATCGCCGGTCAGGCAATCTATCACCACGACGGAACCGGATTCCAGCCCGATGCGCCGGGCTGCATAATCCTGTAACGGGCCGTCGATCGTCAGCCGGATCGCGTTCCCCTGGACATCTTCTCTCGTTTCGAGATCGCGGACAATCCGGCCCGAGGCGGTGACTTCCACCCGCCTTGCGCCCGGTTCGCCGCGCAATGTCTGTTCGAACTGCTTTTCCAGCCCGTCCTTGCCGACCTTGAAACCGGGCGTGACAAGCAGGGGGCTGGGATCGGCCTCATACTCCTCGCGCGAGGCGGGGCCGACATAGCCGATCAGATGGCCCACGCTCGCCCCGGTCGGGTAATAGCGGGAAAAACCGCGCTGCGGCACGACACCGTGCATGTCCGGCAAGCGCACGCTGACCGCGGCGAATGTTTCGTACTCCAGCCCGCTGGCCACAGGAACGGGCTGAAATCCTGCCGACTTGTCCAGCCTGTCGCGCAGATCCTCTTTTTCCGCCGGCGAGAAGTTCAGCAGATCGCTGAGCTGTTCCACCGTTGCATCGGCATCGGTGAGCCTGTCGGGAAAAATATCGATCCGGAAATCGGCCCTGTTCGATGCCAGCGGTGCGCCATTGCGGTCGAGGATCCAGCCACGGCGGGGCGGGATGAGCGACAGGTTTACCCGGTTGCTTTCCGCCTCCATCTCGTATTTTTCGTTCTCGGCCACGGCGATATAGCCCATGCGCGCCGCCAGCAGCACGCCAATGCCGCCCTGGATACCGCCCACTATGAAGCTGCGGCGGTCGAAACTTTGCCGAAGCGAACTGGAGGTGAACTTGTTCAGGGCCATGGGTCAGCGCAGGCGCCGGATACGCATCAGGCGGAATCTGTCGAGCAGGGAAATCACGCGGGCAAGAATGGGGATGAGCACGATCGACAGCAATAGCTGCGGAAGAATGACCCGAAGCTGTACAGGGTTGAAGGCCAGCCCGGAAATTACCGCGCAGGCAAACAGATAGATGGCGACGATTGCCGTGGCGGTCAGCCAGTCCAGCCAGAAGCTGCGCCAGGGAAAACGGATTTCGATCAGGTCGACTGCAATCAGGGCGAGTGAGAACAGCAAGATACCGCTGCCCAACGGTTGCCCGGAAAAGAGATCGTCAAACAGCCCGATCGGCAGGCCGGCCCACAGGGGCAGCACCCCCGGACGCAGCAGCCGCCAGCCAAGCATCATCAGCAACGCCATGGGCGGCATGACTGGCGCCGGCGAGATAATCGGCAACCACGGGGTCAGCGAACCCAGCAATATCGTCAGCCACGGCACACCGTAAACGAGGAGGGGCAAATGGTCGCGATTGATCTTGCTGCCGAACGCGTCCCGCCGCGCCTGCGGATTGAGCCGCTCCATCAGTCGCCTTCGGCCTGATCGGATGCGTCCGGCATGGTGACGGCCCTTACGGCTTCGGGTTGCCAGACGGGTTCAACCACCACGATATCGGTGGCGGCCGGATTGCTCAGCAGGCGTGCAATGGCGCCGTCTTTCGTGATCTCCGTCGCCAGTGCCACGGCCGTACCGGGCCGGAACAATCCGCCCGCACCGGAAGTGACGAACACATCGCCCTCCCTGATCGGATTGATGCCCAGATTGACCAGCCGCAGCCGCAGCGAACCATCGGCGCGCCCTTCGGCAAAGGCCACCACGTCATCGGTCGCCCGGCGCACCGGGATCATGCTTTCCGGATCGGTCAGCAGCAACACGCGTGAACTGCGCGCCCCCGCTTCCAGCACACGGCCGACCAGCCCCATGGGAGAACTGACCGGCATTCCCGGCTTCACCCCGTCATCGCGGCCAGCTGAAAGATAGGCGAACCTGCGGGCGCTGGAGGAAGTGCCGCCGATCAGCCGGGCATAGGCCACAGGCTCAGTCTGCCCGGCCGACAGGGCGAGCACGGCCTTCAGCCGCTCATTCTCCTGCTCGACAGCTTCGGCTTCTGCCAGTTTCACGCGGGCGATGCGGATTTCCCGTTCCAGTTCCGCATTGCGGCTGCCTGCACGGTAATATCCGGCGATGGCGGCAAAAATGCCGCGCCCTTCGGTGCGCGCTTCTGCCCCGATCTCCCCCGCCGGGGAGGCCACGTCGCTGGCCGCGGTCCGGATTCCAGAAAAGGTTTCGGGTCGCCAGATGGAGATAATCAGCAAGGTGGCACCGATCAGCGCGCCGATCCCGGCGACGACATAACCAGTGAAGACGCCCATCTGCGCCTTCTTGTTGCTTCCCGTACGGCGGCTTGCCGGCGGCGCCATGCCCGCCCTTTCCCTTGTTGCTTGCGAACCGGCCTTACGCGGTCATCAAAACGCCGCGATAGATCGGATCTTCCATTGCCCGTCCGGTACCCACGGCAACGCAGGACAGCGGATCCTCCGCAATGCTGACGGGCAGGCCGGTTTCTTCCTTCAAATGATCGTCCAGGCCGCGAATCAACGCACCGCCGCCAGTCAGCACGATCCCCTGGTCCACGATATCCGCCGCCAGTTCCGGCGCGGTATTTTCGAGGGCGATACGCACGCCTTCCACGATGGCGCCGATCGGTTCGGAAAGAGCCTCCGCGATATGCGACTGGTTGATCGTGATCTCCTTGGGCACGCCATTCACCAGGTCGCGGCCCTTGATCGTGATAATTTCCCCGGTGCCGTCTTCCGGCACGGTGGCGCAGCCATAATCCTTCTTGATGCGTTCCGCCGTGGCATCGCCGATCAGAAGATTGTGGTGTCGGCGGACATAGGAAACGATGGCTTCGTCCATCTTGTCGCCGCCGGTGCGGACACTGGTGGTATAGGCCAGGCCGCGCAGTGACAGCACGGCCACTTCGGTCGTGCCGCCGCCGATATCGACAACCATGGAACCGACAGGTTCGGTAACCGGCATGTCCGCCCCGATGGCCGCAGCCATGGGTTCCAGGATCAGGAAAACTTCGGAGGCGCCGGCATTGCTCGCCGCATCGCGGATCGCGCGGCGTTCCACGGAGGTCGAGCCCGAGGGAACGCAGATCACGATTTCGGGATAGCGGAACAGGCTCTTCTTGCCGTGCACCTTGCGGATGAAATACTTGATCATTTCTTCCGCGATTTCGATATCGGCAATCACGCCGTCGCGCAGCGGGCGGATCGCTTCGATATTGTCCGGCGTCTTGCCCATCATCAGCTTGGCATCGTCGCCCACGGCCTTCACGCGCTTGACGCCGTTGATGGTTTCGATGGCGACAACGGAAGGTTCGTTCAGAACGATGCCCCGGTCCTGCACATAGACCAGCGTATTGGCCGTACCGAGGTCGATGGCCATGTTCTGCGAACCGAACTTGAACAGCTGAGAAAAGAAGGAACTCATCGACCGATCCGTATCTCACCGCAAAATTTCTGGCAGGCCGGGATGCGAGCGGCTTGCGCAAACCGGAAGAGCCGGCTCCTTAGCTTGCTGTGCCGTGAAAGGCCAAAAATTTTGTCGATTTTCGGGGAGTTTTACACGGCTCGTCTCGAAATCGAACTGGGCGGGCGTTACTAGGGCCCAATGTCCGCAATTCGCCGCCTTCCAGAGACGCTGATCAACCGCATCGCGGCTGGCGAAGTGGTGGAACGGCCCGCCTCCGCCCTCAAGGAACTGGTAGAGAACGCAATCGATTCCGGCGCAACCCGGATTGCCGTTACCATTGCCGAAGGCGGGCTGGCACGGATCGAAGTTACCGATGATGGCTGCGGCATGACCGCGGATGAAATGGCGCTGGCACTGGAACGCCACGCGACGTCCAAATTGCCGGACGATGCGATCGAACAGGTGGCTACGCTCGGCTTTCGCGGGGAAGCCTTGCCTTCCATCGCCAGCGTCGCCCGCCTTTCTCTGGAAAGCCGGGTGCGCGGCGCGGAACAGGGCTGGAAGCGCGTTGTCGATCACGGCCAATTGATGGAGGAAGGGCCGGCCGCCCTCCCGCCGGGCACGCGCGTCCGGGTGGAAAACCTGTTCGGCCGTATTCCGGCGCGGCGCAAATTCCTGCGCACGCCGCGCAGCGAATATGCCGCCTGTCTCGACGTGGTCCGCCGGCTTGCAATGGCGCGACCGGATATCGGCTTCACCTTCCAGCACGGGGACCGCCGGATCCTCGGCCTTCAGGGCGGGGAAGGGACAGAAGCGCGCGTGGCGCAGATCATCGCCCGCGAACTGGCGGATAACGGCGTTTCGATCGATCTTGAACGCGGGGAGATGCGGCTGACCGGGCTGGCCGGATTGCCGACCTACAATCGCGGCGTGGCCGATCATCAATATCTGTTCGTCAATGGCCGCCCGGTGAAGGACCGCGTGCTGACGGGGGCAGTGCGCGGCGCCTATGCCGATATGCTCGCGCGGGATCGGCACGCAGTGCTGGCCCTGTTCCTGCAATTGCCGCCCGAGGATGTGGATGTGAACGTCCATCCGGCCAAGACGGAGGTCCGCTTTCGCGATGCCCCGGCGGTGCGCGGTTTCATCGTTTCCGGATTGCGGCAGGCGCTTTCCACCGGCGATCGCCGCAGTGCGCAGGCCCCCGATGCGGCCGCCATGGGCCGCTGGCAGGCGGAGCCGGCAAGGGATGAGCCATCGCCCGCCCTTCGTTCGATCTTCTCCGGACGGGACTGGAGCGCGCCTTCGCCATCGCTCGCCGAACCGCGCCCCGTCTGGCGCGGCAGTGAATCCGAAGTGCTGGCCGCGCCGCAGGGCCGCGCCGAAATGGCCGAGGAACTGCCGGAGGAAGCAGGCCAATACCCGCTGGGCATTGCCAGGGGGCAAGTGGCCAACACTTATATCGTCGCCGAAGCAAGCGACGGGCTGGTCCTGGTGGATCAACACGCAGCGCATGAAAGGCTGGTGCTGGAACGGCTCCGCGCAGCCGGGATGAGCGAAAAGATCGCCGCCAGCCAGGCCCTGCTGATGCCGGAAGTAGTGGAACTGGACGAACCGGCCTGCGACAGGCTGGAAGACCAGGCGGAAAAGCTGCTGGAATTCGGGCTGGTCATGGAACGCTTCGGCCCTGGCGCAATGCTGGTTCGGGCCTTGCCAGCCGCGCTGAAAAATGCCGATCCGGAAAAGCTTCTGATTGACCTCGCCGATGACATTGCCCGGCATGGCGACAGCCTTCTGTTGGGGGAGAAGATCGAATATGTGCTGGCCACGATGGCCTGCCACGGGTCGGTCCGCGCAGGGCGCACAATGTCAGTGGCAGAGATGAATGCACTTCTGCGTGAGATGGAACGCACGCCGCGTTCAGGACAATGCAACCATGGGCGGCCAACTTGGGTTAAATTGTCCATGGAGGACGTCGAAAAACTTTTCGGGAGACATTGATGCGGCGCATGGTCTTGGCGGTTCTGGTTCTGGCCGGCTGCTCCGAGGAAATCTCGCCAGAGGAACGTGCGGCACAGGCGGAACGCGATATCGCCATGGTGGAAGAGGCGAACAAGATGGGCGCGCCCCTGCGCGAGATCACGCCGGAACCGATCCTCTATCCGGATATCGAACGGTATGATCTGCTCGGCAAAGCCTGCAATTTCGCCCCGGGCACCAGCCTGGGCACACGCGTGATTGCCCGGCCGGTCGATGCATTCGTCAAGGTGGAGGGCGAAATGATGCGCTTTGCCGCCGATCCGGGTGCGCGTGAACTGCTGAACGGCACGCGCTCGGTCTATAATGGCCGGGAATATTCGCTGCAGCTCCGGCTCGATGGGGAGGGGGAGCCGTCAGAGGGGGAAAGTGTCGATTACGAAGGCACTGTCACCCTCCGCGATCCCCAGGGCCGCGTGGTCTATGAAGGGACGGGGCTGGCCCAGTGCCGCACCTGATCATCAGGCCAGCGCGCGCAGCAGCATCCACAGCCCCATGCCCATCATGGCGAGGTTCTCTGTCAGCGAGACAAAGCCCAGCGGCACATTCCCGCTGCCGCCCACGCAGGCGCATTTGATCTCCCGCTTCTGCACATAGACCGCATAGAATACCGATACGGCGCCAACCGTGCCAATGAACAGGGCAATTGGGATCGAAAGCCAGGGCAGCAGCCTTCCGGCCATGAGAATAGCCGCTGCCCCCTCAAGAAATGGATAGGCATAGGCATAAGGCACAAATCGCCGCGCCAGCAGGTCATAGCCGACAAACATGGTCGAAAAGGTTTCGACATCCTGCAGCTTGGTCATGGCCAGCATCGCCATGGAAAAGGCTACGAACCATTCGGCCCCGCGAATGGTGAGAGCCGTGCCGAAAGCCCACAGGCTCAGCGCGACTGCCAGCCCCAGCGCGACGCCGAATATCGCCAGCACCGGCTTGTAGCTCGTCTCGCCTTCTGCGGGCAGGCTTTGCCCGAAATATTCGCGCAGGGAATCATATCCGCCGATCCGTTCCCCGCCGATAAAGGTCTGCGGCGTGGTTGCCACGCCGTGCCGTTCCTTGAACGCATCGGTCTGTTCACGCGTGGTGAGATGGTGGTCTTCCACCGTGTAGCCATTGCGTTCCAGCAACCATCTGGACTTCACGCCATATGGACAGACATGCTTTTCCATGACCATCCGGTAGAGGGAGGCATTCTTGCCGCTGGTCCCTGCCTTGTTTTTTGCCGCGGAAGACATGTCGTTCATAGCCGGAAACTCGGTACTCTTCCGTCCGGACCAAGATCCGGCACGATCCGGTAACGGGCGAGGAACAGGCTGAAGATTCCAAACAGCACGAGGCCGACTGCCACCAGATCGAACCAGATCCCGTCATCGCTTAGCGAGGCAATTGCCCCGCCAAGCGAAACCACTTCGGAACTGGTCGAAAACCAGGCCGATTGAATCAGCGACCAGCCGATTACCGCGAAGACCACAGCCCGCGCAGCATAGCCCAGGCCTCCGATCCAGCGGGTGGCTGATGGGGCAGCAGAGCTGACCCGGTTCATGAATTCGCCGGAAACGCCCTTTTTCGCCTGGAATATGGCTGTCAGCAAAAAGGCAGCGCCCAACAGGCCCAGGACGAAGGAACCGAGCTGGAAGGAAAGGACGCCGGCCGCGGCTTCCTGCGCAGCATTGCCGCCAGAGCCGCTGCCCGTTGCAAGCTGGAAAGCGGTATAGGCAAGGACAAGGTGGCCAATGGCGCTGCCGGCATGGCCGATCCTGATCGCAATCCCCTTCTTGTCGCTGCCCTCATGTTCGATGTCGAATAGCGGGGAAGCGAAACGGAACAGCGCATAACCGACCATCCCGATTGTAACGATCCACAACAAGGCCGTGCCGGCCGGGAAATCCTCTATCGCCCGGAACACGCCTTTCGCGCCATCCCGCACCTGATCGGAACTGTTCAGGGCAAGCACCCCGATCATGCCGTAAAGCACCGCTCTCGAAAGATAGCCGAGCCTTACAAGCCAGCGAATTTTATCAGATGCCTGAAGCATTACTTCCCCTGTCAGTTCGGGAAGTTAACGGACATCTCGGCAATTCGTGCCCAAAGGCCTGCGTCAGCGCACTCGCTTGACGTAAAGCTGGTTGTCCGCGCGCCGTTCCAGCTTGAAATTGTCGCTGGCGGCCTGGATCAGGTCGGACAGACGCTTGTAGCCATGGTTGCGCACGTCAAAGCTGGAACGATTGCCGGCGATCTGGCCGACTTCGTGCAGGCGGGCAAAACCTTCGTCATCGCGGCTGGCCGCCTTCCACGCACCGCCCAGCAGTTCGATCAGGTCCTTGTCGATCGGGCTGGTGGACGCGGGTTTCCCGTCTTCGGATTCGGATGTGCGGATCAACTGGTCCACATCGATGAAGCGGGTGCAGGCCGTCTTGAACGGTTCAGGCGCCTTGGCATTGCCGAAACCATATACGGTCAGCCCATCCTGCCGCAGCCGCGTGACCAGCGGAGTGAAATCGCTGTCCGAACTCATGATGCCGAACCCGTCGACCTTGCCGCGATAGAGCAGATCCACGGCGTCGATCGTCATCGCCATGTCAGTGGCGTTCTTGCCCTTGGTCAGATCGAATTGCTGCATCGGCTGCAGGCCGTAGCGATGGGTGATCTTGCTCCAGTTGCTGAGCGCCGGCTTGGCCCAATTGCCATATGCCCGGCGGATATTGACCTGCCCTAGCTCCGCCAGAACGGTCAGCACCGGGTCGATCCCGGCGTGGCTGGCATTGTCTGCGTCGATCAGCAGCGCGATGTTCTTGAGTGCTTCCTCTTCCATGACCCGCTTGATGGCGGGGAGGGGCGCCCAAGGCAAGCGAAGGCGCCATAGCCAGGCTCATACAATTGTGGACGGGTGTGCCCGGCGCAGCATCCGGCAAAGAACAAGCTTTCCTACAACCATTCCCGTACTGTTTCCGGGCAAAATGCCTATGCCAAGCCGCAAAAGCCTGAGAAATCGCAAAAATCCGCGTGCGGTTGGGCCGGGTATTTTCGCGCTGGAACAGTGTTCCAAGTGTTCCAGCGCGCCCGGCCGCACTCGCTTGTCAGGCCGGAGCGAAAGCGCCGGTTTGCTCGTCCAGCAGATGCAGCACGCCATCGGAAATGGCGAAGAAGGCCCCGCTCAGGCGCAATGTGCCGCGGCTTTCCTTTGCCTGCACGCAAGGGAAGGTCCGCAGATTGGCAAGGCTGACCTTCACCGCGGCCTGTTCCATGGCCAGTTCTGCCTCGCGGCCGCTCGTCCCCAGCTTGCTGGCGATCGGGGCGCGGGCTTCGTCCAGCATTTCGATCCAGTCGGCGATAAAGCCGCCATTGCCCGGTTCACTGCCATGCATGGATTGCGTCAGCGCCGCCTGGCAACCGCCGCACATGCCATGGCCCATCACCATGATTTCCTTCACCTTGAGTACCTGCACCGCGAATTCCAGCGCGGCAGAAACGCCGTGATGGCCGGGATTGGTTTCAAAAGGCGGCACCAGAGCGGCGACATTGCGGACCACGAAGATCTCGCCCGGGCTGACATTGAAGATCTGTGAAGGATCGACTCGGCTATCGGAACAGGCGATGACCATCACGCTCGGTTGCTGGCCTTCGCTCAGCGCTGTCCATCGCTCCCGCTCGGGCTTCCAGCCATGTTCCCGGAAATGGTGATAGCCTTCAATAAGCTCGGAAAGTTCGGAAGAAATATGTGCCATGAAGGGAGCAGATGCCCCTCGGCATTGCCACTGGCAAGAGCCTTCCCTAAGTGAGCGGTTGATGAATGATCTTTCGCAAGCTCCACGCCAGCCGCGCCAACGCAAGCCGGACTGGATCCGCGTCAAGGCCCCGATCAGCAAGGGCTATCACGAAACGCGCAAACTCATGCGGGACCTCGGCCTGAATACGGTGTGCGAGGAAGCGGCCTGCCCGAATATCGGCGAGTGCTGGACGAAAAAGCACGCGACGGTGATGATTCTGGGCGATGTCTGCACGCGCGCCTGCGCGTTCTGCAATGTGAAGACGGGGATGCCGCGCAAGGTCGATCCGCTGGAGCCGGAACATGTGGCCGTGGCCGCCGCGAAAATGGGCCTGGAACATATCGTCATCACCTCGGTCGATCGCGACGATCTTCCCGATGGCGGGGCCGGCCAGTTCGTGAAAGTTATTGAGGCGCTGCGCCGCACGACCCCGAACACGACTATCGAGATCCTGACACCCGATTTCCGCGGCAAGATGCGCGCGGCGGTGGAAGCGATCTGTGCGGCCGGGCCCGATGTCTATAACCACAATCTCGAAACCGTCCCGCGCCTTTATCCGACGATCCGGCCCGGTGCGCGCTATTACGCGTCGCTCCGCCTTCTGGAAGAAGTGAAGAGCCACAACCCGCTGATATTCACCAAGTCCGGCATCATGCTGGGACTGGGTGAGCAGCGCCTGGAAGTGCACCAGGTCATGGACGACATGCGCAGCGCCGATGTCGATTTCATCACCATGGGCCAGTATCTCCAGCCGACCCCGAAACATGCCAAGGTGGAAGATTTCGTTTCGCCACAAGTGTTCGAAGCGTTCGGTTCGGTCGCGCGGGCCAAGGGATTCCTGCAGGTCGCGTCCACTCCGCTGACGCGTTCCAGCTATCACGCGGGCGAAGATTTCGCCCAGATGCAGGCCGCACGCGAAGAAAAGCTGGCAAAACAGGCGAAGCGCACCGCCTGATGCCTGGAATTCACGAAACACGTCGCCTGCCATATAGCGCGGAGCAGATGTTCGATCTTGTTGCCGATGTCGGCAACTATCCCGAATTCCTGCCCTGGGTCGTCGCCACGCGTGTGCGCTCCGACAATGGCGAGGAAATGGTCGCGGACATGCTGGTCGGCTTCAAGGCTCTGCGCGAAAAGTTCACCTCGCGGGTGGAAAAGCAGCGGCCGGAACGGCTCGAAGTGCATTATATCGACGGGCCGATGCGGGATCTGGATAATGTCTGGCTGTTCCGCCCGCTGGAAGGCGGGGGCTGCGAGATCGAATTCCAGGTAGATTTCACCTTCAAGAACAAGATGTTCGAAATGCTGGCGGGCCAGTATTTCGACCGCGCCTTCCGCAAGATGGTGAACGCCTTCGAAACGCGCGCGGACGAACTTTACGGCAATAGCAGTTCGAGCGCGCAAAGCGTCGCCTGACGCCTCACGCCGGAGCGGTCATGCTCCTCGAACAGGCGGGATTCGGCATCAGGCTCTTCCTCGTCGCGCTTTGCGCGGGCGAACACCACTGTGCCGACCGGCTTCTTGTCGGTCCCGCCATCGGGCCCGGCAATCCCGCTGATCGCCACGGCGATATCAGCGTGGCTGTTTTCCAGTGCACCCCGGGCCATTGCATAGACACAGGCGACGGAAACCGCGCCAAAAGCGTCGATAATGTCCTCCGCCACACCCAGGCATTCCTGTTTCGCCTCGTTGGAATAGGTCACGAAACTGCGGTCCAGAACAGCGGACGAACCGGGAATCTCGGTCAGTGCAGCCGCCACCAGGCCGCCAGTGCAGCTTTCGGCCAGCGCGATCTTGCGACCGATCGCGGCATTCTCCTCGACCACGCGGCGGGCGAGGGAAACGATGTCTTGAGGAAGAAGTGAATCGGTCATTCGTTTTCCAATTGCTGGGACCGGAAAGGGCGCAGCCTGTCTTTTCCGGCGATGTGCTGCGCTTCCCTGCCCGTCACAGCGGGATCAAGCTTGCCACCGCCTGCGCCGCGATTCCCTCTCCGCGGCCGGTGAAGCCCAGTTTCTCTGTCGTCGTGGCCTTCACGCTCACCGCATCTACTCCCGTGCCCAGCAGCTCCGCAAGCCGGTGTCGCATCGCATCGCGATGTGGCCCGATTTTGGGCGCTTCGCAGATTAATGTGAGGTCGACATTGCCGATCCTGTAACCCGCTTCCTTCGCCAGTCCGACAGCATGTTCCAGAAAGCGGCTGGACGGAGCGCCTTTCCACCGGGAATCGCTGGGCGGAAAATGCTGGCCGATATCTCCGGCAGCGACCGCGCCCAATATTGCATCCACCAAAGCGTGAATGCCGACATCGGCATCGCTGTGGCCGGCCAGCCCTTGCACATGATCGATCCGCACGCCGCACAGCCAGAGGTCTTCACCATCGGCAAGGCGATGCACGTCGAAGCCGGTCCCGATCCTCGGAAAGGATGGAAGGGGTGGGGCGCTATCCGTGAAATCCTCCGCGAATGTCAGCTTCCGCAGCCTCTCGTCGCCTTCAACCAGCGCTATCTCGAGACCGGCCGCGCGTGCCACCTGCGCATCATCGCCCGCGTTGGGTTCCCCATGCCAGTTCCGGTGCGCTGAGAGTATATCGGCGAAGCGAAAGGCCTGGGGCGTCTGAACGCGCCGCAGCGCCTCGCGCCGGGCGCTGCCGGCCATCACGCCATCCGCCGCCAGGGCGATACTGTCGACAACGGGCAGAACAGGGATGGCACTGGACCACTCGTCCAGCGCGCGGAGCAGGTCGTGAACGACGCGCTCGGGGCAATCCGGGCGGGCCGCGTCATGGATCAGCACCATTTCGGGCATGATGCCCTCCAGCGCCTGCAACCCGAGATGTACCGATTCCTGTCGCGATGCCCCGCCGGTAACCAGCACGACATCTCCGAGCCCGTCGAGCGCCTGGGCGGCAAGCTGATCGGCATTCTCGGGAATAACCGCCACAATATGGCTCGCACCGGCATTCCGCATCGCCTCTGCCGCATGGCGGAGAACGGTCTTTCCGCGCCAGGGCGCAAATTGCTTGGGCAAGGGCTGACCGGCGCGTAGCCCCTTTCCGGCGGCGACGATCACCGCGGCGAAAGGGATCCGGTTCTGGTCAGGAGATGAGGGCATGGCGCTGGCTGGGCGCTAGCGCCTTGCGAGGGCAGTCGCAATCCACTATGCGCCTGCCTATTATTTAGGCACTGCATGACTGAAACTTCTCTTCCCACCCCACCGGCGCTGAAGCCGATCGATGTCGGCTCCATCAGGATCGACTGTCCCGTCGTGCTTGCGCCGATGACGGGCGTTACCGATTTGCCGTTCCGCAAACTGGTGCGCCGCTATGGTTCCGGCCTCAACGTAACCGAAATGATTGCCAGCCAGGCGATGATAAGGGAGACGCGCCAGTCGCTGCAGAAGGCCGCCTGGGACGAGATCGAAGAACCCGTTTCCATGCAGCTTGTCGGCTGCGATCCCGAAAGCATGGCCGAAGCGGCCAAGCTCAATGCGGATCGCGGGGCTGCCGTTATCGACATCAATTTCGGCTGTCCGGTTCGCAAGGTCGTTAACGGCTTTGCCGGTTCCGCATTGATGCGGGAAGTGCCGCTGGCGACGAAGCTGATGGAAGCAACGGTGAGGGCCGTGTCCGTACCGGTCACCGTTAAGATGCGCATGGGCTGGGATCATGCCAGCCTGAATGCGCCGGAACTGGCCAGGATTGCCGAAGATCTGGGCATCAGGATGGTTACCGTCCATGGCCGCACCCGCAACCAGATGTACAAGGGCAATGCCGACTGGTCCTTTATCCGCAAGGTGAAGGATGCGGTTTCGATCCCGGTCATCGTCAATGGTGATATTTGCGGCGTGCAGGATGCGGCGGATGCGCTGGAACAATCCGGCGCCGATGGTGTGATGATCGGTCGCGGGGCCTATGGCAAACCATGGCTTCTGGGCCAGGTCATGCATTGGTGGCGCACGGGCGAAATGCTGCCGAGCCCGAGTTTCGACGAGCAATATGATGTGCTGGTCGAACATTATCGCGCCATGCTGGATCATTACGGCGCCGATGTGGGCGTGAAGATCGCCCGCAAGCATCTGGGCTGGTATACCAAGGGGATGCATGGCTCCGCCGAGTTCCGGAACAGGGCCAATTTCATCGACGATCCCGAACAGGTTCTGGGCGAGCTGGAACGATTTTACGAACCGTTCCTCAGGCGGCGCGCGGCGTGAGTGATATCCTCGCCGGTCCGCCGGAACCGCGCGAGCAGATCGCTGGATTGACCTTCGCCTTGCTGCTGGTCGATCCGGACCTCGTCATCCGCGAGGTTAACCCCGCGGCGGAGAATTTGCTGGGCCGCAGTTCCCGCCGCCTGATCGGCAAGAAGTTGCTGGATATCCTTGTTTTCGCGGAACAACGTATTGTCGAGCGGCTGGTTGCACAGGAAGAATCCCAGCTAGTCGCGCGGGGGCTTGCCCTACAGGTGGACGACCGGGCAATGACCATCAATCTTACCGTTTCGGCCGTATCCTCCCGCCCAGGCTGGCGTGTAGTCACGCTGTCCGATGCCGGGCAGGGCGATCGGCTTGGCGATGAAGATCGCGCCAGCGGCTTGCGCGGCCCCGCCATTCTCGCGCACGAGATCAAGAACCCGCTTTCCGCCATTCGCGGTGCGGCTCAGCTTGTTTCACGCAAGCTCGAAGAAAAAGACCGTGCACTGACCGGCCTCATTGCCGACGAGGTGGACCGGATCGCGCAGTTGATCGACCGGATGCAGCGCCTGGGAAGAGAGCAGCCGGAGCCGGTTTCCCCCTTCAATCTTCATGCCGCGATTCACCGGGCCTGCGATACCGTGGTGGCGGCAAGTTCCAGCCCCGTCCCGATCCGGGAAGAATTCGATCCTTCGCTGCCGCCCGTGCTGGCCAATGAAGGGGCGCTGGTACAGGTTCTCATCAACCTGCTCAGCAATGCGCGGGACGCGTGCGAGGGGCAGGACCAACCGGAAATCGTGGTGCGCACCCGGTTCGTCAGCGGTCTGGTGATGAATGTGATCCGCCTGGGCAGACCTGTTAAGCTGCCGATCGAGGTGCAAGTGAGCGATAATGGACCGGGGATCGATCCGGCCCTGCGCGATCACATTTTCGAACCCTTCGTATCGAGCAAGAAGAACGGGCAGGGCCTTGGCCTCGCCCTGGTTCACAAGCTGGTGCGCGACATGGACGGACGGATCAGCCATGAGCGGGACGAAGACGGGGGATGGACGCATTTCCGCGTGCATCTGCCCATGGCGAAATAGGGACAGGCGGGGGAAAAGAGGCAATGGGCAGGCGCGCGCTGCTGGTTGAAGACGACGCTTCGATTGCGATGGTGATCATGGCGGCTCTGGAGGAGGAGGCCTTTACCGTCGATCGGTGCGACAGCATTGCCTGCCGCGACCGGAAACTGTCCGAAAACGAATATGACGTAATGCTCACCGATGTCCTTCTGACGGATGGGGACGGCATCGCGACACTCGGCGATGTGCAGGATATTTGCCCGGATATGCCGGTCATCATCCTGTCGGCGCAGAACACGCTGGATACCGCGGTACGCGCGACTGATAATGGCGCATTCGAATATTTCCCCAAGCCCTTCGACCTGGACGATCTGGTGCGCGCGGCCTGCCAGGCGGCTGACGCCACTGTCGGCGGCGCCACCACCGAACCGGCGGCGCCCGACGGACTGCCGCTGATCGGCCGCAGTCAGGCCATGCAGAATGTGTATCGGATGATCACACGCGTCCTGCGAAATGACCTGACCGTGCTTATCCTTGGTGAATCCGGCACCGGCAAGGAATTGGTGGCGGAAGCGATCCATCAATTGGGATCGCGCAAGGATGGCCCTTTCGTGGCGGTCAATACGGCGGCCATTCCGCGCGAACTGATCGAAGCCGAATTGTTCGGCCATGAAAAGGGCGCTTTTACCGGCGCCGTCAGCCGCAATATCGGCAAGTTCGAACAGGCGCAGGGCGGTACGCTGTTCCTGGACGAAATCGGCGATATGCCGCCGGAGGCGCAAACCCGCCTGCTGCGTGCGCTGCAATCAGGACGAATCCGCCGCGTGGGCGGGCGGGACGAAACCGCGATTGATGTGCGCATCATTGCGGCGACAAATCGCGACCTTGCCCCGATGATCGCGGATGGAAGCTTTCGCGAAGATCTCTATTACCGGCTCAACGTCGTGCCCATCCACTTGCCGCCTCTGCGCGAGAGGGAAGGCGATGTGACGCCGCTGGCCGTCCACTTCCTGCAGTGCGCCTCCGCCGAAGGGTTGCCCGCGCACAGCTTGTCCAAGGAGGCCGCGAACCTGCTGGCCACGCAGCCGTGGCGGGGCAATGTCCGCGAATTGCGCAATTTCATCTATCGCATCGCCTTGCTGGCGCGCGAGGAAGAAATCGATGCGGAGACGGTCCGGCAATTGCTTTCAAACCGGCCAAACGCCGAAACCGCTGCACCGGGCAACCAGGATTTCAGCCACGTTGTAAAATCATGGCTTTCGCGCTGCGATTTCACGCCGGGCACCCTGTATCACACTGCGCTGGCGGAATTCGAAAAACCGCTCTTCGAACATGCCTTGCGGGAGACGGCGGGCAATCAATTGCGCGCGGCGCAATTGCTGGGCATCAATCGCAACACCCTGCGCAAGCGACTGGATGATCTGAATATCGATCCGGAACGTTTCACCCAGCGCAACTGACGGCGCGTCCGCAAACTATTACATAATTGCCCTTGCAAAACTGCAACAGCTTCGTTGTAGGATTGCAACGATGGATTCACATGCCGAGCCCAATCGCCTGAGGCGACTTCCGCGCTGGTGGCGCCGATCCATGGTGATCGCTCGCCGGGCGAACCTGTATTTCTGGCTGGAAGTCTCCTCGGCGATTGCGCTGCTGGTCATGCTGGCGGCATCCTGGCTGACACTTGCAAGCTTCTCCGATCCGGGGGAGCCGGTTCCTTCAACCCAGGCGGCAGCCATGCTGGTGGGGACGCTTATCCCCGCATTGGCCCTGATCGTGCTGTTCGGGCGGCGCATGGCAATCAGGCGGGCCGGCGGAACCACGGCGCGTCTGCACGTCAATCTGGTGTTCTTCTTCTCGCTGGTCGCTGCCATCCCGACGCTGCTGGTGGCTGTCTTTGCCAGCATCCTGTTCCAGTCGGGTGTGGAGTTCTGGTTTTCCGACCAGCAACGCGGAATATTGGAGGACGCGAACGAGCTTGCACGCGGTTATTACGACGAAAATCAACGTTCCATGAGCGCGCAGGCCATGGCGATGGCGGGCGACCTGCGTTTCGTGCTGCAAGGCTCGGACCTGACCAGTCAGGAGTTTCAGGAACAATACGGCCTGCAGGTCTATTCCCGCGATCTGAATGAAAGCGCCATCCTCCAGGAAGGAGAGAATGGCGCTCTCAACGTCGTGGCGATCGTTGATCCGAGCGAGGATTTCAGCCGCCAGCGTGTTTCGCCGGAAGTGCTCCAGCAGGTCCGCAATAGTGAAGAGGCCGTGGTCACGGCCACGCGCGACCAGATCGAAGTGGTCACTGTGCTCGATCAGCCTTCAGGGCTCTATCTGTATGTCATGCGTGACGCGAACCCCCTGGCGTTCAGCCAGTGGGAACTCGCGGAGAACGTTACGCGCGGTTATGATCTGCTTACCCAGCGGGTTCGCGTGTTGCAGGTCCGTTTCAATCTGGCCCTGTTCTTCGTATCGCTGGCCCTGGTCGGCCTGGCAGTGTGGTTCGCCCTGCGTTTCGCCGATCGTCAGGTAAAGCCGTTGACGGAACTGGTGAGTGCCGCGCGCGAAGTCGGCAGCGGCAATTATGCGCTCCGCATCGAAGGGCGCACCGGCCCCGATGAAATCGGCCTTCTCAACCGCGCCTTCAACCGCATGACCGCGCAGATCGAACGGCAGACGGATGCCCTGATCGGCGCCAATCGGCAGCTTGCGGATCGACGGGCATTTATCGAGGCGGTGCTGCAATCGATCACAGCCGGCATCATCTCGGTCGACAGGGAAGGGCAGGTCCTGTTGATGAACAGTTCCGCACAGAACCTGTTGCTCGACACTGCGGGGCCAACGCCTGTCGGGTTGGAACTGTCGGTCGTCGCCCCGCAGATCGATGCGCTTCTGAAAAGCGAAACCGGCAGCGGTATCGTGCAATATAACCGATCCGGCGAATTGCTGACGCTTGCGGTGAAGGTCGCGCCTTCGGCAGAAGGCCATGTGATCACTTTCGAAGACATCACCCGCCAGCTGATCGACCAGCGCCAGGCGGCATGGTCCGACGTTGCCCGGCGTATTGCGCATGAAATCAAGAACCCGCTCACGCCGATCCAGCTTGCCGCGGAACGGCTCAAGCGCCGGTATCGCAAGCAGATCCATGAAGACGGCCAGCTGTTCGAGGAATTGACCGGCACGATCATTCGCCAGGTCGGCGGCCTGCGAAAGATGGTCGATGAATTCTCGTCCTTCGCCCGCCTGCCAAAGCCGGTCTTCCGGCATGAAGATGCGGTCGATCTCGTCCGCCAGGCGCTGTTCCTGCAGGAAGTGGCCCATCAGGAAGTGGATTATCGTTTCGAGGCGGAGCCTGACCTTCCGCATATCGATTGCGACCGGCATCAGTTCGGCCAGGCCATGACCAATGTGCTGAAGAACGCGGCGGAGGCGGTGGATGCCCGCGCACGGGGCGAAGATCAGGCATTTCGCGGCCGCATCAATGTCAGCGTATTTGCTGACAACAGCTATTTCTGCGTTCGCGTGGTCGATAATGGCGTTGGACTGCCGCAATCGGCCGAACGGATCATGGAACCCTATGTCACGACGCGGGAGAAGGGCACCGGGCTCGGCCTCGCGATCGTGAAGAAGATTGTCGAAGAACATGGCGGCGAACTGACTTTCACGCCCGCCGATGGCGGCGGCACCTGCGTCACGCTCCGTTTCGCCCGCGATCCCGCCGCTGCCGCGACGAATAGCGAGGCGGCAGAATGATTTCCAAGGAGAAGCTCTGATGGCGCTCGACATCCTGGTGGTGGACGATGAGCAGGATATTCGCGAACTCGTCGCCGGCGTTCTCAGCGATGAAGGCTATGAATGCCGCACCGCTGGAGATTCCACTTCCGCCCTGAAGATGGTGGATGAAAGGCGGCCCAGCCTCGTGCTGCTCGACGTGTGGCTGCACGGCAGCCCGATGGACGGGCTCGAAGTGCTCGACGCGATCAAGGCGCGGGAACCGGAATTGCCCGTCATCATCTTTTCGGGCCATGGCAGCATCGATACGGCCGTTTCCGCTGTCAGCCGCGGTGCGATGGATTTCATCGAAAAGCCGTTCGAGGCGGAACGGCTGCTTCTACTGGTGGAGCGGGCGACCGAAACCGAACGCCTCCGCCGGGAGAATGCCCGCCTGCGCGAAGGCATCGCGCTGGACGAGGAATTCACCGGCAATTCCAGCGCCATCAACCAGGTGCGGGCGACTTTGAAGCGCGTGGCCAGCACTGGCAGCCGTGTGCTCATCACCGGTCCGGCGGGGGCAGGGAAGGAAGTGGCCGCGCGCCTGCTTCATTCATGGAGCCCGCGCGCCGAAAAGGCATTTGTTACGGTCAATTCCGCACGGATAACGCCCGAAAGGTTCGAACAGGAATTGTTCGGCGAGGAAGCTGACGGGAAGCTGGTGCGCCCCGGATTGCTCGAAATGGCCGACGGGGGAACGCTCTATTTCGACGAAGTGGCGGATATGCCGCTCAATACGCAGGCGCGGATCCTGCGCGTATTGACCGAACAGAGCTTCGTCCGTGCGGGCGGCAATCGCCAGATCGGTGTCGATGTACGCGTGGTTTCATCCACGGCGCGCGATCTGGAGAAGGAGATCGCCGAAAAGCGGTTCCGCGAAGACCTGTTCTATCGCCTGAATGTCGTGCCGGTGACGATTCCTTCGCTGGCGGAACGGCGGGACGATATCCCGGCGCTGGCCGACCATTTCTTTACCCGTTATGCGCGGGAGCAAGGCGTGCAACCGCCAGAGATAACGCCGGAAGCACTGGCATCCCTGCAAGCCTATGACTGGCCGGGAAATGTGCGCCAGCTGCGCAATGTGGTTGAACGGACGGTGATTCTCGCCCCGCGTGACCGGATTGCACGAATCGAACCGGATATGCTGCCGCCGGAAATCACCGGTGGTTCGGGGGAAGGCGGATCGGGCATCACCACATTGATGGGCGTCCCCTTGCGAGAGGCGAGGGAGAGCTTCGAACGTGAATATCTGCGCATCCAGATTCGGCGCTTTTCGGGCAATATTTCCAAGACCGCCGGCTTTATCGGCATGGAACGTTCGGCATTGCACCGTAAGCTCAAGCTGCTCGGCATGAACGATCGGAACGATTTGCCCGAGAAGGAATGAACAAAAATTCCCGATCCGGAAACGCGGATGGCGATCGGGAATTGCGCAAATGCTCCAAGCTTTATAGGCTTATGTCGCGTTAATCGGTTGCCGGCCATTGGACCAGGCAGGCGCCAGAATGCGGTGCGCAGTTGCGGCCGCCAACAAGAAGTGGAGTCATTCGAATGACCAAGGGTACCCTGTCCGCCCGCGCCAGACCTCCGAAAGTGGAGGAAACCCCGCCCGCGCCCAATGGTGGCAAGACAGGCAATCTGCAGGATCTGTTCCTCAATCACCTTCGGCGCGAAAAGATGCCGGTCACGATGTTCCTGGTCAAAGGCGTGAAGCTGCAGGGCATCGTCACGTGGTTCGATAATTTCTCGATCCTGCTTCGGCGCGATGGACAGTCGCAGCTGGTTTACAAACATGCGATTTCCACCATCATGCCCAGCGCACCGGTCGATGCCGAACAATTCGGCATGGGTGGCGACGGCGGCAAGAAACAGCGTCTGCTGCAGGAAATCTTCCTGTCACGCGTCCGTGATGCCGGCGTTCAGGTCACCATGTTCCTGGTGAATGGCGTGATGCTGCAGGGCCGGATCGCCGCCTATGACCTGTTCTGCATGTTGCTGGAACGCGAAGGATTCGTGCAGCTTGCCTACAAGCATGCGGTTTCCACGATTCAGCCTGCGGCCCCGGTCGATCTGTCGACTGATCTGGGCGACGACGGGGGCGATTCAGTCTGATTGTTGATGACGATATCGCCGGCGAGGTAACTCGCGGCGCGCGGGCCCTGGTGGTCTGCCCGGACATACGCGGCCAGCGTCAATCGCAGGATCCCGAATCTCGCCTGGAAGAGGCCAAAGGTCTCGCCCAAGCGATCGGAATCGTGGTTGCCGAAGCCTTCATCCTGCCTGTTCGCGATGTGCGCCCCGGCACCTTGTTCGGCGAAGGCCAGATCGAACGGATCGACAGCGCCTGCAACCTGAACGAGGCGGAACTGGTCATCGTGGACGGCGCGCTGTCCGCTATTCAGCAGCGAAACCTGGAAGAGAAGCTGAAGCGCAAGGTCATTGACCGGACCGGGCTGATTCTGGAAATTTTCGGGGAGCGTGCGGCAACCGCGGAAGGGCGGCTGCAGGTCGAACTCGCTCATCTGGATTATCAACAGAGTCGCCTTGTCCGCAGCTGGACCCATCTTGAGCGGCAACGCGGCGGTTTCGGCTTTCTCGGCGGCCCGGGTGAAACACAGATCGAGGCCGACCGTCGGATGATCCGTGCCCGCATGGGCAAATTGCGCCGCGAACTGGAACAGGTGCGAAAGACACGCGCCCTCCATCGTGCCCGAAGGGGCAGGGCGCCATGGCCGGTCGTCGCGCTGGTCGGCTATACAAACGCCGGTAAATCCACTCTTTTCAACAGGTTGACCGGATCTGACGTCATGGCGGAAGACTTGCTCTTCGCTACGCTGGACCCGACGATGCGGGCCATACAGCTGCCCGGCGTGGAAAAGGCGATCATATCGGACACGGTGGGATTCATTTCCGACTTGCCGACCCAGCTTGTCGCCGCATTCCGCGCCACTTTGGAAGAAGTGACTGCGGCCGACATAATCTGCCACGTCCGCGACATGTCCAATCCGGACAATGCCCAGCAGAAGGCCCAGGTGCTGGAAGTGCTTTCAGGGCTGGGCGTGATCGAGGGCGAGGGCTCCGATCCGGCCATGCCGATTGTGGAATTATGGAACAAATGGGATCTGCTTGATGAGGACCGGGCGGCCGAACTGAAGGCCATCGCCGATTCCGATCCGGACATATTGCCGATTTCGGCCGAAACCGGCTTCGGCATCGAGGAATTGCGCGCCAGGCTCGGCGCAGTTCTCACCGCGGGCGCGCGCCTTCATTCCATCGTGGTGTCCGCCAGCGACGGGGCGCGCATTGCGTGGCTTCATGCACATGGCGAAGTACTTGCCGAAGAGGATGCTGGAGAAGGGGAGGAGGGCCCCCTGCGCCGGATTGATGTGCGACTGACCGAGAAGGAATGGGGCCGGTTTGAATCGCTGAATAGCTAGCCTTTCTCGGCAGCTTTCACGTCCTGCCAGAGCTGCTCCTGCCGATCGAGAGACAGGCCCGATAGCGAGCCACCCGCAAGTTGCTCCATTCCGCGATAGCGGCGTTCGAACTTGTCATTGGCGGATCGAAGCGCATCTTCCGGGGCGATGCCATAAGCACGCACCAGGTTGACTGCTGCAAAGAGCAGGTCGCCCGCTTCCTCGAACTGATCGTCCGGCGCCGCCTCGGCCAATTCGCCCATTTCTTCGACCAGCTTGTCTGCCGGCCCCTGAATATCGGGCCAGTCGAAACCTTCACGCGCTGCGCGCTTCTGCAATTTCTCCGCACGCAGCAGCGCGGGCAAGGCCCGGGCAACCCCGTCCATGGCGCTATTGTCGCCCTTGTCGTTCCGCTCTGCGGCCTTGATATCTTCCCATCCTTGGCGCGCCGCATCTTCCGTGCCAGCCGTGACGGCGGCGAAGATATGTGGATGTCGGGCCTCCATCTTGTCCGAGATCGAGCGGGCGACATCTTCGAACGCGAAATGTCCGGCTTCCTCGGCCATGCGGGAATGGAACACGACCTGCAGCAACAGATCGCCAAGTTCGCCGCGCAGTTCATCCATGTCAGCCCGCTCGATCGCGTCGGCGACCTCATACGCTTCCTCGATCGTATAGGGCGCGATGGTGGCAAATGTCTGCGCAACATCCCATTCGCACCCATTCTCCGGATCGCGAAGGCGGGCCATGATGGAGAGAAGACGGTTCAACTGTTCGGACATATAAGAATGATAATATACATTATGTTAAATATCGGATCTTCTATGTCTGACGAAGGCATCATCGCCCTCATGGCGAAACTGCTGTGATCACAGCGGTCACCAGCAGGAAGATCGCACCCCAGGCCAGCGCCATTACCACCATCTTCTTCGCGCCCAGGCGCTGTGCACGAAACGCACTGACTGCAAGGATCAACCAGCCAAGCAAGGCGATCAGCGAGAGCCAGTTCAATTGCGTCATAGAACGAGCGTCAATCCGTCATAGCCGACCAGCACATTATCCGGCACTTCGCGCGACAAGGTTGCATAATCCATGCTCTTGTCCAGATGCGTGAGAACGCATTGTCCGGCTGAACAGCGTTTCGCCAGTTCCAGGGCCATGGAGAGATTGGCATGTGTAGGATGCGGTTCACGACGCAGACAGTCGCTGACCAGCAGGTCCACACCATGGAATAAATCCACCATATCTTCAGTAATTTCACTGAAATCAGTGGCATAACCAATCGACTTGCCGTCCGCCTCGAACCGATAGGCCGTGCTCATGGCTGGGCCATGGGGCATGTCCGTCCAGTCAATGGCGAAACCTGCATGGATCCGCACCGTATCGAGCGAATCCAGCTGGACGATGGTTGAATAGCCGTGCTGACCGGCAAAAACATAGCCGAAACGCTGCCTTAGCCGCTGCACCGTATAGCTGTTGGCAAATCCGGGCAGAGGTGCATTGCGGCCAAAGCGCATCGGCCGCAGATCGTCTATCCCGTGGCAATGATCGGCATGGTCGTGCGTCCAGAAAACCGCATCCACCTTCGCAATCTGATTGTCGAGCAGTTGCCGCCGCAAATCAGGTGACGTGTCGACCAGAAGCCGCGCACCCTCCTTGCTCTCCACGATTATCGAAACACGCGACCGGCGGTTCTTCGGTTCAGCCGGGTCACATTCGCCCCAGTCATTGCCGAGGCGCGGCACACCGGTTGACGTGCCGGAGCCGAGCATCAACAGTTTCACGTTGCAGCCTTGCTGAACAGGTTGAAGAAATTACGCGTGGTAATTGCCGCGAGATCGTCCACGCTCTGACCGCGTAATTGCGCCACAAACTCGGCAGTATTGCGGACATAGGCAGGTTCGCAGGTCTTGCCACGATGGGGTATGGGCGCGAGAAACGGGCTGTCCGTTTCAACCAACACGCGATCATCGGGAATTTCCGCCGCAAATTCCTGCAGTTCCTTCGCATTCTTGAAGGTTACAATGCCGGAGAGCGAGATCGTGAGGCCGAGATCCAGCACGCGACGGCCAAATTGGGCCGATGCAGTGAAGCAGTGGATCAGCGCGGGGAAAGCCCCCTTCTCCATCTCGTCTTCAAGAATGCTGGCCGTGTCCTCCTCGGCATCGCGCGTATGGATGATGATCGGCAAGCCCGTGTCGCGTGAGACGGAAATATGCCGTCTGAACAAGGCCTTCTGAACGTCCCTGTCGGACTTGTCGTAATAATAGTCGAGCCCGCTTTCACCGATGCCGATGACGCGAGGATGGTTGGCTGCTTCCAGCAGAGCGCCCTCACCCAGATCGGCATGTTGATCCGCCTCATGCGGATGGATGCCCACGCTGGCCCAGACATCCTGTTCACGCTCCGCCGTTGCGATCACCGCGTCCCATTCGCTTCGGCGGGTGGAGATATTGAGGAAGCACCCCACCCCGGCCTGCCGAGCACGATCGAGCACGGCCGGCTGATCTTCGACAAGGCCTTCATAGTTCAGATGGCAATGACTATCGATCAGCATCAGCTTGCGGCCTCTTCGGGCATGTCCAGCCTCGGGAAAGCGGGACTGGGCTGATCGACGCGAATTTCATCCATTGCCGGGTCATGGGCAAGCGCAGCAAAATCGCGCGCGTCCTGCGCAACGCACAACGCATCAAGAATCTTGGCAGCCGCAGTCGGCGTCACGGGCGAGACAGCAATGGCCAGATCGCGAATACAACCGATCAACGTGGCCAGGACACGCTGCATCCGTTCCGGGTCTGTCTTGCGCAAGGCCCAGGGCGCCTGTTCATCGATATAGGCGTTGCAGGCGAATACAGCCTGCATCCATGCTTCCAGTCCGGCGGCAAAGGCCAGTTTCTCGAACGCGTCGGGCAGTTCCACGGCGCAGGCATGATTGACCTTCTCGCGCAGGGCCTTGTCCACATCCTGCACCGGCGCTTCCGCCGCAAAATTGCCGCCGCAATTCTTGGCGATGAAGCTCATCACGCGCTGGGCCAGATTGCCGAAGCTGTTGGCCAGTTCCGAATTGGCGCGATTGACGATCGCTTCGGCCGACCAGCTGCCATCCTGCCCGAAGCTGAATTCGCGCAGCAGGAAATATCGCAGGATATCGACGCCGAAACGGTCGGCCAGTTCACCCGGATCGGTCACATTGCCGACGGATTTCGATTCCTTCTGCCCGCGATTGAGCAGGAAGCCATGTGCGAAAACCGATTTCGGCAGGGCAATGCCCGCGCTCATCAGAAACGCCGGCCAGTAAACCGCGTGGAACCGCACGATATCCTTGCCGATCAGATGCACATCCGCAGGCCAGAATTTCGTGAAATCAGCGGTTTGATCCGGATAGCCGAGACCGGAGATGTAATTGGTCAGCGCATCGACCCAGACATACATCACGTGGTTTTCCGCGCCGGGAACCTTCACTCCCCAGTCGAAGCTCGTGCGGCTGACGGAAAGGTCGCGCAGCCCACCTTCCACGAAGCGCGCGACTTCATTGAAGCGGCTTTCCGGACGCACGAAGTCGGGATTGTCGCGATACAGGGCGAGCAGAGGTTCCTGGTATCTTGACAGGCGGAAGAACCAGCTTTCTTCCACGGTCCATTCCACCGGCGTGCCCTGCGGAGAGAGCTTTTCGCCCCCTTCCCCTTCAATCAGCTCGCTCTCGTCATAATAGGCTTCGTCCCGGATCGAGTACCAGCCTTCATACCGATCCAGATAAAGATCGCCATTTGCCTCCATCGCTTTCCAGATTGCCTGGCTCGCGCGGTGGTGCGCATCTTCGCTGGTACGGAAGAAACGATCAAAGGAAATGTTCAGTTTTTCGAACAATTCCCTGAAATATCCGGACATTTCATCTGCCAGAGCGCGCGGTGTCACACCCAGTTCGCGCGCCTTCTGCGCCATTTTCAGGCCGTGTTCGTCCGTGCCGGTCTGGAAGCGGACCTCACGCCCTCGCAGGCGCTGGAAACGCGCGCAAACATCGGCGGCAATCGTTTCATACGCATGGCCCAGATGGGGCTTGCCATTGGGATAGTGGATTGCGGTGGTTATATAAAAAGGCTCAGCCATGGGCCGTTTCCCTAGGGATGGCGAGGTTGGTGAGCAAGCTGCCGATTTCCATTACCAGCAACCCCGCGTCGAAATTGTAAGTCGGAGCCTGTGCGGCGAGCCGGGCCAGCTCTGCATGAGTCTCTGTCAGGGCGGGAATAGACTGGCGATCTGTCCTGCTCATGCGGGCGGCGACGACAGCTCTGGCCAGTTCGACCGCGGCCAATTGCCGTTTGCGGTCGGGACGGGCGCCCATTGCTTCGGCCAGCCTGCCGCGGCGCGAGAAATCGGGATCGCCATTTTCAGCAATCTCGATCATCAGCCGGTGCAGCTTGCCCAGATCCAGATCGACGAATTCCAGTGCCGCCCCCGGCGATCCCCCCGCCGCCGCAATGGCGGCATGGCGCATGGCATCGTCGGCCTGCGGTTCCAGCTTGCGCAGGATATTGTCCATTTCCTCATCGCCCACAGGCGGAAAAGTCAGCAACCTGCAGCGCGAGCGGATAGTCGGCAGCAATCGGCCGATCCGATGCGCGATGAGCAGGAAGAACGTGCCGCCCGGCGGTTCTTCAAGGCTCTTCAGCAGCGCGTTGGCGGCGCCTTTTTCCAGATCGTCAGCCGGATCGACAATGATGACACGGCGGCTGCCCAGAGTCGGCCGGGTCGATAGCCGCCGCTGCATGGCGCGCACCTGATCCACCGAGATATTCCGCTTGAGATTATAGGGCTTGCCCGCCTCGCGCTTCTTCTCATCATCGGCGCTGGCCGGCAGGTTCTGGAGAACGATAATGTCCGGATGGTCATGCGGAGGCTGGGCAACACCGGCTTCGGACACGAGTTCCCGCGCGGCATCCAGCGCAAAACTGGCCTTGCCGGTCCCCCGGCGCCCGGAAAGGATCCACCCATGGTGCATACGCGGACCGGCCATTGCCGCGCGCCATTCGCCCCATGCTGCGTCATGTCCGGCCAGGATCATGAGGCCTTCCCCAATAGCGGTTCGACTGCCTGCATGATCCGCGCATGGATTTCCTCCGGCGTTCCATGCCCTTCAATCCGCACGAAGCGGGCTGGATCAGCTTCCGCCAGCCTGCGAAATGCGGCGGCAACATCGGCATGATATTGCGCCTCCCGCCCGCCTATCCGGTCGCTCTGCCCGGCGTCGCGAATGGCCAGCCTCTCCCTCGCTTCATCAGGCGCGATTTCGATCAGGATAGTCAGATCGGGCAGCATTCCACCCGAACCGATCCGGTGGAGCGTCACCACGTCATCGTCGGAAAGGCCCCCTGCCCCGCCCTGATAGGCGCGGCTTGAATCGATAAAGCGGTCACAAACGACCCACTGGCCGTCCTGGAGGGCGGGCCGGATGGCCTGAGATACGTGATCGGCTCGCGCCGCGGCGAACAGCAAGGCTTCCGCTTCTGCATTCCAGTGCATTGCCGGATCGAGCAACAGGGCGCGGATCGCCTCCGCCCCGGATGTACCGCCCGGTTCCCGCGTTTGCAGCACGCGGATTCCGCGCGCCTCCAGCGCATCGGATAAGAGCCGGGCCTGGGTGGATTTACCGGCACCTTCACCGCCTTCAAGGGATATGAAACGCCCGGCCATCAGGAGAAAAGCCCGGTCACGCCGTTACGAATGCGCTGAAGAAAATTGGCCTTGGCCACTTCTTCCCCCGCGATCAGAGGAACATCATGCGGCTGCTGACCGGCCACGGAAACACGCAGCCACCCGACCCTTTCGCCAGCCGCGATCGGCGCGCGCAAGGGGCCATGATAGCGGATCGAGAGTTCGACCTCGGGCGTTTCGCCCTGCGGCATGCTGGCCAGCACGCGATTTTCGGTGCGCAGTATCACGCCAGCCTGCGCACCATCCTGCACACGGGCCTCGCCAATCTGAAAACCGGCGGGCAGGATTTCCTGCGTATCAAAGGCTCCGAAGCCCCAGCGCAGAAAATCGCGCGCGGCCTGGTCCCGCAATCTTGCGGCAGGGGCGCCGGCAACCACCATCACCAGGCGCCGGCCGTCACGTTCTGCAGAGCCGAGGAAATTGTACCCTGCCTGCCTTGTATACCCCGTCTTGATGCCATCGGCACCGGCGACCACTCCGGTTACCGGATCGTGATTGTTCTGGGCATAGCCGCCATAGCGCATTCCGCGATGGCCGAAATAACGACGATAAAGGTCGGGATAACGAGTGGTCAGCGCTTCAGCCAGAAGCGCCAGATCGCGCGCCGTGGTGAATGTGCGCCCTTCATCCGGCCAGCCATTGGGCGTACCGAAATAAGTGTTGCGCATCCCCAGCTCTGCCGCATTCTCGTTCATCAGGGCCAGCCAGCCTTCCAGCGATCCCAATGATTCCAGTGCGATGGCGACAGAAGCATCATTGGCGGAAACCGTGGTAACGCCCAGCAGAAGCTGCCCCACCGTGACCTTGTCACCCGCCTGCAGAAACATGGTGGAGCCTTCGCCCGACCATTCATCAGCCAGTTCGCGGCTAATTTCGACCTCGGTCTGCGGATCCAGCTTCCCTTCTTCGATCAAGCCGAACGCAGTATAGGCCGTCATTACCTTGGTAACGGAGGCCGGGACGAAGCGCCGATCTTCCTCGCGCGAATATAGCGTCTGCCCCGATGCCAGATCGACCATCAGCGCAATCGGGATTTCCTGGGGGACAGGCGGCTTGCCTGGCTCCGCCTGTGCCGCCTGCACGGCAGGGGCTGCCAGCGGGACAGCGGGCATTGCTGCCAGAACCAGCGCCGCCGCTGCGCGAAGATGAATAATACCCGGTTTCAAATGTGCTCCAGCCGCCAGCGCGGCGGAGCGCCGGCAAGATCAAGACTTGTTGAAGATTCGGGCATCCGTATAGCCCGCTGCCCTCACCTTGGCGAGCGACGCCTCCGCCTGTTCGCGCGTGGAGAATGGCCCGGTCCGCTCAAGGAAATAACGGCCCGATGGCACGGCCTTCCCGCCAAGCCTGTCCGCGGCCTTTTCCGCGCGTTCCGCGGTCGAGAATGTGGCCGCCTGCACCATGAAGGAACCGGTTTCGCCAGTGGGCGCTTCGACCTGTGCGGCCGTTTCGCGCTCGAATGCCTCTTCAAAGCTGCTGGCTTCGGGCTTCGGTCCTATAAGCGTCCCGGGCGCCTCTGGTGGTGCGGGTGCCTTGGCGTCAGCCAGCGCTTCCGGTGCGGAGGATTGCGCGGCTGACGGGAGTCTCTGCCTCAGGACTTCCACCAGCGACATGGGCGTATCCATACGGAGCGGCGGGGCCTGGCCTGCCCGCAGCAATGCACGTTCTTGCTCGGGAGGATTGGTGCGACGCAAGCGGACAGGCACGCCTTCTCTCGCACCAAGTTGCGCCATGGCGTCAGACGACAAGGCGATCAGCTGCGTTCCGTCCATCGGCCCGCGCCGCTCCAGCCTGATCAGGATTGTCCGCCCGGTTTCGAGCGAGGTCACTTCAGCATAACTGGGGAGAGGCAGGGTGTGATGCGCGCCCGTGATCCCGGCACCACCATCAACATCAAGCGTGGCGATCCCGACCTCGTCATAATTCAGCACGTCTTGCGGGACATATTCCTTGCCATCGATCTGGTAGGCATCGCCGACAACCACCGGATAATCCGCGCCCGGCCCATTTGCAGGCATTGCACCGGCAGATTGCAAACCGGCCTGCCCCGCGCCCTGGGTATTGCAGGCAGCCAGCGACAGGCCGAGGGTCAGGGCAAGAGCGATCCGGCATGCGTGGATCGCGCGGTCATCGGATAATCTCATCTGCCAGCAACCCAACACTCATCGCGTAATAGTTCGAGCAGTTATATTCGAGGATAACCCTATAATTCTGGGTTAAGAGATAGCTTGGGGCGGCGGGGCCATCCGGTTCGAACAGCGATGCCATGACGTCATCCCCGATCGGCTCTTGCGGCATGACTCCCAGCTTCTTCCATTCCGCCACGGTCATCCAGCGGCTATGCCGTTCATGCACGCGGGGGCAAACCGGCGCGACAACCTTGGGCGCAATCGCCATGCGGTCCACACTGTTGGGCGTGTAGGCGCGCACGCCCCAGGGTTCTCCCCGGCGCCAGCCTGCATCGCGGAAATAGTTGGCGATGGAATGCAGCGTGTCGACTTCGCTGTTCCAGATGTCCCGATGGCCATCCCCGTCACCATCCACGGCAAGGCGGAGGAAGACACTGGGCAGGAACTGTGAATTTCCGAAAGCACCGGCCCAGCTGCCCACAAGCTTGGAGCGCGGATATTGTTCTTCTTCCGCGATCCTGAGCAGATCGATCAATTCGGCCTCGAACAGAGAGCGGCGGCGCCCTTCCCAGGCCAGCGTGGCGAGTGAGCGGGCCAGATCGAAACTGCCCTGAATCGCGCCATAGCTGGTTTCATGCCCCCAGATCGCGAGCAGGATTTCCGGCGGCACACCATATTGCCGTTCCACATCGCGGGCGAGGGAACCAAGTTCGCTGTAGAGATGCTGCCCGCGCCGGATCCGTGCGGCCGTGTTGTGACGGTTCAGATAAGGCGCCATCGCCGGGTATCCGCTGCTGCTGCCTCCGGAGGAAATGTTATCCCGGTCCAGCGCCAGCACGCGTTGGTTCGGCGTCAGATCGGATAGCAGACGGTCGATGGTGGCCTGGCTTACACCCTGCCCCCGCGCCTTCGCGGCAACCAGCTGGATGTAGGAATCGAATGGAAGGTCCTGCGCATTTGCAGGAGCACCGGCCGTCAGGGCGGCCACGGAAATGGCGAGGAAACGCAGCGTCTTGGCTAACATGGGCAGTTTTCTGCCATGTGCCGGCCCGGGTGAAAAGCCCGGGACCGGCCGGTTTCCTCGCAAATCGACGAATAGCGCCGGCTTTGGGCCAAACGCGTTCGCGTCAAGCCATCAACTGCCCAGATCGGGCTGCATGCCCGGGTTTTCTTTCAGCATTTCGGAAAGTGGCGGGAAACCGCAATTTTCCTCGTCACCGCAATTGGTCACCGTGTGGACATAGCGGATCTTGCCATCTTCAATGCGGAACAAGTGGCTGTCGGGCCGCTTCTTCTCACCAAATTCGAGGAAGACGGAAACCGCGCCGATAACCGGATCGACGACATATTGGCGATTGGTCAATTCCACGCCTTCAGGCACGCCGACATCGCAACTATCGTCAGGCTGCCCCTTCCCGGTATAGATGCCACCTTCCAGACGGGCGCAGGGCGTGCCCCATGGAACCTGCACGGACTTGTCATTGAACAGATCGAGATAGGCGTCGGCAGCGGCGATCAGCTCGTCACGCGTATTGCGGCGGGCTTCGGGGATTTCGCCCCAATCCTCGCGCGAGGCGTAATAGGCCGTCTTTTCCGCATCGAACAGCCAATCACCTTCATCCGTTACGATGTTGTTGAAGGGGCCGACCCCGAAATAGCCATTGGACATCTGTGTGGCGGTTACCATCGGGCGTTCTTCATCCAGCATGACTGCTTCGACGAAGACCTTGCAAGTCAGCGTGTCCTGCACCGCCACATGCCAATTCACTTCACGCGGCTTGTCCAGGAATGCACCGAGCGAGGAGCGCTTGAAGTTTTCGTCATAATCGACCCATTCGCCCAAATTCATCTTGAACATGCTGCCGGCTTCGATCGCGGCAACCCAGCTATCGGCGATTTCCTGCGTCTTGTCGCGAGTGCAACCCTGCGCTGCTGCGGGCGTGGCGATGGTGGCGCTGGCGGCACAACCAAGGGCGAGGAGAATTTTCTTCTTCATGCGGTCAGGTCTCATCGGTCTATCCTAGTTTCGAAAAACGGTACGGGTACTGCCGCGTCGCGTCATTGGCGCAGTACGGCGGATACCCAGCTGGCAAGAGGACAGGCGGTAGAAGTGAACGAAGCGCGCGCCGATTCCGTAATCGGATAACCTCGGCGATATGCTACTGTCATTTATTCACCCCACCCAACTTGGCGCTTTGCGCTCTTCGTGTATGTGCCTAGCCGACGGATTCGGGAGAGTCACGTGGTGACAACGCCCGCAATGCGCGTTAGCGGCAATCCCGCAGCGGACAGGTGGCAGAGTGGTTGAATGCACCGGTCTTGAAAACCGGCGTGGGTGCAAGCCCACCGTGGGTTCGAATCCCACCCTGTCCGCCAACGGCATAACCACAGAACAGAAAATGATTGGGTTTGAGGCACGCAGCCGCGCCGGTTAACCGGCGTGGACTATCGACCATGCATCATGGGCCGTGGTGGCCCCGGTCGTGGGATTCGAAATGGAGGTCGCAAAGTCGATGTATCGTGAACGGGTACGCAATGCAGCGCTTCTTGAAAGGATCACCAGCGCGGATGAAGCCGCGAAGCTGATCCGCGACGGCATGACTGTCGGCATGAGTGGTTTCACTCGTGCCGGGGAAGCCAAGGCCGTGCCGATGGCACTGGCCGAACGGGCAAAGACCGATCCTCTCAAGATCACGCTGATCACCGGGGCCTCGCTCGGAAACGATCTCGACAAGACCATGGCCGAAGCGCACCTGCTCGCGCGGCGTATCCCCTTCCAGGCCGATCCCGCACTACGCAGGGCGATCAATGATGGCGAGGTGATGTTCGTAGATCAGCATCTCTCCGAAACGGTTGAAATGCTGCGCACCCGCCAGCTCGGCCCGGTGGACGTCGCGGTGATCGAGGCGGTCGCTATCACCGAGGATGGCGGTATCGTGCCGACCACCTCGGTGGGCAATTCGGCCAGCTTCGCGATTCTGGCCGACAAGGTGATCGTGGAAATCAATCTGGCCCAGCCCGACACGCTGGAGGGCCTGCACGATATCTATATCCCGTCCTACCGCCCTGCCCGGATGCCGATCCCGATCGTCTCGCCCGAAAGCCGGGTGGGTATGCCCTATATACCGATCGATCCGGACAAGATCGCCGCCATCGTGGTGACGGAAAAGCTTGATTCCTCCTCTACCATTCTGCCGCCGGACGAAGACACGCAGGCGATCGCCGGCCACCTTTCGGAATTCCTGCAGCACGAAGTGAAAGCGGGGCGTCTCACCAACACTTTGCAGCCATTGCAGGCGGGCATCGGCACGATTGCCAATGCCGTGATGCATGGCCTCATCGATACCCCGTTTCACAATCTGAAGATGTATTCCGAAGTTCTTCAGGATTCTACCTTCGACCTGTTCGATGCCGGCAAGCTGGATTTCGCTTCCGGTTCGTCGATCACCGTTTCCGCGGAACGATACCAGACGGTGCTGGAAGATCTCGCGCGCTACAAATCACGCTTGGTCCTGCGCCCTCAGGAAATCTCCAACCATCCCGAAGTCGTACGCCGGCTCGGGATCATCGGTATCAACACCGCCCTGGAATTCGACATATATGGCAATGTAAATTCCACCCATGTCGGCGGCACGAAGATGATGAACGGCATCGGCGGGTCCGGCGACTTTGCGCGAAATGGCTATATGTCGATCTTCGTCACCAAATCGACCGCCAAGGACGACGTGATTTCCAGCGTGGTGCCGATGGTCAGCCATGTCGATCACAATGAACATGATGTCGATGTGCTGATCACCGAATACGGCCTTGCCGATCTGCGCGGTCTTGCACCGAGAGAGCGTGCGCCGCTGATCATCGCCAATTGCGTCCACCCGGCCTATCGCGAACAGCTTGGCGATTACTACCGCAGGGCCGTGGCGCGTGGCGGGCATACACCGCACGTTATTGAAGAGGCGCTGTCCTGGCATGGCCGCCTGCGCGAAACGGGCAGCATGAAGATATAGCGGAACAAGCGCGCGGAACTCTTGCTTCCAGGCGGACAAGCGCCTCCTGGTTAGCGGTGGCACTGTTCGTTTTCTGCCGCCCTATCCGTTCCGGCCCGGCTCCTGCTCGGGAATCGCCATTGCCTGGTCGCTGGCTGACTCGAGCCAGCCATCTCCCCCACCGGGGCGATTTTCTTCGCCCTCGGTAGGGATCGGATCGTCTTCCAGTTCGAATTCCATGGCGGTTCTCCCACGCAGGAGAGAAACGCGCCATGCCCGGCCCATGTCCCGGTCAAGCGCCGGAGCGCCCGGAAATTCAGATATGCAGTGCCCGGCCGTAAGCGCCCAGCACGCTTTCATGCATGGTTTCGCTGATCGTCGGATGCGGGAAGACGGTGTTCATCAATTCCGCTTCCGTCGTTTCCAGCGTCTTGCCGACGACATAACCCTGAATCATTTCAGTCACTTCCGCGCCGATCATATGCGCGCCCAGCAATTCGCCGGTTTTCGCGTCGAACACGGTTTTCACGAAACCTTCGGGTTCACCCAGAGCGATGGCCTTGCCATTGCCGATGAAGGGGAAATTGCCGACCTTCACTTCGTATCCGGCCTCTTTTGCCTTCGCTTCGGTCATGCCGACACTGGCGATCTGCGGATGGCAATAGGTGCAGCCGGGGATGTTGTTCCGGTCCAGCGGATGGGGGTGAACATCCTCGTTGCCCAGTTCCTGCGCAATCGCTTCTGCCGCGGTCACGCCTTCATGGCTTGCCTTGTGCGCCAGCCATGGGCCGGGCGCGCAATCGCCGATGGCCCACACACCCTTTGTCCGGGTGCGGCCATAGGGATCGATCTGGATGAAGCCGCGGTCCATTTCCACCAGCTTTTCGATTCCGATATTCTCGGTATTGGGCTGAATGCCGATGGCCACGATAACATGGCTGAATTCGCTGCTTTCGACCTTGCCGTCCTTGCCCTTGATCTTGGCGGAGACACCCGTGTCGGAAACCTTGAGTTCTTCCAGCGCGGCACCGGTCCGGATCGTCATGCCCTGCTTGGTCAGCTGCTTTTCAAGGAAGGTCGAAACGTCCTTGTCTTCCACCGGAACAATCCGGTCGAGCATTTCCACGACCGTAACATCGGCGCCCATATCCTTGTAGAAACTGGCAAATTCGATGCCGATCGCGCCCGATCCGATCACCAGCAGCTTGCTGGGCATTTCCTTGGGCGTCATCGCATGGCGATAGGTCCACACCCGCTTGCCATCTGCCGGGGCGAAAGGAAGGTCGCGTGCGCGTGCGCCGGTGGCAATGATGATATGCTTGGCACTGATCGTTTCCGTGCCCTTGTCGCCCTTCACTTCCAGCGTATTGGCGTTCTTGAACGTCCCGACGCCCATATGGACGGCGATCTTGTTCTTCTTCATCAGATGCGTCACGCCCTGGTTGAGCTGTTTTGCAACGCCCCGGCTGCGCTTCACCACCGCTTCAAGATCGGCCTCTATCTCCTTGGCGGCAAGGCCATAATCCTTGGCATGCTGCATGTAATGATAGATCTCTGCCGAACGCAGCAGCGCCTTGGTCGGGATACAGCCCCAGTTGAGGCAGATGCCGCCCAGCAGTTCGCGTTCGACAATGGCCGTTTTCAAACCGAGCTGCGCCGAACGGATCGCCGCAACATAGCCGCCCGGTCCGGAACCAAGTACGATAACGTCGTAATTCTCAGCCACGTGGCTCGCTCCTAATTGTTGGTCCGGCCGTCTTCCACGGGCCGTGGACGCCGGTTCTCGTCAATGGCGACGAATGTGAACGTCGCCTGGGTCACTTTCACGGCATGTTCGGAATGCCGTTCACGCCGCCATGCTTCCACCGCGATGCGGATGGAGGTGCGGCCCACGCTTTCGATCTCGGTGAAGACGGAAACCTCGTCCCCCACCTTCACCGGCATGTGAAACTGCATTCCGTCCATCGCGACCGTCACCGCCCTGCCCTTGGCTTTCCGCGCAGCAGTGAGGCCGGCGGCGCTGTCCATCAGGCTCAGCAGCCAACCGCCGAATATATCGCCATAGGCGTTGGTATCGGCCGGCATTGCGGTCACCCGGATGGCCGGGTCGCGGCCTGCGTAAATCTCGTCGCTCAATTCACCATGCCTTGCGCTGGAACACCTGGAACACTGTCCTTAAGCAGAATATCCGCCGACCGATTTCCGCCAATAAAATCGGCGAGGCGGGAACGTCTGCAAGACATTTCAATAATATGGCCCTGCTTTCTGGCAGTAGGAAAGAACATTATCCCCCCACCAGTTGCAGGTTGCGGGCCAGCACCCATCCGGATTTGCAGGGGCCGGAATAGGGTTCGGGAACGGCCACCGGGCTGCTCACCCTGCAATCGCCCAGTTCCTGGAACTCTCCGCTGGCGTAAACGATACCCTGCCATTCCTCCACCGCGTCACACAGCCAGACCAGCGTGCCCTGCGGCAGGCGATCTGTTTCGCGCGCATATTCATCATGCTCTTCACGGACCGACAGGAAGGCTTCCCCGGTCGGGCTATAGAGACCTGACACGCGGCCGATCCCGCCGCAGGCATCCGCTTCGGGCCCGTCACGCCCGACCATAGGGACATTGCCGGGGACCGCTTCCGTTGTGGGCCCAGCCATCAGGGCCAGCGCCCACACCGAAGCGAGCAAGCCGTTCACCTCAGGCCACCAGGCCCAGCGGCGCCTCGCAATATTCCTTGAAGGCCTTCATCAGTGCGGCGCCATCGGCACCATCGATCGCGCGGTGATCGAAGCTGCCCGTGGCGCTCATCACCGTGGCGATCTGCAGTGCATCGTCCACGACATAGGGCCGCTTCTCGCCTGCGCCGATCGCCATGATCATGCCCTGCGGCGGATTGATGATGGCTTCGAACTGCTTGATGCCGAACATGCCCATATTGGACAGGCTGGCCGTGCCGCCCTGATATTCTTCCGGCTGCAATTTGCCTTCACGGGCGCGCCCGGCGAGATCCTTCATCTCGGTGGAAATGGCACTGATCGCCTTGCTTCCGGCATCCTTGATGATCGGCGTGATCAGGCCGGACGGGATGGAAACCGCCACCGACACATCGGCGCGGGTGAATTTCAGCAGCTTGTCGCCGGCGAACTGCACATTGCAGCTCGGCACCGCCACCAGCGCCTTGGCCAGCGCCTTGATCAGCAGATCATTGACCGAAAGCTTTACGCCCTGCGGTTCCAGCGCGGCATTCAGTTCCCCGCGCAGCTTCAGCAATGCATCCAGGCGGATATCCACCGTCAGATAGATATGCGGAACCTGCTGCTTCGATTCGGACAGGCGGCGGGCAATCGTCTTGCGCATGTTGGAGAGTTTCTCCTCCTCATGCGGAATGCCGAAGTCCTGCGCCTCGACCGGAGCGGCTGCGGGCGCGGGCGCAGCGGCAGGCGCTTCAGCCGGGGCGGCTGCGCCCGGCTTGGCGTTTTCGACATCGGCCTTCACGATGCGGCCATTCGGGCCGCTGCCCTTGATGGCGGACAGGTCCAGCCCCTTGTCGGCGGCGATCCGCTTGGCCAGCGGCGAAGCGATGATTCGGTCGCCCGAAGGAGCAACGGCCTGCGGCGGGGCAGAAGCGGCGGCGGGTGCCGGAGCAGGGGTGGGAGCCGGTGCGGGCGCGGCTTCTTCCTTCGGCGCGGCGGCGGGAGCGGATGCCTCACCGCTGGCAGGCTGCACATCGGCGGGGTCTTCACCCTCTTCCGCCAGCGTGGCGATCACGGTGCCGACCTTCACGCCTTCCGTGCCTTCATCCACGGAAATATGCGCGATTACGCCTTCATCCACGGCTTCGAATTCCATCGTCGCCTTGTCGGTTTCAATCTCTGCCATGATATCGCCGGCAGAGACCTGGTCGCCTACCTTCACGAGCCACTTGGCGAGCGTGCCCTCCTCCATTGTGGGGGACAGGGCGGGCATCTTTATAGCGATCGACATGGCGGTTCGCGGTATCCTTCCTGTGGCGTTGTTCTGTTTGCCGGTTTCGGCCCGTCTCTGGCCAATTTGCGGCGCGGGAGCAAGGTTCTTGCGCCGCTATTGCTTTGTCACGATATTCGCGCCGACGGGAGGGAGCATTATGCGCGTCTATCTGGTGATCATCGACGAGACGGAAGAAGCGCATAGCGCGCTGCGTTTCGCATCGCGCCGCGCGGCCAAGACCGGCGGTTCCGTGCATATTCTGGCCATCGTGCCGAAACAGGCCTTCAGCGCCTTTGGCGGGGTGCAGGCCACGATCGAGGAAGAGGCCCGCGACCGGGCCGAAGTGCTGGCCAACAGCGCGGCGGGCGAATTGATGAGCGAAGGCGGCAAGATGCCGCAGATCGCCGTCCGCATGGGTGACGGCAAGACGGTGATCAACGAATTCCTCTCCGAACATCCGGAGGTTGCCGCACTGGTGCTGGCCGCCGCGCCCGAAGGCGCGCCTGGCCCGCTGGTCACCCACTTTTCGGCCGCGGCGGGATCGTTGCCATGCCCGCTCTTCATCGTGCCCGGCCGCCTGGACGACGCGGAACTCGATCGCCTGAGCTGAACCGGGGTCTTCCGGGAGAAGGCTCTATTTCTTCCTCTTGCGCCCCTGGTGGCGGATATTGGCCGGCCGGCCGCGCTTGCCCTCGGCATATTTACCTTGGGTCTTGGGCTTGGATTTCCGCTTGGGCGGCGGGCGCTTTCCACGCGGTTCGATAGCCTGGCCATCAGCGTCCAGCGGTTCGAATTTCAGCGCGCCGGTGAGCGGATTCGATTCGGCCAGCTTGAGATCGAGCATGTCGCCGACCGTGTAGATTGTGCCGCTATGCTCTCCGACGAGGGCACGCGCGCCTTCGTCATAGCTGAAATATTCGCGCCCCAGCGCCGATACGGGCACCAGCCCATCCCCGCCGAGACCGGCAATCGTGGCGAAAAAGCCGAATTTCTGGACCCCGGTGATGCGGCACCGGAATGTCTCGCCCACCCGGCCCGCCAGCCATGCGGCGACATAGCGATCGATCGTGTCCCGCTCCGCCTCCATCGCGCGGCGTTCACTCTGGCTGATCGCGTCGGTGACCTTGGAAAGATCGGCCCGATCCTTATCCGACAAGCCGGTGCCGTCGGGAATTGCCCCCTTCGGCTTTGGCTGTTCCAGCCCGAATGCATCAACCAGCGCACGATGCACGAGCAGATCGGCATAACGCCGGATCGGCGAAGTGAAATGCGCATAACTGCCAAGAGCAAGCCCGAAATGCCCCGCATTGCTGGGGCCGTAATAGGCCTGCGTCTGGCTGCGAAGGACCGCCTCCATCACCAGCGCCTTTTCGCCGGGATCGGAAATATCCTTGATCATGCGGTTGAACAGGCCGGGCGTGATGACCTGCCCCAGGGCAAGATTCTTGCCGATCGAGTCGAAATATTCCCGCAGCGCGATGAGCTTTTCACGGGTCGGCGGCTCATGCACGCGATAGACGACCGGCGAGGCCTTGCTCTCCAGCGCCTTGGCCGCCGCGACATTGGCCGCGATCATGAAATCTTCCACCACGCGATGCGCATCGAGCCGTTCTCTCACGGCGATTTCGGTGATGCGCCCCTTTTCATCCAGCAGGACGCGGCGTTCCGGCAGATCCAGTTCCAGCGGATCGCGGGCGTCGCGGGCAGAGGCGAGGAGCTTCCACGCACCCCACAGATTCTGCAGCGGTTCGGAGGCTGTGCCATTGTCGATCCGTTCCTGCGCATCCTCATAGGCAATGGTTTCGGCAATATTCACCAGCGCGCGGGTGAAGCGCCATGACGTCACCTTGCCTTCCGCGCTGATGGAAAGATGGCACGCCATCGCCGCGCGGGTTTCCCCTTCGCGCAAGGAACAGACATCGGTGCTCAGCACCTCGGGCAGCATGGGCACCACGCGGTCCGGGAAATAGACGGAATTGCCGCGTTTCCTGGCTTCCCGATCCAGTGCGCCGCCGGGGCGGACATAGAAGCTGACATCGGCAATCGCCACCAGGGCGCGGAAACCGCCCTCCCCGTCCGGTTCAGCCCAGATCGCATCGTCATGATCGCGGGCATCGGCGGGGTCGATGGCGACGATGGGCAGGTGGCGCAGATCTTCCCGCTTCTCCTCGCTCAGCGGCAGGCGAGCGGCCTCTTCGCCTTCTTTCAGCACTTCTTCCGGGAAAATATGTGGAATGCCGTGCTTGTGGATCGCGATCAGGCTGTAGCTCTTCGGCGCGAGCGGATCGCCCAGGACTTCAGTGACTTTCACGCCCGAGCGCGGGGATCGTCCGGCCGGTTCGGCGAGGACGAGATTGCCCTCTTCCGCTCCGCCAAGGTCGGCAATGGGGGAGGAATTGCGGATTCGCTTGTCCACCGGGGCCAGCCACGGTTTGCCGCCGCCATCCATTTCCACCACGCCCAACAGGGAATCGCTGCGCGAAGGCAGCTTCTTCATCGGGAAGGCGCGCCATCCGCTGCCGGTTTCTTCCGTCCGGGCGAGCACGCGGTCGCCGGAACGCAGCGCCCCGCCCTTCTTGCTTTCCTTCAACCTCAGCCGGGGCGGCGGCGTGGCATCATCGGGCTGCCAGTTGTCGGGAATGGCAATCGCCTCGCCATCTTCGATATCGACCACGCGCAAGACGGTGACCTTGGGCACACCGCCCATGCGGTGATAGGCGGTTCGCCTGCCGTCGATCAGCCCTTCCTCGGCCATGTCCTTCAACAGGGCCTTGAGGGCGATCTTCTCTTGCCCCTTCAGCCCGAAATGACGCGCAATCTCACGCTTTCCGGCCGGGGTTTCGGACGTCTGGATGAATTCAAGTACCTGCTTGCGTGAGGGCAAGCCGGGTGTCGGTCGTTTAGCCATCCACGCGATATGGGCGCATGTTCACCCGGCCACAAGCGGAGAGAGCGCTTCGCCGGGGACAGTTCTGGCGGCAGGGTTTCGATCCCTTCGGCAAACAGGGCGTAACCGCCCATATGCAGGAAGAAAGGGATCGATCGCCCGGATCAATATGCGCGGGCGACGTAGATCCACTCAACCGCGTCATCGCCAGTGAAAAGGCATTTTCCGTTTGGAGCGCCCCGGTCCATCGGCACATTGCGGAAAGTCAGCTTCAGCGATTTCAGCTTTTCGACCACCTTGGACAGTTCGTCCCCGGTCGGGCGCGACCATTGCACTTCGACCCAGCCCGGATAGCGCTGGTTCTCGCCATAGAATTCGGCGAGTTCATCGAAGCTACTGATGTCGCGAACGATATTCGCTTCGCGCCGTTCCTTGGCCTCCCCATAGAGCGAGGCCTGTATGTCCACCAGCAGATCCGCGATGGAAGCGCGCGCTTCATCGCGTGAGGGATAGGAGAAATCGGGCTTCCCATCTTCGCCCCACAACCTGTCACGCCGCAGCATGGAAACCTTGCCACCGGCCATGTCCCGGCCGCCCACTTCGATGATGACCGGGGCCCCTTTGCGCACCCAGTCCCAGCGCTTGCCCGCAGCCTTGCCCGGCTTGCGATCGAGCAGCACGCGTATCGGTTCGCCCAGAACCTGTTCGTGGGCAATCGCGGCGCGCAATTCCTCGCAATAATCGAGAAGGGCAGAATCTTCCGGCTTGTCCCGCAGCATCGGCAGGATCACGACCTGATGCGGGGCGATGGCGGGCGGCACGCGCAAACCGTCATCGTCGCCATGGGTCATGATGAGACCGCCGATCAGGCGCGTGGACGTGCCCCAGCTCGTCGTATGGCATAGCTGCTGCGTGCCTTCACGGTCCTGGAACCGGATATTGGCAGCCTCCGCAAAATTGGTGCCGAGATAATGCGTGGTGCCGGCCTGCAAAGCCTTGCCATCCTGCATCATCGCTTCGATCGAATAGGTCGCGACGGCGCCGGGGAAACGCTCATTCTCCGGCTTTTCGCCTGCGACGACCGGGATGGCGAGCACGTCTTCGGCAAAACTGCGATACATTTCCAGTGCGCGCAGCGTTTCTTCCATGGCGCCGTCCCGGCTGTCATGCGCGGTATGGCCTTCCTGCCAGAGGAATTCGCTGGTGCGCAGGAACATGCGGGTGCGCATTTCCCACCGAACGACATTGGCCCATTGGTTGGTCATCAGCGGCAGGTCGCGCCAGCTCTGGATCCAGCGGCTCATCGCGTCGCCGATGATCGTTTCCGATGTCGGGCGGACGACCAGCGGTTCTTCCAGCTTCGCTTCGGGATCGGGCACCAGCCCGCCCTTGCCATCCGCGATCAGCCGGTGATGGGTGACGACTGCCATTTCCTTGGCGAAGCCTTCGACATGCGCGGCTTCGCGTTCAAAATTGGCGAGCGGGATGAAGATCGGGAAATAGCAGTTCTGGACGCCGGCGGCCTTGATGCGTTCGTCCATCAGGCGCTGGATGCGTTCCCAGATGCCATAACCCCAGGGCTTGATGACCATGCAGCCGCGCACGCCGGATTCTTCTGCCATATCTGCAGCGGAAACGACTTCCTGATACCACTGCGCAAAATCGTCTTCGCGCTTGATGGTCAGGGCGTGGCGGATATTCGACATTGGACTCACCCGGAATCTTGACAGAACGGGCCCCCTAGCCTCGCGCCTCTCCGGGTGTCGAGAGAGAAGTAAGCCTGCGAAAAACTACTTGCCCATTTCGTCGAGTTTTTTCTGCATTTCCGCCATTTGGTTGCGTAATGCCTCGAGATCGTCATTGCCGGACGATCTGGATTCCGGGGCAGCCGCCGCCCCCTGCTTGCCGGGCATGAAGGCGCTGGTTGCCGCCTCGAACATCTTCATGTTCGTTTCGGCCAGCTTGGCAAAGGCGTCCGGCCCCATGCTGGCCTTCCAGGTTTCCTGTAACTTCAACTGGTTGGCGCGGAAATTATCCATGCTCGCTTCCAGGTAATGCGGCATCAGCGCCTGCATGGAATTGCCATACATGGAGATCAACTGGCGCAGGAAACTGATGGGCAGCATCTGCTCCCCGCTCGCCTCTTCCTCCATGATGATCTGGGTCAGCACGGCATGGGTGATATCATTGCCCGTCTTGGCATCGAGCACCTGGAAATCGATCCCTTCACGGGTCATCCGCGAAAGATCGTCGAGAGTGATGTAGCTGGACGACTTGGTGTTGTAGAGGCGCCGATTAGCGTATTTCTTGATAATGACAGGATCTTGGCCCTGTTCTTTCTCCGACGCCATCAGCACGCTCCCTTTTGCTGTAGTGAAAACTTCTTAGCACTTGCAACATATGCGGTGCAACATGATTGACATCATGCAGTACGGCAAAACCTTCGGCCCAGTAGGGTCAGCAGTTCATATTGCGACAATCCGCTGAGCTGCGCCGCGCGCGGCAGGTCATATTCCAGATCCAGCCAATCCCCTTCGCGCAGCTGCGATGCTGCGCCGCAATCAACAATTACCAGGTCCATCGAAACGCGCCCCAGGATTGGCAGCTCCGTCCCATTATGCATCAGCATTCCTGCCTTGGCCCAGCTGCGCAGAAAACCATCGGCATAGCCGAGCGAGACGGTCGCGGAGCGCATGGCCCGGCGGGCGGTAAAGGTGGCGTTATAGCCCACCGTGTCGCCGGGCGAGAGATCACGCAATTGCAGCACCTGGGCCTGCGGGCAGGCGACCTGCCGGATTCGGCCCGCAAGGCCGGGATGCGGAATGCCGCCATACAGGGCCAGACCGGGGCGAGTAAGGTCGAAGGCGTAGCTTGCGCCCAGAGCTATGCCGGCGCTGTTGGCGAGGCTGCGGCACTGCGCGGGCACTTGCTGCGCCGCTGCGGTAAAGCGTTCCAGTTGCAACGCATTTAACGCCACATCTTCATCCGCCGAAGCGAGGTGCGAGATCAGTGTATGGATTTGCAGATCCGACACGATGGCTTCGCCGATTTCCGCCATCGACAGGCCGAGGCGATTCATGCCCGTATCGACCATGACATCGCAGGGCCCGCCACCGGCATCGCGCCAGAGCCGGGCCTGATAGAGGCTGTTGATCACCGGCCTTGCACCGGTTTCCTTGGCAAAGCGAATGTCAGCCTCGCCCAATGGCCCGTGCAGAACGGAAATGCACTCCGCCGGAACATGCTGCATGACGGCGGGCACTTCCGCCCAATGGGCGACGAAGAAATCGCGCGCCCCCGCCTCTTCCAGCACCGGGACCACGTGATCCACGCCCAGGCCATAGCAACTGGCCTTTACCGCGGCCCCGGCCCGGGCCGTGCCGGACAGCCGATCCAGTTCCCGCCAATTATGCGCCAGGGCGCCCTTGTCGATTTGCAGCCGCAGCGTCGATGGCGGCAGTTCAGGAAGGGTCATCGGCGAAATCGCGCGGAGGCCCCGAAGGGAGCCCCCAGAGAGCGACGGCCAGCGCCACGATCAGAAGAATCCAAGTATACCATAAGCCTGCAAAGATATCGCCAGTACGGGCCACGATATAGCCCGAGATCAGCGGCAGGAAACCGCCGAAATAGCCTGCGCCTATGTGATAGGGAATGGACATGGAGCTGTAGCGGATTCTGGCAGGGAACATTTCCGACAGGAGCGAAGCCACCGGCCCATATGTCGCGCCCGACAGGGCGGACAGGACGATCAGCAGGGCCACGATGCCGACGATATTGGCGGCTGGCGGAATCTGATCGGAAAGATCGTAACCCGCCTGACTCAGCCAGGTTTCGACCGTGGCGCGATCAACGGATGATGAATCGCTGATCCGCTTCACTTCGGCACCGAACCGGACCGTCACTTCCTCGTCACTGCTTACAGTATAGGGGATTCCGAGACCGGAGAATTCCGACATCAGCTTGCCGCAGGCGGTGGACTGGTTTTCCGCGAAAGGATCATATTCGCAATCCGGCCCGGTAATTACCACCGGCGCCTGTTCTGCCGCAGCGGAAAGCTGCGGATTGGCAAGCGCGGCAATGCCCCAGAAACAGGGAAAGAGCAGCAGAAGGGACGCGATATAGCCCCACACGATCGGTTTCTTGCGCCCGATGCGGTCTGACAGACTGCCGAAATAGACGAAGAAGAACAGTCCCATCAGGCAGGCAAGACCGATCAGCAATTCCGCCAACGTGTCTTCCACCCGCATCGGCCCCTTGAGGAAGGAGAGGCTGGAAAACAGCGCCGTGTAGAAAACTATGGTCAGGCCGCATGCCACCCCGAACAGGGCGATGAAGATTCGCTTCTTGTTACCCGGATAGGTGAAGCTCTCCACAAAGGGGTTGGACGATGTGGCGCCTTCTTCCTTCATCGCCTTGAACACCGGGCTTTCCGACAGGCGCATGCGCATCCACAGCGAAATGGCCAGCAGCACGATCGACAGCAGGAAGGGCAGGCGCCAGGCCCAGCTTTCGAAAATATCGGCCGGTATCAGAAACCGGCAGGCAAGCACGACTACCAGGCTGAGCACGAAGCCGCCGACAACGCTGGCCTGGATGAAACCGGTGAAATAGCCGCGCCGGTCGGGCGGCGAATGTTCGGAGACATAGATGGCCGCACCGCCATATTCGCCGCCAAGCGCAAGCCCCTGCAGAATACGCAGCAGGATGACGATCAATGGCGCTGCCAGCCCGATGGTTTCGGCGCTGGGAATCAGGCCGACGCCGGCCGTGGCTATGCCCATCAGGGTCACCGTCACGAGAAAGGTGTATTTCCGGCCAAGCCGGTCGCCCAGGAAACCGAACAGGATGGCGCCGAGCGGACGGAAGCCGAAACCGATGGCAAAACCCGCCCAGGTCAGAAGCAGCGACAGGGTCGAATTATCGCTGGGGAAGAAGGCTGCGGCGATTAACGGCGCTAACGTGCCGTAGATGAAGAAATCATACCATTCGAACACCGTACCGGCAGACGATGCTGCGATGACCAGACGCATTTCCTTCGCGTCCGGCTGATGGTGCGCTGACGTGGCGGCGCCACTTGCCATATTTATTCCCCCCTGCCCTTTGCAGGCAGGCTAACCTCACCCGGCCGAAGTGGAAAGAGCGGTCAGTGCCGATTTCCAGGGGAGCAGGATCGCGCCATGCCGGCCGGGATAGGCTTGCGCGGGTTCAAGCACTGCAAAACCGGGCCATTCCGGAAGTGGGCCATCTTCGTTCAGCCAGGCGGAAATCGCATCTTGGGCGGTGCGGATGGCCGCAATATCGAGCCCCATTACAGCGCGGGCGAAGATTGCCGCCGAAGCCTGCCCGACCGCACAGGCCCGCACGCGCATTCCCAGAGAATCCACGCGGCCATCATCGTCCAGCCCCAAATCCATCGCCACCGTACTGCCGCATGTCTGCGAACGGCCTTCCCCATGGAATGCCAGATCTTCCCGGGCGGGGTAGGAACCTAGTTCCACCGCCAGCGCAAGCAATTGGGGTGTGTATAGAGTGCGGGTTTCGCTCATGCTCAGGGCGTGGAACCCTCGTCCACTTCATACAAGTAACGGCTTCGTTCTCCGATCAGCTGGACCAGGGCATCGGCACTGGCATTGACCACCGGATATGTGCGCGCCGTCGTGATCCAGTCAGGACGACCAGACGGGCCCCAGATCGTATCATAAGCCAGCACGAGTAGCGAAAAGGCCATGACCGTGACGATCACGCCCTTCACCGCCCCGAAACCGAAGCCGAGCACGCGGTCGATCGGACCGAGAATGGAATTGCGGGAAGCCTTGCCGGCGGAGCGGGCAATCAGCTTCACCACGCCATAGGGAATGATGAGCGTTATCGCGAAAGCCAGCACGGCCGCCCCTGAAGGCGAATCCATATATTCAAGCAGTTGCGCCGTCACATCCGTGTGCAGATAATGGATCGCGAATATCGCCACGACCCATGCTGCCAGAGACAGCACTTCCTGCACGAAACCGCGCATGAAACCGCCAATCGCCGCGACCCCGACGATCAGCAACACTATGATATCGAAGCCCGTCATGCCTGATGCTGATTATGCTCCGCCCATGATCCGGTCAACGAGCTTCGGCAATGCGGCAATCCCGGCATAACGCAAACCGGCCACATCCTGCCCGGCATCGGCCGGTCCATTGCCCTGATCGAAGCCGAGCTTCGCCGCTTCGCGCAGGCGCAACCCGGTATGCGCAACCGGCCTGATTTCGCCGGAAAGCGATACTTCGCCGAACCAGATGCTGCGCAAGGAAAGCGGTTTGTCCGCCAAAGCGGAAACCAATGCGGCCGCGACAGCCAGATCAGCCGCCGGATCGGTCAGGCGATAACCGCCCGCAACATTGAGATAGACTTCTGCCGAAGAGAAATTCAGCCCGCATCGCGATTCGAGCACGGCAAGGAGCATGGCCAGACGGCCACTGTCCCACCCGACCACCGCCCGGCGCGGGGTTGCCCCGGATTGAAGGCGGACGATCAGCGCCTGAACTTCGACCAGCACCGGGCGCGTGCCTTCCAGCGCCGGGAAGACGGAACTGCCGGCAACGGGTTCGTCCCGTCCGGAAAGGAATAGCATTGACGGGTTGGAGACTTCGCACAGCCCCTGCCCTTCCATCGCGAATACGCCAATCTCGTCCACAGCGCCAAAGCGATTCTTCAGCGAGCGGAGGATGCGATATTGGTGACTGCGTTCGCCTTCGAAGCTCATCACCACATCCACCATGTGTTCCAGCACACGGGGGCCGGCAATCGTGCCGTCCTTGGTGACATGGCCGACGAAAATCAGCGCCACGCCGTTTTCCTTGGCATAGCGGATAAGTTCGAATGCGCTGGCCCGGACCTGGCTGACCGTGCCCGGCGCGCCTTCGATCGTGTCCGAATGCATCGTCTGGATCGAATCGATGATCAGCAGGGCCGGAGGCGGCCCCGAATGCAGCGAGGTCAGTATATCCCGCACCGAGGTTGCGGCCGCGAGCCGAAGCGGCGCATCAGATAGCCCGAGCCGCCTGGCCCGCATCCGCACCTGGCCGGTAGCTTCTTCCCCGCTGACATAGACGACATCGGCCCTGGTCCGCGCGATCGCGGCTGCGGCCTGGAGCAGCAGGGTCGATTTGCCGATCCCGGGTTCGCCCCCCATCAATATGGCGGAACCGGGAACGATACCCCCGCCCAGCGCGCGGTCGAATTCAGCAAGGCCGGTCGACCGCCGCGTGAGCACTTCGGACGGCGCATCGAGAATCTCGAAATCGAGTTTCCGGCCCCCGCCCGAAAGATCGTGCTTGGCCGAAAACTTCGTTTCGGCCGCTTCCTCAACCAGCGAGTTCCATTGCCCGCAATCGGTGCACTGGCCCTGCCAGCGGGTTGTCACACTGCCGCAATCGGCACAGACATAGCGACGTTTGGGCTTGGCCATGCCCGGTCGTTAACCGGAACATATGCCGAACGCAAGCCGCTTGTCAGGTCGTGAACGCGTCTTTCAACCGATCGAAGAATCCCCGGCTTTCCGGACATTCGTCACCGGTTTCAGTCTCCCGGAATTCCCGCAGCAATTCCTTCTGCCGGGCAGAAAGCCTGGTGGGCGTTTCGACCATGATTTCGATCACCAGATCGCCGCGCCCCCTGCCCTGAAGCACGGGCATACCGGCACCGCGCTTGCGCAATTGACGCCCCGACTGGATGCCGGCCGGGATTTCAATCTCATTGGGTTCGCCATCCAGGCCCGGAATCTCGATCGATCCGCCAAGAGCGGCCGTCGTGAATGAAACCGGCACGCGGGTGAGCAAAGTCGTGCCTTCGCGGACGAATACCGGATGCGCTTTCACATGCACGAAGATGTAGAGGTCGCCCGGCGGTGCGCCCATCGGCCCCGCCTCGCCCTTGCCGGACAGGCGGATGCGCGTGCCATTGCCGACACCCGGCGGAATTTCGACCTGGAGATCCTGGATCCGGTCAATGCGGCCTTCCCCGCGGCATTCATGGCAGGGCTGTTCGATGACTTCCCCGCGGCCATGGCAGGTCGGACAAGGTCGTTCGATGACGAACAGACCCTGTTGCGCGCGGACCTTCCCGTGCCCGTGGCACGTATCGCAACCACGACGGGACGTGCCGGGTTCAGCACCATCGCCATGGCATGTTTCGCATGCGACGGAGACTTCGATCTTGATCTCCGTATCCTTGCCATGAAACGCCTCTTCCAGGCCGATTTCCATGTCATAACGCAGATCGGCACCGCGGCGCGGCCGGCTGCGCGCCGCGCCTCCGCCAAAGGCGCTGCCAAAGATCGTTTCGAAAATATCGCCCAGATCGCCAAAGTCCTGGTGCCCATGGCCACCGCCCATTCCCTGCTGGAACGCGGCATGGCCATAGCGGTCATAAGCGGCTCGCTTCTGAGGATCCTTCAGACACTCGTAAGCTGCGCTGATCGTCTTGAACTTCGCTTCGCTTTCCGAACATCCCGGATTGCGATCCGGATGATGCTTCATGGCCAGCTTGCGATAAGCAGCCTTGATCGTCCGGTCATCCGCGTCGCGGCTGACTTCGAGCAATTCGTAAAAATCTAATTCAGATGCAGACATAACTTGCCCCTAAACCTGTTCCGCCGCCGGCGCGGTCAGCACCGGCGGCGGCATGGGTTTCCATCAGGACAATCAGCCCTTGTTCTCTTCGTCCACTTCGGAGAATTCCGCGTCCACGACTTCCTCGTCGGAGCCGCTTTCATTCCCCGTATCGCCGGACGGAGCTTCCGCGCCTGCGGCCTGCTCCTTCTCGTAGATCTGTTGGCCCATCTTCATGGCGAGATCGGTCAACGCCTGGGCCTTGGCAGTGATTTCGGCCGCGTCGTTGCTTTCCAGCGCCGTCTTGGTTTCGGCGATGGCGGCTTCGATCTCGGACTTCAGTCCGGCATCGATCTTGTCGCCATGTTCGGCGATCTGCTTCTCCGTGGCGTGGACAAGACTATCGGCGTTGTTCTTCGCCTCGGCACCTTCGCGGCGCTTCTTGTCTTCTTCCGCGAACTTTTCGGCATCCTGCACCATCTGGTCGATGTCGGATTCCGAAAGGCCGCCGGATGCCTGGATCCGGATCTGCTGTTCCTTGCCCGTGCCCTTGTCCTTGGCGGACACGTTCACGATGCCGTTGGCGTCGATATCGAAAGTGACTTCGATCTGCGGCACACCGCGCGGAGCGGCGGGAATGCCAACCAGGTCGAACTGGCCGAGCATCTTGTTGTCCGCAGCCATTTCACGTTCACCCTGGAAGACCCGGATCGTCACCGCCTGCTGATTGTCTTCAGCCGTGGAATAGACCTGCGTCTTCTTGGTCGGGATCGTCGTGTTGCGGTCGATCATGCGGGTGAACACGCCGCCCAGCGTTTCGATACCGAGCGAAAGCGGCGTCACGTCGAGCAGCAGCACGTCCTTGACATCACCCTGCAGAACACCGGCCTGAATGGCCGCGCCCATGGCAACGACTTCGTCCGGGTTCACGCCGGTATGCGGCTTGGAACCGAAGAAGCCTTCCACGACTTCGCGGACCTTGGGCATACGGGTCATGCCGCCAACCAGGATCACTTCATCCACCTGGTCCTTGCTGACGCCGGCATCGGCCAGAGCCTTCTTGCACGGTTCGAGCGTGCGCTGGATCAGGTCGCCCACCAGTTGTTCCAGCTTCGAACGGGTGATCGTTTCCACCAGATGCAGCGGGGTGGAGCTGCCGCCTTCCATACGCGCGGTAATGAAGGGCAGGTTCACTTCGGTCTGCTGCGAGCTGGACAGCTCGATCTTGGCCTTTTCGGCGGCTTCCTTCAGGCGCTGCAGGGCAAGCTTGTCCTGCCGGAGATCCATGTTCTCCTTCTGCTTGAACTGGTCAGCCAGATATTCAACGATCGCAGTGTCGAAATCCTCGCCACCCAGGAAGGTGTCGCCATTGGTGGATTTCACTTCGAACACGCCATCGCCGATTTCGAGGATGGAGATATCGAAGGTGCCGCCACCAAGGTCATAAACGGCGATGGTCTTGCCATCGTCCTTGTCCAGACCATAGGCCAGCGCAGCCGCTGTCGGTTCGTTGATGATGCGCAGGACTTCCAGGCCAGCGATCTGGCCGGCATCCTTGGTCGCCTGACGCTGCGCGTCATTGAAATAGGCCGGAACGGTGATGACCGCCTGGCTGACGGTTTCGCCAAGATAGCTCTCGGCGGTTTCCTTCATCTTCTGCAGAATGAAGGCCGAAATCTGCGACGGCGAATAATCTTCGCCCCCGGCCTTGACCCATGCATCACCATTCTTGCCCTTGACGATGTCATAGGGAACGAGGCCCATGTCCTTCTTGGTCAGGGGATCTTCAAAACGGCGGCCGATCAGGCGCTTGATCGCGAAAAGCGTATTGTCGGGATTGGTGACGGCCTGGCGCTTCGCCGGCTGGCCGATCAGACGTTCCCCGTCCTTGGTGAAGGCGACGATCGACGGCGTCGTGCGTGCACCTTCCGAATTTTCAATAACCTTGGGCTTGCCCCCGTCCATCACCGCAACGCAGCTGTTGGTCGTACCCAGGTCGATACCGATAACTTTGGCCATGGTTTTCCCCACATCCCTTCTTCAATTGGACGCCGCACATTCAGCCCCCCGTCCTTGGCAAGGCCGGTCGGCGGCTCGATACGAGGGGGATATAGGAGTGCTTTGGCTTGGCACAAGGGAGGCGGGAAGCTAGAAAATCCTACTTGGAGTTAAGGGGAAGGATGTCCATGAACAGAACAATCTGGCCCGCGGCTGCGCTGGCGCTTGCTGCCCTGGGGCCGGCGGCCTGCAGCGGCGGCGAAAGCGAACAGGCCACTGAAACGGCAGGGCCCGAAGCGCCTGCCGGTATCAGCGTTTCCGATGGCCGCATGATGTTGCCGCCCGTCTCCGGCAATCCGGCGGCGATATATTTCGACATCGCCAATGATGGCGACAAGGACGTGATGATCCGCGCCGTCAGCGTACAGGGTGCCGGCGGAGCCATGCTGCATGAAACCAGCACCTGGAACAATCAGACGGACATGCAGGAAGTCTTCCAGCTTTCCGTCCCGGCGGGAGAAAGCGTGTCCTTCGAACCGGGCGGGCTGCATGTGATGGCCAATGATCTCGACCCGTCACTGGTCGCCGGTGGCGAAACCGAAGTCACGCTGACCTTCGTTGGCGGCGACAAGGTCAGCTTCCCGGCGGAAATCCGCGAGCCGGGCGACGAACGCTGAAGCCTACCGGCGCCGCCTGCCCTGCGGGAGGAATCCGCCCGCTGACCGAAGGGGAGGTGGCGCTGGGACGCAGTATTTTCGGATCTGCCATTGATTATTCGCAAGTCACCATAAGGCGGCGGAAATGGTTTCCGTTCCAGCCACGGCGCGTAACGATGGCGCCGTGCGGCCATATCCATTTTCACCCGCGTGGCCCTTCATATTGCGATGATTTCGCGGCGGTACACCCGCTGCGCCAGGGTCATTTCATCCACGAGATGACGCATGTCTGGCAGGCACAGAAGCTGGGGAAATGGCATCTGGTGCTGCACCGACATCCATGGTGCCGGTATGATTACAGCCTGAAACCGGGATGGCAGCTAAACCAATATGGCATCGAACAGCAGGCGGAAATCGTCCGCCACGCATTCCTGATGCGCAGCGGTATCGATCTGCCCGGCGTTGCGGACCGATCCGCCTATGACCTTCTGGTCAATTTTCCGAATACAGCCCGAAGCCACGCATGATCCGGATTATCTGCGGCAGGGCACTTCATATTCATACCCGTCGCGGTCGCGGCGGTAGCATTTGCCGTCTTTCTTGATCAGATAGCCACCGGCACCACCAGCCGCCGCGCCGACAGCTGCCCCGGTGCCCACATTGCCGCCCGTCACGGCGGAAATGCCTGCCCCGGCCGCAGCGCCGACCGCTGCACCTTCAACGGCATAATTATCCGCACATGCGCCAAGCGAAAACGCGGAACCGAGCAGGAGAGGCGCGACCAGCATCTTGATCTTCATGGTATTTCTCCGTCAGGATTGCGGAGAATTTACGGATCAGGCCGGCGTCGGTTCCGCGTATCGCGGGGTATTGCGCCTCAATCCGGCTTCTTCGCAACACCGACCATCGCAGGGCGCAGCAGACGATCCTTGATCATGTAACCGGCCTGCATTTCCTGCACCACCGTGCCCGGTTCAGCCTCATCCGTCGGAATTTCCATCATTGCCTGATGCTGGTTCGGGTCCAGCGGCAAGCCCTTGGCCGCGATACGGCTGACGCCATGCTGCGTGAATACCTTGTCCAGTTCCCGCTGGGTGGCTTCGATCCCGGCGACCAGGCCCTGCAACTTGCTGTCTTCGCGCAATTCATCCGGCACAGCCATCAATGCACGCGACAGATTATCGGCAACCGAAAGGATATCGCGGGCAAAACCGGTGGCGGCGTAATTACGCGCATCGGTCATGTCCTTTTCCAGCCGACGGCGCACATTCTGCGTTTCCGCCTTGGCATAGAGGACTTCCTGCTGCGTTGCTGCCAGCTGTTCCTTCAATGCGGCCAGTTCTCCTTCAAGCGCGGAGGTCTCACCCTCGTCTTCCACGAGGAATTCCTCGGGCACGCCTTCCAGTTCCTTTTCGACCGCTTCGTCGCGCGGGTTCTCGTTCTCGTTCATTCGAAATATCCAGAATTAACCTATTATCTTGCCCAGCGACCGGGCGGTGAAATCCACCATGGGCACGACCCGCGCGTAATTCAACCGCGTCGGGCCAATCACCCCCAGCACTCCGACCACCCTGCCCTCCCGGTCACGGTAAGGGGAAGCGATGACGGAAGAGCCTGTCAGGGAGAAAAGCCTGTTTTCCGCCCCGATGAAAATCCGCGTCGATTCCGCGTCTCGCGCGGATTGCAGCAATTCGGATACCGATTGCTTGTTTTCCAGATCGTCGATCAGCGAACGGACCCGTTCGATATCGGTCAACGCCTGATCGTCCAGCAATTTTGCCTGGCCGCGAACGATCAGAACCGGCCGCTGCGCCGCATCCTCGCTCAGCACGGCCAGACCGCGTTCGACCAGATCGGCGCTTGCCGCGTCCAGCTCTGACCGGCCGGAGGTTATTTCCGCCTGGATGACCCGGGCTGCCTGGGCGAGCGTGCGCCCGGCCAGCCTGGCGGTCACATAGTTGGAGGCTTCCTGCAAGGCAGAGATGGAAGCGCCGCGGGGCAAGGCGAGCAAGCGGTTTTCCACCGAGCCATCGCTGCCGACCAGCACGGCCAGGGCGCGATCCTCGTCCAGCCGGACGATGTTCATTTGCGCCAGACGCGGTTCGCGCCTCGGCACCATGACGACGCCGGCAGCAGCGGAAATATCGGACAGGATCGCGCTGGTCGCGGCCAGCGCCTGTTCCACCGGGCCCGGTTCGGACAGGCGTTGTTCAATGGCAGCGCGTTCTTCCGGTGTCGGTTCGGCGACCTGCATCATGCCATCCACGAACATCCGCAGCCCCGTGTCAGTCGGCATCCGGCCCGCGCTGGTATGCGGTGCGGCGAGCAGGCCCAGCGTCTCCAGTTCATTGAGGACGGAACGGATCGATGCGGGAGAGAGATTGATCTCCCCCTGCTGCGCGATCGCTTTCGATCCCACGGGACTGCCGCTGGAGAGATAACCTTCCACCACAAGGCGAAAGATCTCCCGCGCGCGATTATTCAGTTCTGTAATTGGAGGCGATACCATGACAGTTGCCTATCTAGGCGCTAGGGCGGCGGCCGCAATGGCATTTGCCGTAAGGGCCTTTGCCAGAATGGAGATTGAATATGCGACCATCCGGCCGCGCGCCCGACGAAATGCGCGTTATCGACATCCAGACCGGATTTACCAAGCATGCCGAAGGCTCCTGCCTGATCAGCTTTGGCGATACCCGCGTCCTGGTCACCGCCAGCGTGGAAGAACGGGTGCCGCCCTTCCTGCGCGGCAAGAACCAGGGCTGGGTCACGGGCGAATATTCCATGCTCCCCCGCGCCACCCATACGCGCGGCAGCCGTGAAGCGGCCAAGGGCAAGCAGTCCGGCCGGACGCAGGAAATCCAGCGCCTGATCGGCCGTTCGCTGCGCGCCGTGGTCGATATGGAAAAGCTCGGCGAACGTCAGATCGTCCTCGATTGCGACGTGATCCAGGCCGATGGCGGCACGCGCACCGCGTCCATCACCGGCGCCTGGGTTGCGCTGCGCCTCGCCGTGAACAAGCTCATGGAAAGCGGGCAGATCAAGGAAGACCCGATCATGTCCAAGGTCGCGGCGGTCAGCTGCGGCATCTATCAGGGCACGCCGGTGCTGGATCTCGATTATGACGAGGATTCCAATGCCGACGCCGATGCCAATTTCGTGCTGCTGGAAGGCGGCAATATTGCCGAGGCGCAGGCGACGGCCGAAGGTGCCACCTATGACGAAGAAGGCCTGCTGCGCCTGCTGCGTCTTGCCCGCATGGGTTGCGATCAGATCTTCGCCGCGCAGGAAGAGGCTGTTCGCAAGTGAATCGGAAACTCGGCTCGGGCAAGCTTGTCATCGCCACGCATAATGCGAGCAAGCTGAAAGAGATCGGCGCATTGCTCCAGCCTTACGGGCTGGAATGCATTTCCGCCGGATCGCTGGGCCTGCCCGAGCCGGCCGAGACGGGCACGACTTTTGTCGAGAACGCGCTGATAAAAGCGCGTGCGGCGGCGGAGGCATCGGGCCTCCCCGCCCTCGCCGACGATAGCGGCCTGTCCGTTGCCGCACTGGGCGGTCGGCCCGGAGTGTACACGGCGGACTGGGCCGAACGGCAATGGTTCGAAGGCGAACCGGGCCGGGACTGGTATATGGCAATGGGCAAGGTGGAAGGGATGCTGGCCGAAAAAGGGCCGGATGTTCAGCGCGATGCGTGGTTTTCCTGCACTCTGGCAATTGCCTGGCCGGATGGCGAACATGCCGTCTATGAAGGGCGCGCCGAAGGGCGGCTGACCTGGCCGCCGCGTGGCACGCTGGGTTTCGGATATGATCCCGTCTTCGTGCCGGCCGGCATGGAACAGACCTTTGCAGAAATCGATCCGGCGGAAAAACATCGCATCAGCCACCGCGCCGATGCCTTCGCAAAACTGGTGGCGGACCAGTTCCAACCCGCTTGAATTCCTTGGTAATCCTCTGCCGCATCAAGGCTGAAACTTGACAAGTGGCAGGTAAGGTCTGCTGAATCCCACCCGTGGCCCGCGCACTCTACATCCATTGGCCCTTCTGTCTGAAGAAGTGCCCCTATTGCGATTTCAATTCGCATGTGCGGGACCAGATCGAAACCGAAGCCTGGCAGGACGCCCTGATTGCCGACATGCGGCATGAAGCGGCGCTTGCGGGCGGAGAGGCACTGCATTCCATCTTTTTCGGCGGGGGCACGCCGTCCCTCATGCCGCCGGATCTGGTCGAAAGCCTGCTGAAAGAAGCGGAGAAGCTCTGGGGCTTTGCGCCGGACGTGGAAATAACGCTGGAGGCAAACCCATCCTCGGTCGAGGCGCTGCGTTTTGCAGGGCTGGCCTCCGCCGGCGTGAATCGCGTCTCGCTCGGCCTGCAGGCGCTGGATGACGAGACGCTGCGTTTTCTTGGCCGGCTGCATGATGCGGAAGAAGGACTGGCCGCGCTGGAAGTGGCGCAGAACAGCTTTGGCCGGGTCAGCTTTGACCTGATCTATGCCCGCCCCGGCCAGACGCCGGAGAAATGGGAACAGGAATTGTTCCGCGCACTATCCTTCGGCACGGGCCATCTTTCGCTCTATCAACTGACGATCGAAGCCAATACGCGTTTCGCCACCGATGTCCGGCTGGGGCGTTTCAAACCTCTTGAGGATGACCCGGCAGCCGATCTTTTCGCCCTGACGCGGGAGATGACGGCAGAGGCGGGCCTGCGTGCCTACGAAGTCAGCAATCACGCCCGAACGGGGGAGGAAAGCCGCCATAATCTGACCTATTGGCGGTATCAGGATTATATCGGCATCGGCCCCGGCGCGCATGGCCGCAGGGGCGGCATGGCAACCATGCGCCATCGCAAGCCGGAGAATTTTCTTTCGGCCGTGCAGCGCAATGGCAATGGCCTTTCACAGGAAGATGCTCTTACCCCGCGCGGGCAGGCTGCGGAAGCTTTGCTGATGGGTTTGCGCCTGCGCGAAGGGATCGATCCGGGGGCGCTGGGTGAACGGTTCGGTATGGCGCCGGATGAGCTGGTGGAGATGGACCGGCTGCACTTCCTCGAAAAGCTCGGCCTAGCCTGGCAGGCAGGCGGCCGGATCGGCGTTACGGCGCAAGGCATGCCAGTGCTCGATGCGTTGCTGGGGCAGCTTGTGTCGGACAATCTGGCCTCGGCATGAGCCGCGCCGATCTGCTTGAGGACTGGCGCGATCACCTGACCAATTCGCGCCGCCGGTCGCCGCATACGGTGCGCGCCTATCTGGCGGCGGCAACGCGGCTGATCGACGCGGTGGATGCGCGGCAATGGCCGGATCTGGCCCGGCTCGATGCCCATGCCCTGCGCAATCATCTGGCCGCACGGCGAACAGGCGGGCTGGGCAATGTATCCGCCGCGCGCGAACTTTCGGCGCTGAAGAGCCTGCTGGCCCATGCGCGGGAGCAGTCCGGCCAGACGGACGACGGCGCGCCGCGCCTGCGTGGGCCACGGATCAAGAAAGGCCTGCCCCGCCCCGTTACCCCGGACGATGCCAGCAATCTGGCCGAGATGGTGGATGCCACCGCGGCGGAAGACTGGATTGGCGCACGCGACCGGGCGGTGCTGCTGCTGATGTATGGCGGCGGCCTGCGAATTGCCGAGGCGCTGTCGCTCAAAGGGTCCGACCTGCCACTGGGCGAGACGCTGACCGTTACCGGCAAGGGCGGAAAACAGCGCGTCGTGCCGATCCTGCCCATAGTGCGCGACTGCGTGGCCGATTACGCGGCGCGATGCCCCTACCCCCTCGCCCCGGCAGAGCCGCTGTTTCGCGGGGCGAAGGGCGGCAAGTTGAACCAGGGCATGGTGCAGAAGGCGATGGCCCGCGCGCGCAAGGCACTTGGCCTGCCCGCCAGCGCCACGCCCCACGCGCTGCGCCACAGCTTCGCCACGCATCTGCTGGGTGCCGGGGCCGATCTGCGGTCGCTACAGGAATTGCTCGGCCATGCCAGCCTCGGCTCGACGCAGATATACACCAAAGTGGATGCGGCGACCCTGCTGGATACCTATCGCGCCGCCCATCCGCGCGAGAAAGATTAATCGTCCTTCTTCTCGCGCGGGGTCCAGGTGATCACGCGCCAGATATACCAGACCAGCATCAGCGCAATCAGGCCGATCACGCTCCAGCTGGCCCAGCTTTCGTATTTCTCTATCAGCGGGGCGAGCCGCCTGCCGCCTTCCACCAGGATCGCATTCCAGATCGCGGATCCTGCAAAGGTGAACAGCAGAAACCGCCAGACCGGCATGTGGGCCAGGCCAGCCGGCAGCGACACAATAGTGCGCAGGAAGGGCGAGAAACGCAGCGCGAAGACCACCCACTGGCCGTGTTTCTGAAAAAAATTCGCCGCTTTTTCGATATGTTCGAAATCGACAGTGAGCCACCGCCCATGCCGGTCCACGATCCGGCCGAGCCGTTGATAGCCCCATTTATCCCCCACCCAGTACCAGGCGTAATTGCCGGCAGTTGAGCCGACCGTCCCGGCCAGCATCAGCGGCCAGAAGGACATTTCGCCGCGCGCCACCAGCACGCCGCCAATGCCCATGATCACTTCGGACGGGATCGGCGGGATGATGTTTTCCAGCGCCATCAGCAACAATATGCCGATATATCCGCCCTGAGCGATGGCTTCGAAGATGAAGTCGTTCATTGCTGCGCCAACGGCCAAATCACCTGGAGGGTCCGGCCCCTTTTATTCCTGCGCGGCCAGCCGTGTTTCGATCGCATCCCAGATCAGCCCGGCGGTGTCCGTGCCGTTGAAATTGTCGATGGCGACGATGCCGGTCGGGCTGGTGACGTTGATTTCGGTCAGCCATTTGCCGCCGATCACGTCGATGCCGACAAAGATCAGGCCGCGCCGTTTAAGTTCCGGACCCATGGCGGCGCAGATTTCCTTCTCCCGCTCCGTCAGATCGGCCGCTTCGGCATAACCGCCCTGCGCCAGGTTGGAGCGGAATTCCCCCTTGCCCGGTTTGCGATTGATAGCCCCGGCCACTTCGCCATCGACCAGCACGATGCGTTTATCGCCATCGGCCACTTCGGGCAGGAAGGGCTGGACCATATGCGGTTCAGGCCAGGTCTGGTTGAACACTTCCATCAGGGCGGACAAGTTCGTGCCTTCGGCGTCGATCCGGAAGATCGCCTTGCCGCCATTGCCGTGCAGCGGCTTCACCACCACGGAGCCATGCTTGGCCATGAATTCGCGCACATCCTCGATCCGGCGGGCGACCAGTGTCGGCGGCATGAAACGCGCGTAATCGAGCACGAACACCTTTTCCGGCGCATTGATGACTTCGCGCGGATCGTTGACGACCAGCGTCTTCCCCTTCAGCCGGTCCAGCAGCAATGCGGCGCTGATATAGCCGAGATGGAAGGGCGGATCCTGCCGCATCAGGACAACGTCGATATCTTCGCCCAGGTCGATTTTGGCCAGTTCGCTGCGATAGGTGAAATGATCGCCTTCCACCCGCTGCACACTGACTTCGCGCGCCCAGGCGGTGATGCACCCGTCTTCCCAGGCGAGACTCGTTACGTCGTAAACCCAGAGGCGGTGGCCGCGCGATTGGGCGGAGAGCATGAGCGCAAAGCTCGAATCTCCGGCGATATTGATGCTTTCCAGCGGATCCATCTGGACCGCAACGCGCAGGCTCATTCTTCTGTCTTCCTTACGGCTGCCAGGCGTTCACGATGTGGCGAGGCCAGCGCCCGGGTGCAAGGAGAAGCACATCGATGCGGATGGATTCTCCGTTTCTGGCGTAATTATGAGCCACCGCCTCCGCTGCGGCGGCGACCCGGCGGAGGCGATAGCTGTCGATTGCGCGGTCGCGCTCCGCCACATTGGCGCGCCATTTCACCTCGACGAAGGCTATCGTCTTGCCCCGCTTCATTATCAGGTCGATTTCCCCGCGGGCAGTCTTCACCCGCTGGCCAAGTATGCGCCAGGCTTTCAGGCGCAGCCACAATGCGGCGAGCCGTTCTCCCCGCCGCCCGCGCTGTTCGGCAAGCGCCCGGTTCACGCCTCGCGCAGCTCCAGCGCCCTTGCATAGAGAGCCTTGCGATCGAGGCCGGTGGACTTCGCGACGAAAGCAGCCGCCTGGGACGGTTTCATGTCGGCCAGGGCTTCGCGCAGCATCTCGTCCGCGTCATCCGCGCTGGACACCTGCTCTCCCGGCGGGCCGACCATCAGCACGATTTCGCCCCGTGGCGGAAACTCGGCATAATGCGCGGCCAGTTCCGCCGCCGTCCCGGTGCGGCATTCCTCGTGCAGCTTGGTAATCTCGCGCGCGACGGCAACTTCGCGGCCCGGCAGGATCTCTTCTATCGCCTGTAAAGATTTCAGCAGGCGCGGCGCAGTTTCGAAAAAAATCAGCGTGGACCGAAGATTGCTCAATTCCTCCAGCACATCACGGCGGGCTTTCTCCTTTGGCGGCAGGAAACCGGCGAAGAGGAAGCGATCATTGGGCAGACCCGATAATGTCAGCGCCGCGATTGGCGCGGTCGGCCCGGGCAGGCTGGTGACCGGGATTCCAGCTTCCCGCGCTTCCCGCACAAGCCGGTATCCAGGGTCGGACACCAGCGGCGTGCCGGCATCGGTGACGAGCGCCACGGCCTGATTCCGCATGGATTCGATCAATCTCTGCCGGTCTGCGGGCGCGCTGTGATCGTCATAACGCCACAGCGAACCGGCGATTCCCAAGTGCCGCGCCAGCTTCTGCGTAACGCGCGTATCCTCGCAGGCGATGACGGCACATCGCCTGAGAATGTCGGCTCCCCGCAAGGTTATATCGCCGAGATTGCCAATTGGCGTCGCGACAATATAGAGGCCGGGAGACAAAGGTTCGAGTTCACTGGTGTCGTTCACGCGCGCCTTGTGGACCAGATTTAGCTGGAGCGGCAAGCATGTTGGGAAGTCTTAAGCGCGGCCTGGTCGCATTGACACTGGCCGCGGGGCTTGCCGGCTGCCAGGTCATACCCGGCGGTGACGGAGTCCAGACCGGGCCCGCCGAACCGGGAGAGACGACCGGGCCGAGCGATACGGCCCTGCCCACCGACACCACTCGCCATAGGATTGCGCTGCTGGTGCCCCTGTCGGGCAGCAATGCCGATGTCGGGCGTTCGATCGCCAATGCCACCACCATGGCCCTGCTCGATACGGATGCGCAGAATCTGCGGATCACGACCTATGACACCGCCACCAATGCCCAGAGCGCGGCGGCCCGCGCCATTGCTGATGGCAACAGGCTGATCCTCGGCCCCCTGCTGCGCCAGAATGTCGGCCCGGTGCTGAGCCAGGCCAAGCCGGCCGATGTGCCGCTGATTACCTTCTCCAACGATATTTCCGTGGCGTCGAGCGATGTGTTCGTGCTGGGCCATGTGCCTGAACAATCCGTGGCACGCACCGTTGCTTATGCTCACGCCAATGGCGCCCGCAATTTCGCGGCGCTGATTCCCAATGGCGAATATGGCAGCCGGGCTGCCGATGCCTTCTCCGCCGCGGTGCGCCGCGTCGGCGGCCGGCTGGTCGCCACCGAAAGCTATGACCGGGGGAACACATCCATCGTCAGCGCGGCCGAACGGCTTGAAAGCAAGGCCGATTTCGATGCCGTGCTGGTGGCTGACGGCGCCCGCCTTTCCGCCATGGCTGCTGGCGCACTCAAGGAACCCGGCATGGTATTGCCGACCATTCTCGGCACCGAATTGTGGAGCGGGGAAGCAAGCATCGCCAATGCCTCCGCCATGCGGGGCGCCCTGTTCGCGGCAGTTTCGGATGCGCGTTATCGCCAGTTCCTCGACAGCTACAAGTCGCGCTTCGGCGAAACGCCCTATCGCATTGCCACCCTTGGCTATGACTCGGTGCTGCTTACCCTCCGTGTTGCCCGCGACTGGGAACCGGGCACGCAATTCCCGGTTCGGGAACTGCTCGGGACGGATGGGTTCCTCGGCCTGGATGGGCCGTTCCGCTTTCGCGGAGACGGCGTGGGCGAACGGGCAATGGAAGTTCGCCGCATCGGAAATGGCACGATTGACGTGGTGGATCCCGCCCCTCAGCGTTTCGATTGACGATAAGTTCACCCAACCCGCTTGAAGGGGTGGGATTCCGGGCCGTATAGCGGCAAGGATGAGCGACGACCTGTTCGACAAGGCGCCCGTGGGCGGCAGCGATTACGATTCCTCCTCCATCGAGGTGCTTGAAGGGCTGGAGCCGGTACGCCGGCGGCCCGGCATGTATATCGGCGGCACGGACGAACGGGCCTTGCATCACCTTGCCGCCGAAGTGCTCGACAATGCCATGGACGAAGCAGTGGCCGGGCATGCCAGCCGGATCGAGGTCACGCTGGAGGAAGGCAATCGCCTGACCATCAGCGATAATGGCCGCGGCATCCCGGTTGACGAACACCCCAAGTTCCCGGGCAAGTCCTCGCTCGAAGTCATTCTCACCACATTGCATTCGGGCGGCAAGTTTTCCGGCAAGGCCTATGCCACCAGTGGCGGCCTGCACGGTGTCGGCGTCAGCGTGGTCAATGCCCTGTCATCGCATACCCGGGTCGAAGTTGCCCGCAATCGCGAAGTATTCGCGCAGGAATTTTCCAAGGGCCTGCCGCTGGCGCCGATCGCCAAGGTTGGCGACACGCCCAACCGGCGCGGCACCACGGTCAGCTTCACGCCCGACACGGAGATTTTCGGGGACCGGCAGTTCAAGCCGCAGCGCCTGTTCAAGCTCGCCCGATCCAAGGCTTATCTCTATGCCGGGGTCGAGATCCGCTGGAAATGCGCCCCCTCTCTCGCCAGCGAGGAAGTGCCGCAGGAGGCGGTGTTCCAATTCCCCGGCGGCCTGGCCGATCATCTGAAGGAACAGCTCGGCTCGCGCGAATGCGTCACCAGCGATTTCTTTTCGGGCAAGCAGGATTTTCCCGAGGATCAGGGCCGCGTGGAATGGGCTGTTGCCTGGCCGCTATGGTCCGACGGCTCCACCAGCTGGTATTGCAACACCGTGCCGACACCCGATGGCGGCACGCATGAACAGGGCCTGCGGGCCGCGCTGACCAAGGCAATCCGCGCATTCGGTGAACTTACCGGCCAGAAGAAGGCCAAGGATATCAGCGCCGATGACGTGGTGACCGGGGCGGAAATCATGCTTTCCGTCTTCATCCGCGATCCGCAATTCCAGAGCCAGACGAAGGACCGGCTGACCAGCCCCGAAGCTGCGCGGCTGGTCGAAAATGCCGTGCGCGACCATTTCGATCACTTCCTCACCGACAATATGGAGCGCGGCAAGGCGCTGCTTGGTTCGGTGATGGAACGCATGGATGAACGGTTGCGCCGCAAGGCGGAGCGTGAGGTCAAGCGCAAGACCGCCACCAATGCCAAGAAGCTGCGCCTGCCCGGCAAGCTGACCGATTGTTCAGGCGAAGGCGATGGCGAGACGGAATTGTTCATCGTCGAAGGCGATAGCGCCGGCGGCAGCGCCAAGCAGGCGCGCGACCGCAAGACGCAGGCGATCCTGCCGATCCGGGGCAAGATCCTGAACGTGGCCAGCGCCAGTGCCGACAAGATCCGCGCAAATAGCGAAATCGCCGACCTCACGCTCGCTCTGGGCTGCGGGACACGCAAGGACTGCGATCCGGAACATCTGCGCTACGACCGGGTCATCATCATGACCGACGCCGATGTGGACGGGGCGCATATCGCGACCCTGCTGATGACCTTCTTTTTCCAGGAAATGCCGGAACTGGTGCGCAAGGGGCACCTCTTCCTCGCCCAGCCGCCGCTCTATCGCATCACTTCCGCGAAAGAGAGCCGCTATGCGCGTGACGATGCCCACCGGGCGGAACTGGAAGCAACGGTGTTCAAGGGCAAGAAGACCGAAATCAGCCGCTTCAAGGGTTTGGGCGAAATGAACCCGCAGCAATTGCGGGAAACCACGATGAACCCCCGGACGCGCAGCCTCACCCGCATTACCCTGCCCACGGAGCATGAGCAGCGTTTCGCGGTCAAGGAACTGGTCGATCACCTGATGGGCCGCAATCCCGAACATCGGTTCAATTTCATCCAGAACCGCGCAGGCGAAGTAGATCGTGACCTGATCGACGCATGAACGGTCCCGAAGGGGCGAAAACAGGGGGATACCGCAATGCACAAGCTGGTTCTGGCTTTTCTGCTGGCGGTCATTCCCGTGGGGGCGTGGGCCCGGGATAGCGCCCCGATCCTGGACCAGCGGGCGGAGGACATCGTTGCCGCGCTGAATCACGAACAGGATCCGGCGGACGTTTTCGGGCTCAATTTCCTGTCCCAGGTACCGCCCGAACAGCTCGACATGTTGCTGGGGCAATTGACGAGCCAGTTTGGCACGCTTCTCGGCGTGGAATTTGTCGAGCCGATTGGCAGCACCGGCGGTGCCCGGATCGCGCTTCGGTTTGAAAGGGCAATCGGTAAGGGGCTGTTCCAGCTCGAACCATCAGGCGAACGCAAGATTGCCGGTTTCCGCCTGACCGAGTTTCAGCCGGTGGAGGACAATGCCGGCAAGGTCAGTTCCGATCTGCAGGCCCTGCCCGGCAGTGTTTCGGTCTATTTCGCCCCGTTGGAAGGCGGCAGTCCGATCCTGTCGATCAATGCGGATCGGCAGCTGGCGATCGGATCGACATTCAAGCTTTATGTGCTGGCCGCCCTCACCCGATCAATCGCGGAGGGTGAACATGGCTGGGATGAAGTGATCGCGCTGGGCAAACGCTCTTTCCCCAGCGGCCAGATGCAGGACTGGCCGGACAAGGCGCCGGTCACGGCGCAGACTCTCGCCAGCATGATGATTTCCATCAGCGACAATACCGCCACAGACACGCTGATCCGCCTGATCGGGCGCGATGCGGTGGAGGCCGAACTGGCCGCCTCGGGCCATTCGCAACCATCGCTGAACGTGCCCTTCATGACGACACGAGAAATGTTCACGATGAAGGCAGGGCCTGACGATGTCCTTGCCGCCTATCGCGCCGGCTCCGCGTCGGAGCGGGAACGGATCCTGTCCGATATCGGCGACAGGCCACTGGAACTGGCGCAGATATCCGAAGCCTTTGCCGCTGGGCCGCGTGCTATTGACGTCGAATGGCTGGCTTCAGGGCAGGACATCGCGGGAATCTTCCGCCATATCGTCGCGCTGGGGGACCAGACGGCGCTGGATATTCTCGCCATCAATCCCGCCTTATCGGAGGATCAACAGGCTGGCTGGCCCTATATCGGTTACAAGGGCGGTTCGGAGCCGGGCGTACTCAATCTCAGCTGGCTGCTGCGCAATGAGGAAGGCGCATATTACGTGCTCTCCATGGGCTGGAACAACCCGGAGGCCGTGCTGGATCAGCCCGCCTTCGAATTGTTGTCGCAACGTGTGCTCGCATTGGGCAGCACCGGCGAGTGAGCGATCCTGCGCCCGGTGCGGCCACGCATCCGCGATGAAGACCCGGTTCAGTCGAAGCAATAGGCCAGTTCCAGGTCGCCCCAGCGGCGGCCGTTGAAGCTGATCGGCATGTAGATGTTGCGCACGACGCGATAGGTCTTGCCATCGCTTTCATGACGGTAGGCAGCCATCATGAATGGTGCCGTGCTTTGCTTGGCCTTGGCGTCGATCGCATCGAAGATCTTGCGTCCCTTGCGGCAAAAGCGCGTGTCGTGGGACAATTCACCAGTCGGCGCCTGCGAATACCGGCTCATATGCGTGGGCAGATAGCCGTTCATGTCGCTACATGCCGTGGTCAGGACGCGCGGATCGGAATTGGCAAGGCGATCCAGCAGCGGTTGCCAGCGCCGGTCCGCCCAGTCGCACATACGCGTGGTGTAGCGCGTAGGAGACGAGCCGGGAATTTCGCAATAATCGGTGTCGAAAAGATCGGCCTCGCTCAGTTCGCCTGATGCCAGGGCGTTTTCCGTCACCGCCAGGATATCGCGCGCGATCTCCTCTGTGCAGGCCACCATGGCGCTGTCCATCGGCGACAGGTCGGCATGTACGATCGTGTCGAACATGGCGCTGGCCGTCAGTTCCAGCTCCTCCATGCGGGAATGGGCACGGCGCAGTTCAGTCTCGTTGTCCTGCGCCACCGATGCGAAATTGCCGAGCACGCCACGAATGGAAACCACATGGCCGCCGACCTTCCGGCTGGCATTGGCAATCGTTTCGTTCTGGGCGTCCACTTCGCCGACCAGTTCGCTGACGCCATCTATCGTCTGGGCGATCTGCGCCACGGAGCCCTTCGCCTCGCTGCTGGCGCGCGCACCATCCTCTATCCGGGTGATGACGTTCTCGGCCTCTATTCCCAGCGCGTCGATGGTCCGGGCGATTTCGTCCGTCGCATCGCGCGTCTTGCCGGCGAGACTTTTCACTTCGCTTGCAACAACTGCGAAACCGCGACCGGCCTCGCCGGCGCGGGCCGCCTCGATGGCCGCGTTCAGCGACAGAATATTGGTCGTCTCGGCGATGTTGTTGATATCGACAGAGCATTGCCGCACCTGCGCCATGGCCGCGGCGAAGCCCGTGACATGCTGGGTCAGCGTGTCGGCCAGTTCCAGCAATTCGGTAACCACGCCGAGAGAAGCGTGAATTTGCTGCGTGCCCTCTCCCAACCGTTCCATCGCGCGATGGGACAGGATACGCGATTCTTCGCAGGCATTGCCGATATTGTTCTCATCGGCTTCCAGCGCCGCAACGGTTTCTTCAAGCGCGAGATATTCGCTGCGCAAGCGTGTGGATGAATTGATGACTGCCTGCACAATGCCTGCAACATCGCTGCATCCGACAGTCACATCGCCGCAATGCAGGGGAATGCGATCGATAACGCTCGCATTCTCCTGGTCGATGCCAAAAACTTCCATTCTGTTCCGCGCCCCTTTTTGTCGCGGAAACTCTATCGAGGCGATGGTAAGAAAAGCCTTAAGGATGCGGCATCTTTGTGCGCCGCACCATCAGACTTTGCCGCCGGGCGGAATCAATCCTTCGGGCCGCCCAGCTTTTCGCGCGGCACGGCATCGAACATCGCCTTGACCTTCGGACGGTCATTGATCTGTTCGATCCAGCGCAGCAGATGCGGTGTGTCTTCCTTGTTCACCAGTTCCGCAAAGCCGAACTGCATTCCGTTCGCGATGGCGAAATTGCAGATATCGGCCAGCGAATACATCCCGCCTGCCAGCCATTCATTATCGGCCAGATGATCGTCCAGCTTGCGCACGGACACGCCGATCTTGCGCATTTCCTCGTCCAGGAGATCCTGCGGGAAGCCTTCGCGGGCCCGGCGCCATTTCACTTGCTGTTCGGGGATCGGGATCTTTTTCAGATGTTCCTCGAACTCGTCATCCGACAATTGCTGCGCCATCTGGCGCACGCCGCGGTGCCAGCCGATGGTGGAAACACACCAGCAGAAATATTCGTCCACCCACTTGGTCCAGATGCGCATCTGCGCCCGGTCGAACGGATCCTCCGGCCGTAATTTGACTTCGGTGGGATGCGCATCTTCCAGATATTCGCAGATCACCGTGCTTTCAGTCACGACCTTGCCGTCATCCCACAAGGCGGGGACCTGGCCGCGCGGATTGATTTCCTTGAACCAGTCAGAATGATGTTCGAATTTGGCGGGGTTCAGCAAATGCTGCTCATACTCCAGACCCTTTTCATACAGGGTGAGCATGGGTTTCAGCGAATTGGCACCTGGACCGAAGCTGTAGAGCTTGAGCATCATTTTCTCCCGCGGATTTTGCCTATGGTCATAGCTAGCCGTTTTATCCAAGGGCAAGCGGTTTGCGGCTCAATCCCGCGCTCTTTCGCCTGCCTTCTGCCGCCATCCGTCAGCCGAAGACATTGTCGATCGAAGGGGCCGGCGTACTGAACCAGCGCGGCCCGCTCTCTGTCATGAAGAAACAATCTTCCAGCCGGATGCCGAATTCTCCGGGAATGTAGATGCCCGGCTCGTCAGAGAAGCACATGCCCGGTGCCAGCGGCGTTTCCTCGCCGCGCACCAGGTTTACGGGTTCGTGCCCGTCCAGACCGATACCGTGGCCTGTCCGGTGCGAAGTGCCGGGCAGTTTGTAGCCGGGGCCATAACCGAGCGTTTCGTAATAGGCGCGCACCGCGTCATCCACCTTGCCGGCGGCCACGCCCGGCTGTGCGGCCTCGAAGGCGGTGTCCTGCCCCTTTCGCATCTGGTTCCAGACCATTCGCTGGCGTGCGCTCGGTTCGCCGAAAACATAGCTGCGCGAAATGTCGGACTGGTATCCATGCACATTGCAACCGCAGTCGAGCAGGATCACCTCCCCTTCGCGAACTTCCTGCGGCTTGCCGGAACCGTGGGGATAGGCGCTTGCCTCCCCGAGAAGCACGAGTTCGAATTCCGGATTGCCGCCCATGGCGCGGGTGGCCGCGTTGATAAGCCCGCCAATATCCCGCGGTGTCATGCCCGGTTCCACCTGCGGCATTGCATGGCGATAGGCGGCCATGGTGATGTCGTTGGCGATCTCCATCAAAGCCAGCTCGGCCGGCGACTTGATCATGCGGCACCCGCGGACCACCGGCGCGCCATTCACGATGCTCGCTTCGGGCAGCGCATGTTGCAGCCCGTCCACCGCGAAATAGCGGACGGTTTCCTCGATACCGATCTTCCCGCGCCCCAACCCTCTCCTCCCGAGCCAGGCGGCAACGGATTGGAGCGGATCTTCATCCTCGTTCCAGGTCAGCACTTCGGCATCGATGGCCAGTGTTTCCCGGACGGAAGGTTCTTCAAAGAAGGGGGTGACGATCGCGATTTCGCCTTCGCGCGTGATGATCGCCGCCGTCAGCCTTTCACTGCGCCACCATTGCACTCCGGTAAAATATACGAGGCTGGAACCGGCCTCCACCAGCACGGCATCCATTTCATGCGCCCGCATCAGGGCGCCTGCTTTGGCCACGCGTTGCAACCGCTCTGCCGGAGAGATCGGAACCGCGTTCGTGGCCAGTTTCGGCAGGCCTTCCACCGCGGGGCCGCCCGCTGCCAGCGCGGCAGGCGCAAATGCAGCAAGGCCGGCAGCAGTTCCTGCCATGCCGATGAAACTACGACGCCGCATTGGTGTGCCCCTCGTCAATAAATAACCAGATCGGAGATTTCTTCACGCCAGCCCTGTTCGTCCGGCCGGGTCAATGCCTCCAGATCGCCGGCTTCGGCTGCCGCGTCGTCCACCCATTGGCGCAGGGCCGGGCCGCCATTGATCACGTCGATGGCCAGCCGGTCGAATTCATATTCATAGGGGAAATCCCGCCAGATCTCGTAATCGGGATAAAGCTGGCGGATCGCCTTGAAGGCCAGAGCCTGCAGGCGCCAGGGGCGGAATTGCGCATGGTCGTAAAAGCCGCCTTCTGCATGGACCATCAATCCATGACAAAGCAGCCCTTCATGTTTGTGGAAAGTGGGCGTGAACCAGCATTCCCGCAGGGCGCATCCGGCCAGCCAGTCCGGCGCGATCCGCCGCATTTCAGCGAGCACGGCCTTCGCATCCACATCGGGCGCGCCAAACAATACTTCCAGCGGGCGTGTCGTCCCCCTGCCTTCGCTCAGCCGGGTTCCTTCCAGCATCACCGTTCCGGCATAGGCGCGCGCCATGTTCAGGCTTGCCGCATTGGGGCTCGGATTGATCCAGATGCGGTCCTGCGGCCAGCCGAAACCTGGGCCGGATTCCGGCAACCAGTCATGCATTTCCACCACATTGTAATCGACATCCAGATTGAATTTCCGGATGAACCACCGCCCCATTTCGCCCATGGTCAGCCCATGGCGCATGGGCATTGGGCCAGCCCCGACAAAGCTTTCCTGTCCGGGGAGCAGCAAAGTACCTTCCACCGGGCGTCCCGCCGGGTTCGGCCGGTCCAGCACCCACACGGATTTGCCGTGCCGCGCGGCTTCTTCCAGAAGGTAGAGCAGCGTCGTGCAGAAGGTGTAGATACGGCAGCCGAGATCCTGCAGGTCGAACAGGAAGACATCAGCGCTCGCCATCATATGGTCGCTCGGCCGTCGCACCTCGCCATAGAGGCTGAAGACCGGGATGCCGTATTGCGGATCGACCTCGTCCTCGGTCTCGACCATATTGTCCTGCTTGTCGCCCTTGATCCCGTGCTGCGGGCCGAAGGCGGAAGTGACATTGATGCCTGCCGCGATCAGCGCGTCGAGCGAATGGGTAAGATCGAGAGTGACCGAGGCAGGATGCGCGACCAGCGCGACGCGCTTGCCTTCCAGCGGTTTCCTCAGGGTCGGGTCGGCCAGCAGCCGGTCAATACCGAATTTCATGCCGCGTGCGGTGCCGCAAGCCGTGCAGCGAAGCAAGAAGCTGCATGGAAATCCGGCTTTCCTTCCGCATGGGCCAATGCCCAGTAGGATTTGATGCCACCCTGTTCCTCGATCACGGCTGACAGGCCCATGGCACAATCAGCGGCGGGCAAGGCGCCTGCCGGTATGGCTGCATCGAATATGGCCATGGACTGGCCGACACGGATCGTGGAGTCCGGTTCACGCGGGGCGGCGCGTTCGCTCATCCCTTCCCGATAGGATGTGAAATCATAAGCCGCCCAGCGTTCCGAAGGAGAGAGATTGAATTCGGCATAGGCCTGGGCACCGTCGGGCTTCAGGAAAAGTTCGAAACAGGTTGTCTGCCACAGGCCGTCCGCCCTGCCCTTGCCCGCAAATGGCGGGATAACAATCGCTTGCGATCCTTCCATGCGCCAGCGCAGCCGCAGCCATTGGCCATCGAAACCGATGATTTTCGCCTCGACAGATCTGATCCGGCTTGGCGGATGGTCCGGATGAGGCAACAGGGGATACGTTTGCATGTTTCCTCCCACATGCTACGCGCCCGCGCCGAAACAAAGAGAGCGTCATGAGCCAGTACAAGTCCGATCTCCTCCGCCTGCTCGACGAGCGCGGCTATATCCACCAGGTGACTGACCCGGCCGGGCTGGATGCCCTGGCCGCGAAGGAAATCGTACCCGGCTATATCGGGTTCGATCCGACTGCGCCATCGCTCCATGTCGGCAGCCTGGTGCAGATCATGCTGCTGCGCCGCCTGCAGCAGGCAGGGCACAAGCCCATCGTTGTCATGGGCGGTGGCACCGGCAAGATCGGCGATCCCAGTTTCAAGGATGAAGCCCGGAAATTGATGACCGGTGAGATCATCGCGGAAAATGTCGCGTCCATCCGCCGCATTTTCGCGCGCTTGCTCAAGTTCGGTGACGGTCCCACCGATGCCATCATGGTCGATAATGCCGAATGGCTCGACCAGCTGGAATATATTCCGTTCCTGCGCGAAGTGGGCCAGCATTTCTCGGTAAACCGGATGCTCAGCTTCGATTCGGTGAAGATGCGGCTCGACCGGGAGCAATCGCTCTCCTTCCTCGAATTCAACTACATGATCCTGCAGGCTTACGATTTCCGCGAATTGTCGCAGCGTTATGAATGCCGCCTGCAGATGGGCGGATCGGATCAATGGGGCAATATCGTCAACGGCATAGAACTGACCCGCCGGATGGACGCCAGGGAAGTCTACGGCGTGACTACGCCGCTGCTGACAACGGCGGATGGTTCGAAGATGGGCAAGACGGCCGCCGGTGCAGTCTGGCTTAATGACGATGCATTGCCTGCCTATGATTTCTGGCAATATTGGCGGAATACTGACGATCGCGATGTCGGCCGTTTCCTGCGCCTGTTCACCGATCTGCCGCTGCCGGAAATTCATCGGCTCGAAGCGCTGGACGGAGCGGAAATCAACCAGGCCAAGATCGTGCTGGCGAATGAAGTCACCAGGCTGATCCGGGGCGATGAAGCAGCCAGGGCCGCCGAAGCGACTGCGGCGCAGACTTTCGCCGGCGGCGGCCTGGGTGAAAATCTGCCGGTTCTGGAAGTTCCGGCAGAGGGAATCCGGCTGGGCGCAGCCTGCACCGCAATCGGCTTCACCGCATCGAATGGCGAGGCAAAGCGCAAGATCGCAGAAGGCGCCGTCAAGATAGACGACGAAGCGATGAGCGATCCCGGCCAGCTGATCCAGCTGGCGCCGGGGCAGGAGCTGAAGCTGAGCGTGGGCAAGAAGCGCCACGGCATATTGCGCGCTTCCTGAGGTCATCCTTTACACTTCGTACAGCATTTCTGCCTATATCTCCGGCTTCGCACTGCTTGATTGGAGGTCGCTGCTCAAATGGCTGGCGGAGCACAGCTTTCGGTTACGGACATGCGCCGTTCCACGCGGCACCCTGTCGATTATCCCGTGATCGGCGAACATCGCGATCGCGGTGACCTCAGGCTGCATGTCTGCAACATTTCCGCACATGGTTTCATGGTGGATGAAGTGCCGGAACTGGCGCGCGGCGACCGGGTGATCATCCGCCTGCCGATCGTCGGACGGATCGAGGCCTATTGCATCTGGACCACCGATGACCGTGCGGGCTTCCAGTTCGAACGCATCATCCGCGTGGACCAGTTCGAGGACATGATCCGCGAATTGCAGCCCAATCCGCGGCTTCGCCGGCGCAGTTGATTGCGCGGGCGCACAAGCCCGTCTGTACCCGTCGATAGTTCACACAGCTTGGCAGCCCGTGCCCGGCCTGCCATTGGACACGGGTGAACGACGCCGCCGAGATTCCCAGCTCACCGCTCCAGATCGCAGATTATCGCCGCTATTGGATTGCGCGCTTCCTTGCGGTTTTCGCCACCATTTCGATGGTGGTGCTGATCGGGTACCAGACATATGATGTGGCCCGCGCCGATTACGGCATGGGCACCCGCGATGCGGCATTCATGCTCGGCCTGCTGGGCCTGGCGCAATTCGTGCCCCTGTTCGTGCTTACACCCGTGGCGGGCGTGGTGGCGGATATGTTCGACCGGCGCAAAGTGGTCTTTTTCGCCAATCTGACAGACTGCACCATCGCCCTGGCCCTGGCCGTGGGAACGCATCTCGACGCGCTGACCCTGCCGCTGCTTTTCGCGCTGGCAGCCGCGCATGGTGGCGCGCGCGTTTTCAACCGCCCTGCCCTGTCGGCAATCGCGCCCAACATCGTGCCGCCCAGACTTCTGCCGCGCGCCATCGCGCTGAGTTCCATCGCATGGCAGTCGGGCACGGTGATCGGGCCGGCAATAGGCGGGCTGCTCTTCGCCTCCAGCGAATCCCTGCCCTATTACCTTTCAGCAGGGCTGCTGGTGATTTCCGCCCTGCTGATTCTCACGCTGCATCCGATAAAGGCAAAGCAGGAAGGGCCGCCGGTCCATCCGGTTCGCCAGATCATCGACGGCTTCACATTCATCACCCGGGAACGTTTCCTGCTGGGTTGCATCACGCTGGATCTTTTTGCCGTCCTGCTGGGCGGTGCAACGGCCATGCTGCCGGTTTTCGCGCGAGACATCCTCCATGTCGGGCCGGAGGGCCTGGGCTTCATGCGCGGTGCGCCGGCAGTCGGCGCCGCCCTGGTCGCGGCGCTGCTTTCCTTCCGCCCTTTCGAAAGCAATGTGGGCGTGAAAATGCTCTGGGCCGTGGTCATTTTCGGCGTCGCGACTGTGGCCTTTGCACTGTCCCGCAATTTCGCATTCTCGCTGCTGATGCTGGCGGTGCTGGGCGCGGCGGACATGGTTTCGGTGTTCATCCGGACTTCGCTGGTTCAGCTCAACACCCCCGATTCCAAGCGCGGCCGGGTTTCGGCCATTTCCGGCCTCGCCATTTCCGCCAGCAATGAACTTGGCGAATTGCAATCCGGCCTTGCCGCCGGCCTCCTCGGTGCCACGGGGGCGGTTGTTTTCGGCGGGGCCGGTGCGATAGTCATTACCGCGATCTGGGCGTGGATTTTTCCGGAACTTCGCAACGCCCGAACATTTAGCTCGAAATACCTCCATGAAGAGGCAGGAGAGGAACAGAAGACATGAAGGTCGACACAGTTCTCGCCACAATCGGCAATACGCCGCATATCCGCCTTTCCCGCCTGTTCCCTGACCACGAGGTCTGGGTGAAGAGCGAACGGGCCAATCCCGGTGGATCGATCAAGGATCGCATCGCTTTGGCCATGATCGAGGATGCGGAGAAATCCGGCGCGCTGAAACCCGGCGGCACGATCATCGAACCGACCAGCGGCAATACCGGCGTGGGCCTGGCCATGGTCGCGGCGGTAAAAGGCTACAAGCTGGTGCTGGTCATGCCTGAAAGCATGAGCCTTGAACGGCGCCGCCTGATGCTCGCCTATGGCGCCAGCTTCGATCTGACGCCCAAGGAAAAGGGCATGAAGGGCGCACTAGAACGGGCGCAGGAACTGATTGATCAGACCCCCGGTGCGTGGATGCCGCAGCAATTCGAAAATCCGGCCAATGTGGCGATACATGCCAGCACGACGGCGAAGGAAATCCTGGCCGATTTTGCAGACACGCCGCCGGCAGTGCTGATCACTGGCGTTGGAACGGGCGGCCACCTGACGGGCTGTGCGGAAGAATTGAAGAAGAGCTGGCCCGATCTGAAAGCCTATGCCGTTGAACCGGGCCTGTCGCCCGTCATCAGCGGCGGCCAGCCCGGCCCGCACCCGATCCAGGGTATCGGCGCGGGCTTCATCCCCGGCAATCTGCACACGCAGTCCATCGACGGCGCGATCGAGGTGGATGCGGAAGATGCGAAGGAAATGGCCCGGCAGTGTGCGGCGAAGGAAGGCTTGCTGGTCGGCATTTCCAGCGGCGCGACGCTGGCCGCGATCAAGGCCAAATGTGCCGAACTGGAACCGGGCACGCGCATTATCGGCTTCAATTACGATACGGGCGAACGCTATCTGTCGGTCCCGGATTTCCTGCCCAATGAATGATCTGGAAACACTTGCCTATTCCGACGGCGAGATAGGGCTGACCAGCCATGTGGCACGGCCAAAAGGTGTGCCCAGGGCCGCAGTGCTGGTTTTCCCGACGATAATGAATCCCGGCGGCTTCGTCTTCGACAAGGCGAAGTCGCTAGCCGATCATGGCTATCTCGCGCTGGTCGCGGATTTCTATGGCAAGCAGCCGGAAAATTTCGACCAGTCGCGCGAATTCGCGATGGAGATACGCCAGACGCCGGATTCCTATCGCAACCGCCTGCGTGCCGGGCTGAAGGCCCTTGCCGGCATGGAGGAAGCGCGCGGGCTGCCCATTGGCGCGATCGGATTCTGCATGGGTGGACAGGCCACGCTGGAACTCGCCCGGGATGGCGCCCCGCTATTCGCGGCGGTGAGTTTCCACGGACTGCTCAATACCGAACAACCGGCCGAACCCGGCCGGATCAGCGCTCGTATCCTCGTCTGCCATGGCGATGCGGACCCGATGGTGCCCCGCCAGCAAGTGATCAAGTTCTGGGAAGAAATGGATCACGCCGGTGGAAACTGGCACTTCCACTCCTATGCGGGCGTGAAGCATGGCTTCTGCAATCCGCAGCCCAATTCCAATCCCGCCACCGCCTATGACGAAAGCGCGGACCGGCAGAGCTGGGCATCCATGTTCAGCCTTTTTGACGAGGTTCTGGCATAGGGCCGCCGATCTCCGGGGCGCCGATCTCGGGCGCATTGGCTGATCTGCGCAAGATCGGCCTGGAAGCAAGCGGGCGCGACACACCCGGATATACCGGCATTCGTGACCGGATGAGCTGGAACCGCCGGCTGGCGGATGCCCGTTCGCCAGAACTTATCGTTCGGGCCCGTTCTGCGGAAGATGTCGCGCAGGCGGTGAAGATTGCCCGGCGCCACGGCCTGCGTGTTTCTCCACGTGGCGGCGGACATTCCTATGAAGCTTCCGCCCTGCGCGATGGCGGAATGCTGCTCGATCTTTCGGGACTGGACATGATCCAGGTCGATGTGCCCGGGCAAGCCGCCCATGTTGGCGCAGGCGTAAAAGGGGGCGATCTCCTGCTCCGTCTGGCACGAGACGGGCTTGCCTTTCCCGTCGGCCATTGCCCCGACGTTTCCCTCAGTGGCTATCTGCTCAGTGGCGGTTTCGGGTGGAATTCGGGCACATGGGGCCCGGCCTGCTCCAGCGTCTGGGAACTGGATGTCGTCCTGCCCGACGGGTCCATCGCCACTGCGAGCGAAACCAGCCATCCAGAACTGTTCTGGGCGGCCCGCGGCGCCGGGGCCGGTTTTCCCGCCATCGCGACCGGATATCGCCTGCGCCTCCACCCCATCCCGGGGGCAATTCATGTCTGGAATGCGCAAATATCGGCGGAAAGTGCGCCAGAGATCGCCAGCTGGCTGACGCAGGCCAATCGTGCGGCCCATCCTTCTTCCGAACTGACCTGTCTCGTCGGTCCGGATATCAGCACCGGCGCTGCGGCCGTTTCCCTCCGCGTCGTCAGCATGGGGAAGGATGAAGCGGAAGCCCGCCATCGCATCGCATCCTATTTCGATCCGCCGACAAACGCCAATTATCTGAGGCAGATCAAGCGGGAAACGAAGAGCTTCTCAGAGCTTGTGGATCTACCGGCAATGCCACCGGGAAAACGCGTGGCGGCAGACCATCTGTGGAGCAATTCAACAGTCGGCGACATGCTGCTGGCCGTTTACAAGCTGGCGGGGCTGCCGCGCCGATCATCCAGCATCAACATCTTTGCCATGGGCGGCGGTGGGCGCATCCCGGAATACCCCGATGGCAAGACGGGCGCGCTGTCAGTGGGCGGCGGTAACGAGGCCGGCATCTATGCCATTTGGGACGACCCGCTGGAGGATCGCCTGCATATGGAATGGGTCAAGGCGGCGGACCAGGCCCTCGCCCCGCACCGCGCCGGCCGATATGTGGGCGAAGCAAACCTGTCGCCAGACGCCACCCGCATCGCCGAGTGCTTTTCTCCAGAAGCGCTGGAGCGGATCACGAAGCTGCGCGAACAATATGATCCGGACGGCATGCTCTTCGGCTTTCCCGCCTGAATATCGCGTCAGCTTCTCAGGAAACCTTCTCCCGCAATCGCCATCAGCGCCGCGGCGCCGGCTTCAACCTCGCGGTGCAGGCCTGCGCATTTCGTCAGGCTGCGTTGGGCATAATGCCGCGCGGTCGCCAGTTTGGCGGCGTAGAAAGGATCATCACCCTTTGCTGCCGCCACCGTGGCCATGCGTGCCCACATCCAGCCAGTCGCCAGCGTTCCGATCAACTCCATGAAGGCATAGGATCCGGCGCCGAGATTGTTCGGATCGGACCCGGCATTGTCGATCAGCCATTTCGCGGCTGCGCGTGCTTCCTCCACCCCATCGTGCAACGGCGTGGCAATGAATTCCGGTGCGTCGGCACAGTCGCCTTCGATCAGGGAGAAGAACTGATCGGCAACCCTGCCTCCATCGCGGGCCAGCTTCCGGCCAGCAAGATCGAGTGCCTGAACGCCATTGGCGCCTTCATACATGCGCGGAACGCGGGCATCGCGAACGATCTGTTCCATGCCCCATTCGGCAATATAGCCATGGCCGCCGAAGATCTGCTGCATGTCCACGGCTGTTTCAAATCCGCGATCGGTGCCAAATCCCTTCAGAACCGGCGTCAGGAAGCCAACCAGTTCGTCCGCCTGCTTGCGAACCGCCTCGTCCTCCGCACCGTGTGACAGATCGATCTGAAGCGAAGTCCACAGGACGAGCGCGCGAAACCCTTCGGTGAATGCACGCGCATCCATCAACATGCGGCGAACATCGGGATGAACGATCAGTGGATCGGCAGCTGCCTTGGGGTCTGCCCGTTCGCCCGCGGCCTTGCCCTGCCGCCGTTCCAGCGCATAGGCGGCGGCCTTCTGATAGGCGAGTTCGGCCTGCGCCACGCCCTGATTGCCGCAAGAAAGACGCGCCGCATTCATCATGATGAACATGGCGGCCAGGCCTTCGCCCTCCCCGCCGATCATCCAGCCCTTGGCACCATCGAAATTCATCACGCATGTTGCGCTGCCGCGAATGCCCATCTTGTGTTCGATGGCGCCGCAGCTGACGGCGTTCTTCTCACCGGGTTCGCCAGATTCATCCGGAATGAATTTCGGGACCAGGAACAAGGATATACCGCGCGATCCGGGTGCAGCATCAGGCGTCCGCGCCAACACCAGGTGGATGATGTTGCCGGTCAGATCCTGTTCGCCGCCGGAACAGAAGATCTTTTCGCCGCTGAGAGAGAAAGTGCCGTCATCAGCCGGTTCCGCGCGCGTGCGCAGCAGACCGAGATCGGTCCCGCAATGCGCCTCTGTCAGCGCCATTGTGCCGAGCCATTCGCCGGAAACCAGCTTGGGCAGATAAATCTGCTTCAGCTCATCGCTTCCCTTGGCAAGCAGGGCCGAAACCGCGCCATGGGTCAGGCCCGGATACATATAGAATGCGTGGCACGATGCGTTGGCGAACTCTTCCACCACCGTGGCGAGAACGTGAGGCATACCCTGCCCGCCGAATTCTTCCGGCAAGGCCAGCGTGCCCCAGCCGGATTCGCAATATTGGGCGTAAGCCTCAGCAAATCCGCCCGGCGTCTTCACGCTGCCATCCGCTGCGCGCGTGCACCCCTGTTCGTCGCTCACGCGGTTGAGCGGGGCGAGCACTTCCGCGCAAAAGCGCCCCGCCTCGTCAATGATCGTATCTACCAGGTCTTCGTCCACCATTGCGAAGGCCGGAAGCGCCTGATGGCTTTCCAGATCGAGCAATTCCTTGAGGACGAAGCGTATATCGCGGGCGGGCGGAATGTAATCAGTCATAACAATCCGCCTTTAACCCGGCTTAATCGGGAAGGCGAGTCAGCTTTTCACCCTCCAGCACCCGATAGAAACAGCTTTGCTCCCCGGTGTGACAGGCCGGCCCAGCCGGTCGCACTTTCAGGATGAGCGCATCCTGATCGCAGTCGACCAGGATCTGTTCGACATGCAAAACATGCCCGGACGATTCGCCCTTCATCCACAAGCGTTTACGGCTGCGCGAATGGAAATGGGCCTTGCCGGTTTCAAGCGTCTTTGAAAGCGCTTCCGCATCCATAAAGGCAACCATCAGAATAATACCGCTGGCAGAATCCTGCGCGATGGCCGTCAACAGGCCGGAATCATCGAATTTCGGCAGGAAGCTTGTACCCTGTTCCCGCTCATTAACCTCTGCATCTTTCTCGGAAATGTCCCGGTTCCTTTTCAATTAAGCCTGTAAGGGCCTTCGTTACGCATTATTGTTGCAGGATAACCACAGAGAGGCGGCAAAATCCATGATGCGCGGCGAAGGCTCTTTGTCAGGGAAGCTTTCAATGTGATGAATATGCCCTGCGGTCGTGACGGGCCGCGCTTCAAAACCGGATGCGCCGGTAAAGCGCCAAGGTATTGGGGGGTTTCGGCACTGGTCATAAAATGACAGGCCGATACATGAGGGTTTGGGCCGCCGCATCCGAGTGGGGGGGTGATGCGCCGCTGGCCCAGCGATTTTCGTCACGCGGCGCCCGGGGGTTTTCCCCCGGGCGTTTTGCATTGGGGGTCATAGCGCTTCATCCAGTACGCGGGCGAAGCAGGCAATCCGCACCTTGTTTACGCCCGCCCGCTTCAACGCCTTGACGCAGGCCTGGGTGGTGGCACCGCTGGTCATCACATCATCAACCAGAAGAACCCGCGCCCCGTTGAGTTGCCGGGCCCTCTTCGGGTTAAATGTGATTGCGCCGGAAAGTGCCCTCGCCCTCGCCTTCTTTCCCAGACCCCCAAGTGGCGGCGTCCGCTTGCGGCGGATCAATCCGTCATACAACATTTTCTGATTGCGCCGCCGCGCGATTTCCTGCCCCAGCAGGGCAGACTGATTATATCCACGCTGCCATATCCTGCTGCGGTGCAGCGGCACCGGCACGATCAGCCATTCCCCGTCAAGCGCAGGTAACCGCGTCAGGATCAGCCGCGCCAGCATGGGTGCCAGTGCGATCTTGCGGCCATGTTTGAACGACAGGACCAATTGCCTTGAGGCATCATTATAGAGCGCGGCGGCCGCGATCCCATCATGCAAGGGCGGATCTGCCATGCAAGGTGCGCAAATGGCCCCTTGTTCGAGCGAGGCATTGCCGAAGGGGCGCTGGCATTTTTCGCAGGACGGTTCGCCGGGAATAACCAACTCGCTCCAGCAATCGGTGCATAGCCCCTGTTGAGCGGCAATTCCGGCGCCGCATGACGGGCAGCGCGGTGGATAGACGAGATCCACCAGCGGGGCGAAGGAAGCCTTGAGAAACACCGCATGCTGATGCCCCGGCGCGTGGATTGCAGCAAGCCACCTTGCATGGCCGCGCCCCGCGCGGCAGGTGCGAAACATGGCAAATGTTCCCCCGACTATTTTCTCCGCCCAGCGCCGCAATGCCGCGCGCCGCAGGATAGGCACGCTGCAGGCCCGGCCCAATGCGGCGCGTTTCGTGCTGGACGATATGATTGATGACGTGATCGAACGGCTCGCTTTCGTCATGCATGAACCGAAACGCGCACTTGTCATCGGTGACTGGAGCGGACGGCTTGCCACCATTCTGGGCGAGAGGGGCGCGCAGGTTGTTCGTGCCGATCCCGCCCCATCCTCCGGCGAGGAAAGGGTGGAGGAGGAACGCCCCCTCCCCTTCTCCGGTTTCGACTTCATTGCGAGCCTTGGCACGCTGGATACCGTCAATGATCTGCCCGGCGCCCTGATCCATATACGCAATGCGCTGGAGCCGGGCGGGCTCGCCATTGCCAGCTTTGCCGGGGCTGGCAGCCTGCCGGTGCTGCGCGGGGCGATGCTGGCGGCGGATGGCAATCGCCCGGCGGCCCGGCTGCATCCGATGGTGGATGTGCGTGCCGGGGCACAATTATTGCAAAGGGCGAACTGGGCAGACCCGGTGGTGGACGGGCATCCGCTCAAGGTCCGCTATTCCAGGCTACAGAATCTGGCTGAGGATTTGCGGGCCCAGGGCCTCGGCAATGTCCTTGCCTCAACCGCGCCTCCGCTCGGCAAGGCACAGCTTCGCCTTGCCGAACAGGCATTCATCGCACAGGCGGACTCCGAAGGCCGGGTGACCGAAACCTTCGAAATCCTGACCCTGAGCGGGCGCCGGCGTTAGCCTGCGCGGAGCGCGGCCTGCGCCGCCGCGAGCCGGGCAATCGGCACGCGATAGGGCGACGCGCTGACATAATCGAGGCCGACCTTTTCGCAGAATGCGATGCTGGCCGGATCGCCGCCATGTTCGCCGCAAATGCCCAGCTTGATATCGGGGCGGGTTGCGCGGCCGCGTTCAGCCGCGACACTGACCAATTGCCCCACACCTTCAATATCCAGGCTGACAAAGGGATCGCGCTGGAAAATGCCCTTTTCGACATAAACGGCGAGGAAGCGCGCGGAATCATCGCGGCTGACGCCAAGCGTCGTCTGCGTCAGGTCATTGGTGCCGAAAGAGAAGAAGAGCGCTTCTTCCGCAATTTCGCCTGCCATCAGGGCGGCGCGCGGCAGTTCGATCATCGTGCCGACCAGATAATCAAGCTTGCGGCCCTTTTCGGAGAACACCTTTTCGGCCGTATCGTTCACCAGCTTGCGCAGGATCTCCAGCTCGCGCTTCGTCCCTACCAGCGGGATCATCACTTCCGGCACCACGGCTTCGCCGCTCTTTTCCGCGACTTCGCAGGCAGCCTCGAAGATGGCCCGGGCCTGCATTTCGTAGATTTCCGGATAGGTAATGCCCAGACGGCAGCCGCGATGGCCCAGCATCGGGTTGAATTCGTGCAGTTCGTTCGCGCGCCGTTTCAGATGATCTACGCCGAAGCCGGTCGTTTCCGCCAGTTCGGCGAATTCCGCATCTTCGTGGGGCAGGAATTCATGCAGCGGCGGATCCAGCAGGCGGATCGTGCATGGCAGGCCCGCCATGGTGGTGAAGATCTCCACGAAATCGCTGCGCTGTTCGGGCAGCAGCTTTTCCAGCGCCTTGCGTCGGCCGGCTTCGTTTTCAGCCAGGATCATTTCGCGCACGGCGCTGATGCGGCCGGCATCGAAGAACATGTGCTCAGTCCGGCACAGGCCGATGCCTTCCGCGCCGAACTGGCGCGCCATGCGGCAATCCGCCGGTGTTTCGGCATTGGTGCGCACATTCATGCGGCGGTGACGATCCGCCCATTCCATCAATGTGGCGAAATCGCCCGCCAGTTCCGGTTCGATGGTCGGAACTTCGCCATACATGACTTCGCCGGTGGCCCCGTCCAGCGTGATCGTATCGCCTTCCTTCAATTCCCGATTGCCGACCAGCAAGGTCCGCGCCTTGATATCGATGGAAACCGAAGAGGCACCCGAAACGCAGGGCCGCCCCATGCCGCGTGCAACAACGGCGGCGTGGCTGGTCATCCCGCCGCGAGCGGTCAGGACGCCCTGCGCCGCGTGCATGCCGTGAATGTCTTCCGGGCTGGTTTCCACGCGGACCAGGATCACCTTGTCGCCATGCTGCGCCCATTGTTCGGCCGTGTCGGCATCCAGCACGATCTTGCCGCTGGCCGCGCCGGGGCTGGCGGGCAGCCCCTTGGCCAGCACATCCCGCTGTGCATCGGGATCGAGCGTGGGGTGCAGCAACTGGTCCAGCGCCATGGGATCCACGCGCAGCACCGCCGTTTCCTCGTCGATCAGGCCTTCAGCCACCATGTCGACCGCCATCTTCAACGCGGCCTTGGCGGTGCGCTTACCGCTGCGGGTCTGCAGCATCCACAACTTGCCCTGCTGCACGGTGAATTCGATATCCTGCATGTCCTTGTAATGCTGCTCCAGCAGCTCGAACACGCGGGCCAGTTCGTTATAGGCATCGGGCATGGCTTCTTCCATGCTCGGCTTGTCGGCGCCGGCATCTTCGCGGCGGCGCTTGGTCAGATATTGCGGCGTGCGGATACCCGCCACAACGTCCTCACCCTGCGCATTGACGAGCCATTCGCCGTAATATTGCCTGTCCCCGGTGGAGGGATCGCGGGTGAAGGCAACGCCCGTGGCGCTGGTATCGCCCATATTGCCAAAGACCATGGCCTGCACATTGACGGCAGTGCCCCAGTCGCCCGGAATGTCGTTCAGCCGGCGATAGACCTTGGCGCGGTCCGAATCCCAGCTGTCGAACACGGCGGCGATTGCGCCCCACAGCTGTTCGGTCACGTCCTGCGGGAAGGGCTTGCCCTGTTCGCGCGCGACGATTTCCTTGTATTCGGCGACCAGCGATTGCCAGTCCTGCGCCGTCAGTTCCGTATCCGCGAAATAGCCGTTGTCTTCCTTGGCGATTTCCAGCGCTTCCTCGAACAATCCGTGATCGAGGCCGAGCACCACGTCGGAATACATCTGGATGAAGCGACGATAGGAATCCCAGGCGAAGCGATCGTCCCCTGATGTCGCGGCGAGGCCCTTCACCGTCTCGTCATTAAGGCCGAGATTGAGTACCGTATCCATCATGCCGGGCATGGAAACGCGCGCGCCGGAACGGACGGAAACCAGCAGGGGATCGCTGGCGGAGCCGAAGCTCTTGCCAACCGTCTTTTCGATATGGGTCAGCGCTTCGGCCACATCGGAACGCAGTTTGTCGGAAAAGTCCGACCCTTCCCGCAGATAGCGCACGCATTCTTCGGTCGTGATCGTGAAACCCGGGGGAACGGGCAGGCCAATGCTGGCCATTTCAGCCAGATTGGCTCCCTTGCCGCCGGTAATGGTCTTGTCCGTAGCGCGCGGATCGCCATGCGATGCGCCGCCGCCGAATGTGTAGACCGTATTCATCATGTCCCCTCAAACAGTCAGCCTGGAACGGCTGGAACAGTGTTCCGAATAGAAAAAATCAGCCTTCGATCTTCGAAAAATCGGCCACTTGGTGCACCGCAGCGCGGAAGCGATCAAGCAAATCAAGCCTGCTTGCGCGCTTGTCCTTATCGGGGACATTCACCGTAACCTCGTCAAAGAACCGATCGATCGGCGCGCGGAGCGCCGCCAAAGCCGCCATGGCTGCCTCGAAATCCTCCGCCTCGATCGCGGCGGCAGCCCGGGGCTGCGCCTCGTCCAGGGCATCGATCAGCGCCTTTTCCGCCGGATCGGGCGTGTAGGACAGTTCCTTCGCATGGCGTTCCGCCATCTTGGCGGCGATCACCGGCTTCAGGTCGGGATCGTCCACTTCCGCCAGCGGATCTTCCTCGCCAGTCTGCGGGATTTCCGCTTCGATTCCGTGCCAGTCTTCCTTCTTCAGGATATTGGCCGCACGCTTGTATCCGGCGAGGAGATTGGCGCCGTCTTCGGTATCCAGAAAGCGCTGGAGAGCGCTGGTGCGATTGACCATGCGGACATTGTCACCGCCCGTTTCGACAGCCACGACCGCGTCAATCATATCGTGCCGGATATTCGCATCGCGCTGCTGAACCTTCAGCCGTTCGATCAGGAAGTTTGCGATGTCGCGGCCCGCATCGGATGATTTTCCGTGGTGCGCGGCATGAGCGATCAGGTCGAACATCGATGCGCGAAGACCGTTCTCCAGGATCAATCGCAATATGCCGAGCGCGGCCCTGCGCAGCGCGAAGGGATCTTTCGAGCCAGTGGGCTTTTCATCGATCTGGAAGAAGCCGACCAGCGTATCCAGCTTGTCGGCCAGACTTACCGCCACCGTCACCGGCGCGGTAGGCACATCGTCCCCCTGCCCGACCGGCTTGTAATGATCGCGGATTGCGTCGGCGACTGCATCGGGCAGCCCTTCCGCACGGGCGTAATAGCCGCCCATAAGGCCCTGCAGTTCGGGGAATTCGCCGACCATTTCGGTGACGAGGTCCGCCTTGCACAGGCGCGCGGCCTGTTCGGCCATGTCGGCCAGCTCTGCCTGAGTCCCCGCGAAGGCGGGGACCTCGTTCGGCCCGGCGCCTTCGCCTGAGGTCCCCGCCTTCGCGGGGACTCCCGATGGGGTGACAATCCCTTCTTCCACCAGCCAGCGGGCCAGCTTGGCCACGCGCTCGACCTTGTCAGCCACCGTGCCCAGCTTTTCGTGGAAGGTGATGCGCTCCAGCTTCTTCACCTGTTCGGACAGCTTCACCTTGCGGTCCACGTCCCAGAAGAAGCGCGCATCGGATAGCCGCGCGGCGAGCACCTTGCGGTTGCCATCGACAATCGCCGCGCCGCCATCGCTCGCTTCGATATTGGCGGTGCAGATGAAGGCATTGGCGAGTTTGCCATCCTTTTCACAGACGAAATATTTCTGGTTCGTCCGCGCCGTCAGCTGGATGACTTCAGGCGGCACTTCCAGGAATGCCTCGTCAAAACGGCCAAGCAGCGGCACCGGCCATTCGGTCAGGCCGGCATTTTCCACCACCAGCCCTTCATCTTCCACCAGCGTCAGACCGGCATCGGCGGCAGCCTTCGCCGCGCCTTCGCGCACGATGGCCTCGCGCTCTGCATGATCGACGATTACGTGGCAGGCGCGCAATTTGCCCGCATAATCATCGGCGCCGCCAATCGTGATCGGGCCCGGGCAATGAAAGCGGTGGCCCAGAGTGGCATAGCCGCTCGGCACGCCGTCCACTTCGCATTCCACCAGCTCCTCGCCCAGAATGGCGACAATGCCGGAAAGCGGGCGGACCCAGCGCAAACTTTCGGAGCGGAGGGAGGCCGCGCCCCAACGCATGCTCTTGGGCCAGGGGAAGGCGCGGATGATGGCCGGGATCGCTTCCGCCAGCACATCCTTGACCGCGCGGCCGGGAATATTGCGGACGGCGAAATAGGTCGGGCGGCCCTTCACGTCCCGCACTTCCAGCTGATCGCGCGTGACGCCGTTCTTGCGGCAGAAACCCTCCACCGCCTGATCGGGCGCGCCTTCGGGCGGGCCCTTGGCCTCTTCGCTTACCGCTTCGGTCTGTTCGGGCAGACCCTCTGCAATCAGGGCCAGACGGCGCGGCGTGGACCATACGGTGATCGCGCCGGGCTTGATGCCCGCTTCGTCCAGCTGTTGCCGGAACAGCTTTTCCAGATCGGCGCGCGCGCCCTTCTGCATCCGTGCGGGAATTTCCTCGCAGCGCAGTTCGAGAAGGAAATCAGCCATGGGCCGCACTCCCACACATACGCTCGTGGAATGTCACTTGCTGTATCATGCCGTCCACCCGTCATATTCGGCAGCCCAGCGCTCTTTCTCCTTGGCCATATATGCCTCGCAACTGCCGCGGGCGAGATCACGGACGCGGCCCATATAGCTGGCGCGTTCCTGCACGCTGATCACGCCGCGCGCCTGCAACAGGTTGAAGATGTGGCTGGCTTCCACCGCCTGTTCATAGCCCGCGATGGGCACGTTGTTTTCCAGGCAGTTGCGGCACTCCGCTTCCGCCTTGTTGAACAGGTCGAACAGGGCATCGGTATCGGCGACTTCGAAATTCCATTTCGACATCTGCCGTTCGTTTTCCAGGAAGACATCGCCATAGGTGACGCCCTTCCCGTTGAAATCGAGATCGTACACATTGTCGACATTCTGGATATACATGGCCAGCCGTTCGAGCCCGTAGGTCAGTTCCCCGGCCACCGGCTTGCAATCAAACCCGCCCATCTGCTGGAAATAGGTGAACTGGGTGACTTCCATCCCGTCGCACCAGACTTCCCAGCCAAGACCCCAGGCGCCCAGCGTGGGGCTTTCCCAGTCATCCTCCACGAAGCGGATATCGTGTTTCAGCGGATCGATGCCGATCACCGCCAGGCTCTGCAGGTAAAGTTCCTGCAGATTGGCCGGGCTCGGCTTCATGATCACCTGATACTGGTAATAATGCTGCAACCGGTTGGGATTTTCGCCATATCGGCCATCGGTCGGCCGCCGGCTTGGCTGCACGAAGGCGGCATTCCACGGCTCCGGCCCCAGCGTGCGCAAGGTCGTGGCGGTGTGGAACGTCCCTGCACCCATGCGCATGTCATATGGCTGCAGGATCAGGCAGCCCTGCGCACTCCAGTAATCGTGGAGCGCGAGGATCATGTCCTGAAAGCTTTTTTGCGGCTCTCTCTTCATCGCGCGCGGCTTTGGCCGATGGCCCGATAAGCGTCAATGGCGTGGCGGCATCATGCGGCGGGATGCGGCAAGAACACAACACCGCCTCCTGTGCCCCCGGCGCGATAGACAGGCCTGTTCCTGACGGCAGGAATCGCTAAGAGGTTACGCGAAATCCCAAAGGGAAACCGAATGTCCATCAAACGCATCGCCGCAACTTCCATCGCGGCCCTGTCCATCGCCTTCACCGGCGCCTGTTCGACCAGCGAAGGTGGTCCCGCAGCGATTACCGAAGTGCGGCCCGCAGGTGTAGCGCCGGGGCCGGCTCTCTGGTCCGTCAGCGACGAGGATACGACCATCTATCTCTTCGGCACGGTCCATGCCCTGCCCAAGGATGTGGACTGGTTCGACGGCAAGGTGGAGCGCGCCTTCAACGCCTCCGATGAACTGGTGACCGAAATCGACCTCGGCGATGCCGCTGCATCATCGCAGGCGCTGGCGGCCGCGGGCATGCTCCCGCCCGGGCAGAAACTGCGCGAACTGATGACGGAGGAAAACCGCCGGCAGTATGAAGAAGCGCTGGTTGCGCTCGGCCTGCCGGTGGAAGCGCTGGACCGGCTGGAACCCTGGTTCGCGGCGATGACGCTTACCCTCCTGCCGCTGATGAAGGACGGGTTCCAGACCGAAACAGGCGTTGAATTTTCGCTGGGCAACAAGGCGGGCGAGAAGAAGAAGCGCGGCGCGCTGGAAACTATCGACGACCAGATCCAGCTGTTCGACAGCATGCCGATGGAAGATCAGCTTACCTTCCTGGATGAAACCGTTGAAACGGTGCCGAAGGCAGGCAGCACGCTGAACGCGATGATCGCCGAATGGCTGGAAGGCGATGCGGACGATCTGGCCGATCTGCTGAATGCCGAGATGACCGACCCTGCGCTATATGCACGCCTGCTGACCAATCGGAATGCCCATTGGGCCGACTGGATCAAAAAACGTCTGGATCAGCCCGGCACAATATTTATCGCCGTGGGCGCCGGACATCTGGCCGGCAAGGGCAGCGTGCAGGATCAGTTGCGCCAGCGCGGGCTGGAAGTCGACCGCATCTGGGAGTGACCTCTATCCGATCCGGACTGGCCATTCTTCTGGCAGGGGCCTTGTGGCTGACCGGCTGCGGCGCCCTGTCGGACGAAGGGCGGACGGATTGGCCCGCCCCGTCCCCGGCCCTGTGGCATGTTACCGGGCCCGGCGGAACGGAAGGCTGGCTGTTCGGGACCGTGCACGCCCTGCCCAGGGGGCTGGACTGGCGCAATCCGGCGCTCGATGCAGCCCTGGACCAATCCTCGGTCCTCGTCGTCGAAATCGCCGATCTGAACGATGGCGACGCCGCCAGTGCCGCCTTCATGGCCCGGGCGCGCCAGCCCGGCCTGCCGCCGCTTTCCGAACGCGTGCCACCGAAGGACCGCCCTGCCCTGCGCGAATTCATGGACCGTGCGGATATGGACGATGCCGAACTGGCCGGAATGGAAAGCTGGGCGGCGGGATTGCTGCTGGCCAATGGCGCGCGCCGGCATGAACCTTCGCAAGGCGTGGACCGTGCCCTGCTGGCCGATGCAGCTAGTGTAGTCGGGCTGGAAAGCTTTGCCGAACAATATGACCGCTTTGACCGGCTTACCCATGATCAGCAGGAGAAACTGCTCCTGGGTTTGGCCAACGATGTGGATGGCGACCGCAGCGACGATCATATCGTCGCCTGGCTGACCGGCGACCTTCAGACTTTGGAACATGAAACCGGCATCGGCATCCTGGCCGATCCGGATCTGCGGCAGGCCTTGCTCACCAACCGCAACCTTGCATGGATGGATCGGATAGAAAGCCTTCTGACAGAAGGGCGCCGACCGTTCATCGCGGTTGGCGCGGCGCATATGCTGGGGCGGGACGGGTTGCCGGCCCTGCTGGAAGCCCGCGGCTTCACGGTGGCCCGCCTGCAGTAGAGCTTGCCATTCACAGGCAATGGCACTATGCGCCCGGCCTTCCTGTCATGGTCATCCCTGGAGGCGTGACGGGAAACCAAACCAACGCATTCGAAAGGCACGAGATATGAGCGACGCTCTGACCCTGCCGGCCGAGCTGCGCGAACGGGCTGGCAAGGGAGCCTCCCGTGTATTGCGCCGCGAAGGCCGTGTTCCCGCCGTTATTTATGGCGGCAAGGAAGAACCGACCACGATCCACGTTGAGGAAAAGCTCCTCATGAAACAGCTGGACACCGGGCACTTCATGAACTCGATCGTCATGATCGAGATCGACGGCAAGAAGCAGCGCACGATCCCCAAGGACGTTGCCCTGCATCCCGTCACCGATCGTCCGCTGCATGCCGATTTCCTGCGTCTTGCCAAGGACGCGAAGATCGATGTCGCCGTTCCCGTGCTCTTCATCAATGAAGAAGCCAGCCCCGGCCTCAAGAAGGGCGGCGTGCTCAACGTCGTGCGTCACGAGCTTGAACTGGTCTGCGAAGCGGACAAGATTCCGGGCGAGATCGAAATCGACGTTACCGGCCTCGAAGTCGGCGATTCGATCCATATCAGCCATGTGAAGCTGCCCGCCGGTTCGGAAAGCGCGATCACCGATCGCGACTTCACGATCGCGACGGTCGTAGCTCCGTCTGCCCTCAAGCGCTCCGAAGCTGCGGCTTCCGAGGAAGAGGAAGGCGGCGAAGAGGCAGAGTCGACGGAAGCATCCGAAGACTGATCCTTACGCCGCATATTCGGCATTTCAGGCGCCGGCCCGCTATTGCAGCGCGGCCGGCGCTTTGCTTTTTGGCTCACAGCGAATAGGTGCGCGGGATGCAGCTTTGGGTTGGTCTTGGAAATCCCGGTCCGCAATATGCGATGCACCGGCATAATGTCGGCTTCATGGCGATGGACGTCATCGCCGAAATGCACGGATTCGGCCCCGTTCAGAAGAAGTTCCAGGGCTGGCTGCAGGAAGGCCGGATCGGTGGTGAAAAGATCCTGCTTCTGAAACCGGCCACCTTCATGAATGAAAGCGGCCGCAGCGTCGGGGAAGCGATACGCTTCTACAAGCTGGGGATGGATGCACTCACAGTCTTTCACGATGAACTCGACCTCGCCCCTTTCAAGGTGAAGGTGAAGACCGGGGGCGGCACGGCCGGCCATAATGGCCTGCGTTCCATCGACAGGCATCTGGGCCCCGATTTCCGCCGGGTGCGGATCGGCATTGGCCATCCCGGCCACAAGGACCGCGTAACCGGCTATGTGCTGGGCAATTATGCCAAGGCCGAACAGGACGATCTGATCACCATGCTTGGCGCCATGGGGGCCGAAGCCGAATGGTTGGTCAAGGGTGAGAATGCCCGTTTCATGAGCGACGTCGCCCTGCGCCAGCAAGGCTGAACCCGGCGGCCTGGGCGGCCCACAAGGCTTAAGCGGAATTTAACCATAATTTACGGCTCAGCTGTCGGGCTGATTGACAGCTCCCCTGCCAACCCTCCCCCGTTAACCACCATAAACGCCGGAAAACTGGGATTGGCACGGGGTTTGCTAAGGTTGCGACGAACCATAACTCGCAAACACATTTGCAAATCAAAAGGTAAACAGGGGATCAACCATGCTGAACCGTAAGATCATCTTGCCTGCAATCGCCATCGGCGCTCTTGCCGTCGCCTCCCCGGCTTCTGCCGGCGGCTGGTGGGGCGGCGGTTCGCACAGCCACCATCCGGGCTGCGGCCATGGCGGCAGCACTTCCGGCGGGTGGGGATCTTCGGGCGGCGTTCCCGACGGCGGCAGCTCCGGCGGTGTCCCGGACGGCGGCAGCTCGGGCGGCACCGAAGTTCCGGAACCCGGCATGCTGGCAATGTTCGGCGCCGGACTGATCGGCGTGGGCTTCGCCCGTTCGCGTCGCCGTCGCCGCAAGGCCTGATCTACCCACCGCAGCGGAACCCCGTTCTCTGGCCTTTCGCCGGTGTCGCCGCTAAAGGCGGCCCAGCAAAGGCTTTAAGGACCGACTTTCCATGGGATTCCGCTGCGGAATCGTCGGCTTGCCCAATGTGGGCAAGTCGACGCTATTCAACGCTCTTACCGAAACGCAGGCCGCCCAGGCGGCCAATTATCCCTTCTGCACGATCGAGCCCAATGTCGGGCAGGTCGCCGTGCCCGATCCGCGGCTGGAACAGCTCGCCAGGATCGCCGGCAGCGCGAAGGTGATCCACACCCAATTGTCCTTCGTAGACATTGCGGGCCTGGTTAAGGGTGCCAGCAAGGGTGAAGGACTGGGCAATCAGTTCCTCGGCAATATCCGCGAAGTCGATGCCATCGTGCACGTGCTGCGCTGTTTCGAGGATGACGATATCCAGCATGTCTCCAACAAGGTCGATCCGATTGCGGACGCCGAAGTTGTCGAGACGGAACTGATGCTGGCCGATCTCGAAAGCCTGGAAAAGCGGGTCGAAAATGCGAAACGTCGCGCTACGGGCGGGGACAAGGAAGCCAAGGCGCTGACCAGCGTTCTCGGCCAGGCGCTGGACCTGCTGCGTGAAGGCAAGCCCGCGCGGCTGACCGAACCGAAGGATGACGAGGAAGCCCGCCTGTTCGAACAGGCGCAGCTTCTGACGGCCAAGCCCGTCCTCTATGTCTGCAATGTCGCCGAAGAAGATGCAGCGACCGGCAATGAGTTGTCGAAGAAAGTGTTCGAGAAGGCCGCGGCGGAAAATGCCCAGGCGGTGGTGGTTTCGGCCGCGATCGAATCCGAACTGGTGGGCATGGAACCGGAAGAAAAGGCGGAATTCCTCTCGGAACTCGGCCTGGAAGAATCCGGTCTCGCCCGTGTGATCCGCGCTGGCTACGATCTGCTCGGCCTCAAGACTTTCTTCACTGTCGGCCCGAAGGAAGCGCGCGCCTGGACCTTCCCGGATGGGGCCAAGGCGCCGCAGGCCGCAGGCGAAATCCATACCGATTTCGAAAAGGGCTTCATCCGCGCCGAAACCACCGCGTTTGAGGATTACATCGCTTTCGGCGGAGAAAGCGGTGCCCGCGAAGCGGGCAAGTTGCGCCAGGAAGGCAAGGAATATCTGGTGCAGGATGGCGACGTGATGATGTTCAAGTTCAACGTCTGATCGGCCACTTCACCCCGGCTGTGCAGCGGGCGCCCAATCTGCGTGCCGCCCGCGCACAGACGGACAAGCGACTCCATTCGGTCACACTGATCTGGCAGTTCAGCATCATGCGTTTGCCTCACCTCCTCATCGCCGCGGCATCGGCCGCCCTGCCCATCCCCGCACTGGCCGCAGCGCCGCCGGAACAGGCCGTACAATCGGCAAGGTCTGAAGAACAGCGGGCTCCGATCACGATCCTGGTATCGATTGACGGTTTTCGGCCGGACTATCTGGACCGGGGAATCACACCGGTCCTGTCGCAAATGGCGGCGGAAGGCGTGCGGGCATCCATGATCCCGTCATTCCCGACCAAGACCTTCCCCAATCACAATGCGGTCGCAACCGGGCTGCGGCCTGACCATAACGGCATTGTCGGGAACAATATGGTCGATCCCGAAGATCCGAAACACAGTTTCTGGATGGGATCGCAGGAACCGGAATGGTGGGACGGTGCAGACCAGATCTGGATTACCGCGGAAAAGGCCGGAATCCGCACCGCGACCCAGTTCTGGCCCGGCACGACGGTGAAGGCCAATGGTCTTTACCCCACCGACTGGCACCAGTTCAGTGTTGATATCGGGACGCGGCAACGCGTGGATGCTATCATCGACTGGGCACGCCGGCCGACGGAAAATCGCCCGCAATTCATGATTCTCTACATTGAATCGGTGGACAGCGCCGGTCACGATTTCGGCCCCTTCGCCCCGGAAACCGATGAAGAGGTTGCCGTGGTGGACAGCCAGATCGGCCGCTTGCGCGATGCACTGGCCGAAATGGGCCAGCCCGCGAATATCGTGATCGTATCGGACCACGGGATGGGTCCGACCAGTGCTGACCGGGTTATTCCTCTCTATCGGCAACTGGATGGCATTGGTGTGCCGATCGAGGAAGGAGCCTACAGCTCGATCAACCCGGTGCCCGGCAAGGATGCCGAACTTTCGGCCCTCTTGCTGGAACCGCATGAACACATGGAATGCTGGCCCAAGGCGGAAATACCGGCGCGGTTCGAATATGGCACCCATCCGCGTGTGCCTGATTATGTCTGTCTTGCGGAATCCGGCTGGATCATCCGCGCCAAGCCACCCCGCCCCGATGCCAAGCAGATGAAGGATGGCGGCACTCATGGCTGGGACAATCTCGATCCTGATATGCGGGCCACTTTCATCGCCAATGGCCCGGCCTTCCGATCCGGCGTCACCTTGCCCGATTTTGACAATGTGGATGTGAACCCGCTTCTGCGCGAAGTGTTGGGCCTGCCGCAGGATCGCTCCCTCGATGGCGATCTGGAACCGCTCGGCGGCGCACTCAGGCAAGACTGAAAAGAAAACGGCGCGCCTTTGGGGCGCGCCGTTCTATCCGGGCCGGCCTCAGCCGGCCCGTAATGTCAGGTCCGATCAGGCCTGGCTGTCGGCATAGGCCGACCACAGCTTGGCCAGCAGGGCGCGATTGCCATCGACCTTGGCGAAAGTTGCCTTCGCTTCGGCAAATTTGCCCTGATGCGTCTGCGCGATACCGAGACGGGTCAGCGCCAGATTGGCATCCGCACCGCCCTTGTCGACGGCCAGCTGGTACATTTCCTCGGCCTTGGCGTAATTGGCCAGCGACATATAGACATCGCCCGCCACAACGCCCGCTTCGCCACTTGCGGCGGAACGCGCTTCTTCTTCCAGGCTCGGCGCATCGGCCGCGTCTTCACCTTCGCGCTGGTCAACGACCCGCTTCACATCGGCATAATACTGGTCGCTGGCTGCCAGTTCACCCGCTCCCACCGCGGCATCGAGCACGCGCTGCACTTCGGTGGACATGATGCGCGGATCGGCGGCTTCGATATACTGGACGAATTCACGGCGCTGCGAGAGCGAATCCGTTGCCATCATCAGACGGAAGAAATCGAGCTGCTGCGGGACTTCCATCTCGTTAAGGGCAGCGATGACCTGCATTGCACCGACCCAGTTGTCCTTGGTCGGATTGGTCTGGACCAGCAGCAGGGCAACGTCGTTCGCCTGCTGGGTCAGGCTCTCGTTATAAGCGATCTGCAGGGCGCGCAGCAGCCACTGTGCCGGAACCGGCTGGCCGGCAGCCATGCGTTCCTTGGCCGCTTCCTGCACGAAGGCAACGCCTTCGGCCGGCATGTTCTGGACGAAATAGGTTTCCGCCAGCAGGCCGTCGAGATTGTCGTCCTGGTAGCCGGCCTGCTTCGCGCCGAGCAGTGCCTCACGCGCAGCGGCATAATCCTTCGCATCATAAGCGAGATTACCGATGAAGAACTGGAACTGGCCCAGCTGTTCCGGCGGAGTCTGACCGCTTTCGACCATCAGTTCCAGCCCCTGGCGCTGCAACGCCTTGTCGTTCAGCTTGTTGCCCAGCATCAGGCTGAGATTGCCGGCGAAGAAGCGATCCGTGGAGTTTTCGATCTTGGCGATCACCTCGGGCAGTTGCTCCTTGGCTGCTGCCGTGTCGCCATCTTCGGCATTCACCATATCGGCAACCGGCTGATATGCCTTGGCGAATGCTTTGGAATTCTTCGGCTTTTCCTGATCCTGTGCCTGCGCCGGGGTATCCAGTGCGACCGTGCCGAGTACAGCGCCGCCCGTCAGGGCCAGAGCCAGTGCGAGGGCTGAGGAAAGGCCCTGGCGGGCCTTGCGGCGGGCAGGACTGAGCTTGCGAACCATGTATAGTCTCTCCTGTCGGACTTGCGGCCTACCGCTGGGTAGAGCCCATTCGTGTCGTTAACGCTACTGTCGCGTAACGCGCAAAATTGCAAACCGCTCCTAGGAATTCCGGCCTGAATGGCTATTTAACCGATGCAGGACGTCCGAATGCCGTCAAATGTGGATAAAGCGGCCCGCGACGCCTGCCCCGCCCCCCTTCGGCTGGCCTGACGGGCATGTATGCCCTAGGCATTTGCGGGTCAAAACAAGGCACAACAAGACGGGCGAACCGCGCAGGTGAACGACACAACTGATACAGCAGAAGCCCCGGCAGGACCGGGCGAATATAATCGCATCGACATCGTCGATGAGATGAAGACCAGCTATCTCGATTACGCGATGAGCGTAATCGTGTCGCGCGCGTTGCCCGATGTGCGCGATGGCCTGAAGCCGGTGCACCGGCGCATTCTCTGGAGCTGTCACGAAGGCGGCTTCCTGCCCGGCCGCCCCTATCGCAAGTCCGCCAAGATCACCGGCGACACGATGGGCAATTATCACCCGCACGGCAACCAGGCGATTTATGACGCGCTGGCGCGCATGGCGCAGCCATGGTCGATGCGGGTTCCGCTGATCGACGGCCAGGGCAATTTCGGGTCCATGGACCCGGATCCGCCAGCGGCAGAACGCTATACCGAAGCGCGCCTGGCCAAGCCGGCGATGGCTCTGCTGGAGGATATCGAGAAGGATACGGTCGACTGGGCGGACAATTACGACGGTTCGCGCCAGGAACCGACTGTTGTTCCGGCACGGTTCCCCAATCTGCTGGTCAATGGCGCGGGCGGTATCGCCGTGGGCATGGCCACGAATATTCCGCCGCATAATCTGGGCGAAGTGATCGATGGCTGCCTGGCCTTCATCGAAAATCCGGGAATCACCAGCGAAGAGCTGATGCATTATATTCCGGGTCCCGATTTCCCCACCGCGCCGATCATTCTGGGCAATGCGGGCAGCCGGGCAGCCTATACTACCGGCCGTGGCTCCATCCTGACCAGATGCCGGCACGAGATCGAGGAAAAGCGCGGTGATCGCCAGTCGATCGTCCTGACATCGATCCCCTATCAGGTCGGCAAGGCCGGCCTGGTTGAAAAGATTGCCGATGCCGCCAAGGAAAAGCGGATCGAAGGCATTTCCGACATTCGCGACGAATCCAATCGCGATGGCGTGCGCGTGGTCATCGACCTGAAGCGCGATGCCACGGCGGAGGTCGTGCTCAACCAGATCTGGCGGCACACGCCCGCGCAATCCAGCTTCCCGGCCAACATGCTCGCCATTCGCGGTGGACGCCCGGAAACGCTGGCCCTGCGCGATATCGTGCAGAGCTTCATCCAGTTCCGCGAAGAGGTGATAACCCGGCGCACCAAATACGAGCTGCTGAAGGCACGGGAACGGGCCCATCTCCTGCTCGGCCTGGTGGTCGCGGTTTCCCATCTCGACGAAGTGGTGGCGATGATCCGCGGATCGTCCAACCCGGCGGAGGCCCGCGCCAAATTGCTGGCAAAGGATTGGCCGACGGCAGAAATCGCGCCTTACCTGACCCTGGTAGAAGCGGTTGAGGACGAGCAGAACGGGCCGGAAGGCACCTATCGCATGTCCGAAGCGCAGGTGAAGGCCATCCTCGACCTGCGTTTGCATCGTCTGACGGCACTCGGCCGGGACGAGATCGGTGACGAATTGAAGGAACTGGCGATCAAGATCGCCGAATTCCTGGAAATTCTCGGCAATCGCCGCAAGCTTTACGAAGTGATGCAGGGCGAGCTGGAGGAAATCCGCGCCAATTTCGCCACGCCGCGCCTGTCCGAAATCGCGCCCGCATGGGATGGCCTCGATGACGAGGATCTGATCGAGCGGGATGACATGGTGGTGACCGTCACTCTCGACGGTTATATCAAGCGCACTCCGCTTTCCACCTTCCGCGCCCAGGGCCGCGGCGGCAAGGGCCGCTCTGGCATGGCGACGAAGGAGGAGGATGCGGTGAAGGCGATGTTCGTCACCAGCACCCACAATCCGGTGCTGTTCTTCTCCACCGCCGGCAAGGCCTATCGCCTGAAGGTCTGGAAGCTCCCCGAAGGCGGCCCCGCCACGCGTGGGCGGCCGATCATCAATCTGCTTCCATCGCTGGAAGATGGTGAAACGATCGCGGCCGTGCTGCCCCTGCCCGAAGATGAGGACAGCTGGGGCGCACTCAGCGTCGTCTTCGCAACGGCCAAGGGCAATGTCCGGCGTAACTCGATGGATGCCTTCGCCAATATTCCCAGCAACGGCAAACTGGCCATGCGCTTCGAGGAAGGCAGCGACGACAAGCTGATCGGCGTGGCCCTGCTCGATGCCGGAGACGACGTGCTGCTGGCCAGCCGCGACGGCAAGGCAATCCGCTTCGCTGCGGAGGATATTCGCGAATTCACCAGCCGCACCTCCACCGGCGTGCGCGGGATGAATCTGAAGGGCGAGGATGAAGTTGTCTCGCTCTCCATCCTCCATCGCGTCGGCACGAATGCGGAAGAGCGCGATCAATATCTCCGTTTTGCCCCATGGAAGGCAGAGCGTGAGGGCGAGCCTGAATTGCCGCCCGAGCGTTTTGATGAACTGACCGAAAAGGAAGAGTTCATCCTCACCGTCTGCGCCAATGGCTATGGCAAGCTCAGCTCCGCTTATGAATATCGGCGGATCGGGCGCGGTGGCCAGGGCATCACCAATATCGACAATATCAAGCGCAATGGCCGCGTCGTGGCGAGTTTCGCCGCGTCCAAGGAAGACCAGCTGATGCTGGTGACCAATCAGGCCAAGCTGATCCGCATCGGGCTGGACACTTTGCGCGTGATCGGCCGCAACAGTGCGGGCGTGCGCCTGTTCGATGTCGGCAAGGGTGAATTCGTCGTCAGCGCCGTGCGTATCGACGATGACGAAGCGCCCGAGGATACGGCGGAAGAGGCCGTGGTCGAGGAAATGGTCGGTCGCGGCACGGAAGAAACCGCTCCGCCCGCCGAAAGCGATCGGGACGAATCGCCGCCTGAGAGCGAAGACTGAAGATAAAAAGGGGCGAATCGCATCACTGCTTCGCCCCTTTTTCTTATCCGGTTACACGCAATTGCGATCTTCCGGCGCCCGGCTTATCGCCCCGCCAGCCCCGGCGCTGGCAGAGCCGCCGCCCGGCGCATGATCCGGTCCATGGCAGATGTCTGGCCCGGCGGGGCTTCCGGTTTATTTCACCAGCCGCAATTCCGGATCGCGTTTGCGCAATGTCTGGGCAATGCCTGTCACGATCAGCAACTGGCCCAGATAATATACCGGCCAGGCGAAAATTCGCGGAATCTCGTTCCCCTCCAGCGGGCCGAATTCCGCAATCAGCAGCATATGCGCCAGCAGGAACAGCACCGCCCCCGCTCCTACGCGGTAGCGGGGGAAGCTGCTGGCCCACGCCGATGCAGCCATGCCGCCCAGAGAAAAACCATAGATCAATGCCTGCTCCCGCCCGGCCGGATCCGCAGGCAGCAGCCATGCGATAGCGGGCGTAAGCAGCAGCAGCGCCACCACCGTGGCCTTCTGGCTGGGGGCAAGCCGTTCCCGCCTGTGCCGCAGATAGAGCATCAGCGCGACGACATGATGGCCGAAGAAAATCACGGCTGCCACGCCGGAATAGAATTCCAGCGCCATGTCACCCAAAGCCGCCAGCACCAGCATGATCGCCAGCAATCTTGCATCCTGGCTCATGTGCCGTAGCCAGGCATAGATAGCCAGCAACGCCACGGCCGACCCTTTCAAGGGTATCAGGATCACATCGGGATAGGGGCCGGCCCGCAGATAATAGAATGCCAGTGCGGCCGCGATGCTGGCCAGCAGGAAGGGGCGTTTCTGGGCAAGTGCGCGCTTGGGCATAGCCTCCCTTGACGCGGCCCGCGCGCAGGAGCAAGCGCCCGCTGCATGGTTCATGACGTGCACATTATCGGCGGCGGCCTCGCCGGCAGCGAGGCAGCCTGGCAACTCGCAAGGCGCGGGGTGAAGGTCCGCCTGTCAGAAATGCGCGGCGGCGGCGGGTCCACGCCTGCGCACCAGACGGACGGATTGGCGGAGCTTGTATGCTCCAATTCCTTCCGTTCCGACGATGACGAGCGCAATGCGGTCGGCCTGTTGCATCACGAAATGCGGCGTCTCGATTCGCTGGTCATGCGCGCCGGCGAAATTGCGCGCGTACCGGCAGGTTCGGCCATGGCGGTCGATCGGGACGTATTTTCCGCCGAAGTGCAGAAAGCGCTGGAACAGGACCCGAATATAGAAATCGTTCGCGAACAAGTGGACGAACTGCCGACAAGCGGCCTCACCATCGTCGCCACCGGGCCGCTGACTGCCGCCAGCCTGGCCAGGAGCATCGGCAAGGTGACGGGGGAAGACAGCCTGGCCTTCTTCGATGCAATCGCCCCGATCGTCCATCGCGACTCCATCGACATGGATATCTGCTGGTTCCAGTCCCGCTGGAACAAGGGGGACGGCAAGGATTACATCAATTGCCCGATGACGAAGGAGCAATATCTGGCCTTCCACCAGGGGCTGCTCGACGGCGAAAAGGGCGAATTCAAGGACTGGGAAGCCGACACGCCCTATTTCGAAGGATGCATGCCGATTGAGGTGATGGCCGAACGCGGTGTCGACACGCTGCGTTATGGACCGATGAAGCCGGTCGGCCTCGATGATCCGCGCACGGCCTGCGAGGATTTTCCGCAGGGCCGCTGGCCCTATGCCGTGGTGCAATTGCGGCAGGATAACAAGCTGGGCACGCTGTGGAACATGGTCGGCTTCCAGACCAAGCTGAAATATGGCGCCCAGGTGGAATTGTTCAGGACCATTCCCGGGCTGGAGAAGGCGGAATTCGCCCGGCTTGGCGGTATGCACCGCAACACGTTCCTCAATTCCCCGATCGTCCTGGACAGGCAGTTGCGACTGAAAGGGGCGGAACATATCCGCTTCGCCGGGCAGATCACCGGCTGCGAAGGCTATATCGAAAGTTCCTCCGTCGGTCTGCTGGCCGGCCTGATGACTGCGGCCGAACTGGGCGGGCGCAGCTGGAATCCCCCGCCCGCCACCACGGCCATGGGCGCCCTGCTGGGCCACATTACCGGCGATGCGGAGGCGGATAGCTACCAGCCGATGAATATCAATTTCGGCCTGTTCCCGCCCTTGCACGATGTGAAGAAGAAGCAGCGCAAGGAATCCTATACCGGCCGCGCCAAGGAAGATTTCGGCCGCTGGCTGGAGGAACTGGCGCCGCTCCCGGCCTGATCAGCAATCGCAGCCGCTATTGCTTCTCCCGCTTGAGCTTTGCGAGGATTTGCGGCCGGTGGTTGCGAATTCGGCCGGCGTCAGCTCACGATCGCCATTGGCATCCGCCTCGTCAAACCGCTCTGCCGTGGTGACGGCCCATTCCTCGAAAGTCAGCAGATTGTTGCCGTCCACGTCCAGCTTGCGAAAACCGGCCGTGCGTGTGGAAAGCATTTCGTTACGCGTGATCTTGAGATCGCGGTTCCGGTCATAACGGAAGAAGCGGCGCTGTTCGCGGGTAAGCTCGGTCGCTTCGGGCGGTTCCGGCCCTTCCAGCCCGGCAATATCAGCGAATGGCAGGACATCGCTGCCCGGCCCATCGGGAGCTTCGGGTTCGGGAGGTGGCGCTCCACGTTCCACCGCTGCCCTGCCCTGCAGCCAGAACAGTCCCACACCCACCAGCATCAAGCCGATAAAGACACCCAGCACTATCCGGTTCATTGCGACCCCCTGGCCGCAGACCTACCTTCCGGTGAAGCCTATCCGCAAGGCCTGAAACAGGCTGCGGGGCCCGTTCAACAGCGGCGTTCCCCCATTTTTGAGCGCCTGGCCGCCCAGCCCCGCCAGCACGGCCAGCGGCCGCAGGCTGGCGGAAAGGCGCGGCGCAGGCGGCCGGCTTCTGCCATAGTCGATCACCAGTGCCCGCTCTTCCCCGTCGGACAGATTATTCGCCAGATCGGCCAGCGCCCATATCTGCGCCGCCTGCCGCGCATCATCATCACCCTGCACGCCCAGTTCACGCGCCAGCGCGGCAAAGGCCCGGCCCCGCCCATCGACGAATTCGGAGATTACATGCGCGGACAGGTCGGATGCCAGCAGCGCTTCCCACCCATCGGACAGAGCGGCCAGATCCTGCGGCGCGCGCCAATGGCGCAGTTTGTCGAGTATGGCATCGCCGGATGGCCAGTCTTCCGCCTGCTTGCCCAACATGTCCCGCCACCAGGCCAGGCGCATCTGGGCCAGAAGGGGTTCGCGCCGGTTGCGGATGATCTGCGAAAGCCGCGCATCCAGGGCCAGAAGCGCGAGATGCGCGGGCCGGCTGCGATGCGAGGCATAGGACAGCGCCAGCCGCTGCGCAGGCGGCAATTCGGTAATGAGATCGTTATCCGTCACAGCCGCCGCCTTTAGGGGCGCATCCACATCAGGCGCAACGATCTTGGCCACGCCGCCGCAATATAACGGCTTCTTAACTTCGTCGGTTGAATAAGCACTTACTACAACTCTCTAAAGCCTTGAGGTTGATCGGGACAATCGGCGGGGGCCGCTCAGTGGCTGAACTCATGTCTGGCAAATCGCGACCTGGATTTCATGGTCGATGGAAACGCCCTTTCAAGGCGCTTCTGAACGACGCAAGTGGCAGTGTGCTGCCGATGATGGCTGTCGGCATGCTTGTGCTGGCGGGGCTGGTCGGCAGCGGCGTGGACATGGCGCGCGGTTATATGACCGAGCGGCGCCTGCAGGCCGCGTGCGACGCGGGCGTGCTGGCCGGGCGCCGGGCCGTTTCGACCAATGGCTTCGATGCCACGGCCCTGGGCCAGGCCAATGCCTTCTTCGATGCGAATTACGACGTCGACCAGCAAGGCACAGCCGAACCGGCCTTCACGCCATCATCCGATGATGACGGCAACACGGTCAACGGCATCGCCACGGTGACGCTCGACACCGTGATCATGCGGATATTCGGGTTCGATACATTCGATCTTTCCGTCACCTGTTCCGCCTCCATGGGGGTTGGCAACAGCGATATCGTGTTCGTGCTGGACAATACCGGGTCGATGGCCTGGGCGCCCAATGGCCAGTCCTGGGGTGTGCCAAGCGATGGCACGCGTATTTACGCGCTGCAGACAGCGATGAAGGAATTCTACGACACGGTGGATGCCTCGGTCCAGGGCAGCAATGCCCGGATCCGCTATGGTTTCGTGCCTTACAGTTCCGCGGTGAATGTCGGACGGCTGATCAATTCGGTCGATAGCAATTACATTGCCAATTCCGTGACCATCCAGTCGCGTCAGGCAGTTAACTGGAGTGATGTCGTCGCCGAATGGACAAGCGGTGATCCCACCTGGACCAATCCGCAAACCGGTTATTTCCAGCGGCTGAACGATACGCGCTATTACAACCGCAATTCCTGTGAAAACTCCATGCCCGCGGATGACAATGACTGGACCGCCAATGGCGGCATCCAGACCGATGTCGAAAGCGAGACGCTGGATCCCGCGACGGGCCGAAAGATAACCGCCTATGGTAACAGGCAGGAATTCGTCAAAAGAGACTATGACTGCCGGTATTATTCATCCTGGTATGGATCCGGTTATTACGTCCATGTCCGCGAATATACGCGTTACAAGATCAGCTACAGTTACGAAGCGCGGAACCAGGTCCCCGTTACGGGATCGGGGCAATATTATCAGGACTGGGTTTACCAGCCTGTCACTTACGATGTCAGCAATTTCAAGAACTTCAACTCTGTCTCCGTTCCTGTCGGCAGCTGGTACGGGCGCACTTCAAACGTCACGTCAACCTGGCAAGGCTGCATCCAGGAACGACAAACGGTCGATGCGAGCACATTTTCCTTCGTGAATCTGGCAACCGGCATCACGCCGGGGACCGCGCTGGACCTCGACATCGACAGTGCACCCACATCGGACGATGCCACCAAGTGGAAGCCACTTTGGGATGACGTAACATTCAACCGGGGATCGGTCGATCCGACCTTCAATGGGGGAGGTGTCAACACATATTGCCCCCAGCGTTCGCAGCTTCTGGCCGAAATGAGCGAAAGCGATTTCGATGATTATGCCGATTCCCTGTCGCCGGTCGGCAGCACCTATCACGATCTCGGCCTGCTCTGGGGCGCACGGATCAGTTCTCCCAGCGGCATTTTTTCCGGCAACGTAACCGCAGAGCCGAGCAATGGCGGCACCGTCTCGCGGCACCTGATTTTCATGACCGATGGTGAACTGGCTCCGTCGATGAGCATCAATTCTTCCTACGGAATCGAAAATCTGGACCGGCGTATCACAGGCAACGGCAACAGCAGCCGGCAGGAACCGCGGCACCGTTCGCGCTATCTGGCGATATGTGAAGCGATCAAGGCACGCGGTATCCGACTGTGGGTGATCGCCTTTGGCTCCGGCGTAACTCTCTCTAGCGAGCTGCAAACCTGTGCATCGGCGAACAGCGCATTCAAGGCCGACAATGCCGAAGAACTCAACGAACAGTTCCAGGAAATTGCCAAGCAGGTGGGTGAATTGAGGGTCATCCAATGATGCGTTCTGCGAAATCGATCTTCCGCGCCCTATCCCGGCGGGAAGATGGCACTGCGGTGATGGAATTCGGCCTTATCGCGCCGGTATTCGTGATCCTGCTGATGGGCATCTATGATTTGTCCCATATGGTCTACGCCCGGTCGGTTCTGGCCGGTGCGGTAGAACGGGCCGCGCGCGATTCGTCTCTGGAAGGTGGCGATACGGATGTTGCCGACCAGATCGTGGAGGATGCGATCAGGCCTGTCCTGCCGGGCGTGGATCTGGACCCGCAGCGCCTCAGCTATTTCGATTTCGCCGATATCGGTCGTCCTGAACAATTCGATGACGAGAATGGCAACAATGTCTGCGACAATGGCGAGGCCTATGTCGACGAGAACCGCAACGGGATCTGGGACGCCGATATCGGCGTGGCCAATAATGGCGGTGCCGGCGATGTCGTGATCTATACCGTCACGGCGACCTATTCTCCCCTGTTCAAGATACCTTTCATGCCCGAAATGTGGAACGAACGGACATTGACGGCCACGGCGGTGAAGAAGAACCAGCCATTTGCGAACCAGCTTGGTTACGCAACCACTGCCGGCACATGCAGCAGTTGAGGGGCACGAAGATGCGGACCATGCGCAAGCCAGGAAAATTGCTGCCGCGCCTCCCCAGGCTCAGCCGGACGCTGGCGCGGGATGAAACCGGCATTTCCATGGTCGAGTTTGCCTTGTGCCTGCCGGTGATTATCGGCCTGGGCATGGGCGGCATGGAAATTGCCAACATGACGTCTGCCAATATGCAGGTCAGCCAGCTTGCGCTTTCCGTGGCCGACAATGCTTCCCGCCTCGGTCAGACGGACAATAGCGCTGTCGCCCCGACCGTGGCGGAAACGGATATCGATGCCCTCATGTTCGGGGCGATGGAACAGGGGTCCTCCCTGAATTTCGAAGATAATGGCCGGATCATCCTGTCGAGCCTGGAAAAGGATCCGGTGACGGATAAGCAATATATTCACTGGCAACGCTGCGCCGGGGATCTGAACGAGAGATCCGATTACGGCAATGACAGCGATATGAACGGGCTGAACGGCACCGAAATCCCCTATGGCCTGGGGCAGACGGGGCGCCGGGTCATGGCCGGCGATAATCAGGCCGTGATGTTCGTGGAAGTCTTCTACCGCTACACGCCGCTTTTTCCCGGCGTGATCGTGGACGAGATGCAGTTCAAGAAGGAAGCCGCCTTCATCGTCCGCGACGACCGCAATCTGACCGGCGGCGGCGGCGACGGCCTGTCGGGAACGACGACTTCAACCTGTTGAGGCCGCTGCCGCATTGGCGGCGAGCGACCCCGACAGGCAGCCTGCCCCCGAAGGGGCAGACGCTCAATCCTTGTAGCAGACCTTCTTCGCGGCGGTGACGATCCGGTCGGAATCGATCAGCGCCAGCGCTTCCAGATTCGCGGCATAGGGAAGCGGCACGTCCTCGTTGCAGACACGCAGCACTGGCGCGTCGAGCAGGTCGAAACCTTCTTCCATGCAGATCGTGGTGATTTCCGACGCGATCGAGCAGACCGGCCAGCCCTCTTCGGCAATGATCAGGCGGTTGGTCTTGGCCAGACTTTCCAGCACCGTTTCCTTGTCGAGCGGGCGGAGGGTGCGCAGATCGACCACTTCGGCATCTATGCCTTCTGCGGCCAGCTTTTCTGCCGCTTCCAGAGCCAGGCCGACGCCGATCGAATAGGATACGATCGTCACGTCAGACCCTTCACGAACGATACGTGCCTTGCCGATTGGCAGTACGTGGTCATCCAGCTGGGCCAGTTCGAAACTGCGGCCATAAACCAGCTCGTTTTCCAGGAAGACCACGGGATCTTCGCTGCGGATGGCCGCCTTCAGCAGGCCCTTGGCATCATGCGCATCATAAGGTGCGATCACGACCAGGCCCGGAACGCTGGCATACCACGGACCGTAATTCTGGCTGTGCTGTGCGCCCACGCGGCTTGCCGCGCCGTTCGGACCGCGGAACACGACCGGGCAGCGCATCTGGCCGCCGGACATGTAATTGGTCTTGGCCGCGGAATTGATGATGTGGTCAATCGCCTGCATGGCGAAGTTGAAAGTCATGAATTCCACGACCGGCCGCAGACCGCCCATGGCGGCGCCCGCGCCGATACCGGCAAAACCATATTCGGTGATCGGCGTGTCGATCACGCGCTTGGGGCCGAATTCTTCGAGCAGGCCCTGCGTCACCTTGTACGCGCCCTGATATTCGGCGACTTCCTCGCCCATCACGAAGACGCGATCGTCGCGGCGCATTTCTTCGGCCATCGCATCCCGCAGCGCTTCGCGCAGGGTGACCGTGACCATGTTCGTGCCTGCCGGGATTTCCGGGTCGACCTTTTTGGGGGCCGGCTTTTCTTCCATCACTTCGGCAGTACTGGCCGCCGTGGTGGCGCCCTTGGGCTCCTCCTTCGGGGCCGGAGCAGGCGCGGTGTCTACATCGGACACGTCTTCACCCTCGGCAGCAAGCACGGCAATCACCGTGCCGACGGCCACATTTTCCGTGCCTTCGGGCACGAGGATCTTGCCGACAATACCTTCGTCGATGGATTCGAATTCCATCGTCGCCTTGTCGGTTTCGATTTCCGCCAGCACGTCACCGGAGGAAACTTCGTCCCCTTCCTTGACCAGCCATTTGGCCAGCGTGCCCTCTTCCATTGTCGGAGAAAGGGCGGGCATCTTGAGCTCGATCGCCATCAGTACTTCTCCACCACGACATCGGTGTAGAGCTCGGACGGCTCCGGCTCGGGGGAGTTTTCCGCGAAGTCGGCGGCGTCATTCACCGTCGCGCGGATCGCCTTGTCGATTTCCTTCAACTTGTCCTCTTCCACGCCCGCTTTCATCAGGTCTGCCTTCAGACCTTCAATCGGATCGCGCTTCTCGCGCACGCCCTGCACTTCCTCGCGCGTGCGATATTTCGCCGGGTCGGACATGGAGTGGCCGCGATAGCGATAGGTGTTCAGTTCCAGCAGGACCGGGCCATTGCCGCCACGGACATGATCGATGGCGATCTTGCCCGCCTGGTGGACTTCCAGCACATCCATGCCGTTGACCGCGATGCCGGGAATCCGGAAGGCGGTGCCGCGGCGGTAGAAATGCGTTTCGGCAGAGCTGCGCTTCACCGATGTGCCCATCGCATACTGGTTGTTTTCAACCACGAAGACGATCGGCAGGTTCCACAGTGAAGCCATGTTGAAGGTTTCGTACACCTGCCCCTGATTGGCTGCGCCATCACCGAAATAGGTCAGGCAGATGCCGCCATCTTCATTATATTTGTGCGAGAAAGCGAGACCGGCGCCAAGCGGCACCTGCGCGCCGACGATGCCGTGCCCGCCGTAAAAGCGATGTTCGGTGCTGAACATGTGCATCGAACCGCCCTTGCCGCGGCTGATACCAGCTTCGCGTCCGGTCAGTTCCGCCATGATCACTTTCGGATCGATGCCGTAAGCCAGCATGTGGCCATGATCGCGATAGCCGGTGATGACGCTGTCCTTGTCGCCATTCAGCGCCGATTGCAGGCCCACGGCAACAGCTTCCTGCCCGATATAGAGGTGGCAGAAACCGCCAATGAAGCCGAGGCCATAAAGCTGGCCCGCCTTCTCCTCAAAGCGCCGGATGAGCAGCATCTGCTTGTAGAAGTCGAGCATTTCCTCTTCGCTCGCCTTGTAGCGCTTATCCTTTTCGAAGGATTCCTGCAGGCTGCGAAGCTCGAAACTCTCGTCAGGACCATCGCCGGCATTTGCGGCGGCTGCGCCCATTTTGACTTCGGGTTTCTTCTTTGCCGGCGTCCGTTTCGGCTTGCCGGAACTGGGAGTGGCGGCTCGTGCCAAGGCGTCTTCCCCTTTTTGCGCTGAATGGCGCTGGTTTCGGCCCGCCTATAGGCGGATGATCGCGCCGCTTGCAACGTCTCCGATGCAGGTTGTTGGGTTTGTGCGAAGCCTGAGCCCTGGAGGCGGTAAAATCTGCGCTCAGGGCTCCGGATTGTATTCGAGAACATATTCGTCCGGATGCGCGACGTTGAGATTACGGCGCAGCAATTCGGAAACCATGTCCGGATCGGCATTCTCAGGATCGAGACGTTCGACCCGATTGACCAATTCGTCCCGCTGTTCCTGTAGCGCGGCGATCCGGGCCTGGCGCTTTTCCAGCAGCGAGATGTTTTCCCCCCAGGACAATACGCCATAGGGTCCGGCCAGCGCCAGTCCGCCCAGCAAAAGCAAATAGCCGAGCGCGCCGAACTGGCCGAGTTTTTCCCGGATCGTGTCGCGCTTGTTGGTGGCCAGGTTCATGATGTAACCAGAATCACAATTCCCCACTGAATTCAAGCGGGATCGCCGCATTCTTGCGCCATTACGGCAGCATGTTGCGATGAGTGATCTTGTAGTCACGCTCCAGTCCGGTTACATTTGAAACCATGCCTGATCTGTTTGACAATCCACTCGGCCTGGACGGCTTCGAATTTCTCGAATTCTCGGCACCTGAAAAGGGTATTCTGGAACCCGGATTCGAACGCATGGGTTTCAGCATGGTCGCCCGCCATCGGAGCAAGGATGTCCAGCTCTGGCGGCAGGGCGGAATCAATCTGATCGCGAACTATGAACCGAAAAGCCCGGCCGCCTATTTCGCGGCGGAGCATGGACCTTCAGCTTGCGGCATGGGGTTCCGGGTCAAGGACGCGGCCCATGCTTATCAGGCCGCACTCGATCGCGGGGCGGAGCCGGTGGAAGTGCATACCGGCGTGATGGAACTGAATATCCCGGCAATAAGGGGTATCGGCCATTCACTGATCTATCTGATCGACCGCTATGACGGCGATCTGACGATCTACGACATTGATTTCATTTATGAAGACGGCGCCGAGCGCAACCCGCCGGGTGCCGGCTTCAAGATGATCGATCACCTTACCCATAATGTCTATAATGGCAGGATCGCCCATTGGGAGGATTTCTATTCGCGGATCTTCGGGTTCCGCGAGTTCCGCCAATTCGACGTTACGGGCGAATATTCCGGCCTCAATACCAAGGTGATGATGGCGCCTGATGGCAAGATCCGCATCCCCCTGAACGAGGAAGGCGGCGCGGATGGCAAGGGGCAGATTGCCGAATATTTGCGCGCTTATAATGGCGAAGGCATCCAGCACATCGCCTTTGCCAGCGACGATCTCTATTCATCGCTGGACAGCCTGAGGCAGAAGGGGCTGGAATTCGCCCCGCCCCCGCCCGACACTTATTACGAAATGCTGGAAGAGCGGCTGCCCGGCCATGGCGAGCCGATCGAAAAGCTGAAGGAACGCGCCATATTGGTCGATGGCTCGGTCGAAAATGGCGAGCCGCATCTGCTGATGCAGATATTCAGCCAGTTGATGGTGGGGCCCGTCTTTTTCGAATTCATCCAGCGCAAGGGGGATGAAGGCTTCGGAGAAGGCAATATCTCCGCATTGTTCAAGTCCATGGAAGAAGACCAGATTCGCCGCGGCGTCCTGCAAGGAAATGATGTTCCGGGCTGAAGGCGCCCTGCCTCAAGCCTCTTGCGCCTTCGCCGGTCAAGCTTCACTAAGCGTGTCCGGACGAGAGGAGTAGATAATTTCATGACCGCGCAGCGAGTTTCCATGCTGCTGGCAGGGGCCGCCGCCCTCACGCTGGCTTCCATGCCTGCCACAGCCCAGGTGAATGACGGCATCGTTCTCAACATCTTGCGCGAATGCGCGAAGATCAATGATCCGACCGCGCGGCTTGCCTGCTATGACAACAATATCCGCTCTGCCGGTGCACCCAGCCGTAGCTCCGTTCCCGGCTCGATGCAGCGGCCGCAGGGCGGGTCTGGCGCCCCTCTTTCCGGCAATGATTTCGGCAAGGACGATCTCGGCAAGGCTCCGTCTGCGCCCTCTCCCGCGCCAGCTATGGCCGAACCGGAAGGTTTCGGCGGCGACGATGTTCGCGCCAACAGCCCGCAACGCTTCGATACGCGGCCAGGACAGGTGAACGAGATCCAGGCAAGGGTCGCGACCGTGCGGGAACGCGAACCGGGCATCTATCTGATAACCCTTGATGATGGCGCCCAATGGCTCTTCGGAGAAAGCGTCAGCCGCTTTTATCGCACCCCACGCAAGGGCGATAGCATCGAACTCGAACGCGGCGCACTCGGCAGCTACCTCATGCGCTTTGACAATCAGGCCCCGGTCCGGATCGAACGGGTCAAATAGGCCTCCGCCTAATCGTCCAGTTCGGCGAAGGCGCGTTCGCGTTCAAGCTGGGCGACAGCATTCCTGCGGATTTTCTCGAAAGTCTGCAGGAATCGCCGGCGTTGATCAGTTGCGAGCGGTGCGAGGAGATAGGCACTGCGTTCGCGGCCCGCCTCGTCAATCCTTTCCCACAGGCGGGCACCTTCCTTGCTCGGCGCGAAACGGCCATGCCGGCGCCCGGGCTTGCCTTCCCGCGTCACGAGGCCGCGATCGACCAAGGTGTTGATCGTACGCCCGGCCTGGCTGTGATCCCGTTCCAGCGCGCGGACGAGCGGGGTCCAGGCTATCGGCGGGTTCTTGCCGATCTCGTACAGGACATAGGCTTCAAAATTTGACAGCCCGGTCAGCCGCTTGAACGCCAAGGCGCCGCTGCGGCTGAAATAGGAACTGAGCGTCATCAGCGGCGAGACGATCCTGGTGCGATCGAGGGGCAGCTTCTCCCCGATCTTGCGTTCTTCGCGATCCCCCAAGCTAACGGTCCCACCCTTTTCATGGGCGAGATCATATTCCTCGTGATAAAGCGTGACAGCCCGGTCGAGCAGGATTTCGATAGTCGCCAGGAATTCACGCAATTCCGCATCGCCGATATCGAAGGTCAGCTCGCGATTGCGCAATTCGGCAAGGCGCATCAACTTCTTGCTGAGCGTTTCACCCTTCCGGGTGAGCCGCAGCGGGGCGCGGATCTGTTCCCGCTCCACCATCTTCAATTCCAGCAGGCGCTTAACCGACCGGCTGACCTGCGCCTTGTCCACGCCCACCGCACTCGCCACGTCCGCCGGCACCAGCGGGCCCATGCTCCGCAACAGGAACAGGATGCGGCGATCAAGCTCGATAAGGTCGATTTCTCGCGAATAGGAAAGCTCGGCGCTTTCGCGCGTCTTGTGGAGCAATTGCCAGAGTTCCCCCTGGATTACATGCGGGGGCTGAACAGGGAGATCCGGATCCCCCGCCCCGCTTTGCGCAAGTTCCAGATCGATACCCTTGAGAATGATCTCTAGCCTTCGCTCGAAATCAGCGGACCATCCCTGCCCGCCGGCACTGGCTTCGATCTGCACGCCGCGCGCGAAAGCATCGATGATGGCAAGAGCATCTTCGGCCAGCTTGCCAAGCGCCCTGGTGGCGCCATTGGTTTCGGTATCCGCCGTAATGGAACTGCGCAGCACGTCATGGGCGCGCATACGCAACATGCTCCGCCAATCGCCTGAGGCGCCCGTTCTTTCGTCAGGCCCGCCTTCTCTCCGGGCCATCTGGCCCGCATCCTCCCGATCACCCATAAGCGCGGTTATCCCCGCCCCTTCTTCTGATCAATTGTTTCCGGCAACCTATCTTGGATTTGTACAATTGAACAGTTCGCGGCTTGTCATCGCGTAAAAACATTGTGGGTGAAATGGACCGGATACCGGACCAAATCAACGCAATGGCTTCTCGATACACTGCCGTCACACCTCTTATTGGGGCAGAAATCCCGCCAAATCGCTGAATTCCGCAAATCTGTCATACAAGCGATGCAGCGGGGCAACACTCGCAAGTGCAGCAAAAGTTTCAGCTCCGTAAAATGCCGGAAAACTGCGAAAAATTCTACTGCTTAATGCAATGTAAATAGGTTGTTTGATGCCATCTGCGGCTAATATTGTGTCCCAAAACGGCCGAAACCCGCATTTTTAACAAGCCGCCGGGTCCGGTCGGCTAGACAGTATCAGACACAGACAATATGAATACGAACAAACGGTACCCGTCGACTCAATCAAGTCGGGGCCGCGAGGGAGGGATGAATGGAACGAGCGCGTTCATGCGCGAATGGCGTGCCGGCTTTTGCCGAAGCCGCATCGCGCGTCCCCGGAAAAACAGAATTTGCCTCGACCCGTAGTGGCGGTGCCAGCGCGCGCAAGATTTGCGCGTCCAATCCGTCCGGGGTGCGGTGAGAGGTTTTACAGAACGACGGCTGAAGGGCCGTGCGTATTATTTGTGAAGGGAGCACAAAGTGAGGAGTTTGCAGAATTCGGGGCTTTACAGGGCCCTCTTGCTGGCCGGATGCGCCAGCACTGTCACCATTGCCGCACCGGCAATGGCGCAGGAAGAGGGTGCCGGTCAGAGCAACACCATCATCGTTACCGGTTCGCGCATCCAGCGCGCCGATTTCGAAAACAACAGCCCGACCGTGACGGTTGACGAGAGCCTGCTCCAACAGTCCTCGACCGCCGCGCTTGAAACCAATCTGAACAAGCTGCCGCAGTTCACGCCGGCGCAGACGCCGCAGGCTGGCGCGGATATTCAGCCGACCGCCACCAACACGCCGGGTGCGGCAACCGTTTCGCTTCGCGGTATCGGTGCAAACCGTAACCTTGTCCTGCTGGACGGCCGCCGTGGCACGCCGGGCAACGCATCGGGCGTCATCGACATCACCACGATCCCGTCCGCCGCGATCGAGCGTGTCGAGATCATTTCCGGCGGTGCATCGTCCACCTACGGCGCCGACGCCGTGGCCGGTGTCACCAACTTCATCCTGAAGAAGAACTTCCAGGGCCTCGAACTCGATGGCCAGGTCGGTATTACTCAGGAAGGCGACGGTTTCGAATATCAGCTGTCCGGCATCATGGGCACGGACTTTGACGATGGCCGCGGTAACGTCAGCCTCGCAATGTCGATGAACACCCGCGAAGCGAACCTGCGGGCCGATCGCAAATGGTACAAGGATCTGTACGCCGATACGAGCACGACCGGCGGCGCGCAGTTCTTCATCAACAATCCGGGCATCCTGCTGGATGGTACCAACGGCAATTATGCTTCCGGCCTGGAAACGCTGTTCCCTGACGGTAACTTCAGCCCCAACGTGCAGGGCACGACCGTCTATCTTGACGGCAATGGCAATCCCTTCGTCAACGGTTCGTTCTTCGATGCCGCTGGTATTTATGGTGCGCCCTTCACGCGTTACGTAAACTTCTTCGGCTATTCCGAAGATGTTGACGGCTTCAACACGAAGGTCACCGATGCCGGCACGCTCAGCCAGGCCAGCACCGGCCTGCAGCTGGTTCTGCCGCTGACGCGTTACAACTTCCTTGCGCGCGGTAATTACGAGGTCAATGACTGGATCGGCGTGTTCGGCCAGGCGATGTTCAGCCATGTCAGCACCCAGACCCGCAACGAACCGGGCCCGATCACGGGCGGCTGGGGCGTCAATATCGATCCGACCCAGCTTTCCCAGGATCAGCTTCCCGCATCGCTGTGGGATCTGCTGGACAGCCGGGACAATCCTGACGCGCCGTTCGGCATTACCACGCTGATGCCCGACCCGCGTGAAACTTTCACGGACGTTCTGACCTACAACATCGTGGCCGGCCTGGAAGGCAATATTCCGGGATCCGATTTCACCTGGGATATCTCCGTCAACCACGGTGTGTCGCAGACCCATGCGAAGCAGACGGGCATTTATTCGCTCGAACGTCTTCGTGCGGTTCTCACCGCTCCGAATTTCGGCCAAGGCTTCAGCGCGACCGGCAACGAGGCTTTCGGCGGCTTCGGCGCATCGTCGGCCACCTGCACCAGCGGTCTCAACTTCTTCGTGCGGCCTGAAGGCGGTTATTCGGAAGATTGCCTTGAAGCCATCCGTGCGGACCTGAAGAACCGGACCTATACCCGTCAGACGATTGTGGAAGCCAACCTGCAGGGCGGCCTTCTCGATCTTCCGGCCGGCCAGGTGCGCGGCGCCATCGGTGCCAGCTATCGTGAACTCGATTTCGAATTCACAAACGATACGCTGACCACGCAGGGCCGCTCCTTCATGGATCAGGCACTGGGCATCTATCCCAGCGGTAACTCCGAAGGCTTCTTCGACGTGAAGGAAGCTTATGGCGAATTGCTGATCCCGGTCCTTTCGGACATTCCGGCGATCCAGATGTTCCAGCTGGAACTGGGTGGCCGTGTTTCGGACTACAGCACGACCGGCACCAGCTACACCTACAAGATCCTGGGTGACTGGGAGGTGACCGATTGGCTGCGTTTCCGTGGTGGCTACAACCGTGCGGAACGTGCACCGAACCTTGCCGAGCTTTATCTTGCTCGTCAGCAGACCTTCGGCGTCAACACCGCCGGTGACCTGTGTTCGCGTGCGAACCCGCTGCCTTATTCGGCAAATCCGGCCAATGCCAATGGCGATGCGGTCTATGCGACCTGCCTTGCCATGATGCCGAACCAGCAGGCTTCGGAAGCTTATTACAATGGCGGCCCGGGCGTTACGGATAACTCCACCTTTGGTTTCGCCTGGCCGAGTGCGATCGGCAACCCGGACCTGACCCCGGAAAAGGCTGACACCTGGACTGCCGGCATGGTGCTGAATTCACCGTTCAACAGCCCGCTTCTGTCTCGCCTGCGGCTTTCGGTCGATTACTACAATATCGGCGTGAAGGACGCGATCGGTCAGCAGACCGTGGCGATCGTGCAGCGTAGCTGCTACGATCCGGCGCTGAACCCGCTGGTGGCAACCGATCCGGCTGCTGCTGCCCAGACGGCTGCATGTCAGGCCCTCACCCGCAACGCAGTTACGGGCGGTCTCGACAATGTGAACCTGACCTATGTGAATAATGGCCGGTTCCGCGTGCAGGGCATCGACGCTCAGCTTGACTGGGCAGGCGATGTTGGCCCGGGCACGCTGGGTGTGAACGTGCAGTTCACCTATCTGCTGTCGTTCAAGGCGTCCGAACTGCCCACCGATCCGATGGTTGAATATGCCGGCACCCAGGGGCCGACCTCCAGCGGTCTGAATGGTGGCAATTACGACTATCGCGTGTTCACCAACGTCAATTACAGCATCGATGGTTTCATGCTGGGTCTGCAGTGGCAGCACCTGCCTTCGATCGAAGATGCCACGGAAGCATCGTTCCCGACAACGACGCTGGGAGCGCCTTCCTATAACATCTTCCATCTCAACGGCAGCTATGCCCTGACTGAAGATGTGAACCTGCGGTTCGGCGTGGACAATCTGTTCAACAAGGCTCCGCCGATGACCGGCGTGAACCCGGCGAACACCAACCCGCTCGCCACCGGCAACCTGCCGGGCGGCAACCTCGGGACCGGGTTCTATGACGATAACGGCCGTCGCTTCTATCTCGGTGCGAACGTCAAGTTCTAAGCCGGAAAACGACTGCTGAAACCTACGGGCCCTCCCCTTCCGGGAGGGCCCTTTTTCTTTGTGCGATTGCTTCTGCGAGGCTGGACAATGCCGGCCCATGCAGCCCATGCTGTGGCAAAAGCATAAGGGGGAGGACGAATGGCAAAGGTCATCCGCATTCACGAACTCGGCGGGCCGGAAGTGCTCAATATTGAAGAGCTTGCGGTCGGCGCCCCCGGCGCGGGCGAAGTCCGCATCCGGGTAGAGGCAGTCGGCCTCAACAGGGCGGAAGCGATGTACCGGGCAGGCCGTTACCCGGTGAAACCGCAACTCCCGAGCCTGATCGGCTATGAAGGGGTGGGCGTGATCGAGGAAGTCGGCCCCGGCGCCACCACCTATGAAATCGGACAACGGGTCTGCGTGCTGCCTATGATCCGGCAGGGCGAATACGGGATCTGGGGCGAAGAAGCGATCGTGCCGGAATCGATCCTGCTGCCCGCGCCCACTGGCCTGTCATCCGCCGAAGCCGCATCGATTTGGATGCAATATATGACCGCTTTCGCCCTGATCGAAGTGGCGAATATCGGCATTGGCGATGGTGTGCTGATCCGCGCGGCTTCCTCCAGCGTCGGCATTGCGGCAATCCAGCTTGCGAACTGGGCGGGCTCCATTTCCATTGCCTGCACCCGCACCAGCGAGAAGGCACAGGCTCTGCGCGATCTGGGTGCGGCCCATGTCATCGCCACGGAGGAAGAAGACCTGGTCGCCCGGACAATGGCGATTACCGGCGGCAAAGGGGCGCGGGCAGCCTTCGATCCGGTCGGCGGCCCCTATGTCGAAACTCTCGCAACCGCCCTGGGCGAACGCGGCATATTGTTCGTCTATGGCGGGCTTAGCGAGCAGGAAACGCCCTATCCCCACTGGCAATGCGCCTTCAAAGGCCTGAGCATGCGTGGCTGGGTCGCCAGTGAAATCTGGAACCACCCGCACCGCTTCAAGGCAGCCCAGGAAAAGATTCTGACCGGGCTGGAAACCGGGCATTTGCGGCCGGTCATCGCCAGGCAATTCCATGGACTGGACCAATTGGCCGAAGCGAACGCCTATCTCGAATCCAACCAGCAGATCGGCAAGGTCGTCGTCACGTTCTGAGAACCATCACGGAGAGGATATATGCGCGTTTCATGGCTGGCACTCGCGGTGCCCTTCCTTGCCGGTGCGGCGACGAGCGAGATGCCGGCCCGGCAGCCGGCAGATGATATCGATGCCCGCTGCGAGGCATTGATCGGCATGGAAATCACGCCGGGAACCACTATCGTCGCTGCAAGTCATGTCCCGCCCTCCGAAGGCGGCTCCGCCCCGCAAGCTGGCGCTCCGCCCCTGCCGCCCCTCCCCGGCCATTGCCTGGCCGAGGGCATGATCGACCCACATCAGGGGGCCGATGGCACGCAATATGGCATCGGTTTCGCCCTCGCCCTGCCGGATGACTGGAACGGGCGTTTCCTTTTGCAGGGCGGCGGCGGAATGAATGGCGTGGTGCAACCGCCGATCGGCCCCGTGGCAGCCGGCAGCAACCCGGCGCTCGCCCGCGGTTTCGCAGTCCTCAGCCATGATAGCGGGCACAAGGGCGCGGTTTTCGATGCCAGCTTCACCCGTAACCAGCGGGCCGCGCTGGATTTTGCCGAACGCGCCGTGCGCAAGGCGGCCGAACGCGGCAAGCCGATCACTGCGCATTATTACGGCCGGGAGATCAATCACAGTTACATGACCGGATGTTCCACCGGCGGGCGGGAAGGAATGCTGGCCATGCAGCGTTATCCCGAACTCTTCGACGGAATAGTGATCGGGGCGCCGGCCATGCGGCCGGGCTTCTCCAATTTCGGGGTTGAATGGGCGGCCGTACAATTCAACCAGGCTGCACCGCGTGACGCGGATGGCCTGCCCATTGTCTCGCAGATATTTTCCGCTGCTGACCGGGAAACCATCCTGAAGGGGATGCTGGACCAGTGCGATGCGCTGGACGGGCGGGCCGACGGCATGATCATGAATGTGGCGCAATGCAATTTCCAGCCGGCAAGGCTGCAATGCACCGCCAGCAAAACCGATAGCTGCCTTTCATCGCCACAGGTCCAGGCGCTGGAGCGAGCCTTTGCCGGCGCGAAGGATGCCGCCGGATATCCGGCCTATACGCAGATCCCCTACGACACCGGCATCGTGAACACGGACGGGCCGATCCCCGGTTATCTGCCCAACGGCGCACCCGGCGTATTCGGCCCGGCCTCCCGCGCCTTGTCAGTGGATGTAGATGCCCGGCTTCAGCAATTGCGCGCCGATGGCAATGCCCGGCTGACCGATACCCATGTCTGGACCAATCTCAGCACATTCCTCGGCCGTCAGGGCAAGGTTATGTTCTTCCATGGCGTCAGCGATCCATGGTTCTCCGCCTTCGATACATGGAATTACTGGCAGCGCGCGGCAGAAGCCAATGGCGATGCCTTTACCGAGGCAAGCCGGTTCTACATGGTTCCGGGTATGATGCATTGTGCAGGCGGGAACGCCTTCGACAATTTCGACCTGCTGGCCCCGCTGGTCGATTGGGTGGAAAAGGGCGTGGCGCCCGCATCCATCGACGCCGGACGCGAAGATAGCCCTGCAAGGCGCCCCATGTGCCCGCACCCTGCCTACGCCCATTTCGAAGGCGGCGATCCCGACAGTGCTGAAAGCTATAGCTGCCGCCAGCCGGCAGAAATCAATACACCTGCCCCATCCTAGCCCGTTTTCCGCGCCAGCCAGTATTCGCCTTTTTCATCAGGAGCGCATCATTCTGGCGCGTCAGGCCGCCACGCCGGCACGGTCGATACCGGAAACGGGAACAGCGCAGCGGCGCATTCATTGATTTCGGGATACCGGGCCCGAATTCACTGACAAAGGAGGCGCCATATGGCCGATCGCCAGGACAGGATGGCCGGCGAAGGCCCCTATTGGAAGTTCATGGCCATGATCGCAACCAGCACCGTGGTCATGTTCTTCCTGATGTATCTGAACACTTTCAGTATCGATCATGTTTTCTGGAGCGAAACACGCTTCTGGATGGCCTTCGTGATGGGGGCCGCCATGATGGTGGTGATGCTGCTTTTCATGTGGGGCATGTATCGCAATCGACGGAAGAACTTCCTGATCCTCGGCATTGCGGCGGCAGTGTTTGCCGGGGCTTTGTGGCTGGTGCGGAGCCAGACCACGGTCACCGGCGTGGAATATATGCAGGCCATGATCCCGCATCATTCAATCGCGATCATGACCAGCGAACGCGCCCAGATCCGCGATCCACGCGTGCGCAAACTGGCGCATGACATCATCGTGGCCCAGCGCCGTGAAATCGCACAGATGAAATATCTGATCGCCGACATCAAAGCCAATGGCGTGCGCAGCAGCAAGGATTTGCCGCAGGAGATGGCGCAATGAAATTATCGCTGACCCTGGCCGCACTCACACTGCCGCTGGCGGCCTGCAACCAGAATACGGCTATCGGCAATGACCGGGAAGCCGAACTGGCCCCCGAGCCGCTGGCGGCCCCAGTCGAAGACGCGGCAAGCGCTTTGCAGAATGTCGCCACCGCCATTATCAAGCCGGAGACAATGAGCGAGGCGGATATACGCGCCCTGGGCGGAAAGAATGGCCGCTGCGAAGTGATCCTGACCGAAGTGGCCTTCCCTTCCTTCATCTACGAACCCGGCGGCAAGGGCACGATCAAACTGAATGGCAAGCTCATCCCGCTACAGGCAGCAGGGAAGAGTAGCTTTGCCTCCGGCGATCTCAGCGTCCGGCTCAACCTTCTCGACGAAGAAGGAAACGCTGGCAGCCAGGGCATGGAAATGATCGTGGTGCCTCCCGGCGCAAAGGACGAAATCGGCTATCACGGCTATGTCCGCTGCCACTGAAACGACAGCACCAATATCGGGATAGCCGGCGCCGGGCCGAACGGCCGCGCTCCCGGTCCTTACCGGCAGCGCGTCAAACCCTTGGTTCAGGGCGCGGGCGAGCCGTCCCCGTCCTCTTCTTCGATTGACTGATATTCCAGGGCGAAAACCGGGTTGCAGTCATATGGGAAGACGTAATTGCCCGGCTGCTTGCTCCACTGAATGTAGCGGGCGCCGTTATTATCGAGCACCTTGGGATCTTCGAACCACTGCGTCGCCTTCAGCTGCGTTCCGTCCTCGCTGAGCTTGTAACGTTCCACCATGCGCAGCGCGTCGCTGTGATCGAGGCCGTTATTGGTGATCGTTGCCGGAGCAAGATGCGTGGTTTCGATAACCAGTTCATCGCCTTCCCAGTGGCCGATCGAATGACCAACCTTGGAATGAGGCGCGTCTTCAGGGGGATGGTCCCGCCCGTCCATGAAGATCAGCCGCACCTGGTCGAAATATTCATATTTGAAGACGATCAGTTCCGGAGTCTGATGTATCTCGAAGGGGAATGGCCCCTGGATCGAATATACGACGGATGGGGCAGCACAGACCCTTTCCAGCGTCATTTCATCTTCCGGCTTCCACTGTGCCGCCTTGGCGCGGGCATCGGGCTTGAGTTCCAGCCCGCCGAATTCGCCTTGCGGAAATTCGACAAACCCGCTGTCATCGATGATGGCAGTATTCGCCGGAAGCTTGGCAACCAGCTCCTCATCAAAAGGATGCTGATTCCCGTTCAGGGACCAGAAGCCCGAGAAATCAGGCGCTTCCTCAGTATCGGAATTGTGGGCGCCAGCAGGCGCGACGATCAATGTTGCGGAAACGAGCAGGCTTAGTCCCAGGCGGATCATTCATTCACTCCCAGCCAATCAGTCCATCGACTCCCGGCGAGCCATTTGGTGCGTCATCCGACGCGGATCGAATTTGCGGCCAGGGTTTCAGCCGGACGTGTCGAAAGGCGCGCTGCCGATACGATTGCCATTTCCGTCGAATGCCTGGCGCAGGCGCAGATAGCGTTTGCCGTCGCGCGCCTGCCAACCGTCAATCGTTACCACATCACCGGCCTTCAGGCTGGTGCGGGACCAGCCGCGACGCATCAGCACGACAGGTGCATTTGTTTCAACACGCCACTCCTGGACCTCGCCATCGTCGGACGGCACCTCCACCACGATCGTGCCATGGGGATTCTGAAACCGGAAGGACGTGACCTTGCCCTTCACCTCCACGATTTTGTCCGCCTTGAAGAAAGCCGCAAACGAGTGATGGGCGTAGGCGGCGCAGGGCGCCAGGATCGCGAATGCCGAAGCAGTTGCGACAAGCTTTCTGAACATCGTCAAACTCCCTCAATTCGATAATTTCTTCCCCGCGCGGGACGAAAAATCGTGAATATATCGTCGCTTCATGAATGTTACCAAACCCGATGACGCATTTGGTTCAGAACTTCTTCTTTACACTTACAGCCCATTCCCTCGGCCGTCCCGGCTGGCCTGTGATAAAGGTGGATCCCAGCGTAGTGGCGGCACCGCGGGTCAGGAAGTAATATTTATCGAATAAATTTGTCAGCTCCGCCGACACTTCCAGATCTTCATCCCGATTGCGCCAGGTCAGGCGCGCATTCACCAGCGTATAGGCGTCGATCGTGTTGTAAACATTGTTCGCGCCGGTGAAGATGTCGCTCTGGTACGATGCATCGACGCGTGGTGTCAGGGAACCGGCGTCGCCCAGTTCGAACCTGTGCTGCGCCCCTATGCTCCATTTCCAGCTCGGCGTGTATGGCCGCGTATCACCATATTGCGGCCCCGTCGGGCTGGTCGGCCCACCGGCAGAAGGGTTTATATATGTATAGTCAAAGTCCAGATGGCTGACCGCCATGTCGATCAGCGTGCCCTCGAACGGAGCGAGTGACGCTTCCACCTCGAAACCCTGCACATCGGCATCACCGGCATTTGCCGGCTGTGCACATGGCCTGGCCGGTACGCCCAGCCCCGGACAATCGCTCAGCGTGAGCTGGATGCCGTCATACTTGCTGAGAAAGGCCGCGATATTGATGCGCAATGCACGGTTGAACCAGTCCGTCTTCAGCCCTGCTTCGTAGGAGGTGAGCTCTTCCGGACCGAATGACCGGGCCTGGGGCGCGAAGAAGGGCCGTGGATTGATGCCGCCGCCCTTGTAGCCGGTCGACAGCTGAGCATAGGTCATGACGTTGTCCGACCAGCGATATTGCGCATTGAGGCGATAATCGAAGCGGTCGGTCTGGTAATCGCCGGTCACGCCGTTCAACGCCCTGAGGATCGGATGCGGATCCCCTTCCGGTGTCAGGCGGACGAAAGTGTAGCTCTTGGATTCATCCGTATAGCGCAGGCCGGCGCTGACAGTCAGGTCTGCAAGGGGCGACCAGGCGACATGCGCGAAAACCGCCTTGCTTTCCGCCGGGACCGGGTCGCGCTGATAGAATGCGCCCAGACTGTCGCGGAACTCCTGCCGCGCGGTATAGATCGATTTCTGATCGCTGTAATATCCGCCAAGCGTATATTCGACCTCGTCATTTGCCCCGAAGGCACCGTTAAGCCGCAGTTCCTGGCTGAAGAAGTCGAAGTCGAGGATGCTCAGGCCAAGATGCTGTGCCAGCGGCGTAAGGTCGCTGTCATTGCTGAATTCCGAGCTGTAAGTCCGATAGGCGGTGATCGAGACAAGTTGCAGGCTGGGAGCGAGATCCCATTCCAGTTGGCCCGACACGCCCCATCCTTCAAACATGAAACGGCCGGACGTCTGGAATGGCGCATAGGAATCCGTCGCGACATGATTGAATGTCGAATAATTGCAATAGCGGCCACACAGAAAGCGCGAGTCCAATGCGATCGGCGCCTCGAACGGATTGATGCTGGCCGTGTAGGGCACATTCGGGCTGACAAGATCGCCATTCTCGTCCCGGAAGGGGATGATCACGCTGGGCGTGGAGGCGCGATCATCATATGTGTAGTCCGCGATAATATTGATATCTAACGAGGATGTCGGGCGGAGCCGCAATTGGCCGCGCACGGCCGAATAATCGATTTCCCCTTCCCGCGCGATGACGCAATCGCTTTCAAATGGAACGACACGCGGTATTCCGTCCGCCGGGTTGATGGCAGGATCATCCCCGGCCGGATAATCGCATCCGAAATCGCGACGCTCCACATAGCCTTTCTGCCGTTTTGAGACACCGGACAAGCGCATGTCGACCCCTTCCGCCAGGCCGAAATCGCCACTCGCGCGGATATCCAGGCGGTTTCTGATGCCGTATGTCGCGGCGACATATCCGGTGTTGTCTCCAGTGGGGCGTTTGGAAAATAGCTTGATGGCGCCACCGATGGAATTGCGGCCGGACAGCGTGCCTTGCGGCCCTCTCAACACCTCCACACGTTCCAGATCCAGCAGGTCGAGAACGGAGCCCGTGAGCGTGGCGTAATAGACATCGTCCACATAGATCCCGACCCCCGGTTCCAGAGCCGGGTTGAAGTCCCCTTGCCCCACACCGCGGATCGACGCGATCATGGACGCACCGAAGGATTGCCCGGCCGGAGCCAGGCTGACATTCGGCGCCTGCCGCGCAACCTGCGAAAGGTCGGTCTGGCTGCGTGCTTCCAGCATGGCCGCCGAAACGGCAGTGATCGCCAATGGCGTGTCCTGCAGGTTCTGTTCGCGGAACTGGGCGGTGACCACGATCTCGTTACCGGCACCAACGGTCGGTGAATTTCCGGGGCCAGGCTGGTTTGCCTCCGCCGCCCGCGCATCGGCCTGCCTTTCGGCTGGCAGCGGCTCCGCAACGCTCTGCGTTTCCGGTGCTACCTGGGCATTTGCCGCTGCGCCAGACAACATGACGGCGGCCGCCGCGATCTGGCTGGCCGAACCGAAGAATGCATGTCCCGTTCTCAGTTTCATCACTCTTCCCCTCGTTATTCTTTCTGTTTTCCGGCTTTCCCGGGCTGCACTGGCCCGGCTTTATCCTGCGGCCATCCGCGTTCGGTTCATTCGGCAATGGCCTGGTAGGCAAGCGTCTGGAATTCGCGCAGCATCCGCTCGTCATACGGCGCCTTCTGCGTCATCAGGATCGCCACCATCTCTTCGGCCGGGTCGACGATGAAATGCGTCGTCGCAGCCCCGCTCCAGCCAAAGGCACCCGGAGACGAAAGATTGCCGTCGGCCGCAACGTCGAGCTGCACCGAAACGCCCAGCCCATATCCCGTTCCGGGCGTTCCCTGTGCCTCCCCCAGATTCCCGATAGCGGGTGGGAGGTTGTTCGCCGTCATCAGTTCAACGGTCTTCTTGCCGAGGATCCGCACCCCTTCGAGCTCGCCCCGGTTCAGCAGCATTTGCGCGAAACGCGCATAATCCATCGCCGTGGACCATAGCCCGAGCGTGCCGAATGGATGTTCGGCGAAACGTTCATAGGTCGAAGGCCGCATGTCGACGGGAGGAAAGGGCGGCGGCCCTTCGGGGACATCGTGCAACGCTGCCACGCGGCCACGCTTTTCCGCCGGGACGCCATAGGCCGTATCGACCATCTGCAGCGGCGTGAAAATCCGCTTCTCCAGATATTCGTCGACCGGCATTCCCGAAAAATATTCGACCAGATAAGCCTGTACGTCGTGGCCGTAGCCATACAGCCATTGTTCTCCAGGGTGGTATAACAGCGGAACCTCGCCAAGCAGCTGCATCTGCTGGCTGAGTGATGTCATCGCATTCACCCAGATCTTGCGGTCGGTATAAAGCTGCGCGACGGGCGCGGGGCCACCGCCCGCACCTATGCCGAGAGTGTGGCGGAAAGCATCGTGAATGGTCGGTTTGCGCTTCGGCTCTTCCAGAATCATGTTCCCGTCTTCGTCGACTCCGGCGAAGACCTTCAGATTGCTGAACTCCGGAATATAAAGCTCCAGCGGGTCGTTCAGCTGGAACTTGCCTTCTTCATACAGTGTCAGAAGCGCGACGCTGACAACGGGCTTCGTCATGGAATAGATACGGAAAATATCGTCGGGGCGCATGGGCCGCTGGGTGGCACGATCGGCCAGTCCGAAGCTGGACAAATGGGCGACACCGCCCTTCCGTGCGATCAGCACGACCCCGCCGGGAATATTCCGTTCAGCCGCGGTCCTGGCGATCGCTTTATCGAGCAGGTCCAGCCGTTCGGCGGAAATGCCGGCCTGCACCGGCTCTATCCTGGGCAGATCCCGTGCGGAAACAGGCGCAACGCCTGCGCAAAGCAGGCAACAGGCGGCGGTAAAAGGCAGCAGTTTTACAGACCTTCTCATCCTCTTTCCCCTTGTATTCCGGACCGCTTGTGCGGTTTTTCCGGTTGTCAGCCCGAGTGTTTCCCGGTGCTGCTTCACAGGCGCGAGACGCGTGTTTCCTTTGCCGTCATGAACTCGATAAGGGCAGGCTGGCCATTTTCGGTGGCGGCAATGCCCCGCCCTATTGCTGCGCGGATTTCGCCGGGTTCGCTCACCCGTTCGCCATGCCCACCAAGAGCGCCGGCGAATTCGGCATAATTGCCCGAAATGTCGGTGGCCCGGTAACGCTCCGTCGCTTCGGGCATGACCGGCAGTTCGATCGCCATCGATGAATTGTTCAGCAGAATGGAAAGGATCGGCAAACGTTCGCGCACCGCCGTTTCAAAATCCATGCCGGTAAAACCGATCGCCGCATCGCCCCAGACATTGATGCAGAGCTTGTCCGGACAGGCAAGCTTGGCCCCCATTGCCAAGCCCAGGCCGTAACCGAGCTGGGTCGATTTGCCCCATCCCAGATAGCTGAGCGGGCTTTTCGTCTTCCAGAACGGCGTCAACTGATCGCGTGGGCTGCCTGCGTCATGGGTTATGATCGTGTTCGCCACATCGACCGAATGCTGCAAATCCCACAGCACACGGTAAGGCGAAAGCGGTGCATCCTCACACGTCAGAAGGGGCAGCCATTCCTGCATCCACGCGGATTCGACTTCGGCGATTTCGGCCGCCACCGGGGCGGCATCGCGCGGCGTGTCGAGCAGCTCACGGCACGCATCCACCAACATGGCGAGGGTCAGGCGCGCATCGCCGGCCAAGGCCATTTCGCATGGTACATTCTTGTTGAAGTCAGCGGGGTCCAGCGTGGCGTGAATCACCCGCTTGCCGGTGGGCATCCGCACGCCGAATGCGGTTTCGGCAAAGCTGCAACCGATGCCCAGGACCAGGTCCGAATTGTCGAGAAAATGCCGCAATTGGCCGGGCACGGCAGCCCCGCCTGCACCGAGGGCAAGCGGATGCGTTTCATCGAAGCAGCTCTTGCCTTCCAGGCTGGTGCAAACCGGCGCTGCAAGCAGTTCCGCCAGTTCCTGCAATTCCTTGTAGGCATCGGCCCAGTGCACGCCCTGCCCGGCATAGATGACCGGACGTTTCGCCGTGACCAGCGCCCTGGCGGCCTGTTCCACGGCTTGCGGGTCGGGGCCACTTCGCGTGCTGACAACCGGGCGATAATCGAGCTCGCCGTCGATTTCTTCCGTCAGGACGTCCCACGGCATTTCCACCAGAACCGGGCGCAGGCGGCCATTACGCAGCTGAGTGAAAGCCCGGCGCATGATATTCCCCACCTCGCCGGGCAAAGTGATCGGTTCGGCATGCTTGGTCACATCGCGCATGGAGATAGTGGCGTTGTAATTGTCCGGCACATGCGCGATGCGGCGCGCATAGCCCTGCGGCAGGACCAGGACAGGCACGGACTCGGAATAGGCCTGCGCAACCCCGCCATAGGCATTTTCCGTACCGGGCCCGTGCTGCATTGCGAACACACCCATATGTTTGCCCCGTGTCAGGCGGGACAGCGCATCGGCCATATGCACGCCCGTGCGTTCCTGGCGGACGATGACCGGGCGGATACCAATCTCCGCCGCCGTCTCAAGGACCGGATTGCGCGGATATCCGAAGATCATGCTGATACCTTCACGGCGCAGAATTTCGGCGATGGCGGCACTGACTTTCATCCAATCTCCTTCGACCACTGCTTGCACGGCTCCGCGAGCGGGCACCGGGAGGAGCCCGGCTGCCCGCTGGCGCCGGTCGCGAGAGTCATTTGACTAGGTGAGACGCCGAACCAGCCGACCAAAAAGCCGGCATATTGGCTTATCGCGAAGAGCACGGCTTGAACGCCGCGCCGCCTCTACTTATCCCCACCCTCTGTTTTTCTTCGGCAATGATTGTGCCACTTCGATGGCTGCTGCGGGAGTTGCAAACTTGGCCGCAAGTCATAGGATTTTTGCATGAGCCTCGATCATCGCCAGCTTCGCGCCTTTCTCCAGATTGCCGAACTGGGAAGTCTTGGCCGTGCGGCGAAGGCTGTTCACCTAACCCAGCCCGCCTTGAGCAGGCTGACACGGGAGCTGGAACGAAGCTGCGGACTGGCCCTGTTTGAACGGCATCCGCTGGGCATGCGGCTTACGGAAGCAGGAGAGGCGCTGGTGCCTTTCGCACGATCGATCCTGCACGATATGTCCCGCGCGGAGGAAACAATCGCCGAATTGCGCGGCGCGGGCAAAGGCGTGGTGCGGGTGGGGGCCATCGCCGGGGTTGCCCGTCAATTTCTTCCCCATGCCGTGAAATCGCTGCGAGACAAGGGCACGGAACTGAAGGTCTATCTGCTGGAAGGCAGCGGCGGTGAACTTGCCGCCGCGCTCGCCGATGGATCGATCGACATCGCAATCGCGCATGATAATCTCGAAGACGACGAAGTCACAGCAGTGCGCGACACTGGCTATTCAGAAGATTGCAGCGTGGTTTGTTCCACATCCCATCCGCTTGCCGCCACCAAACAATGTTCGCTGGAGGAAGTGCTGAATGCCGGCTGGGTGCTGCCGGGCCCGGGCACCACGCCGCGCAAATTGCTGGAAGAAGCGGTCAGAGGTTCGGGCAAACGAATGCCGTCAGCGGTTGTCGAAACCAGTTCACCAAGCGCGGTTGCCGCATTCGTCAGGCGAAGCCTGTTGCTGGGATGGCTTCCCTGGTCGCTTTATGCCGATGAAGAGGAAGCAGGCCAGATCTGCGCTCTCAACGTACCGGAACTTGCTTCGCATAGATGCTATTATATCTACAAACGGCGTCGCGGCGTGCTCTCTCCGGCAGCTTCGGCATTCCTGGCGGGCCTGGATATAGCAAGCCAGGACTGAGCGCTGGCCGGTAATGTCATCCCGGGCCGGGAAACTGCTTCTTCTCCACTGTCCAGCCAAAGGTGGAACACAGCCTGCAATCCTCCCCGACAAATTCGCGGGCGGCCTGCTGATCGCCGTTCAATTGCCATTTGAGCCACGCCGCGCCTACCCGCGCCCAATCGCCGCCGTTGACAAGCGGGAGGGTGCCGCCATGGCCCACCGGCAGATTGGCGAGTATCACGGGCACATGGCCGATACGGCGGAAATCGTCAGTTCCATTCGGATAGGCGATGTCTTCCGGCCCGCCCAATATATAGGCCACCGGCGTATGCAGCTTGTCGAGATCCTGCTTGCGGATCTGCACGCCGCTCAGCCCGGTTCCGGGGCGGTTATACACTCCGCTTCCATAGACAAGGACGGTATCAATGCGCGGGTCCGCCCCGGCGGCCAGCGCCTGAAGCCCGCCGCAACTATGCCCCGTCACTGCGATCCGGCTCGTATCTATCCTGCCGAATAATGGATCGGACGCGTCGCGATTGACCTTCTCGGCCCACTCGATCGCTGCGAGCATTTGCGCCACCGCGGTCTGATCCGGTGCGCGTTCGGCAGGGGGCGGCGCCGGCGTACCTGCTGATGGCGGAGGCGAGATGCTCTCAAGCGCCGCACGCTCTTCAAGCGGAGCGCCATTGGCGACGACCACGAAACCGTGACTGGCAAATTCACGCAGGGCGTGGCTGGCGCTCAGCCCGTTGTTGAGACAGGCGCCATTGCCCCACAACACCAGGGGTAGCGGGCGCGAAGGCAGGTTTTTCGGCCGATAGAGCGTATAATTCGGCGCATCCTCGCGCGATTGGGCAATTGCCGGATGAGGCCCCGTTCCGGCCGCTTCGCCGATCTGTCCCTGGACGGCGGCCATTGGCGCGGGCGCGGCTGCCGGCGCCGCTTCACCCGCCGCAGGACGCAAGGGGAGATCAATGCGTGAACCGGATTTCTGACCGCGCATTATTGTTATGCGCGGCGGCGGATCCTGTCTGACATCGGCGAGGTTGCGTTGCCGCGGATCGGCGCCGGTGACAACGAACCGCAATCTCGCCCCCTGCTCGAACCGATGCGAAAGCGGCATCATCGCGATGTTTAGCCGGGCCGTTTCCCCTGCGGGCAAAGGCGCCACGTCGCGCTCCAGCCCGGAATGCCACGGCAGTCCCAGATTGTTCCACGGCGCGTCCGCAGTGGCCCTGTGGGAAATCCGGAGACGGCCGAAAGACAGGACTTCGACATCGCCATCGGGCGCCACCTCTTCGAGATAGACGAAAAGATCGGCATCCTCGCGGTCGGCCGCAACCTCCAGATGGGCGACGGGATAGCCGAGCAGTTCCATCGGCTGGTCCAGCGGTTCGCTGGTATAGACGATGCCATGTTCGTCCAGCGGACTGGGCCAGAAAGCGAAATATTCACTGTCGCCCACGCCGTAATCGACCGTGAATTCGTCGTCCGCATCAATGCCTGCGCGGGGTGAGAGCGATAGCTCGTCCTGCTCCGTTGCCGACAGGTAGAACGCCGCCGAAAGCGCATCCGATCCGGGCAGGCTGTCGGTCCGGAGGTATTGCCCCCTGCCTTCTCCCTCGTCCGACCAATAGGTCACGCGTGGCTGCTGGGCGAAGCCATTATCGATATTTTTCAAATGGTAATCGAAGAACCGCCGGATCTCGCCTATGAAATCGAAGGCGGGCGGCGGAGCGCAATGGCTGCCCGGTCCGACAAGTAACCGACTGCCGAGATTTTCAGCCGCGACGATGACCTGGCTGGTCGGTTCGTCTTTCCAATTGCTCCAGAGATAGGTTGCAATACCGGCTTCGCGGATCGCATCGGCATAGCGCCAGATCGCCACTTCGTCCCAGAAGGCATTGCCGGTCAGCGGCGATACGCTGTCGCGATAGGGCATCGAATACCATAGCCCCGCCATCGGAGTGTTATCGGCGTGTTGCGCCACCGCCTGCCGGAGCAGTTCCCCGCCCTCGTCATCATCGACCGGCACGCTGGCAAGATCCTGGGACAATGGTTCGTCCGGGCGCGTGTTGAATTGTGCGGTGATCCCGCCGCGGCGGACGAATGCATATTTGTCCCAGTCGGTCGCCCCGGTGAATATCGCCCGCAGCGATGGCGGCGCGGTGCTGGCCGTGTGCATCGTCGTGCCGCCGAGATAAGAACAGCCCACCATACCGACCGCCCCGCTGGAAAATGGCTGGTCGGCGAGCCATTCCACCAGATCATGGCCGTCCTGCGCCTCCGTCCGGTCCTGGAAGCCGCGGCGGGCGCCGAAGGATGGCCCCTTGCCGCGTATATCGGCCACAGCCACGACATAGCCGGCCCTGATAAGCGACCGCAGGGCAAGCCGATCGTCCAGCGCGGCTTCTTCGACCTGTCCTTCGCCATTGATGAACCGCGCCCGATAGGGGGTGAAGACGAAGATCACGGGCAGCCGATCCTGCACCGCCTTTCCGCCTGCATCCGCAGGACGGTAGATATTCATTGCCAGCCTGGTGCCATCATGCACCGGCACGTAGAGAGAGCGCCTTTCGACCCCCGGATAATCCTGCGCCCGGGCAGGCGCCACCAGCGCCGCCAGGGCTGCCAATGCAATCGCTAGTCTCAAGATCATCGCTACTCTCCCGATCCCTCTGCTGGGGCTTTGTCATTTCCTGCGGTTCACTCCTCCAGCGAAGCCAGCCATTGCAGGATTTCTTCCCGGTTCTGATCCAGTCGGGGCGGTGGCTCCGCCGTTCCAGGGGCGCCGGGTTCCATGTCGAAGCCGGCATTCGGCACCGCAACCGCGCCATCGCCCGGCAGACCTTCGATATTCACGTCCAGCAGGGCTTGCGAACCGCATAGCTCAGCAGCCTCCCCCACATGGCGGATCTTGCCGCAGGGGATGTTGACCGCGCTGAGTTCGCGTTCCCACTGATCGGCATCACGCGTTCTGAATATCTTTTCGAGCTGGGCGAACATCGCATCGAAATTGGCGCGCCTTGCGTCCGGGGTGGCGAAGCGAGGATCCTTCAGCCAATCCTCCCGGCCCAGATGCCGGCAGAGCGCCGCAAACTGGTTTTCCTGCACCACGCCGAGAGAAACGTGGCGGTTGTCCGCAGTTTCGAACAGGGCCGCCGTGGGCAAGCCGCTATATCCCGTATTGCCGAGGCGCTTCAGCGTCTGTCCGGTCACGAGATAAGGTGTCAGGGCGGAGGTCATGAAGGCCATGGCTGCATCGAGCATCGACACGTCGATATAGGCGCCCTGCCCGGTACGTTCGCGCTGGAGCAAGGCACCCAGAATGGCCACCGCAGCCGTTTGCCCGGTGAGCGTATCCACGATGGGGAAGCCGATCCGCACAGGCGGATCGCCCTCGGCCCCGCTGAGCATCATCATGCCGCTGGTTGCCTGCACGATATTGTCGATCGCCGGCCAGTCGCGCTGCTCGCTCTTCTGGCCATAACCGGAAACCGAACAATAGACGATGTCGTGCTTCCATTCCCCGACGGCATCATAGCCGAAGCCCAGGCGCGCGATCACGCCAGGGCGGAAATTTTCCAGCAATACATCGCTGTTCGCCACGATCTTGCGGGCGATCTCCTGCTCTTCCGGATCCTTGAGATCCAGCGCGATCGACTTCTTGCCGACATTGGCGGCGATGAAGGCCGGGCTCATCCCGTCAAACCGGCGATCGGCCCCGTAATTGCGGAACTGGTCGCCATTGCGGGATTCTATCTTGATGACTTCCGCCCCCATCAGGCGCAGCAGATGGCTGGCAAAGGGGCCTGCCATGACATGGCTGAAATCCGCCACTCGAAAGCCGGCAAGCGGCTGGCTCATGAAATATCTCCACATGAAATACGATCGCGCGCGGCAAAGCTGGCGCGGGCGAGCTTGAAGGCTTCCAGACCATCAATCCCGAACTGTTCCAGTGCGCGCGCATTCTCTTCGGCGTCACGCAGATATATCTGGTCGAAATGCCGCTGTTCAGCCGGTGTCGCGCTGGAATAGATGATCCGCCCTTCCCCCGCGGCCCGCCCCACGGCTTCGGACTTGCGGATTTCGTCGGCCAGCGCCTCTTCCCAGGCGGCCACGCTGCGTTCGAGCAGGTCACGCTGCCACGGTTCGAGCTGGCGCCACCGTTCAAGGCCCATGGCCCGCGCAGGATAGGCGCCGCGCGGCACGCGCAGGTCATAGAAATAGTCGGTCACTTCGGCCAGATGCAGCGCACGGAGCGTGTCCAGCGGGGCAATCACTCCGTCGATGACCCCTTTGGCGAGGGCCGAATAGACTTCGCCCATCGGCATGTTCACAGGGTCGGCCCCGAGGTTCTGCAACACGGCCAGCAATTCGGTGGGTGCGCGAATACGCAATCCGCGCAAATCGGACAGTTGCTCCACTCGCTTGCCGCGGGTCAGTATTCCGGGCAGCAAACCGCCTTGCACCGCCAGCACTTTCAGACCGTCAAGCTCCCGCGATATCTGCGGTATGCGCGCTTCAAGGCAGCGATAGAGCGCGACCTGCGATTCAACCGAATCCGCGCCGCTGTAGAATCCCGTCTGGATGCGCAGCAGATGTGTTCCGCCCCGGACATAGATCGGCGTGATGAGGCCGATATCGGCCACGCCGTGGCGCAATTCCTCCATCGACATGTCGGCCGACAGCAAGGCGCCGGACCAGATCGGGCGAATGACCAGCCGCCCCTGCGATTCCTCCTCGACAAAGTCGATCCACCGCTGGTCCGCACGGCTGAACGGATGCGATGGAGGATAGGGCGTCGCGTAGGTGAGTTCCGTCACCTGCTCCGGCACGTCCCGCGCACAAGCGGTGAGCAACAGGGCGGCCAGAAGCAGCAGCAATCTCATGCCAGGCCCTTCTCGGCCAGGAAATCGGCCACCATCCCCACCATGCGATCATGATCCCAGATCTTGGCATCGACCATGTCGGCATCGATCATCAGGACCGGCACGCCGGCATCTTCCAGAGCGGAAGCAGTCATCTTCGTACCCGATTGCGACAGGCGGTTATCCGGCGGCAACAACATCACCGCAGCATCGATCCCGCAGCGCTGCGCCTCGGCCGTCATCCAGCCGTTCATCCAGGGTGGCAGATGCAGGGTTTCGTTCATCGAGGCGACGCGGCTGGCCAGCGCCTCCATCGGCCGACCGTGGAGATCACGAATATAGGACGGCCCGGCAAAGGGCATATACATCGACCAGACAAACACCGCCCCGAGGCTTTCCTCCAATGCCTGGTAGAAGCCCGGATCGTGCCACACGCCCGCACCGATCCACATCAGGCGGATATTCTCTCTGGATGACGCGCCCAACCCCTGGTTGATCCGTTCCATCACTTCATCGCGGAACCGCTTTGCATGCCCCACCGCCCATTCGGATCCGCGGTGCCATTGCGGGATCATGGTATTGGGCATCTGTTCCGCAATGGATACCGGGCATGGCCGCGCGGCCCCGATCGCCTGCGCCGCTTCCCAGATATAGCCTTCCTGGACGTTGATCTGTTCCATCAGGTGATGGAACTTTTCCTCGTCGAACCGGCGGCCCGTGCGTTTTTCAAGAAGCGCGATCAGATCTTCCATCTCGCGGACCATTTGCGCGATCCGGTCCGGTTGATAGACCCGTTCCCAATCGCTCTGCGCATGGGCGTACCAGCGCAGGTCCTTGTCCACCCAGGCGGGTGCTTCCATCGGAAAGAATTCGCTCCCCAGGGCCTCCGCCCATTGGCCGAAAACATGCTGGATGCAATCGCAGGTGAGCCGCGCAACCAGAACCGTCGGCTTGGGTAGCCCGCCCCAGGGCGCCGTTTCCGGATCGTTGGCCAGCGTGCAGGCCAGCCCCAGACTGCAATATTTGCAGCTATTGGCCGGGTAGCCAGCATCGACCAGAGTATCGAAATAACGGGCCGAAAGCTGCTTTGCCGAAATATAGGCGGACCACCACTGGTTGGTGATGATCGGGATGTCCATCGCGTGGAAAATCTCGTGCGGCGTATCGGCCTGGACGATGGCGAACGGTTCCTGCTCGTCCACGACCTTGCGGCGCAATTCCTTGCCGAACGCCTTCTGGTAAGCCGTTGCCGCTGTCGTACAGGCCAGGGACTTGCGGCTGCGCTGGTTGGCGGAGACGTTCATTGGAAAACTCCCTGTTCGCGCAGTCGATCGATCACGCCCTCCTCCAGCCCGCAAATCTGGCGCGCAACCTGATGGCTGTGTTCGCCCATCGAGGGCGCGCGAAACGGCGCGAAGCGATCCCTCGAAAAGCGCAGGGGCGTGTTCATGTGGCCGAATTGGCCTAGGATGGCATGTTCCAGCTGCACCAGCGCCTCGCGCCCGGCGATCTGCGGGTCATGTTCCAGCAGATCTTCGCAATCCTGCAAGGCACCGGCCGCAATGCCGGCTGCCTGCAATTGTTCTGCAATTGCCTTGTCGTCGCGCTGCGCCGTCCATGCGGCCACGTCAGGACCGGCAATCGCCTGCAGCTTTGCCCGGTCCTCTTCCGAAAACAGGCTGATGGCCACCCAGCGGTCTTCGCCGGCGGCAGGGTATACCTCCTGGAAGAATATGCCGGGCGCCGTGTTTCCCATGCGCTGCGGATGTTCCCCCCGCTTCGCGGCCGCGATGAAATCACGCATCTGCTGAACGCATATCTCGTACATGCTCGCATCGATGTGGCAGCCGCGCCCGGTTTCGCGCCGATGCTGCAACGCTGCCGCCACATTTGCGGCCATGACAAAGGGAACAATCACATCGCCATAGGGAACAGCGCCGGGAATAACGGGCGGGCCATCGGGATAGCCGGTCAGGAAAGTCCGCCCTGACAACGCACCGCCCGTGCCATCGACGCCCCATTCCCGGGCCAGCGGGCCGGTCTGACCATAGACGCTACCGGACACCATCACGATGCCGGGATTCCGTTCGGCCAGCTTTTCGTAATCCAGCCCGAGTTTTGCCATGGTCCCCGGGGAGAAATTCTCCACCACCACATTGGCCCAGTCGATGAGCGGGTTCAACACCTCGTAAGCGGCAGGTTCCTTGAGATTGAGCGTCAGGCTGCGCTTGGAAGTGTTCAGATGTGCGAACCACGGCTTGTCATCGAAGCTGCGGTCGCTGGAAGCCGACACCTGCACGTCCAGCCTTGCGAGGTCCGGCCGGTTGCGGGTTTCGATCTTCACGATCTCGGCCCCGAGATCGCCCAATGTCTTGGTGGTGATTGACCCCACCAGCGCCCATGCGAAGTCGAGCACTTTCACGCCCGAAAGCGGACCCGGACGTTCGCCGGAATGGATAGCGGGCGCCGCCGGTGCCGCATTGCCTTGCGTAATCAGCGCGAAGCGTTCTGGAAGGCCGGACGGGGTATTGAAGAAACCGCGCGCCTCCAGATGGGGGTCCGCAATCACGTCGGCAGGTTCGTTCACCACGCAGGCATTGATGCCGCGACGGCGCCCCTCGGTCGCTATTTCTTCCTTCGTGCGTGAGGCGAAGAAGCGCGCCATTGCCGCTTCCCACCCGGCGCGGGTTTCAGCTGGCAGGGTTGAACGGTTGTAGGCCAGCCAGTCCACACCCTGCATGGGATTGTCGACGCCGGCTTCGTCCATCCAGTCCGACAGCGCCCGGTTCGCGGGTGCGCCGAGGCGGCCTGTCATGAGGGCGTGGAAGCACCAGCCGTCGGCCAGGCGCCAGATTACCCGAACCTTGGCCTTGCCATAGGCGATGCAGCCGCCGGCCCGGTCCAGCTTGCGCTTGTCGAACTGCCACACCAGCACGCCGTTCACGTTCCGGCTCATCGCGACCTGCTGGATGGAAACATCGACATGCTGGCCTGCGCCATGCGTTCCACGCGCGAAGTGTGCGGCCATTGCGCCGGCGGCAGCGACCATGTCCGCATGGAAAGTACAGGCATCCCCGGCCTCCTTGACCGGCTTTTCTCCCGGCTCGCCAGTCAGCCGAAGCGCGCCCCCCATGGCCGAGGCGACGAGTTCCCCTCCGCGCCAATGAGCGCGCGGGCCATCCGAACCGAAAGGCGTCACGGAAACATGGATCGTTCCGGCGCCAATCGGCTGTTCTCCGATATTGTCGCGGCCGAGATCGTCGATAACGAAGGAGGCGCCCTCCACCGGGCCTCCGATTTCCGCGCCGAGCGAGGCGAGGAAACGGGCGAGCGGGCGATCCTGCATACCGCCGAGTGCGGCAACGCGATGTCCGGCAAGGAAGCTCATGCGCCCACTCCTTCCAGGAAGGCGCCGATCTCATCCACGGCTCCATCCCGGCAGAGCCAGTCGCGCCGGGTGAGGACAAGCGACGGCAGGCCGCTGGCCTCCAGCACGCGCCGTTCTGCCGGCAGATGCCAGGTCTGGGCCTCGTCTTCCTCTATACGCCAATGGATTACTGCGCTCGCTCCCCTCCTTTCGATCTCTGCTGCCAGATGTCTTGCCGGATCCGAAAAGCTGCGCGGCCCGTCGCCCCTTGCATGCAGGACACTCCCCACGGCTCGTGCCGGATCGCCGGTTCCCTCTGCGACCGGTTCACCCAGATCTACCCAGTCTTCGGCCAGGGTCCGGGCAGACGGTTCGAAACCGGCGCCGGCTATGACGCTGTGCAGCCGCCGGTCCGGAGGGGCGGTGCCTGTCAGGAGGCAAATGGGGCGGACCGTTTCGGGGGCTTTCAAGGCGCGTTGGCGGTTGTTCCGCACGATTGCTTCTTCAAGAGCATCCTCAGTCACTTCGAGGAACCGCATCAATTCGCGCACCTGCGTTACCGTCCGGTCCAGGCTGGCAGGGCGCGGAATCTTCGCGATGTCGAAGATCAGCGGCCGTGGTCCGCCGAGTAGGCCCCGCCGCTGCAGTTCGCAACAATAGTAATACAGCCGCTGCGACGTATCTTCCGCTCTGCTGAACAGGACATGGTCGAGATGATCATATTCGCCGCCCAGCCAGGCTTCGAGCACAGGGGGTGCCCAAGGCGCGAATTTCGTTTCGAGCCACTGCCGTGCCCGCGGCGAATCCCGATCGGGATCGAAGCCAAGCGGCCCGGCCCCGCGCTGCGAGGCAGTGATGACATCATGTGGAAGGTTGGGTCCGGCTAGTGCGATCACGGTATCAGTTCCCAAGAAGTCGTGGCAGCCACAGAACCATGGCCGGGAAGAGGATCAGCAGGAGGAGATGCAGCACGTCGCTGGCCAGGAACGGCATCACGCCGCGAAAGATATTGGCGATGGAAATATCCTTGGCCACGCCCTGCATGACATAGAGATTGATGCCGAGCGGCGGAGTGAGAAAACCCACCTCCATCGCCCTGACGAGGAAGATTCCGAACCAGATCGCCGTCATCCCGCTTGCTTCGACAATCGGCAGCAGGATCGGCGTCATGAGCAGCATCAGCCCCAGCCCGTCGAGAACGGTGCCGAGCAGCAGAAGTACGAGGCCGATAAGGAGCAGGGTCACGAATGTGCCCGCCCCCAATCCCAGCACCACCTCCCCGATGGCATCGGACAGCCCGGTAACCCCCACGAAGACGGAAAATATCAATGCGCCGATCACGATCAGGAAGATCAGCCCCGTGGTGCGAAGCGTTTCGGCAAAGGCAGTGAACAGGGTTTCGCGGCTTAGCTTGCCGCGTATCGCCGCAATGGCCAGCGCCCCGGCTGCCCCTACGGCGGCGGCTTCCGGCGGACTGATCCAGCCCAGGGCTATGCCGCCGATCACCAGCAGCATCAGCAGGCCGATTTCCCAGATGCGGCCAAGCGCCTGCCAGCGCTCTGCCCACGAAACCCGGTCACCGGCCGGCGCAAATTGCGGACGCGCCCGAACCAGCAGGAAGACAACCGCAGCATAGAGAAGCGCCTGGGTAATCCCGGGGATGATCGCGGCGGTGAACAGCCGGCCGATCGATTGTTCGGCGATGATGCCATAGACGATCAGCGCGCCCGATGGCGGGATCATTTGCCCCAGCGTGCCGCCTGCCGCGATGGTGGCAGTGGAAAGGCGATCATCATATCCGCGCTGCTTCATCTCCGGATAGGCGACGAGGCCGACCGTGGCCGTGGTGGCGAGGCTCGACCCGTTGATCGCGCCGAAGCCCGCGCAACCGGCAATCGAGGCGTAGGCGAGCCCGCCGCGCCGATGCCCGACCAGCTTCGCCGCCGCATCGAAAAGATCCCGGCTGACATCGACCGAAAAGAAGATATGCGCCATGAAGAGGAACAGGGGCAGCGTTCCCAGTTCATATTTGGTGAGCGTGTCCACCACCACCACGCCACCCTTTATCAGCGCAGCCTCCGGGCCGAGGACCAGGGCCAGGCCGCCCAGCCCCACAATGCCCAGAACAGCGCCGATCCGCCCTCCTGCAAACAGCAGGGCGAAGAGGACAAGAAGGCCGATCAGCCCGGTGCCGGGAGTATCGATCATGACCGGCCTTTCCGGAAAATTCGTCCGGCCAGGGTCAGGCAGACCACCAGCAGGGCACCATTCGCAAACAGGCGCAGGACGCGCCATGGAACGCCCAGGATTTCGCTTGTTTCATGCGCATCCCAGAGATCGATGGAAAGCCAGACCGACCCGGCCAGCAATGACGCGCAGAACAGCAAAGTTATCGTGTCGGAGAGGCGATCGGCCATCTGGCGTAGTGGGCCGCCCAGCCGCTCCACCAGAAGGTGCACCCGCGCATGTGCTTGTGCCGCCGTGGCGACAATGATGCCGATGGAACCAGACACGAGAACGGCCGCCTGCATCAGTTCGATCGAACCGGTCAGCGGCACGCCTATATGGCGGCCGATCACTGCGGCTGTATCAATGGCGGTCGCGAACAGGAGGGCAATCCCGCCGACCCAGACGGCAAGCTTGGTAGCGCGGTTCATGAGATCGCTTCGATCCGCCCGTCGTCCTGAATCCGGATCGGCGGCAGGCCAGCCTTGAGAGTGATCCCTTCCACATAATCCGCAATTTCCCGCGCGCGCCGGCCCTTTGCCAGCACCGGGCGGCCAGGTGGCAACACATCCACGGGGATCAGGCCGGCTGCGATGTCCCCGTCCGGCCCTATGGCAAGAGTGCCGATAAAGGCGTTGACCGCCTCCGGATGGAAAGGAGCCAGAGTGTAGCGCGGATCGGGCTCGAACCCGAACATCTCGCGGCGCTTTTGCGCCCATTCGCGGCGTTGCGGGTGATCCTGCGAAGGGCTGAGCGCCCGTGTCACCACGCATCCATTGCCGAGCCCGTGAAATATCGGCTTGCCGGCATGAAATTCGATGCCGCGAACGATATGCGCGTGATGGGACAGGACGGCATCAGCCCCCGCCTCTATCGCGGCGTGGGCTATTGGCCGCTCGTAAGGTGCAAGCTTTGCGGGCGTGTGAACGACGCCCTTGTGCAAGGCCACCAGCACCACCTCCGCCGCTTCACGCGCCTGGCCCATATCTTCCTCCAAGATCTCGAGAGCGGATGGGAGTACGCTCTCGAGATCTGCCCGGGGAGAAACGGGTGACCCGTCCCTGGTCCCGAGTGGGAGGAAGGCGCAGCCCGCGGAACGTTCATCCGCCCAGGCAAATTCCGGCCCGACGCAATTGTAACTGAGCATCGCGATCGTGACGCCCCGCACTTCCATTATGGCTGGCGCCCGCGCCTGCCGCAGATTGGCGCCGCACCCGGCCTGACGGATGCCGTGCAGCCGCAGGCCTTCCAGCGTATCATCTATGCCCTCGGCGCCGCAGTCGCCGATATGATTACCGGCAGTGCTCACCAATCCTATGCCAGCACGCGCGATCGCACCCAGATTTTCCGGCGGCGCACCGGGAGCCGGGACATCGCCGGCCCGTTCCTGCGAACAGGCCGTGTGGGGAACCTCCAGATGGCCAATCGCCAGATCCGCCGACTGCAATGCAGGTGCAATCCCCGCCAGCCAGTAATCCGCGTCCGGTTCGTCCAGAACCAGATCCCCCACCAGGGCTATGCTGACTTTGTTATTCTTCATGCGACCCCTCGTACCCCGCGATCAAAAGCGAATACGCGCTCCGATCGCGAACTGGCGGCCGACCGGATTGGCAGCAGTAGCGTCATAGCCGCCGCTGCCATTGCCGTTTGGCGCCAGATTGACATAGGGCGGGTCGGCATCGAACAGATTGCGCACTTCCCCGATCAGTTCGAGCCCTTCCATCAGCGAACCGTCAAAAGTTTCGCCCACGCGCCAGGTCAGCGTCAGGTCCACGGGGGTGAAGGATTCAACGTCTTCCACCGGCGTCACGAGATTGTTCTTGTACCCGCCAACATGCGTTGCAAGCACGCGCGCGGTCAACGGGCCGTGGTCCCACGATACCGAAGCCCGTGCCTTGAAGCGCAGGGGCTGGAAGATGATGTTGAGCTGGTCGAGCACCGGCGCCGCAGGGGCGACGGAAACCTTATATTCGGTGAGATAGGTGCCGGAAGCGTTCAGGGTCAGGCTGTCATTCGGCCCGAGATCCATGAAATAACCGACATTGAAATCTATCCCCCGCGTTATCGATTTTCCAAGGTTGAGCGATCGGCCGTCGATGAACAATGTCACATTGTCCACGCTGCCGCCGGGCAGCACGCCCAGCACCCGCTTGCCATCGGCAATCAGTTCCGCCACGCGATCGCGCGCCGCCGTCCCGCGCAGTATCACGCCCGTTCCGGCATATTGGTCTTCCTGTCCCAGGATCGTCAGGTTCGACAGGTTGCCGGCGATCTGATCGTCATATTCGACATCGAAATATGTGATCGAAAGGCGCAGGTTCTCTGTGGGTTCAAGATCGGCCCCGACAGACCATGTGGTTGCCGTTTCCGGACCCAGATCCAGGTTCGGTCCCGACCCATAGGCCACGCCGATAATGGGCGCTCCGCCTTGCGGGTTCTGATAGTTCTGGACGTAGAGATTGGAGCCGTTGCCATAGATTTCGGGGATGGTCGGCGCGCGGAAGGAAGTGCCGTAACTCCCGCGAAGCTTCACCCCTTCCACCGGCGTCCAGTTGACGCCGAATTGCGGATTGGTCGTCTTGCCGGCGTCGCTGTAGCTATCGTGACGGACTGCCGCAGTCAGTTCCAGCGCCTGAAATCCGGGCATCGCATTGCCTGGGCCGAAGATGGGTAGCAGCAATTCGGCATAGACTGAATCCACGCTGCGGTCGAACGACCGGAACGACATCGGCGTATCCGGCGCGCCTCTGGCCACACCGAGATCGACATCGAATTCCTGCCGTTCATAGCCTGCAGCCATCCGCACCTCGCCGCCGGGCAGGTCGAAAAGCGGACCGCTGGCCCCCGCTTCGTAGAAGGTAAGCTGGCCATCCGTCGGAGCGAGGAATATCTGGTTGAAGATACCATCGATCACGCCCTGCTGCGTTCGCCCGAGGCCGTAGGGATCGAAGGCGGCGGAGGGATCGCTGCTGGCAAGTGCCGCGTTGAGCGCGGCATTGTTCACGCCGTCATAGGCCCCCGAAAAATCATGGGTTTCGCCATAGGCTGCCAGAGCTTCCAGCTCCCAGCCGAATGGCAGTTGAAAACGCACACCCGGCGATATCTGCCAACTTTCGGCATAGCCATTCGTGCCGGTAAGCGGGATCTCGTTCTCGAAGCTGTAATCGATCTGGTAACTGCTTCCCGTGAAGCCCGAAGGACGAACGAAGAAGGCGTTGGTTTCGGGCACGGTCAGCCGGGCGGACGGCTGGGCGCTCAACCTCCTGAACTTCCGTTTGGAATAGAAACCGTCGACAAACAGTTCGGCCCAGTCGGTAATCTCGAATGACCCGGTGGCGTTGACCGAATTGTATTTCTGTTCGGGAAACAGATCCTGACCGGTCAGATTGTCGCACAGATTGGCTGTTCCGGCAGTGATCGCATCCGCGTTTGCCTGCGTGTATTCGGCAGGCAATGCGTAGTTCACGCCATCGATTACCAGCGTGCCCGGCGCGCATCGGGCCGTCCGGTAATCCTCGCCGCCAAACGGGCGCTGATCGGAAACGAAGAAATCCCGGTCATCCCCGCTGAGATTGGACCGTTCGACATGCTCGAACGCCACCATTACCTGGCCGCGGCTGAATGTCTTGCCGATGGCAGCGCCCGCTGACCATTCATCGAACGCGCCGTCTTCGGCAAAGCCGTAGCGGGCAAAGGCCTCCACGCCGTCAAGATTGCGGCGGGGGATGAGATTCACCACGCCCGCCACAGCATCCGACCCGTAAATGGCGGAGGCGCCGTTGGCCACGATTTCCACCCGTTCGACGCCCAGTGTAGGCAGAACGGACGGGTCGGTTGAGCGGCTGTTGTTCACTACCCGATGCCCGTCGATCAGCACCAGCGTGGCATAAGGCCCGATACCGCGAAGGTTGACGCTGTTGCCGTAAGTGATGTTGCCGGAACCGCCTGCCTGGCCGCGCGAATTCTCCGATACGCCCAGGTCGAAATTCTGCGGCAGTTCCTTGATCACCCTGTCGATGGTGACGGCGCCTGATTCAACGATCTCGTCCCGGCCGAGCACGGTTGCGGTGGCGCCCACTGGCGCCTCGCCCATGCTCACCCGGCTGCCGGTGACGATAATGGTATTCCGGGTGCCGGTTTCTTCTTCGGCATTGTCCTGCGCCATCGCAGGTTGAAACATGACCATGCTGGCCGCCGCCATGGCGGAGGCTGAACCGGTACGCAGAAGCTTCGCGGATTGCTTCGAAATCGCTGTACGCGACATAGGTGACCTCTCCCCTCGCCGGCCTTTGTGGCCGTTCTCCGCAGGGAGGCATCCTGCAAGCGATACAGCTCCGCAACCAAAAACTCGATAACGATATTGTTGACGATTTTGCTGTTCACCTTCACACTCATGAAATGACCGATGCAGCTGATGAACTGGCCCGCAGGGGGCCGAGCGGGACCGAAATTGCGGACTGGATACGCGCCCAGATCCGGAACAGCCGCCTTGTCCCGGGCCAACGGCTGGTAGAGGTGGACATCATCAGGCAGACCGGGGGCAGCCGCTTCAAGGTCCGCGAAGCCTTTCAGCGGCTCGCCGCAGAAGGCCTCGTCGATATAGAGGAATATCGCGGCGCTTCCGTTCGCGAAGCCTCAATGGAAGAAGTGCGCCAGCTTTATCGCGCGCGCGCCGCTCTTGAAGGCCTATGCGCGGCGGATTTCACGCTTCATGCAAGCGAAGCGGACAAGCAGAAATTGCAGGAAATCGAACAGGAGATGGAAAATTGCGTCGATAGCGGCGCGTCGGAGCGGTTCGGACAGTTGAACCACACGTGGCACACTCTGCTGATGAGAGGTGCCAGCAACAATGTGATCGAGGGGCTGGTCAAGCGGTTGAATACTCCGGTCCATCACCTCCTGTTCGAAACCTTTTACAGGAGCGACCGCTTGCGAGAAGCGATCGCAGACCATCGTGCGATCCTCGATGCAGTCATGTGCGGCGATGCGCCCGGCGCGGAGGCCGCCATGCGCCGCCATGTGGAGAACGGGCACAGGTTCCTCTCTGAACTCGACCGGGCGATGCATTATCGGGAATAGGCGGACACTATCCGCCGCTGAACAGGCTGGGCAGACAACCAGGCAGCAGGGCTACACACGGATCTTCCAGCCCCCACGCCCGATGACCGGCCCTTTCATTCCCTCCTTCCATGCCGCCTGAATGCCGGTGTGATTCACCTGCCCCCCTCTCAAGCACCTCCCCAGGTGGAACGATTTGCCGCCTCGCGTTATTGGACCCAGCATGTTGCACGCCGCAATCAGTGTAAGAAGCCTGCTTGTCGCCATCCTCCTGATGATGACCGGGGCGGGCTATCTGGCGACACTGATCACCTTGCGGTTGCAGGATTCCGGCGCCGGCGCGCTGATGATCGCACTGGTCACGACCGCCTATTTCGGCGGGCTCACCATCGGTTCGCTGCGGGCGCCGCGGATCATCAACCGGGTCGGGCATATCCGGGCCTTTTCCGCCTTCGTGTCGCTCTTTTCCGCCACGGCGCTGATATATACCCTGGTGGATGAACCTGTTTTCTGGGTCCTGCTACGTTTCATTGACGGGCTCAGCGTCGCCGCCGTTTTCATCTGCCTGGAAAGCTGGCTTAACGAACGGGCGGAAGACCGGACGCGTGGCACGGTTCTGTCCGCCTACATGATCGCGCTCTATCTGGGCCAGGCAGCGGGCCAGCAATTGCTGAACCTCTCGCCCGGGGCCCCGGCCCTGCCTTTCCTGATCGCCTCGATTCCGATTTCGCTGGCGGTCATCCCTATCGCGCTTACCCGTCTGACAGGCCCCACCGTGCAGGAACACCTGCCGATCTCGCTAAGACGGCTCTATCATGTCTCGCCGCTGGGATCGGTCGGTGCCGTCGCCAGCGGGGTGATGCTCGGCTCCTTCTACGGGCTGGGCGCCGCATATGGCCGCCGACTTGGCATGTCGGTCAGCGATACGGCCGCATTCATGAGCGTAGTGATCGTGGGCGGCGTGGCGCTGCAATGGCCGCTGGGCCTGCTGTCGGACCGTTTCGATCGGCGCCGGGTGATCGTGGCCACGGCGGCCGGCTGCGTTGTTGCCACGCTGCTTCTCGGCTTCTTCACTGAACATGCCATCGTCTATCCGATCGGCGCGCTGTTCGGGGGGCTGAGCTTCGCGCTCTACCCCCTGTCGGTTGCTCATACGAATGACCATCTGGATGCCGCCGGACGCCTTTCCGCAAGCGGCGGGCTTATTCTCATCTATTCCGTCGGTGCCGCATGCGGGCCATTGGTGGCCGGGGTTGCGATGGAGGCGGTGGGACCGGGCGGACTGTTCCTGTGGCTGGCCGTCTGCAGCCTGGGCGTCCTGGGTTTCGCCTTGTGGAGGCAGATCACCAGCGAGCCGGTTCCGGCCGACCAGCAGCAATCCTATCAGATCCTTCCCCGCACGACACCGGCCACGGCGAAGCTGGATGTTGCCGCCGCAGCGGAACAACTGGACGAGGCAGGCAGCGACCCGGCCTGACCGGGCCGCCGCCCCACCCTGCCCGGTCAGAACCGGGCGCGCGCCCCGAAGGTGTAGTAACGCCCGATCGTGTCAAAATAGACCGGGTTCGTCGGGAACTGGAATTCCGGCACGATCGGCGGATCCTTGTCGAGCAGATTGTTGATCCTGAAGAACAGTTCGAAGCCATTGCCGTTTTCCCAGTCCGGGCCGATCTTCATCGTGCCGAACAGGTTGAGGTAGAAGCGGCTGGGCACGCTGTTGTCGTTGATGCTGTTCGGCAATGTCGGATCATATCCTGGATCGCTCGGATCGCTGTAAAGCGCATCCAGAACCCCGCTATCGATATACCGGCCCTGCAACGTCGCGGTGAAGCGCGGATTGACGAAGGTCAGGAAGCCATTGGCGCTCCATTTCGGGGCGGAGATGCTGCCGGCAATGCCGGTCTGCCCGGCCCGGTCGATCTCCTGCCCGAAGGCAACTGTCGTCAGTTCGTCAGTATAGGTGGCAAGGCCGCGCAGCAGCAGCTGGTTCTCACCGCCAAGCTCGAAGCGATAATCGGCTTCAAAATCTATCCCGCTGGTGCGCAATTCTTCCAGATTGAGCGAAACACTGCGGATTTCGGTGATATCCTCTCCCGCAGCGATCGATCCGTCATTGATCAGATCGCAGGCGGCCTGGCGCCCGCCGTAACATTCGTTGATGATGTTCTGGAACCCGCCCGGCGGCGTGCCGATATAGTCCTTCACCTTGATGTCGTAATAATCGACCGAGAGGCGGAATCCGTCGAGGAAACCGCTAGGCTGCAGGATCATCCCCACACCCCATGTATCCGCCTTTTCCGGATCGATGAACGGGCTGCCGCCATTCCGCAGATCCGGATTTTCAGTCTGGCCGGGATTGAAGGGATTGGCCACAGTGGTGAAGGAGCTGGCGGAGGACAGGAACAATTCGGCGAAGTTGGGCGCGCGAATATCGCGGGACCGGCTGACGCGGAAACGCAGCCAGTCGGTCGGTTCCCAATTGGCGCTCAGTTTCCAGGCGGTCGCGTCGAAGGAATTTTCCACCTGCGTGCGCAGATAACTGCCGAAACCCGTGACCTTGTAATGGGTTTGCCGGATCGCACCATTGACCGTCAGCGCCTGGGCGAAGGGCTGGTCCGACAGAAGCGGCACCTCCACTTCGGCATAGCCTTCCACCACTTCGGTCTTGCCGTTGTAGTCGGCGCCGAAATTCTGGAAATAGGCATAGAGGTTGGAAAGATCGTCATGCACGACATCGATCTTGTCCACGCGATATTCAGCGCCGAATGCCAGGCCCACCGGGCCGCCGGGAGCATCGAACAGATCGCCGGCGAGATTGGCCGCAAGGACATGCTGCTCCAGCTTGATGTCCTCGATCAGCGTACCGTAGATGTAATCCTTGGCGGCGGGATCGTAATTATTCTCGCCAAACAGATTGACCGGCACGCATCCCTGCGCGGCGGCGACCAGCGCGGGATCGTCGCTCAGCAAAGCGCGACAGGTGGGCTGGCCGGTGGACGGATCCACGACAGCATCGGCCGCGAAATAGAAATAGGCGTTGCTCTGCGCGATCGTGGCAGGGTTGCTGACCGGATATATCGCGGCGCCGACAACAAGGTTGTCCTCCACCCTCTGGAGGCGGTCGGTCCGGCTATATTGGTAGTAACCATCCCAATTCCAGTTCGAACCGAGCTTGCCCTCTATCCCCGCCGAAGCGCGATAGGTATCCGCCGCGGATGTGCTGTATCCCCGGCCGAAATCGTCAAACATGCGGGCGAGAGAGAATGCCGGTGCGCCCGGCCTTACCAGCGTATCGGGCCCGGCGGGCTGCGCCTGCTGCCCCGCCGGCAAGGTGGCGCGCACTTCCGCTGGAATGAACGGATTATCCGCATAGATCGGGATGCCGAGGCTGAAGAACGATGTCTGCAGCAACTGGCCATCGACATGGCCATAAGTGCCTTCCACAAACACGGTCACATCGTCCGCAATCTCGTAATCGGCAAAGGCGTTGACTGAATAGCGTTCCACCGGGACGGTGATATTCGCGTTGATATAGGCCGGTAGGATATCACCGCCCCGCTGGAACAGGGCAAAGGCGGGATTGCCAACCTCGAACGGTTGCGGATTACCATCACTGTCAAAGGTGATGCCGCCCGTCCCCAACAATGATCCCACGCCATTCGGATCGGTCGGTCCGGCATAGACAACGCCGGCATTGTTGAAGCGCAGGCCGGCATTGTCATTGCTGCGGACATAGTTCGGCAGACCATTACCCGTGCCGTGGAACAGGTTGGTCACCACGGCACCCGGCGTGCACCAATCGCGGGTGAAGCAATTGCCGATGCCGTTCTGGTCGGACCATTCGCCGCCAATCACGAAATGCCCGCGATCGCCGATCGAAGTGCCGAAAGCGGCAGCCGCATGATAACGATCGCCGTCGCCCTCCTCCGAAACGCCGTAATCGGCCTGAACCTTCAACCCTTCCAGGTTCTTGTCGAGGATCACATTGACCACGCCGGTAATCGCGTCGGAGCCATAGGCCGCCGATGCGCCGCCGGTGACGATTTCGGTCCGGTCTATCAGGATCGAGGGGATGAAATTGAGATCGACCGACCCTTCGCGTGTACTGGGCGCGAAACGGCGGCCATCGACAAGGATCAGGTTCCGCGTCACGCCAAGACCGCGCAGGTTCACGATACGCGCGCCGACATTGAAACTGCCGAAACCCTGGGTCTGGGGCCCGGTACTGTCACGGAAGCTGGGTAGTTCAGTGATCGCTTCCGCAATATTGGTGACGCCACGCCGGGCCAGATCGTCCCCGCCCAGCGTCGTGACCGGCGAAGGGGCATCGAAAGTGGTGCGCTGAAGCCGGGAGCCCGTGACCACTATGGGTTCATTGCCGGCCCCCTGACCGCCATCGCTGCCGCCATCCTGCGCATGGGCAGGCAGGGCCGACAAAGCAGCAAGCGCGCTTCCTGCGAGAAAGAATGCCCTGCTTCCAGTTATTTGACGAGCGTTCATGCTAATCCCCCTTCCATAGCCTGCCGCACAAGGCGCACGGGGGATTGGAAGAGCGACAAACTCTTGGACTGGATTTTGCCCACAATCCGGCAAACGCGGAAACCCTGTTCCGTCGTGTCAGACATCCTCACCCCGTCAGTGCCTTAGAGCACTTGTAATGTTGCTAGTTGCTCATTTGACTTCGTCAAAGTCAAGGCGGAAAAGGAGGTCGGTCCACGAAATCTGGATTTCCTCCATATCCTGCTGTTTTACAGGGACTTAAATTCCATCTTAAAATGCAATTCCGCAGATGCAGGGAAATTATTGTCACGGATCAGCAATGCGGCGGCAAAACAGTGATTGACCTTATCAATCCCGTTGACTGTGTCCGAGAGCAGCTTCTTCCCGAACGGAGAGCGCGCAGGGCGTTTGCATGATTCCCTCCGGATGCGGGATCGACGCGCCGGGAAGCGCTGGCTATCACGCCCGCGAAAGGGACTTTGCGCCATATGACCGAAACGGATTTCATCGTGGTGGGGGCCGGTAGCGCCGGATGCGTCCTCGCCTCACGGCTCAGCAATGCGAACAGCACCAGCGTCACGCTGCTGGAGGCCGGCGGATCGGACCGGAATCTGCTCGTCGACATGCCGCTTGCCTGGATGCAGGTCGCAGCATCGCCGCGTTTTGGCTGGGGCGACATGAGCGAGCCCGATCCCAATCTCGACGGCAGGCAACAACCGCTACCCCGCGGCAAGATGCTGGGCGGGTGCAGTTCGATCAACGGCACGATGTATATTCGCGGTGCAGCCGCCGATTATGACGCCTGGGCCGAAGCCGGCCTGAAGGGGTGGAGCTATTCCGATGTGCTGCCCTATTTCAAACGGGCGGAAAGCAATTGGCGCGGCGCAGGCCCCGAACATGGCGGATCCGGCCCGCTCAGCGTCACACCCATGAAGACGCATCCTGAACTGTTCCCGGCATTTCTGAACACGGCGAAAAGGCTGGGCTACAAGGCGAGCGAGGATTTCAACGTGGCGGAGCCGGAAGACTTCGGCATTCCCGATTGCACGATCCGCGCGGGAAAACGGCACAGCACATCCCGCGCCTATCTCGATCAGGTGGCGGATAAAAGAAATCTGCATATCGAACAGAACGCACAGGTCCGCCGGATCCTGTTTGAAGGAAAGCGCGCTGTGGGCGTGGAATTCGAACAGGGCGAGCAGGTCCGCCAGCTGCGCGCCCGGCGGGAGGTGATTGTCTGCGCCGGTGCATTCAATTCGCCGCAATTGCTGATGCTGTCGGGTATTGGCCCGGCAGCGCATCTCGGGGAGATGGGCGTGGATCCGGTGATCGACCTGCCTGGCGTCGGCCAGAACCTGCAGGATCACCCGATCGCCCTCACCTTCTGGGAAGCAGCGCAGGCAAACACCTTCGATGCGCAATTGCGGCTCGACCGGCTGGCCATGAACGTAATCCGCTGGAAATTGCTGGGCACCGGCACGCCGGCACAGAGCCCGCTTTCCATCCAGGGATTCCTGCGGTCCGATGAAAAGCAGGATCGGCCCGATATCCAGTTCCAGGTGAGCCACGTATCCTATGAAGCCCGCATCTGGTTCCCCGGCTGGCGCAAGGGCGCGGGGCACCAGATTTCTTCCGGCACTATCCTCCTCAACCCGGCCAGCAGGGGCGAGGTGAGGCTGAAAAGCTCCGACCCGAAAGAGCGGTCTTCGATCCAGCTCAATTTCATGTCAGCAGAAAGCGACCGGCAAACCCTGCGCGAAACAATCCGCTTCCAGCGCAAATTCTTCGCCACCGCTCCAGCCAGCAACTTCGTGGGCAAGGAACTGGCGCCGGGTGCCGGAGCCGACAGCGATGATGCCATTGACGGCTGGCTGCGCGCCACACTGATGAGCGCGGGTCACCCGACTTCCACCTGCGCCATGGGCACGGGGGACGAGGCCGTGCTCGATGCGGAGCTGAAGGTTCGCGGCGTCGAAAACCTGCGCGTGGTCGATGCATCCGCCATGCCGAATGTCATTCGCGGCAACACCAATGCCCCCGTCATCATGATGGCCGAAAAGGCAGCCGATCTGTTGCTGGGACGCGCCCTTCCCTGACCTTGCCAGCTTTTCGTTAGGGCACATGAGTTCTCTCTGATAACCTTCACGAAGATCTGAGGCTTCGGAGTATTCCCCATGCAAGCTGAAGAAGCGCGCAATCGCCGGATCGCCAGCGAACGCGATTTCCACAATGACCGGTTCAGCGAGGAAGTGCGCGACGCGCAGGGCAAATATTATGCAAGCATCAAACACGGTTCCCGGTTGTTTTCCGATCGGGTGGCGGAGCGTGTTCGAGGCGCCGATGCGCTGGAATATGGATGCGGCGCAGCCATTCAGGGCCCTCATCTCGCCAGGATCGCGCGCACCCTGACAGGGATCGACATTTCCGACGTCGCCATTGCCGATGCCAAGGCGGCCGCAGCAAGTGCCGGATTGGCCAATACGACCTATTGCACGATGAATGCGGAAGACATGACCTTCGCGGACAACTCATTCGATTTTGTTTTCGGGCGGGGCATCATTCATCACCTCGACCTCGAAAGCTCTTTCGCCAGTATCGCACGCGTCCTGCGGCCGGGTGGAACCGCACTGTTCTGGGAACCGCTAGGCCACAACCCGGTGCTCAATCGCTATCGCGACAAGACGCCCGAAGCACGCACGCCTGACGAACACCCGTTGTTGCGCTCCGATTTCGACCTGGCGGAAAACTATTTCGAAATTGCCGAACTGCGCTTCTATGGTCTCACGACCATCCTTTCCGTACCCGTCCGCGATACACCGCTTGGCGATGCCGTGCTGAAGTTGACCTCGGTAATTGACGAAGCCTTGTTCAAGTCTCCCTTGCGCTGGTTTGCCTGGTACACGCTAATGGAATTCCACAAGCCAGCAGCAAGCCTCAACTGATCCTTCCGGCGCCCGATTTGATGGTTTCGCTTCCCGGTCCGCTTGGCTAAGCCATCGGCCGAAAACCAAGTTCAAGGGGATGTCAGTTGAGTATTCTGGAAGGACGCGTTGCCGTCGTCACTGGTGCGAGTTCGGGCATCGGGGAAGCTTGCGCACTGGTCTTTGTCGAAAAGGGGGCGAAAGTCGTGCTTGCCGCCCGCCGGGCCGACCGGTTGGCAAAGCTGGTTGAAAAGATCGAGGGTATGGGCGGCGAAGCTCTGGCCGTTGCCACCGACGTGACGGACGAGGCAGCAGTCCAGAACCTGTTCGATTCCGCCATGGAACGGTTCGGATCGGTCGACGTGCTGATCAACAATGCCGGTATTGCGGACAGCACCCCGGTGGACGAAATGGAGCTGGATCTGTGGCACAAGGTCATTGAAACCAACCTGACTTCCGCCTTCCTGTGCAGCCGTGCGGCATTCCGCGTGATGAAGGGCCAGGGCCGTGGCCGCATCATCAATATCGGCTCGATATCCGCACGCGTTCCGCGCCAGGACAGTCCCGCCTATGCGGCCAGCAAATGGGGCCTGGACGGGCTGACCCGTTCGCTGGCAATCGACGGGCGGGAACATAATATCGCGGCATCCATCTTTCATCCGGGCATCGTCGCGACCGAGATCGCACCGGGCGCCGTCAAACTGCCGGACGATCTCACCGCCGACCCGATGGATATCGCAGCCGTCATCGTCCACATGGCCGATATTCCGGATCATCTGAACTTTTATGAAGGGATGGTCGTCCAGAACAAGATACCCTTCCTTGGCCGCGGATAGGGCAGCCAAGTTGGCTGGCGATCTCGCCTGTTACAACATTGCCGACCTGCGCGAACGGGCCCGCCGGAGATTGCCAAAAGGCATCTGGGAATATCTTGAACGCGGGGTGGAGGACGAGACGGGAATGGCGCGCAATCGCGCGTCATTCGACGCCATTACCTTTCGTCCGCGCATTTTACGCAATGTTGAGAAAGTCGATCCCGACACCAGCATTTTCGGCCGGGAAACACCTCTGCCAATGGCGCTTGCTCCGACCGGGGCGGCAGGGCTGCTGTGGTATCGCGGCGATCTCGCATTGGCTCGTGCCGCCGCGAAGGCCGGCCTGCCCTTCACGATTTCCAGCGCCAGCACGATGGATCTGGAAGATATCGCGAAGGCCGGGGGGCGTTTGTGGTTCCAGCTTTACATGTGGGAAGACCGATCGCTGTCTCACGCTGTGGTCGACCGGGCATGGGCCGCAGGTTGCGAAGCATTATTCGTAACGCTGGACATGGCCGTGCCGCCCAACCGCGAATATATCCACCGTAGCGGCTTCGGCACGCCGTTCCGGCTTAACGCGCGCAATACGCTGGACGTGCTGGCGCATCCGCGCTGGCTCGCCGGGACGATGGGCCGCTATGCGCTGGATGGCGGCGTGCCTAGCCAGGCGAACCTGCCTGATCGGCTCCGATCAAGGATCACCAAAGGCGCCCCGCCCGGCGCCCTGTTCAAGCAAGACAATCTCGACTGGGACGGCATTGCCGAATTGCGCAGCCGCTGGCCCGGAAAGCTGGTGTTGAAGGGAATGCTGCATCCCGCCGATGCGGAACGGGCGCTGGCCATCGGCGCAGACGGCATCGTGGTTTCAAACCACGGCGCACGGGCGCTGGATTCCTCCGTCGCCGCTATCGATGCCCTGCCCGATATCGTCTCTGCAGTGGGCGGGAAAATGACCATCTTCCTCGACAGCGGAATCCGGCGCGGGAGTGACATTGTCAAAGCGGTGGAACGGGGCGCCGATGCCGTACTTGTGGGGCGGGCCCCGCTATATGGACTGTCCGCTGCGGGCGAAGCGGGCGTTCTCCGCGCGCTGGATCTGCTGGGGAGCGAAACGCGGCGCAGCATGGCTCTGTTGGGAGCACGGAACATCGATGAACTGCGCACTCTCGATCTGATGTGAGAGCACGCCCCTATCGCCGGTACAAACAAAAACGGCGAGGCAATGCCCCGCCGTTTCGTTAATCGGTGATACCGTAAAAAAGCTTACGGGCTGACCGGATCTTCGTCGCTGTCCGAAGCGATCACGCCGATCGTGCCGCCGGCAATCAGCAGCGCAACGATGATCGCGAACGGGCCGATGCCTTCCGCGTCAGCAACCGGCGAACCGGAACGCGCGCTGTCAACAGCCGGAGCGGCGACTGCAGCAGTGGAGCCGAACACGGCGCCAGCCGCAGCGAGGCCAACAAGTGCTTTACGAATAATCATTTAGCTACCCTTCCGTTACCTTGCCTATTCAAATATCACGGCATTTGAACACGTCAACCCGTGCTCCCAGCCTTTTAACACCTTGCGATCCCGGCCTGTTGGGCCACGTTCCACAAGGCAAATGACTACCCGTGATACGCTTCCCGTCTTTTTTCTCCGGCAATGCGATAGACGGAACCGCGTTACCGTTCCCTTAAGCTTATGGATGGCTTAACAGCCCGACCGATGACTCGTTCCGCATTAATGGTATTTGCCCTCGCTTCTGCGACATTTTCGCAACAGGCGCTGGCTCAAAGCCCGCAGGAAATTACGGCAATAGACGCCTTGCGCACGCAGGATGTCCGACTCGCGGCGATCGCCGACCAGATGCTGTCTGCGAATGATGCGCTCTGCCGCGATCATATGCCGATCACAGGCATGATACTGCACAGCCGCGACCAGTATGGCGGGGCGGATACCGGCAATGCCTTCGCGGGGGGCGATCTCGCCGTTTCCACCACAGTGCCGGGTTCCCCCGCTGCCGAAGTCCTGCGGGACAATGATGCCATCATCGCGATCGGCTCCGAACTGGTGGCCGATCTGGAACCCGAAGAAGATGCCCCGCTGCGCGATGCGGGGTTCGATGCGCTTGCCCGCCAGCCGGCCGATGCCCCGGTCAACCTGCGGATCGCCCGCGACGGGGAGACGATGCAGATATCGGTGCCTGGCAGTTCAGGGTGCCGCGCCCTGGTGGAAATCCGGGCACGAAACAATCTCGCCGCCCGATCCAACGGCCGCGTCATCCAGGTGAATTACGGCCTGGCGGAAGACGCAGATGACGAACAGCTGGCCATCATATTCGCGCATGAAATGGCGCATCTGGTGCTTGAACATCGTCGCCGCCTGTCCAGCGCCGGTGTCGACAAAGGCTTTTTCGGCGAATTCGGACGGAACCAGAAATATAACCGTCAGGTGGAAGTCGAGGCGGACCGCATGTCCGTTCACCTGCTGGCGAATGCCGGATATGATCCGGCGATCGCGCCTGCATTCTGGCGTTCCGAGCTCGGGGGCCGCCTTGGCGGTGGCTTGCTGAAAATCAGCGCCACTTACCCGCCCCCGGAATCGCGGGCGCAGATAATGGAACGCGAGATCGCCGATTATCTGGGCGCCGGAGCCGCGCCGAGCTGGCCCGGCCACATGCTCCCCCGGCGGGACGAGGAATTCTAGCCGGCGCTTTCGGGTGCTTCGCTGATATCGATGAAGTGCCTGTCGTAATAAGTCAGCGGGGCAGCGTTCTTGCTGTGCTTCGCCGCCAGCAATTCGCCGATGAAGATCGTATGCGTGCCGAATTCATGGCGGTGCACGCAGCGGCAGACGAAGCTCGATTGTGCACTGGCGAGGACCGGCACGCCGTGAACTTCCTCCCAGTCACCGACGCCGAAACGCCCTTCCCCGCGCTCTCTGGTGAACTGATCGGCCACATCGCGATTGGCCATTCCCAGCACATTCACGGCGAACTGGTCGGTACAGTTCATCGGTTCATGCAGCGAAGCCGACTGGTTGATGCACACCAGCAGGGACGGAGGATCGAAGCTGAGCGAGTTCACGGCTGTTGCCAGAATGCCGTGTCGTTCCCCTGCATGGCCCGTCGTTACCGCATAGACGGTGGCCGCGACATGGCGCATCGCCTCCCGGTAGGCTTCCAGCAGGTCTTCGTAATTCGTCTGAGTGGGTTCGGTCATGCCTCTTCCATGCTGTTCACCAGCCTGCTTCGCAAGGATGATCTCTGAATCAAGTTGTTATCCAACGAACCCTTTCTTGATCACATTATAATGTGATACCAGCGAATGCGTGCAGACATCCACTATTGATCGAGTCCGCGAACTGATTGCGAGCGGAAGAATGAGCCGGGCCGGGCTGGCCCGTGCGGCCGGCCTCCATGCCAATACGCTGCGGGATTGCGCCGATCCGGGCTGGAACCCGACGGCGGAGACGCTTGGCAAGCTGGCGCGGTTCCTGGCTGAGAATAACGATCAGCGCGTTCTGGTGCCGATCGAGGAAATCATCGACGAAGCCCGAAACGGCCGCATGTTCATCCTCGTGGACGATGAAGATCGTGAGAATGAAGGCGATCTGGTGATCCCGGCCCAGATGGCGACGCCGGACGCGATCAATTTCATGGCCACTTACGGCCGTGGCCTGATCTGCCTTGCCTTGACCGGGGAGCGGGTGAAGACGCTTGGCCTGCCGCCGATGAGCCGCAAGAACCGCACACGGCACGAAACCGCCTTCACCATTTCCATCGAAGCCCGCGAAGGCGTTACCACCGGAATCAGCGCGGCGGACCGGGCGCGTACGATTTCCGTGGCCGTCGATTCCTCCAAATCGGCGGACGATATCGTGACGCCCGGCCATGTATTCCCCCTTGTCGCCCGTGAAGGCGGGGTTCTGGTCCGCGCCGGCCATACGGAAGCATCGGTCGATATCTCCCGCCTTGCCGGCCTGAATCCCTCCGGCGTGATCTGCGAGATCATGAACGAGGACGGGACGATGGCCCGCCTGCCCGACCTGGTGCGCTTCGGCAGGATGCATGGGCTGAAGATCGGCACGATCCGCGACCTGATCGCCTATCGCCGCCGCCACGATCATCTGGTCGAACGCCGAAGCGAAGCCCGTTTTACCAGCCGCTGGGGCGGTGAATGGACCGCCATCAGCTTCTGGAACAAGGCAACAAAGGCCGAGACAATGGCGCTGGTGAAGGGTCAGATCGATCCGGCGAGCCCAACCCTCGTGCGGATGCACGCCCTGTCATTCTTCGAGGATGTGTTCGCGCAGGCGAGTGAGCGCAACGGCTTGCTTGAACGGGCGATGCGGGCAATTGGAGAGGAAGGTTCGGGCGTCGTCGTGCTGATCAGCCACCCCGCTGCAGACTATGCCAGCAATGCGATACGCCGGCTTGATACACCGCCACCCGGCGAGCATAGCGCGAGCGCGAATGAGCAGCGCGATTATGGCGTGGGCGCCCAGATCCTGGCTGAACTGGGCGTACGCGACATGGTTCTGCTGACCAATACAAGCCATTCGCTTGTCGGACTTGAAGGCTACGGCCTCTCGATCCTGGGCGAACGCCCGATTACTCAGGAGGATTAATGGCCCGTTTTCTCATCGTGGAAGCCCGCTTCTACGACCATTTGAACGACATGCTGATTGCCGGCGCACGTGCTGCGCTGGAGGCAAAGGGGCATTCGGTAAGTGTGCTGACCGTACCCGGCGCGCTGGAGATCCCCGGTGCGATTTCAGCCGCCAGCGAAAGTGGCATGTATGACGGATTCGTCGCCATCGGCGTGGTAATCCGCGGAGAAACCTACCATTTCGAGATCGTGGCCGGCGAAAGTGCACGCGGAATCATGGCGCTGACCATGGACGGTTTCGCCATCGGCAATGGTATTCTCACTACCGAAAATGAAGAGCAGGCCATCGTCCGGGCCGATCCTGCACAGGCGAACAAGGGCGCCGGTGCCGCCGAAGCGGCGATGGCGCTGCTGGCGATTCAGGAGAAATATGCATGAGCGCCCACCCCTCCATCTCCGGCCTGCCACTGGTCCTTGGCGGCAATGTCTTCGGCTTTACCGCAGACGAAGATACCAGCTTCGCGATCCTCGATCGCTTTTATGAAGCAGGCGGGCGCATGGTCGATACGGCGCAAGGCTATTCCGACTGGGTGCCGGGCCATGTCGGCGGCGAGAGCGAGACGGTGATCGGCAAGTGGCTGGCCGCGCGTGGTGTGCGGGCGGATATGCGCATCGCGACCAAGACAGGGATGCACGCCAATCCCGGCGATCTGGACCCGGTGAAAGTATCGGACGAGCTACACAAATCGCTGGAACGGCTGCAGACCGACTATGTCGATCTCTATTATGCCCATCGGGACGACAAGGTTACGCCGCTGGAGGAAGTCGCCACCGGTTTCGATGCCCTGGTCAAGACCGGGCTGGTCCGCGAACTGGGCGCATCCAATTATGATGCCGGGCGGCTGGCGGCGATCCACACGATCGCACATTCCAGTGGGATGACACCGTTCACCGTCCTGCAGAACGAATATAATGTCGTGGTGCGCGACAGCTATGGCCCGACCTTGCAACGGCTCTGCACCGGGCGCGATATTGCCATGCTTCCATGGTTCGGACTGGCTGGCGGTTTCCTTACCGGCAAGTATCGCACGCGCGATGACCTGGCCAGGCACAATCGCGGTTCCAGCGTGGAACGCTTTTTCGAACAGGGGCTGAAAGTGCTGCCGGTGCTGGATGCGATCGTGGAGGAAACCGGCGCCAGCATGGCGGCGATCTCGCTCGCCTGGCTGATGCGTCAGCCCGGAATTGCCGCCCCCATCGCCAGTGCCAGCAAGCCGGAACAGCTCGATGTCCAGTTCGAAGCGCTGAAGCTGGAACTGACGGAAGATCAGCTGGCCCGGATCACCGAAGCCGGAAAATAGAAAGAGGCCGGGCGAGGCGGCAATGCCCCCTCGCCCCAATTCGCCGGATCAGCCGGCGAGGCGGCCGAAACAGCCCTTGCCGGCATAGAGCGCACTGTCGCCCAGTTCTTCCTCGATACGGATCAGCTGGTTGTATTTGGCCAGCCGGTCCGAACGGGCGAGCGAGCCGGTCTTGATCTGACCGCAATTGGTGGCCACCGCGAGGTCGGCAATCGTCGCGTCCTCGGTTTCGCCCGAGCGATGGCTCATCACGCTGGTATAGCCGGCGCGGTGCGCAACTTCGACAGCCTGCAGCGTTTCGCTGAGCGAGCCGATCTGGTTGACCTTCACCAGCAGGGAGTTGGCCAAGCCCTGTTCGATCCCCATTTCCAGGCGGCGCGGATTGGTGACGAACAGATCGTCCCCCACTAGCTGGACCTTGTTGCCGATCAGATCGGTCAGCGCCTTCCAGCCTTCGAAATCATCTTCCGCCATGCCGTCTTCGATCGAACGGATCGGATAGGCATCGCACAATTCAGCGAGATAGGCGGCCATTTCCTGCGGGCTGAGCGACAGCCCCTCTCCCGCCATGTCGTAACGGCCATCGGCGAAGAATTCGGTGGAGGCACAGTCCAGCGCAAGCGCCACATCCTCGCCCGGCTTGAACCCGGCCTTGGCGATGGATTCCATGATGAAATCCAGCGCATCGCGAGTGCTGGCAAGGCTCGGCGCGAAGCCGCCTTCATCACCCACGGCAGTGGACAGCCCCTTGTCGGACAGCCCCTTCTTCAAGGTGTGGAAGATTTCCGATCCCCAACGGACGCCTTCGGCAATGCTCTCCGCGCCGACCGGCATGATCATGAATTCCTGGAAATCGATCGGGTTATCCGCATGTTCGCCGCCATTGATGATGTTCATCATAGGAACGGGAAGGACATGGGCGGACACACCGCCAATATAGGCATAGAGCGGCAGGCCCCGCGCATTGGCCGCCGCCTTGGCCGCAGCCATGCTGACGCCCAGTATCGCATTGGCGCCCAGCCGGCCCTTGTTCTCCGTCCCGTCCAGGGCGATCATCGCCAGGTCCAGTTCGCGCTGGTCTTCCGCATCAAGGCCCAGCAGGGTTTCGGCGATTTCCCCGTTCACGAAATCAACCGCCTTGAGCACGCCCTTGCCCAGATAGCGGGACTTGTCGCCATCGCGCAGTTCCACCGCCTCATGCGCGCCGGTGGAAGCGCCAGAGGGAACGGCGGCGCGGCCGAAGCTGCCGTCTTCCAGCAGAATGTCCACTTCCACGGTCGGATTACCGCGGCTGTCGAGGATTTGCCGTCCGTGAATATCGATGATCGCGGTCATGCTGCGCTCCTGTTCAGGCAGGTGTTGTAATCGGGTAAGACACTACCCATGTCCAAGGGAAGCCGCCTGTTATGCGGCGGAACCAACTGACGCAAGTCGCGTTCGATTCTCGAAGTTGGCGGGTGCAATATTGGAACATTTGGTTGTAATATGCCGCCTGCAAAACGCCGAAAGGGGAAATCATGGCCGAAACAACAGCAAAGACCACCGCCCCCGGGAAAGATACCGCGAACAAGCCCGCCGGGGGCGATGCCAAGGCCGAGGCGAAGAGCCATTTCAACGCCGCGATCGAGGAAGCAAAAGCCGCCGCCACCGCGCTGACCGAAGACGCCAAGGGCCGTGCCAATACCTATCGTGACCAGGCGAAAGCCAAGGGCGAAGACTGGACCGGCGAAGCGAAGGTGAAGGCTGGTGAACTTGCCAGGGAAGGCAAGGCGAAGGCCAGCAGCGCGCTTTCCAGCCTGGGCAAGATCGTGTCCGAGAATGCCGGTTCGATCGATGAGAAATTCGGCTCAAAATATGGCGACTATGCCCGCAACGCTTCCAGGTCGATCCAGTCCACCGCGGACAAGCTCGACAGCAAGAGCGTGGAGGAACTTGGGGAGGACGCGCGGCAATTCGTGCGCGAAAAACCTGCCACGGCGGTGGGTATCGCGGCGCTGGCCGGTTTCCTGATCGCCCGCATTTTCCGCAAGTAAGGCCTTGTCTGCCGGAAAGGCTGAGGACGGCCTCGACCTGCCCGAAGATGGCCCCATGTCAGCGGACGAGAAGGCGGCCCACGCCGATCGTTCGCTGCTGGAGGATGTCGAGGCGCTCGTCGAAGACGGCCGTACCTATCTTGAAGCCGAACTCAATTTCCAGAAAACCCGCGCTGCCTTTGCCGCGGATCGCGCCAAGAAGATCGCCGCCCTGGGAATCGGGGCGGCGATTGTGGTGTTCCTTGCCCTGATCGGGCTGACAGTCGGGCTGATCATCGCCTTCATGCCGATGCTGACTCCCTGGGGAGCCACTGCGCTGATCGTCGGACTTTGGCTTCTCGCCGCATTTCTTATGCTGCGAAAGGCGGCCTCCCATTGGGAGGAACTGATGAGCGCCTTCGACAATGGCGAAGGGGAGGACGAATAGTGAGGAGCATTGACGAGCAGCTCGCCGAAGATCGTGCGCTGCGCGATTCCGCATTGCGCCTTTTCAAATCCGACCTTCAATTCGTGAAAGCCGATGCACAGGCACGCAATGTCGGTTTGCGCCTGGCCGATCGTCTGGGCGAAGGATCGGCGGACATGGTCGATGATGCGCTTGCCTATGCCGATGCACATCGCGGCAAGGTGGGCCTGGGGCTGTTGCTGGCCGGCGCCTTTTTCGCCCGTAACAGGCTGATCGACGCCGTGTTCGCCCTGCTTTCGGAAAATGCCGGGGAGAACGCTGGTGAGCGTGGCGATCCCGCCGCGGAACCCGAAGCGCCAGCCGTTAGTTCCGAAGAACAAAGCCAATTCTAGCGGAGATATCCACATGAGCGAGGCGAAACGCCAGGAAATCAAGGAAAAGATCGACGCCGCCGAGGCCCGGAACCAGAACCGGTACGAAGCGACTTTCCTTGAGCGCGCCGGCGAGAGAGCAATCGAGACCAAGGACAAGTTCACCGCCTTTGCGAAGGAACATCCGGTCACGGTGATTGCTGGCGGTCTTGCCGCTGGCGTCCTGGTAAGCGCGCTGTTCCGGCGCTCACCCACGCGCAAGCTGGCAAGAAAGGGCTTCTCCGAAGCATCCGGGCTCGCTGCTATCGGCGCTGAAATAGCCCTCGCCTATGCGCAGCAGGCCATGAGCACGGCCGATGAAGCGCGCAGGGTCGGGGCCGACAAGCTTGGCGATCTGGGCGATACGATCGGCGACAAGGCCCGCCGGATGAAGCGCGACGCGGCCTATATGGCGGAAGAAGCCGGGGACAATGCCCGCATGGCCAAGCGCAACACCAGGAAAGCCATCGCCCGCGCCATCCGCAACCGCCTACATTAAGCTTCGCACTTGCGGCACGGCCGCAATTCCTTAAGGGATCTCGTGAAATCAAATTTTCGCGAGAAAGGGCATTCGCAATGGGCAAACAACTCCTGCACCTGGTTATGGGCGGACGTGTGACCGATCCTCAGGGGCTAGAGTTCCAGGATTTGTCCGATATCGATATCGTGGGCGTATTCCCCGACTATGCCTCTGCTGAAGAGGCGTGGCGGAGCTATGCGCAACGCACTGTGGACGATGCGGAAATGAAATATGTGATCGTCCACCTGCACCGGCTGCTCGAACCTGAACTGCCGGGCGATTGAATACGGCCGGGGCCGATGGTCCCGTGACAGAACTGGATATGAAAAACGCCGGGCATTGACCCGGCGTTTTTGCGTCAGATGAATTCTACCTTGTCGACAAGGTAGAAGCGTTCCCCGGAAGGAACGATGACTTCAACCTCATCACCCACCTGCTTGCCGATCAAGGCACGGCCGAGCGGGGAATCATAGGAGATGCGGCCTATCTTGGCATCGCTCTCCGCCTGGCCCACGATCTGGTAGCGGGCAGGCTTGTCATTATCGTCGAGCACAGTCACCGTCGCACCGAATACGATGCGGTCCCCGCTCAACGTCGTCGGATCGATAATCTGCGCCCGGCTGACCCGGTCTTCCAGATCGGCAATCTGTGCCTCTACCTGGCCCTGGCGTTCCTTGGCCGCGTGATATTCGGCATTTTCCGAAAGATCGCCATGGGCGCGCGCTTCCTCGATCGCCTCGACGATGCGCGGACGCTCCTCCCTCAAAGCCTGGAGATCTGCGGTAAGCTTTTCATAGCCTTCCGCGAGCATCGGCACTTTTTCCATCGGTAATTCCTGCCTTCAAGGCGTTTCCCGTCAAGGAACTCTGCCCCGTCCGGCGTGGACGGTTCGGCAGCGTTCAATTGTAGGGAGAGCGCGTGTGTTTCAGCTATAATAGTCTTGCAATGAACGCACTTCAAGCTCGCTCGCCCGAACGGACCCTATTGCACATGCGGCGGCCGCGCTGGCAGCGGCCGTAGTGTAATAAGGAACCTTCATTTCGAGCGCCGATGCACGGATGGACTGGCTGTCCTTGTGGCTTTGCCAACCCTCCGTCGTATTGAAGATCAGCGCGATCTTTCCGTCGATGATACTGTCCACGATATGCGGTCGCCCTTCGGCCACCTTGTTCACGCGCGCCACCGGCAATCCGGCATCGGCAAGATATTGCTGCGTGCCGCCCGTGGCGACGATTTCGAAGCCAAGATCGATCAGCTGGCGTACCGGCTCCAGGATATGCGGCTTGTCGCTGTCCTTGACCGAGACAAAGGCGGTGCCACCCTGCTGGGGCAATGCAGAGCCGGCCCCCATCTGGGCCTTGAAGAAAGCGGTCGGGAAATCCTTGTCGATCCCCATGACTTCGCCCGTGCTCTTCATTTCCGGCGTCAGTGCCGGGTCCGACCCGGGGAACCGGCTGAAGGGGAACACCGCCTCCTTCACCGCCATATAATCGATCTCGCGCTTGATCTTCGGCAGATTGGCGAGTTTTTCGCCTGCCATGACCCGGGCGGCGATCTTGGCAATCGGATCGCCAATCGCCTTGGCCACGAAGGGCACGGTGCGGCTGGCGCGCGGATTCACCTCGATCAGATAGACGATGCCATCCTTCACCGCGAACTGGACATTCATCAACCCGCGCACACCCAGCGCCATGGCCAGCGCCTCTGCCTGGCGTTCCATCTCGGCGATGATTTCGGGCGGCAGGCTGTAAGGCGGCAAGGTGCAGGCGCTGTCGCCCGAATGGACGCCGGCTTCTTCGATATGCTGCATGACACCTGCGATCACGACCTGTTCGCCATCGCACAACGCGTCGACATCGCATTCCACGGCATCGCGCAGATACTGGTCGATCAGCACCGGGCTTTCACCCGACACATTCACCGCGGTCGCAATGTAATCATCCAGCTGGGCTTCGGAATCGACGATCTCCATTGCGCGGCCACCCAGAACATAGCTGGGGCGCAGCAGCACGGGATAGCCGATGCGCGCCGCGACGGCCGCGGCTTCATCCCGGCTGCGGGCAATGCCATTGGCCGGCTGTTCCAGATCGAGCCTGGCGACCAGCTTGGCAAAGCGTTCACGGTCTTCCGCCAGGTCGATGGCGTCGGGCGAAGTGCCGAGAATGGGAATGCCCGCATCTTCCAGCGCCTGCGCCAGTTTCAGCGGCGTCTGCCCGCCAAACTGCACGATCACGCCCACCAGTTCCCCGCGCGAATGTTCGACGCGGAGGATTTCCAGCACATCTTCCGCTGTCAGCGGTTCGAAATAGAGGCGGTCGGACGTGTCGTAATCGGTCGAAACCGTTTCCGGATTGCAGTTGACCATGATCGTTTCATATCCGGCTTCAGACAGTGCGAAGCAGGCATGGACACAGCAATAATCGAATTCGATGCCCTGCCCGATCCGGTTCGGCCCGCCGCCAAGAATGACGATCTTCTTCCGGTCGGAGGGCCATGCCTCGTTCTCCGGCTCGCCAAAGGTCGGGGCCTCGTAGGTCGAATACATGTAAGGCGTGATCGCCTCGAACTCGGCCGCGCAGCTATCGATCCGCTTGAAGACGGGCAGCACGCCCAGCTTCTGGCGCAATTCGCGAACCTCGTCCTCGCTCGTGGCGCCGGCCATGGCGCGCAACGTATCGTGCAGCAGCCCCGACCGCTTGGCCTGGGTTTCCGCCAGCCCGCCGGCAACACCCACCGAACGAACGGCGAGCGTGGCCAGCCGGCGGTCCGAAAAGCCCATGCTCTTCAGGCGGCGCAACCCCGCGGCATCGTTGGGAATGCCGTTCTGGCCGATCATCGCCTCTTCGTAGATGATCTCCTCGATATGGCGCAGGAACCAGGGATCGTAATGGGTGATCGCCTGGATTTCCTCCAGCGAGAAGCCTTCGCGGAACGCCTGGCCCACCTTCAGCAGCCGGTCCGGCGTTGCCCGCGATAGCGCGGCAGTAATCACGTCACGGCTGGCGCCTTCCAGTTCCGTCACGCGGTTGAAACCGTCGAGCCCCGTTTCCAGCCCGCGCAGCGCCTTTTGCAGGCTTTCCTTGAAATTGCGGCCGATCGCCATGACTTCGCCGACCGATTTCATCGCGGTCGAAAGCTCCGCCTTGGCGCCCTTGAACTTTTCAAAGGCGAAGCGCGGAATCTTGGTGACGACATAGTCTATCGTCGGTTCGAAGCTGGCGGGGGTAGCGCCGGTAATCTCGTTGGTGATTTCATCCAGCGTATAGCCCACGGCCAGCTTGGCGGCGACGCGCGCAATCGGGAAGCCGGTGGCCTTGGACGCCAATGCAGAACTGCGCGATACGCGCGGGTTCATTTCGATCACGATCAGGCGGCCGTCAGCCGGATTGACGGCGAATTGCACGTTCGATCCGCCGGTTTCGACACCGATCTCACGCAGCACGGCAATACTGGCCGAGCGCATGATCTGATATTCCTTGTCGGTCAGGGTCAGCGCGGGGGCGACAGTAATGGAATCGCCCGTATGGACGCCCATCGGATCGACATTCTCGATGGCGCAGATGATGATGGCATTGTCCGCCTTGTCGCGGACGACCTCCATCTCATACTCTTTCCAGCCGAGCAGGCTTTCCTCGATCAGCACTTCGGTGGTCGGGCTGGCATCGAGGCCGGAGCGGACGATCTGTTCGAACTCGGCCCGGTTATAGGCCACGCCGCCCCCGGTGCCGCCAAGGGTGAAGCTCGGCCGGATGATCGCAGGAAGGCCGGTCCGTTCCAGTACCGCATAGGCCTCGTCCAGAGAATGCGCGGTGCCCGAACGCGCGCTTTCCAGCCCGATCTTGTCCATCGCCTCGCGGAAACGGTTGCGGTTTTCCGCCTTGTCGATCGCATCGGCATCCGCACCGATCATCTGCACGCCGAACTTGTCCAGCGTGCCGTCCTGCTGCAGCGCCAGCGCGCAGTTCAGCGCCGTCTGCCCGCCCATTGTCGGCAGCAGGGCATCGGGCCGTTCCTTGTCGATGATCTTGGCGACGATTTCCGGCGTGATCGGTTCGACATAAGTCGCATCTGCCATGTCCGGATCGGTCATGATCGTGGCAGGGTTGGAATTGACCAGAATGACCCGATAGCCCTCTTCCTTGAGAGCCTTGATTGCCTGGGTACCCGAATAATCGAATTCGCAGGCCTGACCGATGATGATCGGACCTGCGCCGATGACGAGGATGGAGGAGATGTCGGTGCGTTTGGGCATTACTGGCCTTGCTGCTGAGTAGTTGAGGCGGCGATGCCGGGCACCTCTATATCGACATAGCGGTGCATGATCGCGGCATAATCTGTGTCGCCAGGTTCCTGGAAATGCATGAATTCGTAATTCATGCGCAGATCGTAAAGCTGCTGCCCTGCCTGCATTGCGAGATGGGGCAGCACGTAATGGCGGGGCCCGCCAATCGGCTTGTCCGCCAGACCGGGCTGAAATGGCCGCCAGAGGCTCGTGCTCGCCTGTTCGGCGGTGCGTTTGTCAATCGTCACGCCAACATCGCCGCGAAACAGCAGCGCTCCGTCGAAAAGGGGGAGCCGGAAAGCTTCCTGGGCGCTTGCGGAATCCGCAAACAGCACGAGAATCGGAACAGATAGAGAGGCAAGGTGAAGCTTCCGCCTCACCTGAGCATCCCCGCGAACTTCTGGAACAGATAGAAACTGTCCTGCGGGCCGGGGCTCGCTTCGGGGTGATACTGCACGCCGAACGCCTTCTTGCCCTTGATCGCAATGCCGCAATTGGATCCGTCGAACAGCGAGACATGCGTTTCGATCACATTGTCCGGCAGTGTGGCATTATCGACCGCGAAACCGTGGTTCATGCTGGTGATTTCCACCAGCCCTTCACTTTCCGCCCATTCACCGCCCTTGCGCTGCACCGGGTGGTTCGCGCCGCGATGGCCCTGATGCATCTTGGATGTCCTGGCGCCGGCAGCGATAGCCAGCAACTGATGGCCAAGGCAGATCCCGAACAACGGGATATCGCGGTCCAGCAATGCGCGGATCACCGGCACGGCATATTCGCCGGTCGCCGCCGGATCGCCCGGCCCGTTGGACAGGAAAACGCCGTCAGGTTTCAGCGCCAGCACATCTTCCACCGATGTCTTTGCCGGCACCACAGTCACCCGCGCCCCGGCCTTCACCAGATTGCGGAAGATATTATCCTTCGATCCGTAATCGATCGCCACCACATGCGGGCGGTCATCATCCTGGCTGCCCGCATAGCCTGCGCCCAGGCTCCATGGGCCGCCCTGCCATTTTTCCTGCTTTTCGCGGCTGACGCGCTGGGCAAGGTCCATCCCTTCCAGCCCGGGCCAGTCCTGCGCCTTCTGCAGCAGGGCGGGAATATCGAAATTGCCTTCCGGATCGTGCGCGATCACGGCGTTGGGCGCGCCTTGCAGCCGGATGCGGCGCGTAAGGGCCCGCGTGTCCACGCCGGACAGACCGATCTTGCCCTGATCGGCCATCCAGTCGACAAATTCGCGAGTGGCGCGGAAATTGGAATGGTGCGTCACTTCTTCGCGAACGACGCAACCGATCGCGCCTTCCACCTTCGATTCGAAATCTTCCTCATTCGCGCCGACATTGCCGATATGCGGGAAAGTGAAGGTCACGATCTGCGCCGCATAGGACGGGTCAGTCAGCACTTCCTGATAGCCTGTCATCGAGGTGTTGAAGCAGACTTCCCCGACTGCGCTGCCAATTGCGCCAAAGCCCTTGCCCCAGATGACAGTACCGTCGGCAAGAACGAGGACTCCCGTCGCGCCTTTGGGTTGCGCAGACGAAGAGGCGGGGTCGGCCATAGGGGGCGCTCCGTTAACAGGGTTTCGGCGATGGGTGCTAAGAGGTGGCGGCTAGACCTGACCCCGCGTTCCGTCAAGCTGTCGCTTCATCTAAGTCTCCGCTAAGGGGATCGCTTCCCGCCGCAAGGCGCAAACCATCCACAGGAAAGAATCCGAGAATGCTCAGGGAGACGATCAAGCAGGCCACGGTCACGGCGATGAAGGCCGGCGACAAGGAACGAACTGCCGCGCTCCGACTCATATCCGCAAAGATCAAGGATCGCGACATCGAACAGCGCACCGCCGCCAAGCCCATGGAAGACGATGCGCTGGTGATCGACACCCTGCAGAAAATGGCCAAGCAACGCCGCGAATCGATCCAGATGTACGAGGAGGGCGGTCGTGACGAGCTGGCGGCCAAGGAAAAGGCCGAGCTGGAAGTAATCGAGGAATTCCTGCCCACCCAGATGAGCGAGGAGGAAACCCGCGCCGCCATCGAATCGATCAAGGCGGAGCTGGGTGCCGATTCGATGAAGGACATGGGCCGCGTGATGGGGGAACTGAAAGCCCGCCACGCCGCCGTGCTCGACATGGGCAAGGCCAGCGGCTGGGTGAAGGACAGCCTTTCCTGAACGCCCCGCAAGGGGAAATCGAGGCTCGGCGCATGTCAGTCGCGCTGGTCTAAACGGCCTGCGCGAAGTACAATAAACTTTCTATGGCGCTTTCACCTCAATGGCTGGACGAATTGCGCGCGCGAATCACGCTTTCCAGTGTGATTCAGCGCACGACCAAGCTTCAGCGCGCCGGGGGCGAATGGAAGGCATGTTGCCCCTTCCATAACGAGAAGACGCCGAGCTTCACTGTTTCCGACCAGAAGGGCTTCTATCACTGCTTCGGTTGCGGCGCCCATGGCGACGCGATTCGCTGGATGACCGACCAGCGCGGCCTGTCCTTCATGGATGCAGTGAAGGAACTGGCGGCAGAAGCAGGCATGGAAGTGCCCGCACCCGATCCGCGCGCCGCCCGGGCGGCAGAACAACGCGCCGGCCTGCATGACGTGATGCAGGCGGCGCAGGACTGGTTCGTGGCCAATCTGCGCGGGGCTGATGGCGCGAAGGCCCGGGACTATCTCGAAACCCGCGGTTTCGATGCGCATACGCTGGAACGATTCGGATTCGGCTATGCGCCGGACAATCGCAACGCCCTGAAACAGGCGCTGAGCCAGTTTGAAGAGCGTATGCTGATCGAAGGGGGCCTTCGCATCGACGTTGAAGGGCGCGATCCCTATGATCGCTTCCGCGACAGGTTGATGCTGCCCATCCAGGATACGCGCGGGCGGGTAATCGGCTTTGGCGGTCGCATTCTCGACAAGACGAAGACGGATGCGCCCAAATATCTGAATTCTCCCGATACGCCCCTGTTCGACAAGGGGCGCACGCTGTTCAATTTGCACCGCGCCGCCCAGCCCGCGCGGCAATCCGGGCGAATTGTCGTCGTCGAAGGCTATATGGATGTCATCGCGCTGGCCGCCGCCGGTATCGGCGAAGCGGTGGCACCGATGGGCACGGCCCTGACGGAACGCCAGCTGGAACTGCTGTGGCGCGTGACCGACAAGCCTGTCCTCTGTTTCGACGGGGATGCAGCCGGACAACGGGCGGCCATGCGGGCCATTACCCGTGCCCTGCCCCTTCTGCAGCCGGGCCGGACACTGCAATTCCTCCAACTGCCCCCCGGCCTGGACCCTGACGACCTGATCAGGCGCGACGGCAAACAGGCGATGGAACGCTTGCTATCCGAACCGCAAGGCCTGCTGGACACGCTGTGGCGGCAGGAACGCGACGCATCCCCCCTCAACTCTCCCGAAGAGAAAGCGGGGCTGAAAGCCCGGTTGATGGATCACGTCGATTCGATCGCCCATCCGGATATTGCAGCACTCTATCGCCGGGAATTGCTGGACAGGTTCTCCGCCTTTGCCTTCCCCCCGCGCGAACGGAAACCGTTCCAGCCCCGGCAGGGCGGCGGCACCTTCCCAAAGGGGAAAGGCAATCGCTGGGGGCAATTGACCATCGGGCAGCTCTCGCCGGAAAATGCGGCGCGGCTCAAACGGGCGGCATCGGGCGGCAGCCGGGACTTGCTGACCCAGGCGGTTCTGGCCGGGCTGCTGCGCCATCCAGGCGAAATCCCCCGCCATGCAGAAGCGCTTCTGGCCCTCGCGCCGACTGATGCGAAGCTGGCACAGGAAATAGAACAACTGATCGATTGGGCGGAAGAGCTTGAAGCGAACGGGGGAAATCCCATATCAGCGCCAGGCAATCTTGCGCCGCCGCCGGATAACACCCGATTTTCCTTCCTCATGGAAGGCTCCGATCCGCAGGCCGCGCGCGATGATTTGGCGGAAGCCGTTTCACTGCTGGTCGAAAGGCCGGCATTGGAGGCAGCTATCGCCGCAGCCACGGCACGCTTCGAGACGGATCCCGAAGGGGCTTTCGAAGAGCAGCAGGCGCTGCGTAAACGAAAGCTGGCATTCGAGTCGCGACTCGGGCAAATGGCGAGGAAACGTGCCTCTTTTGTGGCACAAAAAGATGATCCGCCCTCCCCGGATACGGCGGATTGGGGCGAACAGGAAGCGGGTTAAACGATAGATGGCGTCCGAAGCCAAGACCAAGCAAAACGAAGATGCGCCGCTGATTGATCTCAACGAAGCATCGATCAAGAAGCTCATCGCGAAGGCGAAACGCCGCGGCTACGTCACTTATGATGAGCTGAACGAAGCGCTGCCTTCGGACCAGATGAGCCCGGATCAGATCGAGGACATCCAGACCGCTCTTTCCGAAATGGGCGTGCAGATCGTCGAAAATGACGAGGACGCGCAGGAAGACGAAGACGGCGGCGTCGAGGAAATCGCGTCGCAGGACAGCGGCACGGACGATGCCGAACAGAAGAACGTCCCCGAAAAGAAAAAGAAGGAAACCACCGAGCGTACGGACGATCCCGTGCGCATGTATCTGCGCGAAATGGGCGCGGTGGAACTCCTCAGCCGCGAAGGCGAAATCGCGATCGCCAAGCGTATCGAGGCTGGTCGCGACACGATGATCATGGGCCTTTGCGAAAGCCCGATCACCTTTCACGCCATCATCATGTGGTCGGAAGCGCTCAATAACGAGGAAATGCAGCTGCGCGAGATCCTCGATCTCGACGCGATGCTTTCGAAAGAGCCTCCCGTCGACAAGATGGAAGAAGGCGAAGACGACGATAGCGGCGAAATCAGCGAGGAAACCGCCGGTCCCACCATCCGCGAAGATGATGACGAGGATGAGGAAGAAGCCTCGGGAGACGACGAGGATGGCGAAGGTTCCGGCCGTCGCCGCGAAGAGGACGACGAGGACGACAACACGCTGAGCCTCGCCCAGATGGAAGCGGCGCTGAAGCCCGATGCCATCGAACGCTTTGCCCGCATCACCGACCTGTTCAAGAAATTCGAGAAGATCCAGGCCGAGCGGGTCGAGATTCTCGGCCGGGGCGAAGATTTCCCGGCCTCGCGCGAAGCGAAGTATGAAAAGCTGCGCGAAGACCTCACCGCCGAAGTCGAAAGCGTGCAGTTCCACGCGACCAAGATCGAATATCTGGTCGACAATCTCTATGCCTTCAATCGCCGCCTGACCGCACTTGGCGGCCAGATGCTGCGTCTGGCAGAACGTCACAAGGTCAAACGGAAGGACTTCCTCGACGCCTATATCGGCAACGAGCTGGACGATGGCTGGCTCAAATCCGTGGCGAAGAAGGACAAGAAATGGGCCGCCTTCGCGGAGAAGGAAGGCGAAGCTGTCGAGCGCATTCGTGCCGAGATTGCTGACATCGCCAGCCAGACCGGCATGAGCCTGGATGAATTCCGCCGCATCGTGAACATGGTGCAGAAGGGCGAACGCGAAGCGCGCATCGCGAAGAAGGAGATGGTGGAAGCCAATCTCCGCCTCGTGATCTCCATCGCCAAGAAATACACCAATCGCGGCCTGCAATTCCTGGACCTGATCCAGGAAGGCAATATCGGCCTGATGAAGGCGGTCGACAAGTTCGAGTACCGCCGCGGCTACAAGTTCAGCACCTATGCGACCTGGTGGATCCGGCAGGCGATCACCCGTTCGATCGCCGATCAGGCGCGGACCATCCGTATCCCGGTCCACATGATCGAGACGATCAACAAGCTGGTCCGCACCAGCCGCCAGTTCCTGCATGAACAGGGCCGCGAACCGACGCCGGAAGAAATGGCCGAGCGTCTTTCCATGCCGCTGGAAAAAGTGCGCAAGGTGATGAAGATCGCCAAGGAGCCTATCTCCCTCGAAACGCCCATCGGCGACGAGGAAGACAGCCATCTGGGCGATTTCATCGAGGACAAGAACGCCGTCATCCCGGTGGATGCTGCGATCCAGGCCAACCTCAAGGAAACGGTTACCCGCGTTCTGGCATCGCTGACGCCGCGCGAGGAACGCGTTCTCCGCATGCGTTTCGGCATCGGCATGAACACGGACCACACGCTGGAGGAAGTCGGCCAGCAGTTCTCGGTTACCCGTGAACGTATTCGCCAGATCGAAGCGAAGGCGCTGCGCAAGCTCAAGCATCCCAGCCGCAGCAGGAAGATGCGTTCCTTCCTCGATCAATAGGATCACTTTAGGGGGGAGTAGAATGAGAAGACTGGCACCGGCAATCTTCGCCGGATTGATCGGCATCGCCATGCCGAACGCGGTTCTCGCTCAGAATGCTCCCCCTCCTGCAAACGCCGATCCCGCCGAATTGGCGGAAGCGCGGGCGATCATGGAAATCATGTTCCCGCCGGCTGAACGGGAAGAAACTTTCAACACGCTGATTGCACAGGTGGCCAGCCAGTTCCGGCAGGCCCTACCCCAGGACGCGATCGCTGATCCAGGGCTAAGAGCCATCGTCGAGTCCTATCTCGACGACATACCGGACCGGCTGATGCCGCTGGTCCGCAAACATCTGCCGAATATCATCGATGGAACGGCTATCGCCTATACCAACGAATTTTCCCTGGAAGAGCTGCGCAGGATTCACGAATTTGCGAAAACGCCTGCCGGTGAACATTATCTTGTGAAATCGGCCTCTCTTATGGGCGATCCGGCGGTGGCTGCCGCCAACACGGCCTATTTTGCCGATCTGCAGCAGGCGCAGCGCAGCTTGCAGCAGGAACTGTCAGTGAAGCTGGGCGAATATCTGAAAAACAATCCGGAAGTGGCGGAACAGCTCAACGCGAATTGAGCGCCCGAATTCTGGCATCTGAACAGTAACGCTCGTTACTCCGGGCTGGTGGCCCGGCCAATGCGCTTTGCCGGAAACAAAGAAAATTCCAGCCGTTGATATTCGGAAAGGTGATGTCGCCGCAGGGAGCGCTGCCTTCATCAATGTTGATAATCTTTACAGGCGACAAATATTCCGTAAATTAACCATAATAAGCAGATGAGATAGGAGAGGTAGGTTGCAGGACTTGTCCGGAACGGTGGCTGGATCTTACGCAGCCGAAGTCGGCAGGCTTAACCTCCTGCGTGCCTCCGTGGTTTCTGTATTGTTATGGGGCATTTTACTCTCCATGGTTTTCCGCATCGCAAGCTGACCCTATCGCCCCGGCGCCAGAAGGCGACGGGAGTGGATTGGCTCTGCAAGATCGGATTTCACGGCTTGGTGAAGCGTCCCGCGACGATCCGCCCGGCACGTATAGTGAAGCGCTGCCGGCGCTGCGGCCTCGTGCGCGTCGGCGCGGTGCGGGGATGGACAAGGCCAACCCCCAAGAGCCTCGAACGGCCCTTCACGGCTCCTCCGCCCATTGCCGTAACTACTGAACCGCCCGATCAGGAGCGGCAGCGGGAACCCACACCGCACCTTTGATAAAGTCGATCAGCCCGGCCGGGTTGACGCGGTAATGAATCAGGAATTCCACATCGACGCTTTCCCCCCGTGGAACCGGCGTCATGCCCTGGAAACCTCTTTCCTCAAGAATTTCGGGCGACAGGTCCCGCAGGCCGGTGAAACGGATGATGACATTGGCCACGAATCCGTCCGCCCCCGGGTAAAACCCCTTGAAGATCACCTCTTCACGGCAAAACTCATGGAAAAAGGCGTAAAATTCGCGGAACGCCTTCTTCCCTTCGACGCGGAAGCCGGCATTCTCAAGCACGAAATCGTCGGTGAAGAACGTCTCCAGCGTGCCGTAATCCCGCGCGTTGAACGCCTCGACATAACGGAGATAGTCGTTTTCGGTCACCCAATTTTCCCTTTTGGCGCATCCTATAGAAGCACTGCTGGGGGACAAAGCCCATTTGCGGTGGCTATACACGCCGCGAGTGCTTATGTGCGCCCGCATGAAAATCGCCATCGCATCCGACCACGCAGCATTCGACCTGAAGCAGGAGCTTGGCAAATGGCTGCGTGAATGCGGGCACGAGGTCGCCGACCTTGGTCCGGAAAACGATTCTCGAGTCGATTATCCGGACTTCGGCTATCGCCTCGCGCAGCATGTTGCGGATGGCCAAGCGGAACGTGGAATTGCGCTTTGCGGCAGCGGCATAGGCATCTCGATTGCCGTCAATCGCCACCCTGCCCTGCGCTGCGCCCTCGTGTCCGAACCGCTTTCGGCCAGACTCTGCCGCGAACATAACGACGCCAATGCCATCGCCATCGGGGCGCGGCTGACCGGCGTGGACATGGCCAAGGCCTGCATCGAAACCTTCCTCGCCACATCCTTTGCCGGCGACCGTCATACCGGCCGCGTCGCCAAACTTTCCCAAATACCGCAGGACGTATCTTGATGAGTACCAATCCCGCCCAGGGCGAACCGCTTCAGCATTTCTGGCAGGACAGCCTGGAAGACGCAGATCCCGCCGTTGCCGACATCATCGGCCGCGAGCTCAATCGTCAGCGTGACCGTATTGAACTGATCGCCAGCGAGAACATCGTCAGCCGCGCCGTGCTGGAAGCCACCGGATCGGTGCTGACCAACAAATATGCCGAAGGTTATCCGGGCCGCCGCTATTATGGCGGGTGCGAGATCGTGGACGAAGTGGAAACACTGGCCATCGAACGCGCCAAGGCCCTGTTTGGCTGCGAATTCGCCAATGTGCAGCCCAATTCCGGCAGCCAGATGAACCAGGCGGTGTTTCTCGCCCTGCTTCAGCCCGGCGACACTTTCATGGGGCTGGACCTCGCCGCCGGTGGCCATCTGACCCACGGATCGCCCGTGAACATGAGCGGGAAGTGGTTCAACGCCGTGCCTTATGGCGTGCGCGAGGAAGACCAGTTGCTCGACATGGACGAAATTGTCCGGCTGGCGCGCGAACACAAGCCGAAGCTGATCATTGCCGGCGGCACTGCCTATCCCCGCCATTGGGATTTCGCCCGTTTCCGCGAGATCGCGGACGAAGTCGGCGCCTGGTTGCTGGTGGACATGTCGCACTTCTCCGGGCTGGTTGCCGGCGGGGCCCATCCCTCGCCCTTCCCCCATGCCCATGTGGTAACCAGCACCACCCACAAGAGCCTGCGCGGCCCGCGTTCAGGCATCATCCTGACCAATGACGAGAAGCTGGCGAAGAAGTTCAATTCCGCCGTCTTCCCGGGGATGCAGGGTGGCCCGCTGATGCATGTGATCGCAGCCAAGGCAGTAGCTTTCGGCGAGGCATTGCGTCCCGAATTCAAGACCTATGCGGCGTCGGTGGTGGAGAATGCCAAGGCGCTTGCAGCCAGCCTGGAAGAACAGGGCCTGCGCATCATTTCCGGCGGTACGGATAACCACCTTATGCTGGTGGACCTGACCCCCAAGGAAGTGACCGGCAAGGCCGCTGAAACCGGCCTCGACCGCGCATTCCTTACCTGTAACAAGAACGCGATCCCCTTCGATCCGCTGCCGCCGACCAAGACCTCAGGCATCCGCCTTGGCTCGCCCGCCGGCACGACGCGCGGCTTCGGCCCGGCTGAATTCCGCAAGGTCGGGGGCCTTCTGGCCGAAGTGCTGGAAGGTATGCGCCGGAATGGAGACGAGGGCGACGCCCAGGTGGAGGAAAGCGTGCGTCGCCGGGTCGGCGAATTGTGCGAAGCCTTCCCCGTCTATCCGAGGCGTTGACCTGTGCGATGTCCCTTTTGCGCGCATGAGGACAGCCAGGTAAAGGATTCGCGCCCGACCGAGGACAACAGCGCCATTCGCAGGCGCCGCCAATGCACGAGTTGCGGCGCCCGCTTCACGACTTTCGAACGCGTGCAATTGCGCGAAGTGACGATCGTGAAGAATGGCGACAGACGCGAATCTTTCGATCGCCGGAAGATCGAACAATCGGTGTCGCTGGCCTGTCGCAAGCGCGGGGTCGAACAGGAGAGAATTGACCAGCTCGTTTCGGGAATCCAGCGCCAGGTGGAAACCTCGGGCGAAAGCGAAGTGCCATCATCGCGTCTGGGCGAGATGGTGATGGAAGGGCTGCGCCAATTGGACAGCGTTGCCTATATTCGCTTCGCCAGCGTCTATCGCGACTTCTCCGAAGCACGCGATTTTGAAGAATTTGCGAGTACCGTGCGCGATGTCGGAACGGAGTGAAATGCCCGCCATCGTGCTGGTCCGCCCCCAGCTTGGCGAAAATATCGGCAAGGCGGCCCGGGCGATGCTCAATTTCGGGCTGACCGAGATGCGACTGGTCGCCCCGCGTGACGGATGGCCCAATCCTTCCGCCGGGCCCGCCGCAGCCGGTGCAGACCGGGTGCTGGAAGAAGCGCGCGTTTTCGATAGCGTGGCCGAAGCAGTGGCCGATTGCGCGCATGTCTATGCCACTACCGTGCGCAAGCGTGGTGTGACCAAGCCCGTATTCACGCCGGAAGCGGCGGCGAAAAATATCGCAACGGCCGTCGGACGGAGCGCAATCCTGTTCGGCCCGGAAAGATCCGGCCTGGAAACGGAAGATGTCGCCCTCGCCCGTGCCATCGTCACCGTGCCGATCAACCCGGAATTCGGCTCGCTCAACCTTGCCCAGGCGGTGATCCTCTGCGCCTATGAATGGTCCAAGCATCAGGACCTTGTTGCCCCCACGGAAGAGGAATTGCTGCCTCCCGCACCGCAGGAGGAGCTGGAAGGCCTTATCGCGCATCTCGGCCATATGCTGGAGCCGAAAGGCTATTTTCTGCCCGAAAGCAGGGCAGCCGCCACCCGGCGCACATTGCGGTCCATGCTGACCAAGCCGGGCTGGAACCATCTGGAAATCCGCACCCTGCGCGGAATCCTGAGTTCGCTGGAGAAGCGGGACCGCACGTGAAGGCGCCGCCCGTTTTCCTTCAATTGGACCCTGCAACTGAAATACGTTAGTCTCGCCGGACAAGAACAATATTGCACAATGCAACCGACGGGAGCGGATTGATGAATAAGGCTTGCCTCACGGCAATCGCAGCATTTCTTGTTTCAGGCACAGCCATGGCCTCTTCTCCGGAAGACGGGCAGGAAGATTCCGAAAAGGCTGAACAGGTCGCAGATGCCAATGTCGATAAGGACAAGAAGATCTGCCGGACCGAAAAGGTCACAGGCTCGCGCACACGGGTCAATCGCATCTGCCTGACCCGCGCCCAGTGGGATGAACTTCACCGTAATACCAAGATGGGACTGGATGAAATGGGCCGCGCCGCCAATCATCCGAACTCGGCCAATCCCAACTCAGGCATGTAATCACCGAACAACTTGACTTTTCCGGCGCGAACGGCCAATGGCGCCGCTCGCGAATTGGCCCCGCATCCCGGTGAAGCGGTGGCCGCGCATGGCTTCTGGTCATGCGGTGCGACGCCGGGTTGAAGCGCCGCCAAACGGGCGGTGACAGCAAATCGAAGGAAGTGACTTATGTCGAAGCGCAAGAGCGCCAAGTACAAACTCGACCGCCGGATGGGCGAAAACATCTGGGGTCGTCCGAATTCTCCGGTAAACCGCCGTTCCTACGGCCCGGGCCAGCATGGCCAGCGCCGCAAGGGCAAGATGTCCGATTACGGTCTGCAGCTTCGCGCCAAGCAGAAGCTGAAGGGCTATTACGGCGATGTGACCGAAAAGCAGTTCCGCCGCACCTACAAGGAAGCGGCTAGCCTGAAGGGCGATACCGGCCAGAACCTGATCGGTCTTCTGGAACAGCGCCTGGACATGGTCGTCTATCGCGCCAAGTTCGCGCCGACCATCTTCGCCGCTCGCCAGATCGTGAGCCACGGCCACATCCTCGTCAACGGCGTGAAGTGCAATGTCGCCAGCCGCCGCGTGCTTCCGGGTGACGTGATCAGCCTGGGCAGCAAGGCCAAGGAAATGGCGCTGGTTATCGAAGCCCAGAGCCTGCCGGAACGCGAGATCCCGGAATATGTCGCGCCCGACGGCACCGACAAGGTCACCTTCACCCGCGTACCCAAGCTGGATGAAGTCCCCTATCCGGTGACGATGGAACCGAACCTGGTGGTCGAGTTCTACTCGCGCTGATCCGGTTTCGTACCGACACGGAAAAGGGCGGCTCCGCGGAGCCGCCCTTTTTGTATCTGGTGCCCGGTATTTCTCCTGCGGGAAGCGGTTCGCTACTCCCTGCAGGTTGCCGCCTTCACTTCCTGAGATAGTCCCGGCGGAATTCCGCGGCGAAGGAAGAGAACCGCCCTTCGGCAATCGCCAGCCGCATCGCCTGCATCAATTGCTGGTAGAATGACAAATTATGTTCAGTCACCAGCATGGCGCCCAGAATCTCGCCACTTTTCTGCAAATGGTGGAGATAAGCGCGTGAATATGTGCCGCAGGTCGGGCATGTGCATTTTTCGTCCAGCGGACCGGTATCTTCGGCGTGCCGGGCGTTGCGCAGGTTCAGCGGCCCACTCCAGGTGAAGGCCTGCCCATTGCGGCCAGACCTGGTCGGCAGAACGCAATCGAACATGTCCACGCCGCGCTCCACCGCGCCGACCAGATCATCCGGTTTGCCGACACCCATGAGATAACGCGGGCGGTCATCCGGAAGCTGGCCCGGCGCGAAATCCAGCGTGGCGAACATCGCCTCCTGCCCTTCACCCACGGCAAGGCCGCCGATCGCATAACCATCGAAGCCGATCTCCGTGAGGGCCTGCGCCGATGCCTGGCGCAAGTCTTCCGACAAGGCGCCCTGCTGAATGCCAAACAATGCCGCCCCTTCGGCATGTTCGCCCCCGGCATCGAACGCATCCCGGCTGCGCCGCGCCCAGCGCATGGAAAGTTCCATTGATTTCGCGATGACATCGGGGGGCTGATCCGCCCGCGGGCATTCATCGAAAGCCATCACGATATCGGAGCCCAGAAGCCGCTGGATTTCCATCGACCGTTCGGGGCTCAACATATGCCGTGAACCGTCCAGATGGCTGCGAAATTCGACGCCCTGTTCGGTCAGCTTGCGCAGATCGGACAGGCTCATCACCTGATAGCCGCCGCTATCGGTCAGGATCGGCCGTTCCCAGTTCATGAATTTGTGCAATCCGCCGAGCCTGGCCACGCGCTCCGCCCCCGGACGCAGCATCAGGTGGTAGGTATTGCCGAGAATGATGTCGGCACCCGTGCGCCGGACATCTTCGGGCTTCATTGCCTTTACGGTCGCGGCAGTGCCGACAGGCATGAAGGCCGGCGTCCGGATTTCGCCCCGACGCATGGTGATCTGCCCGGTCCGCGCCTTGCCGTCGCGCGCGTGAATTGAGAAGGAAAAGCGTGTCATCGCCCGGCGCGCTAGACCGAGTGGCTGTGGCGGGCAATGCGCGATTGCTGCCCGTACTGCCTTCAGAAGCCGTAGACGAGCGTGAAACGGCTCAAAGTATCGGTAGAGACCTTACCTTCGGGCGGAGTGCTGTCGTAATCGATCGTGTAGGACAGCCTGGTGCTCAGCCGATTACTGATCCTGGCCTCCAGCCCCGTGGTCAGCAAGACACTGGTGGAGGTGGAGTCGACCACCAGCGTGGCCGCACCGCTGCTGTCGGCAACCATATTGGCATCCTGCGTCAGCGTAAGTGCATCGGTGATGTTCCAGTCGAAATCCAGCCCGACCAGTCCGCCCAGCCCGCTCTCGCTCGTACCTTCCGTATAATCGACCTGCCGCCAGGACGGGCCGGCCTTGACTGACAGTTTCAGGTCATTGCTGTTGAATACCTTGTAGCCGAGGCCGCCCGATACGGAATATCGCGAGGAAAAGCCCTGAAAGCGATCCCGTTCATATTGTGCCAGCGCATAGGAAAACAGCTTGCTGTTGATCTGGTATCGTGGCTCGTAAGCGAAAAGATATTGTTCGCGCGAAGTCACGCCGTTGCTGCGCTGATAATCGGCAGTGGCATTCATCCGGTGCTGCCAGTCGATCCCCGTCCGCTCCAGCGAGAGGGCGAGCGAGACGCCGACATTGTCGCTATTTCCGGTATTGCGGAAGGCACCGACCTGCCCCTTGCCGCTCCAACGTTCAAAAACGCCGGCTTCGCGGATTTCCTGTTCCTTGCGCTTCGCCTCTGCCGCGGCGAGTTCACGCCGTTTCTTGCGGAAATCCTGGAACATTTCGTCCAGCGCGTCCGCTTCGTCCGGATTGGTCTGCTTGGCCAGTTCGATGACCGTCCTGACCTTCGCTTCATCTCCCGTGGCGATCGCGGCTTCGACCATTGCCCGCACCGGATCGGGAATTTCCGCAAGTGCCGGCTGGGTGATGCAGGCGGCCGCAAACAGGCCAAGTGCGACATGAAGGGCAGATTTCGGCTGAATCATGGGCGCAATAGCTAGCGCCTCAATCGCGAAGCCGCCACCCGGTAACGAAGATCACACTGATGATCGCGACACAAAGTGCCAGAAAACCGATCGTCATGCCGAAGGACAGCCAGATATCGAAATCCGACGTGCCGGTGAATGTCCAGCGCAAGCCGTTCACGAGGTAAACGATGGGATTGAACATGGCGATGGTGCGCCACGGTTCGCCCAGCATTTCCAGCGAATAGAACGTGCCGCCAAGAAAAGTCAGCGGTGTCAGGATCAACAGGGGCACGATCTGCAACCGTTCCCAGCCATCGGCCCAGATGCCAAGGATAAACCCGAAGAGGGAGAAACTGGCGGATACGAGCAGGATATAACCAATCGCCAGCAGCGGATGGGCAATCTCGTAATCCACGAACAGCTTGGCTGTCAGCAGGATGATGGAGGCAAGGATCAGCGATTTGGCAGCCGCTGCCCCGACAAATCCGATCAGCGTTTCAACCACACCGACAGGGGCGGACAGCAACTCATATATCGCGCCGGTGAAGCGCGGCATATAGATTCCGAAACTCGCATTGGAGGTGCTTTCCGACAGGAGCGTCAGCATCAGCAGGCCAGGAACGATGAAGGCGCCGTAGGACACGCCGCCAATCTCGTTGATCCGCCCGCCAATCGCCGCACCGAATACGATGAAATAGAGCGAGGTCGTGAGCACGGGCGAAATGATCGACCCATAGATCGTCCGGAAAGCCCGCATCACCTCATTATTGAAGATCGCGATCGCGCCGCGCAGATTCATGCCGCGCTCTCCCCGCGATGTTCGAGCAGGTTGACAAAGATCTCCTCCAGGCTCGATTCCGCCGTTTCCAGCCCTTCAAAATCGATGCCTTCGCGGACCAGAGTCTTTACCAGTTCGGCAGTTTCCTGCTTGCCCTTCCCGGTCCCGTCTCCGCCGCGATAGACCAGGCTGCGCCCTTCATCCTCCAGCGTCACGGAATATCCGGACAGGGCGGGCGGCAGACTGGCCATGGGATTGGTGAGCGCGATACGCGCCTCCGTGCGGCCGAGCTGCGCCATGATGGCGTCCTTTTCGTCCACCAGCAGGATCCGGCCCTTGTTTATCACCCCCACGCGATCGGCCATTTCCTCGGCCTCTTCGATATAGTGGGTGGTCAGGATAATGGTGGTGCCACGCGCGCGCAGCGCGTCGATCTGCTGCCACATGTCCCGCCGCAATTCGACATCGACGCCGGCCGTGGGTTCATCGAGAAAAAGCAGTTCGGGATCGTGGGCGAGCGCCTTGGCAATCAGCACACGGCGTTTCATGCCGCCGGAAAGTTCGCGGATCTTGGCGTCGCGCTTGTCCCACAGGCTGAGGCTCCGCAGGACTTCCTCGATCCGCGCGGCATCAGGCGCACAGCCGAACATGCCGCGGGAATAGCGGACCGAACGGATCACCGTGTCGAACATGTCGAAGCCGAGTTCCTGCGGCACGAGGCCGATCCGCCCGCGCAGGCCGCGCCAATGCTTCGCCATATCTTCGCCGAAAGCGTGGATCGTCCCGCCGGTCGGTCGCACCAGGCCGCAAACCGCGCCGATCAGCGTCGTCTTTCCCGCGCCATTCGGCCCGAGCAAGGCGAAGATTTCCCCTTTGCGAATCTGAAGGTCCACACCGGCAAGAGCGGTAACGCCGCCCTTATAGGTCTTGGAAAGACCGCGAATGTCGAGAATGGGGTCGGCCACGGGGCATACATGGATCAAGCGCAGAGGATTGCAAGCGCGCCTTGCCGGTTAATGAACAAGCCGGGCTTGCTTGACCGAGCGCAAGGTGCCCTAAGCCAGATTGCAGCTATGAAAGATGCGAAAAGGAGACGCGCATGAAGGGTTATTTCGACAATATCGAGAAGGCCACCGAGGATAACGAGCTGTTCCGCAAGGTGCTTTATACCGGCCACAACCTGCAGCTCGTGCTGATGACCATTCAGCCCGGTGAGGAAATCGGCGCCGAAGTGCATGACGACCGCGACCAGTTTTTCCGCTTCGAAGCAGGCGAAGGCGAAGTGACGGTGGACGATAATGTCTATGCCGTGAAAGCGGACGACGCCGTGATCGTACCGCAGGGCGCGCGCCACAATGTCGTCTGCACCGGCAAGGAACCGCTCAAGCTTTACACCGTCTATGGGCCGCCCGAACATATTGACGGAACGATCCACAAGACTTGCGAGGAAGCGAGTGCTTCCCACGAACATTTCGACGGCAAGACCACCGAATAGGGGTCAGTCAGGCAGGAGCAGGCTCGCATCCCCGTATGAATAGAAGCGATATCCCGCTTCGATCGCATGGGCATATGCAGCCTGCATCCGTTCCAACCCCATCAGCGCGCTGACCAGCATGAACAGCGTCGATTTGGGCAGGTGGAAATTGGTCATCAGCCCATCAATCGCCCGGAATCGATAGCCGGGCGTGATGAAGATCGCCGTATCGCCGGCGAAGGGACGGATCACTCCGTCTTCGCCGGTGGCGCTTTCCAGCAGGCGCAGGCTGGTAGTGCCGACCGCGATGACCCGGTTGCCAGCCTTGCGCGCGGCGTTGAGCCGGTCGGCCGTCGCCTGTTCGATGCGGCCCCATTCGGAATGCATGGCATGGTCTGCCGTATCTTCCGCCTTCACCGGAAGGAAGGTTCCCGCCCCCACATGCAGGGTAAGCGTTTCCCGCTTCACACCGGCTTCGTCCAGCGCGGCCAGCAGTTGAGGCGTGAAATGCAGCGCAGCCGTGGGTGCAGCCACCGCCCCTTCCTCCCGCGCGAAGATCGTCTGATAATCCTCGCGATCGGCCTCGTCCATTTCGCGCTTTCCGGCGATATAGGGCGGCAGAGGCATCCGCCCTGCCCGTTCCAGCAACACCTCCACCGGCTCTTCACCCTGGAAGGCGAGCGTCCAGCTGCCATCATCGTGCCGCTGTTCGGCCAGAGCGGTGACGTCGGCCCCGAAGTCAATAATATCCTCTGGCCGCAGCCGCTTGGCGTTGCGGATGAAGGCCTGCCAGCGTCGCAAATCCAGCCGCTTGTGCAAGGTTGCGCCAATCCGCGCCTCGCCGCGCCGCCCTTCCAGTTGCGCGGGAATGACCTTGGTATCGTTGAAGACCAGCACATCCCCCGGCCGCAGCATGGCAGGCAGGTCGCGCGCGATCCGGTCTTCAAAGGCACCTTCTGCGCGAACCACCAGCATACGCGACGCATCCCGCGGGCGTGCCGGGCGCAGGGCGATCCGTTCAGGCGGAAGGTCGAAATCGAACAGATCAACACGCATGGCGTGCGAACCCATTATCCAAATCTGTTGCAAAGGCGTGCATGACAGCGCGGTTAGGCGCGCAAACGCCGCTTGGGAAGACTAGCTGCCCGTCGCCTGGCTGCCGGCGACCTGGTCCAGTTCCTCCGACGTCAGGACAGGATTGCCCGCCGCGCCCGTTTCGGGGAATTTCTGCGGCTTGCCGTCCGATGCGATCGAGGCCTGGACGATATAGGTCGGATCAGCCGGCGGTTCACCGCGATGGATTTCATCCACCGCGTCCATCCCGCCGATGACACGGCCGAAATTGGTATATTTCCGGTCCAGCGTGAAACGCGGATAGAAGACGATGAAGAACTGGCTGTTCGCGCTGTTTTCATCCGCCGCGCGCGCCATGGATACCGTGCCGCGCACATGCGGGAACATGTTGAATTCTTCCTCCAGATCGGGAAGTTCCGATCCGCCGCGGCCCGTACCCGTCGGATCCCCGGTCTGCGCCATGAAGCCATCGATCACGCGGTGGAAGATCACCCCGTCATAGAAACCCTGGCGGGTCAGCGTCTTGATCCGTTCCACATGGTTGGGGGCCCAGTCCGGCATCAGGCGGATGGCCACCCGCTTGCCATTGGACAGATCGAGATAAAGCAGATTGTCGAGATCCTGCGTCTGGTCAGGATCGACAGCCGCGCGAATACGCTGCGGTGCCGGCTCCCCTGTTTCCTGCGCAAGGGCGAAACCCGGCGTCAGGCCGACAATAAGCGCAAGCGCAGCAACGAATAGGCGTTTGATCATGGGGTCTCGAGACATCTGCGAAATTTCAGTGAAGCCCCTACCGGCGATGCGCTGACAGTTCAATGAACGGAGCGATTCAATCCCCGCGCCGACCGATCTTCTCCACCCGGGAAACGACGAGGTCCCGCACATCCCTGCTGACAAAAGGAGAAATATCGCCGCCGAACAGGGCGATTTCCTTAACCAGCTTGGACGCGATGGGTTGCAGGGATACGTCAGCCATCAGGAACACGGTTTCGATATTGGCATTGAGCTGCTGATTCATGCCCGCCATCTGATATTCATATTCGAAATCGGCCACGGCACGCAGGCCGCGCACGATCACGCTGGCGCCTTCGCGTTCGGCAAAGGTCATCAACAGCGCGTTGAAACTTTTCACCTCGACATTGGAAAGACCCTGGCGAGCCACTTCCGCACGAACCATTTCCATCCGCTCATCCGGGGTGAACATCGGATCCTTCGACGGGTTCGTCGTAACGCCGATAATCAGCCGGTCGACCAGCTTGGCCCCGCGGCGAATAATATCCGCATGGCCGAGCGTCACGGGATCGAAGGTGCCGGGATAAAGGCCGACCCGTTCGTTCACCTGTCCCGCTCCACCACGAATCGCGCCAGTGCGCGCAGCAGATCCGCTTCGCTGCCATGGCCGCAGAGATGGCCCACGGCCTGCTCGCTAAGCGCCCTTGCCTGTTCGCGCGCCTTTTCCGGCCCCATCAGCGACACGAAAGTGGCCTTGCCTTGTTCCGCATCCTTGCGCAGCGCCTTGCCCGCCTTTTCCTCGTCCCCTTCATGGTCCAGCAGGTCGTCGGCGATCTGGAAGGCCAGGCCGATATCGCGGGCGTAATTGCGCAGATGCGCCCTGCCCTCATTCGGCACGCGGCCCAGTATGGCGCCCATCTCAACCGCCGCACCCAGCAAGGCCCCGGTCTTCAATTGCTGGAGCCGGGTAACGCTGTGAAGATCGAATTCGGTCGTCTCCGCCGCCATGTCCATCACCTGCCCGCCGGCCATGCCCTTGTGCCCACTGGCAATTGCCAGCGTATGCACCAGCTCGGCACGGATGAAGGGATCGCTACTGGTCGCCGGATCGGACAGCAGGTCGAAAGCCAACGCATGCAAGGCATCGCCGGCCAATACCGCCGTCGCCTCTCCGAAAACCTTGTGCACGGTCGGCTTGCCATGACGCATGTCGTCATCATCCATGCAGGGCAGATCGTCGTGGATCAGCGAATAGCAATGGATGGCTTCCAGCGCGCAGCCGGCGCGAACAGCGGAAGCGCGCGAACAGCCATAGATTTCGCCAACGGTCACCAGCAATAACGGCCGCACACGCTTGCCGCCGCCGATCACCGCGTGGCGCATCGCATCGACCAGCGGTGCGCGGCTGTCCTCAGGCACTTCGAGAATCGCGTCAAAAGTCGCGTCTATCTCTCGCTGGATACGCTGCAGGCCGCGGCCAAGCAGATCATCGGCCAGAACCAGTCCCATCCGTCAGTCCGCGTCGAAAGCTTGCACGGCGGCGGGCTTGCCGTCCGGACCGGCCACGATCTTTTCGATCCGGGCCTGCGCCGAATCGAGCCGCGCCTGGCAATGCTGCCGCAATTTTTCGCCACGCTCGTAAAGGCTGATCGATTCGTCGAGCGGAACTTCCCCGCCTTCGAGCTTGCGCACGACCTCTTCCAGCGCGCGAAGCGCCTGTTCGAAGCTCATCGCGGCGATTTCGTTCCCCTGATCCTCCATTCCACGAGCATTGGCGGTCCTTGCATGGCCGGTCAAGCTCGGTGGAATGTTCGCGCTTTCGCGGGGAAGATTGGCGGTGGACAGTTTACCAGGATAAGAAGCCGCACTAAGGCCCAGCCCATGTCAGAAATCACGCCCGAAGTCGTCGAAGCCCATGGCCTCAGCCCCGAAGAATATGAACGCGTATTGCACGCGCTCGGCCGCGAACCCAATCTCGTGGAACTGGGCATATTCTCGGTCATGTGGAGCGAACATTGCTCCTATAAATCGAGCCGTCTGCATCTGAAGAAGCTGCCGACCGAAGCACCGTGGGTCATCTGCGGCCCGGGTGAGAATGCAGGTGTTATCGACATTGGCGACGGCCAGGCCGCCATCTTCAAGATGGAGAGCCATAACCACCCCAGCTATATCGAACCCTATCAGGGTGCGGCGACGGGTGTCGGGGGCATTCTGCGCGACGTCTTCACCATGGGCGCGCGCCCGGTGGCCAATTGCAACGCGCTGCGTTTCGGGCGGCCCGACCATCCCAAGATGAAGCATCTGGTGCAAGGCGTGGTCGCGGGCATTGGCGGCTATGGCAATTGCGTCGGCGTGCCGACCGTGGCGGGAGAGACGAATTTCCACCCTGCCTATGACGGCAATATCCTGGTCAATGCGATGACCGTGGGCGTCGCCGATACGGACAAGATCTTCTATTCCGCCGCCACGGGCGTGGGCAATCCGATCGTTTATGTCGGGTCCAAGACCGGGCGTGACGGCATCCATGGCGCGACCATGGCCAGCGCCGATTTTGGCGAGGATTCGGAAGAAAAGCGCCCGACCGTGCAGGTTGGCGATCCCTTCACCGAAAAGCTGCTGATCGAAGCCTGCCTGGAATTGATGGCAACCGATGCGATCGTGGCGATTCAGGACATGGGCGCCGCTGGCCTCACATCATCCAGCGTCGAAATGGCGACCAATGGCAAGGCCGGCATCCGGCTGAACATGAACAAGGTGCCGTGCCGCGAAGACGGCATGACGCCCTATGAAATGATGCTCAGCGAAAGCCAGGAGCGGATGCTCATGGTGCTGAAGCCGGGCAAGGAAGCAATGGCCGAAGCCATTTTCCGCAAATGGGAGCTCGATTTCGCGATTATCGGCGAAGTCACGGATACGCAGCACATGGTGCTGGAATTCGATGGCGAAGTGGTCTGCGATATTCCGCTGGGCCCGCTCGCCGCGGATGCCCCGCTTTACGACCGCCCCCATGTCTCGCGCGAGGAATACAGGAACTGGGCGGGGATCAAGGGCCTGCAGGACGCGCCGGATACGGCGGATGTGGGCGGGGATCTGCTCAAGCTGATGGCCTCGCCCGATCTCGCCAGCCGTCGCTGGATCTGGGAACAATATGACAGCCAGGTCGGCGGCGATACGATGCAGCTTTCGGGCGGCGATGCCGGTGTCGTGCGCGTGCATGGAACCGGGAAGGCGCTGGCCGTGACCACCGATTGCACGCCGCGTTATTGTTATGCCGATCCTTATGAAGGCGGAAAGCAGGCGATTGCAGAGGCTTACCGCAATCTCTGCGCGGTCGGTGCGAAGCCGCTGGCAGTGACGAATTGCCTGAACTTCGCCAATCCGCAGCGCCCGGAAATCATGGCCCAGTTCGTCGGCTGCCTCGAAGGCATGGGCAATGCCTGCCGTGCGCTGGATTTCCCGATCGTGAGCGGCAATGTCAGCCTCTATAATGAAAGCAAGGCCACCGGCGGCGGCAGCGCCATCCTGCCCACGCCCGCGATTGGCGGTGTGGGTCTGCTCGCCGATTACACGAAGATGGCGACAATCGGCTTCAAGGCGGAAGGCGAAGCGATCTACCTGATCGGTTCGGAAAGCTGGGCCACGCCGGACAGGACACGCGGCCATCTGGGCCAGTCGCTCTGGCTGCGGGAAATCCATGGCCGCGAGGAAGGCAACGCCCCGCCGGTCGACCTGACCGCGGAAAAGTACTCCGGCGAATTCATCCGCGAACTGATCGAAGCCGGACTCGTCAGTGCCGTGCATGACGTTTCGGATGGCGGCCTTGCCGTGGCGCTGGCCGAAATGGCGCTGGCTGGCGGCTTCGGGGCCGATGTCAGCGGACACGAATCATACGCCCAGGCCAATTGGTGGTTTGGCGAAGATCAGGGCCGGTATCTGGTGACAGTGCCCGACATGGCGGCATTCCAGCAACAGATCGCCAAGGGCACGCGCGATGCGGATACCGCCTCTTCCGGCATCCGCCGGATCGGCACCGTGACCGGCGATAGCCTGTTCGGCGTTTCGCTGGCCGATCTGCGCGAAGCCAGCGAAAGCTTCTTCCGCGACTGGATGGAAAGCTGATCCGGCAGGAAAGCGTTTTCGGGCGGCCCGATGCGCTTTCCGTAGAAACCGCCTGTCATACTGTGTGGTTGATGTATAACACCTTCTCACCCGGTTTCGGGTGAGAAGAGGGCAATGCATGGCAACGACTTCGCCCGATCGGATTCTTGTGCTCGATATCATTCGCGGTATCGCGGTGATGGGCATTTTTTCGGTCAATGTCGTGGGCATGGCCATGATCGAACAGGCCTATTTCTATCCGCCCGGCTATGGCTTCGGCAGCCTGGGCGACCGGATCATGTGGGCGGCCAACTTCATCCTGGTCGATGGCAAGTTCCGCAGCCTCTTCTCGATCCTGTTCGGCGCCTCCACCATCCTGGTGATCGAACGCGGCATCGCGGCGGGCAAGGATCCGTGGCGGGTCCATTATCCGCGCATGGCCGTGCTGCTGCTGTTCGGCCTCGCCCATTTCTATTTCCTGTGGTGGGGAGACATCCTGGCCAATTACGCGCTGGTCGGCATGATCGCCTTCATCTTCTGGCGCTTGCCGGTGAAATGGCTGCTGGTGGCGGCGGCCATCGCCCTTTCGGCCGGCTATTTGCCCAACATGGTCATGGGCGGGCAGCAGATCGCGCAATATCAAGCGAAGGCCGCGCCGGGCGCGAGTGACGAGCAGCGCGCGGCCCTGCAGGAACTCCTCGCCGGACTGAAACCAAGCGAGGAAGCACTGGCGAACGACAAGGCCGCCCACGCATCCATCCCGGCCCATTTCGATTCGATAATGGAGGCGCAGCCGCTCCGCCCCTTCATGTCGGTTTTTGGCTATGGCATCGAAACGCTCGGGCTGATGCTGATCGGCATGGCCGGCTACAAGTCTGGCTTCCTGACCGGCAGCTGGAAGCGGCGGCGCTATATCGAAATTGCCGTGCCCTTCATCGGGGCAAGCCTGATCTATTTCGGGATCGGCGCGCGCGAGGTGCTCCGCGCAGATTTCAGCCCGTTCATATTCTTTCCCTGGAACCAGATATATTCCGGGCCGCTGCACCCGGTGGCGGCAATTGGATATGCCGCGCTGATCATCCTGATATTTCCGAAACGCGGTGCGATTGCAGACCGGCTGGCGGCCGTAGGGCGGACGGCCTTCACCAATTATCTGGGCGCCACGATCATCGGCACCATCCTGTTCTTCGGCTTCGGTCTGGGCCTTTACGGCCAGCTATCGCGCGGACAGGCCTGGCTTTTCGCGCCGGGTGTCTGGCTGATCATGCTGCTCTGGTCCAAACCATGGCTGGACCGCTATCGTTACGGCCCGTTTGAATGGGCCTGGAGAAGCCTCTCCCGCTGGCAATGGGAACCGATGCTGCGGACAAAAACGCCCGGACCGCCCGCCTAGGCGACCCAGCTATGTTCGGGGATATTCAATAGTTTCAGAATCGCGGTCAGGTCGCCGCGATCCACCCAGCCATTCGCCGCTGCCCGCGCCTTCGGCTTGGCGCGATAAGCGATACCGTAACCGGCGGCCTTCAGCATGGGGATGTCGTTTGCGCCATCGCCTGCGGCCATGCTCAGCGCGTCGTCGCCCAGCTTGCCTGCCTCATCGCGCAGCACCGCTTCCTTCACCGACGAATCGGTGATGGCGCCGACCAGCTCGCCCGAAAGCTTGCCCCCGGAAACCGCCAGACGGTTGCCGACAACATGTTCAAAGCCGATCCAATCCGCCACTGCATCGGCGAAATGATGAAAACCGCCAGTGACCAGCACCGTGCGGCAGCCATGATTCTTCAATGTCGCAACCAATGTGCGCGCACCGTCCGTCGGCACGATACGCTCCGCCAGGCAGCGATCGATTGCGCCTTCATCCAGGCCGGACAGCAGCGCCACTCGTTCGCGCAGGGCCTGTTCGAAATCCAGTTCTCCCTGCATCGCCCGCTCGGTGATGGCGGCAATCTGCGGCTTGATCCCGGCGAAATCGGCCAGTTCATCGATGCATTCCTGCCCGATCATGGTCGAATCCATGTCGGACACGAACAGGTCCGGCACGCGAAAGGCATCGCGGGCGATGATTGCGTCTGACGGGTTGAAATGCACGTCCAGCACGCGCTGCAGAGTCGCGGCATCGTCTCCGGGCAGTTCAAGCTGCAGCACATCGCCGCAATGGTCGAGCATCTGCGCATTGGCGAGCGCCAACCCTTCCGCCTCGAGCGCGCGCGTCGCGGCATCGAGCCGTGTTTCCAGAGTGGCGGGGTCTGCTATCAGACGCGCGATGAGCAACGCATATTCTCCAGGTCCTCGAAAAGCGGTGGCGCTCATTGCAGGGCCGACGGCCAGCGGCAAGAGCGATCTCGCCATCGACCTCGCGCTCGCACTGCAACATCGGGGGCGCCCCGGTGTGGTGATCAATGCCGACAGTGCGCAAGTTTATCATGATCTGCGTGTTCTCAGCGCCCGGCCGAGCGTGGATGAAATGAGCGGAGTGCCGCATCACCTGTTCGGCGCCTGGGACGGCGCGACGGCCTGTTCCGCCGCAGATTGGGCAGCGGCGGCAAAACGAGAGATAGAAAATGCCCATCTGGCCGGACAAGTGCCCATCCTTGTCGGCGGCACCGGCCTTTATATCCGCACATTGCTGGAAGGAATCGCCCCGATACCGCCGATCGACCCTGCAATACGCGCGGCTGTGCGCGCCCTGCACACCACGGATGCTTATGCGGCGCTAAAGACCGAAGACCCCGAACGCGCCGATGCGCTGAACCCCGGAGACACGACGCGGATTGCCCGCGCCCTGGAAGTTGTCCGTTCCACCGGGCGTCCGCTTGCCCATTGGCAGGCGCGAAAAGCTGGCGGCATCGGTTCTGCAATCGAACTGTTTCCAGCCATTCTCCTGCCCGATCGCGAATGGCTCTACCCACGTTGCGATCTGCGTTTTACGCAAATGCTGGACCAGGGCGCGGTGGAAGAAGTGGAAACTTTGCTTGCGCGTAATCTCGATCCGGACCTGCCGGTCATGCGCGCCATCGGCGTGCCGGAAATCGCAGCCTGGCTGAAAGGCGAATGCAGCCGCGAGGAAATGATCTCGCGCGGACAGCAGGCGACCCGAAATTACGCGAAACGCCAGTTCACCTGGTTTCGCAGGCAACCGCCGGAAGATTGGAAGCGCATCAGTGCGAAAAATATCTCCGCAGAAGGCATATTTGAAACATTATTACTACATCTGGGGTTGACATGACATATAATGTCTTTTAGCAGCTCCTCTCCAATGCGGAGCGTTTTCCGCATTGGAGAGGAGCGACCCGGCGCGAACCATCGTGCCGGGTCCGTCTTTTTGAAGAAAGGGTCGAACGTGAGCGAGGAACGCAGCGGCGCTGCGATATTATGCGAAAGCCTGGTTCGCCAGGGTGTCGAATTCGTCTTCGGGTATCCCGGCGGCGCAGTACTGCCGATTTACGACGAACTATTTTCCGACGATCGCATCCGGCACATCCTCGTGCGGCATGAAGCGGGTGCCGCTCATGCAGCGGAAGGTTATGCCCGCTCCACCGGCAAGCCCGGCGTCGTGCTCGTCACCTCCGGCCCCGGCGCGACCAATGCCATCACCGGCATTGCCGATGCCTTTCTCGATTCCATCCCCCTGGTTGTCATCACCGGGCAGGTTGCCACCAATCTGATCGGCACCGACGCCTTCCAGGAAGCGGATACGATCGGCCTGACGCGCCACTGCACCAAGCATAATTACCTGGTGAAGGATCCCGATCACCTGGCCGCCACGATCGACGAGGCATTCGAGATCGCAACCACCGGCCGGCCCGGCCCGGTCGTGATCGACATTCCCAAGAATGTGCAGGTTGCCACCGCACTGCTGGAAGATCGCGCGCCGCAACGGCCCAAGCGATATCAGCCGCGCATGGTCGCCTCGGTCGAGGAAGTGGCTGAGGCAGTCGAAATGATCGTCAATGCAAAGCGGCCCGTCTTCTATACAGGCGGCGGGGTCATCAATTCCGGCCCCCGCGCGACTGAATTGCTGCGTCAGCTGCAAGAGCTCACCGGCGCGCCGGTCACTTCGACACTGATGGGTCTTGGCGCTTTCCCCGCAGACCATGCCGACTGGCTTGGAATGCTGGGCATGCACGGCACCTACGAAGCCAATATGGCGATGAACCAGTGCGACGTGATGGTGAATATCGGTGCGCGTTTCGACGACCGGGTTACCGGCCGGCTCGATGCGTTTTCGCCGGGCTCCAGGAAGATTCACATCGATATCGACCGTGCTTCGATCAACAAGGTCGTTCCCGTCGATCTCGGCATCGTTGGCGACTGCGCCACCGTACTGGAACAGCTGATCTCCGCATGGGACAATCGCCAGCCGGCCGATCTGGGCGAATGGAAGGCAAAGATCGAGGATTGGCGCGGCCGCGACAGCCTCGCCTTCCCGCTTCGCGAGGATTCCATCATGCCGCAGCTCGCTGTCCAGCGACTGTTTGAAAAGACGCGCGATCGCGATCCCATCATCACCACCGAAGTCGGCCAGCACCAGATGTGGGCCGCGCAATATTTCGGTTTCATGGGCCCGAACAAATGGCTCACCAGCGGCGGCCTTGGCACGATGGGCTATGGCCTGCCGGCGGCTATCGGCGCGCAGCTCGGCAATCCGGGCAGCCTCGTGATCGACATTGCGGGCGAAGCATCGATCCAGATGAACATCCAGGAACTGGGCACGGCCAGCCAGTTCCGCCTTCCGGTGAAGATCTTCATCCTCAACAATGAATATATGGGCATGGTCCGCCAGTGGCAGGAACTGACCTATGAAAGCCGCTATTCCAATTCCTATTCGGACAGCCTGCCCGATTTCGTGCGCCTTGCCGAAGCCTATGGCTGGAAAGGCATCCGCATTCATGACGAAAGCGAGCTGGACGCCGGGATCGACGCCATGCTCGCTCATGACGGCCCTGTGATCGTCGATTGCCAGGTTTCGAAGGAGGCAAACTGCTTCCCGATGATCCCCAGCGGCGCCGCCCATACCGAAATGCTGCTTTATGGTGACGTTCATGCCGGCACCATGGAAGACGAAGCGAAGGCCCTGGTCTGATGAAAATCCAGCATCGCCATTCCGAACGCCACGTTCTCAACATCACCGTCGATAATGAAGCGGGCATCCTCGCCAAGATCGCCGGGCTATTCACCGCGCGCGGCTATAATATCGATAGCCTGACCGTGGCCGACATCACGGAAGACCACGCCGTCAGCCGGATCACCATCGTCACCAGCGGCCCCCCGCCCGTGATTGACCAGATCATGGCTCAACTGGATCGGCTCGTGCCGGTTCACGGTGTGATCGACCTCACCGATGAAGGCCCCCATGTGGAACGGGAGCTGGCGCTGGTGAAAGTTGCCGGCAAGGGCGAAAACCGGGTCGAGGCGCTGCGCCTGGCCGATGTGTTTCGCGCGGTCGCCATCGACACGACGACCTCCAGCTTCATTTTCGAGATCACCGGATCGCCCGACAAGATCGACAGTTTCGTCGCGCTGATGCGCGAACTGGGCCTGGTCGAAGTCGGCCGGACCGGCGTCGTCGGCATGTTGCGCGGCGCCCAGGGGGCATAGGACCAATTAAGTAAGACAAACAATTCGTCATTCCCGCAGGGGCGGATATCCGGCTAGGGCGACATGCATTTCCGGATCCCGCTGCGCGGGGGTGACGAGACAGAGAGAAGCGAGAACGATGAAAGTCTATTATGACGCCGATTGCGACCTGAACCTGATCACCGACAAGAAGATCGCCGTGCTGGGCTATGGCAGCCAGGGCCACGCCCACGCGCAGAACCTGCGCGACAGCGGCGTGAAGGACATTGCGATCGCGCTGCGTCCGGGTTCCGCTTCGGCGAAAAAGGCCGAAGGGGCCGGCTTCAAGGTGCTGAGCAATTCCGAAGCGGCGGCATGGGCCGACGTGCTGATGATCCTCGCCCCGGACGAATATCAGGCGGCGATCTGGGCCAACGATCTGAAGGGCAATATGAAGAAGGGCTCTGCCCTCGCTTTCGCCCACGGCCTGAACATCCATTTCGGCCTGATTGAACCGTCGGACGATATCGACGTGATCATGATCGCGCCGAAAGGTCCGGGCCATACGGTTCGCGGCGAATATGTGAAGGGCGGCGGCGTTCCCTGCCTGATCGCGATTCATCAGGATGCCAGCGGCAACGCGCATGACATCGCCCTCGCCTATGCCAGCGGCGTCGGTGGCGGCCGTTCGGGCATCATCGAAACCAATTTCAAGGAAGAGTGCGAAACCGATCTCTTCGGCGAACAGGCCGTTCTGTGCGGCGGCATCACCCACCTGATCATGGCCGGTTTCGAAACCCTGGTGGAAGCCGGATATGCGCCGGAAATGGCCTATTTCGAATGTCTCCACGAAACCAAGCTGATCGTGGACCTGCTGTATGAAGGCGGCATCGCCAATATGCGCTATTCCATCTCCAACACGGCGGAATATGGCGATTACCACACCGGTCCGCGCGTCATCACGGATGAGACAAAGGCGGAAATGAAGCGTGTTCTGGAAGATATCCAGGCTGGCCGCTTCGTCCAGCGCTTCATGCTCGACAATGCAGTGGGCAATCCGGAAATGAAGGCCGCCCGCAAGCGCCAGGCTGAACACCCGATCGAAAAGACCGGCGAACAGCTCCGCTCCATGATGCCGTGGATCACCGCCAACAAGCTGGTGGACAAGGACAAGAACTGAGCCCGCGTCGCTTCCCAGTGGACTTTGTCAATGCGGCACGTCAGACTGGGGCGAATGATTTGCATTGGCAAACTTCACTGGGAGACACTTGATGCGTAAATGGACACTTCCCGCCGCCGCTGCACTGGGCGTTGCGGCACTTTCGATCGGTTCGCTTCAGGCGCAGGGCGGCCCCGCCCCCGCCGAAGTCGATGTCAGCGCTATCGAATCCGGCACCTATACCGCCGATGCGGCGCATTCCCTGGTCGGCTGGAGCGTGAACCATCTGGGCTTCAACGACTATCTGGGCATTTTCGGAGACGTGTCGGGCACGCTCACGCTGGATACGGCCAATCCGGCCGCATCTTCGGTGGACGTGATGATCCCGATCGCGTCGGTAACCGTGCCCAGCGCCGGCCTGAAGGATCACCTGCTGCGCGCGGGCAAGGATGGCGCGAAGCCGGACTTCTTCGGCCCCGAACCGGCCCCGGCGCATTTCGTATCGACCAATATCGACGTGACGGGTGAAACCGAAGCCACGATCACCGGCGACCTGACTTTGAACGGCGTCACCAAGCCTGTCACGATCGAAGCCGAAGTCAGCGGCCAGGGCACCAACGCCATGAGCCAGAAGAAGACGGTCGGCTTCCATGGCGAAACCACCATCAAGCGGTCGGATTTCGGCATGGATTGGGGCATCCCCTTCGGCATTGGCGACGAAGTGGAACTGACGATCACTGTCGCTTTCGAGAAGTAAGCGCATCCTTTTTAAGGCTATCAGAGCGGCCGCCTGCCATTGAACCGGCAGGCGGCCGCTTTTCCTTGCAGCACAACACAGCGGAAAATGTCCCGGCCAGACCGGTTCAGCTGACGAAACCCGGCGCCTTGGTCCTTGTGGCTGGACATTCGATAACTAAATCGCATATGCAATGACCATGAACCGCCGCGAACTGCTATCGCTGCTTCGACTAACGCGCCCTTAGGCGCGTACCTTTGCCCATGCGCGCTTTGCGCCGGGCAGCCCGCCTAAGGGCTTTTCATTTCAAATGGTCGAAATCATGCTGCGCCCTTTGCGGCGCGCAATTCACGCGATAAGGCGAATTCCATTATGCCCATGCTCAAAGAACCGGGCCGCAAGTACCGACCCTTCCCGACGATCAACCTGCCTGACCGGCAATGGCCCTCGCGCGTGATCGAACGCGCGCCCCGCTGGCTCTCAACCGACCTGCGCGACGGCAATCAGTCCATCATCGATCCGATGGATGCCGTGAAGAAGAACCGCTTCTTCGATCTTCTCGTCGAAATCGGCGTGAAGGAGATCGAAGTCGGCTTTCCCAGTGCCGGCAAGACAGAGTTCGATTTCATCAGTTCGCTGGTTCATTCCGATCGGATACCAGACGATGTTCTGGTGCAGGTGCTGACCCAGTCCCGCGCTGACCTGATCGCCCGCAGCTTTGAAAGCCTGGAAGGCGCGCGCGCGGCAATCGTGCATCTCTACAACGCTGTTTCGCCCGCATGGCGGGAGATCGTGTTCCGCATGTCCCAATCGGAAGTGAAGGACATTGCGATCAGCGGCGCAAAATTGCTGCGGGACGAAGCAGCGAAGCGGCCCGACACGGACTGGCATTTCCAGTATTCGCCGGAAACCTTCTCCACCGCGGAACTCGATTTCAGCCTGGAGGTCTGCGAAGCGGTGATGGACGTGCTCCAGCCCACGCCCGAACACCCGATCATTCTCAATCTGCCGGCAACGGTGGAGGCGGCGACGCCCAATATCTATGCCGACCAGATAGAATATTTCTGCCGCAATCTGCCCCGGCGCGATGCGGCCGTTATCAGCCTGCACACGCATAATGATCGCGGCACTGGCGTTGCCGCGGCAGAGCTTGGCCTGATGGCCGGTGCGGACCGCGTTGAAGGCTGCCTGTTCGGCAATGGCGAACGGACCGGCAATTGCTGCCTCGTGACCGTCGCCCTCAACATGTACACGCAGGGCGTGGATCCGGAGCTTGATTTCTCCGATATCGACAAGGTCATCGAGACGGTCGAATATTGCAACCAGCTGCCGGTTCCCGCGCGCCATCCCTATGGCGGCGAACTGGTCTTCACGGCGTTTTCCGGCAGCCACCAGGATGCGATCAAGAAAGGCTTCGAAGCCCAGAGCCAGCGCAATGACGAAGAATGGCGGGTTCCCTATCTGCCAATCGATCCGGCCGATCTGGGACGGAATTACGAAGCCGTGATCCGCGTGAATTCACAGAGCGGAAAGGGCGGCTTTGCCTGGGTTCTGGAACAGGGCCAGGGCCTGAAACTGCCGAAGAAGCTGCAGGCGAATTTCTCCCGCCACGTGCAGGACATGGCCGATGAAGTGGGCCGCGAACTCAATGCCGATGATATCTGGAACTGCTTCCAGAGGGCCTATTTCATCGGTGCGGAGGATGCGACTTTCGAACTGGTCGATTACGAGGAAACCCGCGCCAGCGACGGCACCCGCCTCTTCGCAGGCACGATCACCGTCGGCGGCAAGGCGCAGAAGGTCAGCGGACGCGGAAAGGGACTGGTATCTTCGGTACTCACCACCTTGCGCCAGACCTTCGGGCTCGAACTCGACGTGGTGGACTATACCGAACACGCGCTGAGCAAGGGCACCGATGCCCGGGCCGCCGCCTATCTCGAATGCGCCCTGCCCAGCGGCGAAACCGTCTGGGGCGTTGGGATCGACGAAGACGTGGCCAGTGCCAGCGTCCGCGCCATCCTGAGCGCTGCGAACGGCGCGGTGCGCGACAGTAAGGGGTGACAACAGGCCTGACCGGTTCAGGCCTGCTCCACCACGTCCGTCCCGGCCCACAGGCTCTCCACCATGGCGTCGAGTTCGGAGAAATCCAGCCCGGCGTCCAGGGGGCATTTCCGGCTGAGTCGGACACGCGGCCTATCTGGCTGAAGCAGGCTGCGGCGCAGCGCACGTTGCAGCAGGCTGATTCGCATCACCGCCTCCTCGCACGCCGTGTCGGGCGCGGCTGGGGCTGAAACGGACCAGCTGCGCTCTATCTGGCCCATGCGCTGGGCAACCATGTCATTATAGTGGCGGTGCGGCCCTCTATGCAGTGGCAAACGCAGGCGCATCGCCACTTCGCCATTGGCCGGAAGCAACAATCCGTTGCGGCGGAAGTCGTCGAATCCGATGCGGGTCGGGCCAATCGAGCGGAAGAATGCGCCAAAGCACTCTTCGCCCAGTAATTGCCGGGGCAGGAGATGGTGCCTTTGCAGGCCGGGCTTGTAACCGGAACTGCCTCGTCGATTGACTGATCGGAACGGCAGGAATTGCCGGTCCGCCTGCAATCGGCCGCAATATCGCTGGTGCCGTGAAACCTTTAACCCTTCCGAACCTCTACCACTTTGCGGTCCGATGAAGGTTCAAGGATTAATTGTTCACTTTCAGGCCCGGATATTTCTTCGCGTTCGGCCAGATTTCCGCGCTCGACCAGCCAGTGCATCAGCCGCACAGCGAGCTGCGCACCCTGCCTGCGGTCGCTCGCCAATTCGGGCGCCAGGCGGATCTCCTGCCCGGTAAACAGCGACAGCCCTTCGCTCGCCATCCCGCCATCCTGCAAAGGCAGGAGCGCAGCAAGGCCCAGGCCGGGGAAGACGCCTCCATCAATCCAGCGCAGGACCGAGCTGCGAAAATGTTCCGGCGAAGACCAGCTACGCGCACTATGCCATGCCACTGCCTGCACCCCGGGGAGCAGCGCAAAAGAAGCCCCCAGCCCGGCGAGGCAGCGCGCAACCGGAAGCATCAGGCGCGCGGCGGCGATATGCGGTCCCGGACGGATCAAGATCGCTTCCAGATGAGAATCGCCAATCTCGTTCGGCAAGCCGAATAGATGCGCAGCACTCGTAACCGGCTCGGATTCGCCGGGCGAAAGGCCGGAAATATCGAAGCACAGGCCGTTCGCGACGATTTCCATCCGTCCAACGTCCCGAATGCCGCCCGCATCACCGGCGGAAATTTGCGGAGAATCGAGCCCAATGGAGAATTGGCCGTCCCTCTCCGCCAGACTCCGGATATTTTCGACAGATGGCCGCTTTCCGGGCTCAAAAAGGAGCGAGACTGCCGACATTCGACCCCCGAAATTGCGGCCCGTAGCACCCGACAAACCTGCTGCCGGGCGTTCCAACTCTGTGTAGTGTAACGAAAACCCCGCAAGGTCGAGTCCAGCCCATCGGTTCTTGATCCGAAACGGACCTGATCGCCAGACATCAGTGCGCAGTCCCTGCCCCTTCATTGCACGCGGCAATGGACCGATTATAGGATTTTCACATGGTTCCCATGCAAGCAGTGTTGGGCGTCGAACGATCCCTGTCCGGCAAGGCCTGGCGGTGGCGCGGCGGCAATATGGAACTCCCTGGCGGCGCGGCCGGACTGGAAGACGATATCGTCACCCAGCTCCTGCTCTCACGCGGGGTTCCGCGCGAAGATCTGGATCTGCACCGCAATCCCAGCCTTCGCGGTTTCCTGCCCGATCCTTCTGAATTCAGGGACATGGATCAGGCGGCGCAACGCATTGCCGAAGCGATAATCTCGCGTGAACAGGTCACGATTTACGGCGATTACGACGTGGACGGCGCGACCAGCGCGGCCTTGCTGATTCGCCTGTTCCGGCTGCTGGGCCATGATGCGCGGCATTATATCCCCGATCGCCTGCTGGAAGGCTATGGCCCCAGTGGACAAGCGCTGGTCCGTCTGGGCGAAGAAGGATCCAGTCTTGTCGTGACCGTGGATTGCGGCGCGATGGCGCATGAGGCGCTGGGTATGGCGCATGATGCAGGGATCGACGTTATCGTGGTCGATCATCACAAATGCGCACCCGATTTGCCCCGCGCTTTCGCGCTGGTGAACCCGAATCGGCTGGACGAGAACGATCTGGCCGCCTCCCACGGCCATCTTGCAGCGGTTGGCGTCGCCTTCCTGCTGGCCGTGGCCGTCACCCGCACTTTGCGGATGCGTGGCTATTTCGCTGACCGCAAGGAACCGGACCTGCTGGGCCTGCTCGATCTGGTGGCGCTGGGCACCGTGGCCGATGTGGCGGCGATTCGCGGTCTCAACCGTGCCTTTGTTGCGCAGGGGCTGAAGATCATGGCGCGCCGCCGGAATGTCGGCCTGTCAGCGCTGATCGATGCAAGCAGGCTCACCCGGCCACCCAGTTGCAGCGATTGCGGTTTCGCACTCGGCCCGCGAATCAATGCCGGGGGCCGCGTGGGCGAAGCGACCCTGGGCGTTCGGCTGTTGACGACGGAGGATCCGCAGGAAGCGCAGGCCATCTCTGCCCAGCTGTCGCGCCTCAACGAGGAACGCCGCGCCATCGAAGCGGCGGTACAGGAAGCTGCGGAGGAACAGCTTTCCGCGCAGCACAACCGCCCCGTCCATGTCGTGTCGGGCCGCGGCTGGCACCCGGGCGTGATCGGCATCGTGGCGGGCCGAATCAAGGAAAAGACCGGCAAGCCTTCGCTGGTCATCGCGCTGGATGACGAGAACGGACAGGGCAAGGGTTCGGGCCGATCGATTGCCGGAGTGGATCTTGGCGCAGCGATCATCGGCGCCCGAGAAAAAGGCCTCCTCGTTGCGGGCGGAGGTCACGCAATGGCTGCGGGCCTGACTGTCGCGGAGGAAAAGCTGGAGGAATTTTCCGACTGGCTGAATGAGAGACTCGCCGGCCCGGTCGCGCGCGCATCGGCACAACAGGTCACGACTCTCGATCTCGCACTGGCCCCGCGCGGCCTTACGCCGGAACTTGTGGATACGCTGGAAATTGCCGGCCCCTTCGGTGTCGGCTGGCCCGGTCCGCGCGTGGCCGTTGGCCCCGTGCACCTGATCAAGGCGGATGTAGTCGGCAGTGGCCATGTGCGAATCGTTGCCGGTGGCAATGACGGCGGTTCCTTCAAGGCGATCGGTTTCCGACTGGAGGACACGGAACTGGGCCAGGCGCTGCTGCACGGCGCCTCTGGCCGCAAGCTGTGGCTGGCAGGCCGCGCCAAGACCGACGACTGGGGCAATACGCCCCGGGCAGAGCTGCATCTGGAGGATGCGGCCTGGGCCGATTGAGCAGGAAGTTGCAAACTTATGCAGCATAGGGCTTGACCGATTCCAATCCTCCTCCTAATTGCGCGCCTCGCCTCCGGGCGTGGCCCCTTCGTCTAGCGGTTAGGACGCGGCCCTTTCACGGCTGAAACACGGGTTCGATTCCCGTAGGGGTCACCAACCGGGTGGCAGACTTGCCGATCCCGGCATTGTCCAGAGTGACACCCGGGCCCCTTCGTCTAGCGGTCAGGACGCGGCCCTCTCACGGCTGAAACACGGGTTCGATTCCCGTAGGGGTCACCAGTCGGTCTTACTTACCTTTCCCTGTCTTTCTTGCTGGCCCCCATCCTGCGCGCCCGTTAGATGGGCAAGCGATGGAGCAGGGTCGGAAATTCCCCATATCAGGAGTGGTGCTGGCTCTCGCCACGGGCATTGTCATGCTCCTCTATGGCGTGGATATCTGGCTCGTGCTCGGCGTCATGCTGGTCTGGTGCGCGTCCTACTGGCTGACCGCCTCCCCTCCCGAGCCGCCCCAGCGAGAAAGCACTGAAGGCGTGAAGCTCACGCGCACGGGGATGCGCGATCTGATCGAACATTCAGGCCTGCCCATGCTGATGCTCGACGGGGACCGAATCATCGTGGCCAATGCGGCGGCACGCGAAGCGATCGGCGCCCATGTGGTCGGGCAGGATGCGCGAGTCGCGCTGCGCCATCCGGCGGCAGTCGATTTGCTCAACCGCTCCGGCGGCGGCAGCGCCACGATCCAGGGTCTGACCGGGCCGCGCAGCAATTGGCAGATGTCGCGCCAGCCACTCGACGCACGCTATTCCCTGATCGAGCTGATCAATCGCACCGCCGAAGCCGATGTCAGCCGGGCCCATACCGATTTCGTAGCGAATGCCAGCCACGAGCTGCGCACCCCGCTCGCTTCCATCATCGGCTATATGGAAACGCTGGTGGACGAAGGGGGCGATATCGACCCCAAGCTGGCGGGCAGGTTTCACGGCACCGTTCTGCGCGAAGCACGGCGGCTGCAGAGCCTGGTGGACGATCTGATGTCCCTGTCCCGCGTGGAGGCCGAAAAACACGATCAGCCGCGGGAACGTGTGGATCTGGCACCTATCGTCGGTCAGGCCGCGCGCGACGGCGCCGGACCGGACCGGCTCGACCGGCTGGACCTCCATTTGCCGGAGGATCCGGTGATGGTGCGCGGCGACTATCGTCAGATAGAACAATTGGTGCGCAACCTCGTAGATAACGGGCTGAAATATGGCGATCAGGCGTTGCCGGTCACCGTTCGCCTGACCTCTGACCAGCGCCGCCGGGCAATCATTTCAGTAGAAGATCGCGGGGAAGGCATCGCGCCGGAACACATCCCGCATCTGACGCGGCGCTTTTACCGCACGGATCCGGGACGCAGCCGGGCTGCGGGTGGAACCGGCCTCGGCCTCGCCATCGTCAAGCATATCGTGGAGCGCCATCGGGGAACGCTGGATATTTCCAGCAAGGTCGGCCGCGGGACGACAGTAACGATCCGCCTGCCACTCGCTGAAGAAGAAGCGCAGGCCGACTGACGCAGCAAATCTCTGGGAACACGATACTTTCCCGCGAGTAATTTGCTGCAAATGCCGATTGTCACAAAATTGCAATGAAGCACGCCTAGGCGCGCTGACACATTACGGACACATCCATGTAACTTGTCAGCAATCTTATGATCCACCGCCTCACCCTCGCCTCCATGCTCGCGCTGCCAGTGGCATTGCTGCCGTCGGCCGCGCATGGACAGGCCGATACTTCCAGCAGCGATGCAGCGAAGTCGGCCCCCATCCCGATGCTGGACGAAGGCGCGCCGCGAATCGGCGACAAGAAGGGGTGGAGCATCAAGCCCCGCGGCCGAATCCAGGTCGATCTCGGTAAGATCGATGCACCGGAATCGCTGGATCTGGCGGAGGACTATAACAGCGAGTTCCGCCGCGCCCGGCTAGGCGTGGATGCCACGGCCCCCGGTGGTTTTGCCTTCCGTTTCGAGATGGATTTCTCGGAACATGAAGACCAGATCATGGATGCCTATGCCAGCTACAAGAATGGCCCGCTGCTGATTACCGCCGGCCAGCACAACACCGTGCAAACACTGGAAGAACTGACCAGTTCTCTGTCCATCTCCTTCGCAGAACGAAGCGCCTTCACAGATGCGTTCCAGTTCCAGCGGCGTATCGGCGTGTCCGGGCAATATGTCGCGCAGGACATTCTGGTTCAGGCCGGGATCTTCACCGACAATATCGAGGATCTGGGCGACAGGAATCGAAGCGCGGATGTGCGTATCGCCGCGATGCCGCGCCTGGGCGATGTGCAGCTGCATTTCGGCGGATCGGTCCATTACGCCTGGTACGAGGATGGAACGGATCTGCGTTATTCCGCGCGTCCGCAGGTGCATTCAGCGCGCAACAAGCTGGTCGATACCGCGCGCTTTTCGGCCGAGAGTGAATTGGGAACAGGCCTGGAATTTGCGGCGATTCGCGGGCCGGTCCACGTTACGGGTGAAGTCTATCGCCAGCATGTCGATCGCGGCCCCGGCATGGCCGACCCGACTTTCTATGGCGCCTATGCCGAAATCGGCCTGTTCCTGACGCCGGGTGATTCGCGCCCTTATTCCAAGGGCAGTTTCGACCGGATCCGACCTGTTCGGCCTGTAACCCAGGGCGGACCGGGCGCGTGGCAGGTCAATCTGCGTTACGATCATCTGGACCTGTCGGATGGCGATATTTCCGGCGGACGGCAGAGCAGCTACCGCGCCTCGCTGATCTGGACGCCCAGTGCCCAGACACGCCTGATGGTGGATTATGGCCGACAGAAATATTCGGGTGCCATATTGGCCGAACCGGATGGCAACAGGGCCTACAATGTCGATTCGCTGGTGATGCGAGCGCAACTGGATTTTTGACAAGAAGGCAAAGCATCGCGAAAGGGCCGGAACACACAAGGGCGCCAATTCGGTGGCCCGATGTCAAACCGTCGTCTCTGGACCGTAACAAAGCCTTCCTAGCTAGCCCCTGCGGCCTATCTGAAAGGTTCTTCCGATGATCAAGAAACTGCGTCTTCCGTTTGTCGCGCTTGGTGCGCTCGCCCTGGCTTCCTGCGGTGGTTCGGCCGATGGCGGGGGCACGCGCGAATCGATCCGCGCTGTCGGCTCCTCGACCGTCTATCCCTTCGCGAAATCCGTGGCGGAAATGTTCGCCCGTTCGCACCCGGAATATAAATCCCCGATCATCGAATCGACCGGCACCGGCGGCGGCGTAAACCTATTCTGCGAAGGTCTGGGCGCTGACACGCCCGATATCGTGAACGCGTCACGCCGCATGAAGCCCAGCGAATTCGCAACCTGCCAACAAAATGGCGTGGGAAAAATCACCGAAATCCAGATTGGCCTGGACGGTATCGCCTTCGCCTCATCGAAGGGCGGCATTTCGATGAACCTGACGCCGGAGATCGTTTATCGCGCCCTCGCCGCCAGCCCTTATGGCGAAGAGCAGACAGCCAGGACCTGGAGCGATGTCGATCCCTCCCTGCCGAACGAACCGATTCTCGTTTACGGCCCCCCTTCCACGTCCGGCACCCGCGACGCGCTGAAGGAACTGGTGCTGGAAAAGGGATGCGAAGCGAATCCCGCGATGGAAGCGATCAAGGAAAGCGACGAAGCGCGCTTCCAGCAGATCTGCACCGAAGTCCGCTCCGACGGATCCTATGTCGACCAGGGCGAGCAGGATAATCTGATCGTCCAGAAGATCGAAGGGAATCCGCAGGCCGTCGGGGTTTTCGGCTTCTCCTATCTTGAAGAGAATGCCGACCGCGTGCAGGGCCTGCGCATGAACGGCGTCGAACCGACATATGCCAATATCTCGAACTTCTCCTATCCGGGCGCCCGCCCGCTCTACATCTATGTGAAGAACGGGCATCTGGATGCGATCCCGGGTCTGCGCGATTTCATCGCCGCATGGGCGGATGCTTGGGTCAAGGACGGTCCGCTGACTTCGATCGGACTGGTTGCCAATCCGGACGATGCTGCGGCAAAGAGCGCTGCGGCCGCCACGGAGTTTACTCCGCTGACCGCTGCTGATTTCGAATAACAGGAAAATGCCAGCCTGATGTCGCCCGCAATTCTGTTTCTACTGGCCCTCGGCCTCGGTATGGCCGGGTGGCTGGCGGCACGGGCACGGGCCTGGAGTTTCCGTCGCCGCGATCCCAACCAGCGCCTCGCCGCGCTGCCGTCTCATTACGGCTGGTATGTGGCGGCGTGGATCGTGGCGCCGGTGATTCTCTTCGCCGCGATCTGGGGCGCCGTCGCGCCGGAGCTGGTCATGCAATCTGTGCTGGCCCATCCCGCCGCGGCGGAGCTGCCTGCATTCGGCATGCAGCGGCAGACGATCCTGGCAGAAGCTCGCGCTGTTGCCACTGGCGCAGCACAGGGCGTTTTCCGTCCCGAAGCGGCAGCACTGGTCGAACCGTTCCGCGATGCGCTGTCCCGCTATAACACGATCGGAATCGGGGTGAGCCTGATCATCGCCTTTCTGGGCGGCACTTGGTCATTCCTGCGCCTGAAACCGGATTTCGCCGCGCGGACCAAGGTGGAACGCATGGTGATGGCGGTTCTGCTGCTTGCCTCGCTGGTCGCCATCCTGACCACGCTCGGCATTCTGATCAGCCTGGTTTTCGAGACGATCCGATTCTTCGGCATGATCAACCCGATCGACTTCCTGTTCGGCACCCATTGGGGGCCCGATCCGATGAGCAGCGAGGCCGATCCATCCCGCTATGGCGCGCTGCCGCTGTTCTGGGGCACTATCTATATCGGCGCGATCATTGCCATGCTGGTCGCCATACCGCTCGGCATGATGAGCGCGATCTATCTGACGCAATATGCCAGTCCGCGCTGGCGTTCCTGGCTCAAGCCGACGCTGGAAATTCTCGCCGGCGTCCCGACCGTGGTTTATGGCTATTTCGCGGCCCTGACCGTGGCCCCGGCCGTGCGTGACATCGCCCTGTCCATCGGCATCAGCAACGCCTCCAGCGAAAGCGCTCTGGCCGCGGGCGTGGTCATGGGCGTGATGATCATTCCCTTCGTCTCTTCCATGGCGGACGATTCCATCGCCGCCGTTCCGCAAGCCATGCGTGACGGCAGCCTGGCAATGGGCGCCACCACGAATGAGACGATTCGCAAGGTTCTGGTCCCGGCCGCACTGCCCGGCATCGTCGCCGGGGTCATGCTGGCCGTCAGCCGCGCAATCGGCGAGACGATGATCGTGGTGATGGCTGCCGGCGCGGCCGCCAATCTCACCGCAAATCCGTTGGAAGCCATGACCACGGTGACTTTCCAGATCGTTGCCATGCTGACCGGCGAGGGCAGTTTTGACCATCCCGCGACGCTGAGCGCATTTGCACTCGGCTTCGTGCTGTTCCTTGTCACGCTGGCGCTCAACTACATCGCCCTGCGCGTCGTAAAACGGTTCCGCGAAGCCTATGAGTGACCATGTCGCCCCCACCCGCACGGCCGCTTTCGAGAAGCGCCTGAAGAAGCGTTATGCGGCGGAACGGCGATTCCGGATCGCCGGGCTTTGCGCGGTTCTGTTTTCCGTCGCGGTTCTGGTGTTCCTGCTGGCAACCATGACGATCAACGGCATCGGCGGTTTCCAGCGCGCGGAACTGCGCGTTCCGGTGGATTTCAGCACCACGCCGCTGGCAGTTGCTTCGTCAGGCGAAACTGCCGGGGTGGCCATCCGCTCCCTGCAGACGCAGGGCCTGCCGGAAATTGTGCGTTTCGGTGCAGAGCGCGCATTGGGTGCAGAAGGCGCTGCCCACCTCAACAATGAAGCATGGCGCATCGTCGCGCGGGAGATCATCGCCGATCCTTCCATCATGGCAGGTGAAGCCGAATTCTGGCTTCCGGCCGGAGAGAATCTGTCTGCGGCGCTGCGCGGCGACGGCAAGCCCGAACTGCAGCCACTGGCTCGGGACCTGGCCGATCGCGGATTGCTCGATAATCGTTTCGATCCCGGTTTCCTGACCCGTTCGGACGCAACAGACCCGCAATTGGTGGGGATATGGAGCGCGCTGAAGGGCTCGATCCTGACCATGATCGTTACTCTGGCGCTGGCCTTCCCGATCGGCGTGCTTGCCGCGCTTTACCTGGAAGAATACGCACCGCGTAATCGCTGGACCGACATTATCGAGGTGTCGATCAACAATCTGGCCGCCGTGCCTTCGATCATTTTCGGTCTGCTGGGCCTGGCCGTGTTCCTGGCGATTTTCCCGCATTTCCGTTCTGCCCCGCTGATCGGCGGCATGACACTGGCGCTGATGACCATGCCGGTGATCGTGATTTCCGGCCGCAATGCCATCAAGGCTGTGCCGCCATCCATCCGCGACGGTGCAATGGCGCTGGGCGCATCGCCCGTCCAGGTCGTTTTCCATCACGTCCTGCCGCTGGCTCTGCCCGGCATTCTGACCGGCACGATCATCGGCATGGCGCGCGCCCTGGGCGAAACTGCGCCGCTGCTGATGATCGGCATGCGCGCCTTCGTCGCCACTCCGCCCGATGGATTTACCGATCCTTCAACGGTGCTTCCTGTGCAGATTTTCCTGTGGTCCGACGAAATCGATCGTGGTTTCGTTGAACGGACTTCCGCGGCGATTATCGTGCTATTGATATTCCTTCTGCTGATGAATGGCCTTGCCATCTATCTGCGTAACAAGTTCGAGAAGAAGTGGTGACCGAACCGACTGCCGAAAATGCCAGCGCCAAGATGCGCACTCGCGATGTCAACGTCTTTTACGGGGACAAGCAGGCGATCGATTCGGTCTCGATCGATATTCAGACCGAATATGTGACCGCCTTCATCGGCCCGTCAGGCTGCGGCAAGTCCACCTTCCTGCGCACTCTGAACCGCATGAACGACACGATCCCCGCCGCCCGCGTGGAAGGGTCGATCGAGCTGGACGGAGAGGACATCTACCGTTCGCGAATGGATGTGGTGCAATTGCGTGCACGGGTGGGCATGGTGTTCCAGAAACCGAACCCCTTCCCCAAATCCATATATGACAACATCGCTTATGGGCCGAAGATCCACGGCCTGGCCGAAAGCAAGGCCGATCTCGACGCCATTGTCGAGAAATCGCTGCGCCGCGCCGGCCTGTGGGACGAGGTGAAAGACCGGCTGGCCGATTCCGGCACCGCCCTTTCGGGTGGCCAGCAGCAGCGCCTGTGCATTGCGCGCGCAATTGCTGTACAGCCGGAAGTGATCCTGATGGACGAACCATGTTCGGCGCTGGATCCGATCGCCACGGCGAAAATTGAAGAACTTATTGACGAATTGCGTGGCAGATATGCCATCGTGATCGTGACCCATTCCATGCAACAGGCCGCCCGCGTTTCGCAGCGGACTGCATTTTTCCATCTGGGCAAAATGGTGGAATACGGCCACACGTCAGACATATTTACCAATCCCCGTGAAGAGCGGACCAAGGATTACATTACAGGCAGATACGGTTGATGGCAGAACATACGGTCAAGGCGTTCGACGAGGACATCACCCGCCTGCGCGGATTGATCGCCGAAATGGGCGGCTTGGCCGAAGTCGCCATCCAGGAAGCCATGGAAGCCCTCGTCAATGGTGACGAGGAACTTGGCGAGCAGGTCGTCGCCCGCGACAAGAAGCTCGATGCGCTGGAAACGGAAGTCGATGCGATGGCGGTGCGTATGCTCGCCCTGCGCGCGCCGATGGCGGATGACCTGCGCGAAATCATCGCCGCGCTTAAGATCGGCGGCGTGATCGAACGAATCGGCGATTATTCCAAGAATATCGCCAAGCGGGTTGGCCGCATTGAAGGTCGTAACCGGCTCGAACCGCTGACGCTGATCCCGGCCATGGGCGAACTTGCTGCCGAAATGGTGCATGACGTGCTGACCGCCTATGCCGCGCGCGATCCGATCGTTGCCCGCGAAGTGATCGAACGCGACAGCCGCGTCGATGCTTTCTACGACAGCATTTTCCGTAATCTCGTCAGCCACATGGTGGAAAATCCCTCCACCATCAGCACGGCGGCGCAATATCTGTTCGTCGCCCGCAACCTGGAACGCATTGGCGACCATGCGACCAATGTTGCCGAAATGGTGCACTTCGCTGCGACAGGCGCATATCCAGACGATATTGACCGCTGATCGGGGTGTTGACCCATTTCTGTCGCAAGACTGTAATATGACAGTGGTTATGGGCTTGCACGAAAGGGGATAACATCGTGTCCGCGCCCAAACTTCTGCTTGTCGAAGACGATCTCGCTCTTGCCGAACTGCTGGAATACCGTTTCGAGAGTGAAGGCTATGATGTCCGCGTTACCGCCGATGGCGATGAAGCCCTGGTCCTTGCTTCCGAAGACGCTCCTGATCTCGTCATCCTGGACTGGATGATCGAAGGCACAAGCGGGATCGAAGTGTGCCGCCGCCTGCGGCGCGACAAGACCACCGCCCATGTCCCGATCATCATGCTGACTGCGCGCGAAGCGGAGGATGACCGTGTGCGCGGGCTGGAAACCGGGGCGGACGATTATCTGACCAAGCCGTTTTCACCGCGCGAATTGCTGGCCCGCGTGTCCGCCGTGCTGCGCCGGGTCCGCCCTGCCCTGGCCGGGGAAACGATCGAGGCTGGCGATATGCGGCTCGATCCCGTCGCCCACCGCGTGGAACGCCGCGGCCGCCAGTTGCAGGTCGGACCGACCGAATATCGCCTGCTGAAATTCTTCATGGAACATCCGCGCCGGGTCTTTTCGCGCAGCCAATTGCTCGATGCAGTCTGGGGCACTGGCAGCGAGATCGAAGAACGCACGGTGGATGTGCATATCCGCCGCCTTCGCAAGGCCATCACCATCGAACACGGCAAGGATCCGATCCGCACCGTCCGTTCGGCCGGTTACGCTCTCGAACCCGTCTGATCTTCCTTTGCCCTCAGCCAGCCAGGGCCCGTTCAACCACCGTGATCGGCCGTGAGAGGATATTGAAGACCGTCTCGGCAACAGCTGCCGCCGCCGCGCCGGCGATTACGACGATGGCGATGAATTGAAACGCCCTGGAAAAGCGCGCGCTGCGTGCCTGCCTTTCTCCCATGCTCGGCCGATATGCGGCTGCTGTTTCGGGCTTGCGCGGCGCCGCACGGCGGTCATTCGCCCGCCTCGCAACTTTCGTGGGCTCCTCCAACTGGGACAGCTGGATACGGTCCTGCGCGCGCATGCCAAAACGATCGTAACCGGCCCAGACGATGCGGCCGACAACCACATATGATCCGCGGCGAATTTCGATATAGGATCCGGATGGGGGAGGTTCATCGCATTCAGCCATCAGCCCGCGCGAGGAAACATTGCGGATATGCGCATCATCCCAGCCGGAATCGCTGCGAAACCGGACCGTGATATTGACCGTTTCGCGTGGTTCGCGTGGCTTGTTCACGACCAATCGATACTCCCCACACGGAGCGATACTGGCGATTGATAAACAATAAGTTAGCTAATCAGTCGTGGTGTTACCGGCAGACACTGCCCAAATTGCGCTCTTCCTGGTCCATATGGAAGTGATCGGCATGTGCCTCGTTATAATCGGGCGAAAGAACCGTCCCGAATATACTACAGGCTCTATCGCGCACGCGGTGAAGGAATTGCGCGGCATCCCCCGCGTCATCCCAGTCGCTCAGCACACTGACGCGCCGGCCGTCCTCCAGAACGAAGGCCGCAATATCGATGGCATTGCCTGTGGCGTGTTCGCTCCAGTTGCCCGTGGAGCGGCCATAGAGCCGGCGGCAGCTATATGTCCCCAGATGTTCGATATGTGCCACTGGAGAGCCGAGCAATTCGCGCGCTGCCGTATCCACAGCATGCCGCAACCACAGTTCCAGCCCGGCAGCCACCGCACAGGTGGTGGCCGGCTGGCGGGGGCTCAGCGGAGTTTCTGCCAGAACGGTTCGGTCATCCCGTAGGCAGGCCCCCCTCGCCCGCCGGTTCCAGCGCAGCGAATTCAACTCCGCTGCGTTCCAATACGGCGCGGCACGATTGCGGATTGCCCCGTAGATCGGCCAGCTTTCGCTGGGTCGCCCAGCCAGGAGGATCGTTCAGATTCAGCGGGGCCCAGGGATTATGCTGCGGATGATCCTCCAGCCAGGCACGGCCGGCCAGCAGCAATGCAGCCAGGGCCAGAAGGGCGATCAGAAATCGCTCCAGCCTGAAATGGCCGATCTCCGTGGAAATTCTCATCCACAATGAAAGTCACTCGGCCTCGGAATGATCCCTGCATTGCGGTCCCCATGATTACCCGCGACGCGGCGTCCAGCCAGACGGCCAAATGGGCGATGCCGGATGATGGCGAAACGCCACTACGCCCGAATCTCTAACCTGGAACGCCCCCGCAGTCAGACACGCAATCAGGCAAAGAGATCGGGAAAGATGCCGACAATGGTGATCGCAGCAAGAGCCAGCGGGCAGGCCCAGCGCACGAGGAAACGCCAGAACAGATGCAATCCGCCAGACAGGCCGTTCTCCGAATCGATCAGCTTCTGATCCGCGATCCAGCCGACGAAGATGCAAGTCAGGATCGCCGCAATCGGCATGAACAGCTTTGCCGTCACCCCGTCCAGCGTGTCGAAGAAATTGGTTTCCGCAAAAAGCGGGATGAAGCCGAGCGGGCGAAAATCGGCCAGCATGTTGAAGGACAGCGCCGCCAGCGAACCCAGCGCCAGCGCACCAAGCGCAACCAGCGCTGAACTGACGATGCGCGTCAGCTTGAATTTCTCGATCATCCAGGACGTGGGCACTTCCAGCAAGGCAACCGAACTGGTCAGCGCGGCAACGGAAACCATGATGAAGAACAGGATGCCCACCAGCGACCCGCCCGGCATGGACTGGAAGGCGTGCGGCAAGGTCTGGAACATCAGGCCCGGACCGGCATTGGCCGGCAGGCCAGCGGCAAAGACGATCGGAAACAGGCACAGGCCCGCCAGCAGGGCCACGGCCGTATCGGCGCCGGAAATGATCGCGGAAGTGCCGGCCAGATTGACGTTCCGGCCCACATAACCGCCATAGGTGATCATGCCCGCAACGCCGAGCGAAAGGGAAAAGAAGGCCTGCCCCAGTGCCGCAAGCATCACGGGGCCGGTCAGCTTCTCCGGCTCGAAGGTGAAGAGATAAGTCAGGCTTTCCGTGAATTCACCGCCGAAAGCGCCGTAGATCGTAATCCCGATAAGCAGGAAAAAGAAGGCCGGCATCAGCCACACGGCCATTACCTCGATCCCGCCGGAAACACCGCGCGCGACGAAGAAATACGTCACTGCAAGGAACAGCAAATCCAGCCCGACCATCAGCGGCCCATTGCCGAAAAGCCCCGGCAACAACGCCTCGATCTCCGCCGGATCGCGCCCTTCGAAGGCGCCGCCGGTTATCCCGGTCTGAACCAGATCGCTGAAGAAGATACCCACATAATAGAATACCCAGCCACCCACGACGCAATAGAAGCTGAGAATGAGGAAGGCGGACAACACGCCGAGCGAGGCCAGCACGTCCCAATGTTTCGAAGCCCGTGATTCCTTGGCCAGGCGGCGCACGCTTTCCGGAGCGGAGGACTGGCCGTGCCGGCCGATCAATGTCTCTGCCAGCAGGACGGGCAGGCCGATAAGCACCACGCACAATATGTAGAACAGCACGAAAGCGCCGCCGCCATTATTGCCCGCTTCCGCAGGGAAACGCCACAAATTGCCCAATCCGACCGCGGAACCGATTGCCGCCAGCACAAAGGCCGTGCGCGAAGACCAGCCTTCCCTGCCACCTGTCGACCCCGTGATTGCCATGTCGTCTCCGTTGCCCTGAATCCCGTCAAAGTCTCTGTTGCAACGAAATGTGGCTCGCGTCGAGAGCGCCATTTGCTAGAAAGCCGTCATGTCCACTACCTTCCAGCTCGATACAGCGACCAGCCGCGCCAATCCGACCCCTGCGCCGATGCGCCGGCTGACCGTCCCCGCCATTCGCGCGCGCAAGCAGGACGGCGTTACCGAAGAACCGATCGTGATGCTCACGGCCTATACGGCGCGGCAGGCACAATTGCTGGATGCGCATTGCGACATGCTGCTGGTCGGGGATTCGCTGGGCCAGGTAATCTATGGCCTGCCTTCCACCATTCCCGTGACGATGCGAATGATGGCCGATCATGCGGCGGCCGTGGTGCGCGGCAGCTATCATGCGGTGGTCGTGGTCGACATGCCCTTCGGCTCCTACGAAGCTTCGCCGCAGCAGGCATTCGACAGCGCGGCCATGCTGCTGAAGGAAAGCGGCGCCGCCGCGGTAAAGCTGGAAGGCGGAGAAGCGATGGCGGAAACGGTCGCCTTCCTCAATTCGCGCGGCATTCCGGTGGTCGGCCATGTCGGCCTGACGCCTCAGGCGGTCAACGTGCTGGGCGGATATGGCGCGCGCGGGCGCAGCGATGCCGAAGCGGAAAAGATAGTCGGCGATGCCAGGGCGTTATGCGATGCAGGCGCCTGCGCCATCGTAGTGGAAGGCGTGGTGGAACCGATCGCCATTGCCGTCACCTCGGCCGTGTCCTGCCCCACCATCGGTATCGGCGCTTCTGCCAGATGCGATGGCCAGGTATTGGTGACCGAAGACATGCTGGGCATGTTCGAACGCGTCCCGCGCTTCGTGAAACGTTATGATGATATCGCCGCGAATATTGCCAGCGCGGCCGAACATTATGCAAAAGAAGTACGCGATCGCAGCTTCCCCGGTGCGGAACAGACATACCAGCCGAAATAGGCTAGAGGCCCTGCTCGCAACTGATTTGCGCGGATATGCGCCCCCGGAAAGGACCAGAATTGCTTCGCTTCTATCGCGGCTCGATAGCCTTCACCCTGATCTGTCTTGGTCTGGCCGCCTGGTATGGCTGGGCCTCTTCAGGCAGCTTGCAGGATACGCTTGCCATGTTGTGGATCGTGGCCGTGCTTTCCGTGCTCGAAGTCTCGCTCAGCTTCGACAATGCGGTGGTAAACGCCACCGTGCTGAAGGAAATGGACGATGTATGGCAACGCCGTTTCCTGACCTGGGGCATGGCATTCGCGGTGTTCGGGATGCGCGTGGTGTTTCCGCTGGCCATCGTCGCCATTGCCGCCGGACTGGGGCCGGTGGAAACGATACATCTCTCTTTGAACGAACCGCAGGAATATGAACGGATCGTCTCTTCCGCCCATGTCGGCATTGCCGGCTTCGGCGGTGCCTTCCTGTCGCTGGTCGGATCGAAATTCTTCTTCGATGCGGACAAGGACGTGCACTGGATCGCCGTGATCGAGCGGAAGCTGTCAAAATTCTCCCGCGTTCCGGCTGTGGAGATCGCCCTGCTGCTGCTGACCATGTTCGGAATTTCGCTGATGCTGGAAAATGGCGAAGCGCTGACTTTCCTCGTCGCCGGCATGCTGGGCATCGTCACCTTCGTGGCGGTGGAAGCGATCAGCACCATCCTCGAAATGCGCGAGGAAGCGGCGCGGGCACGCGGCGCGATCGTGGCATCGGGCCTGGGCGGCTTCCTCTATCTCAACGTGCTGGATGCCAGTTTCAGCTTTGACGGCGTGATTGGCGCCTTCGCGCTGTCCAACAACATGATCGTGATCGCGCTGGGCCTGTCCATAGGCGCGATGTTCGTCCGTTCGATGACGATCATGCTGGTGAAGAAAGGCACGCTGGCTGAATATCGCTTCCTCGAACATGGCGCATTCTGGGCGATTCTGGCGCTGGGCGCGATCATGCTGCTGTCTTCCCGCTTCCACATTCCAGAAGCGATTACCGGGCTGATCGGCGCGGTCCTGATCGGCGTTTCGCTGTGGTGGTCCGTCCGCCATAATCGCCGCCACCCGGAAGGCGCGGCGCCGCCCATGGGTTAACGCCCGGCAAGCGTGGTGGGGCGTGAAAGCGCCTCCGCTTTGGCGAACAATGTGCGGGCGGATTCGTTATCTCCGCCCACGCGGTCGATCGTGCGGGCAAGAACCGCCGCCACCGCGCCATTGGCGCGCTGCAGACCATAGGCGTGGGCGGCATTGCTGCGCGCCGCAGAATTGCCCCCCGTGCGAAGCTCCGCAGCGGCGAGGTCAGCCAGCAGATAGGGATCTCTGCCCCCGCCGATGCGGCTGGCATGAAACAGCAAGTCCTGCGCCCGGCCCCAATAGCCGTCATCCGCCAGGAACTGGCCGAGCCATGAAGCCATGATGGCATCGCGCGGATTACCGGCAAGATAGGTTTCGAGCAATTCGCGCGCCCGGTGACGTTGGCCCGCCGCAAGCGAGGCGGCCACCATGCGCTGCACCAAAGGCCGGTCGAAACGGATTCTTGCCGCTTCTGCATAGAGCGGCAGGGCATCGCCGGGGGCGCCGGCCAGCAAGGCGACATCTCCGGCCAGCACCTCGATATCGGCGGAATCGGGATAGCGTTCGATCAGCTTTGCGGCGTGGCGGCGCGCCTCTTCCGCGCGCCCTTCGGCCAGCAATTTGCGCAGCAGAGGCACGGCCACCTCGGCCCTGTCGGGATCATCGCGCCAGCGCCATATCGTCAGTTCCGCAGCCGGCCCGTTGGGCATCACATGTATCCCGGTCGGTCGGCCCGCCGCGGCCCTGTCGAGATAGGGCGCCGCTTCCGCCCGCTGGCCCATCTGTTCATGGGCGCGTCCGACCAGCGTCAGGAGATAGGGGGAGGCATCATCCCGGTCTGCCAGCGGGGCGAGCCGGGCGATGACCACATTCGCTTCACCATTGGCCAGCAGGGCGCGGCCAAGAAGTTCCTTTGCCGCGACATTATCGGGCTGCATCCGGATCAGCCGGTCGAACTGTTCCATGGCGAGGCGCGCATTACCCATCTGCATTTCGAGCACGCCGTTGAGCAGCATCCCCGCCGGCAATTGGTCGAATGCGCCGTCCGTGCGCCACATCAGTTTGCGCGCAAGGTCTGTCTTGCCAGCCCGGGCCGCCAATACCGCCTGAAGATAATAAGCGCGCGGATTTCCGCCATCGAGTTCGATCATCCGGCGCACGGTGCCGAGCATGTCTCGCGCTCGCCCCGCTTCCCCCAAGGTCGCGGCATATCCGCCCAGCAGGCCAAGATCGTCCGGCGCGATTTCAAGCGCCCTTTCATACCAAGGCAAAGCCGCGATCAGCCCAGCCGAATCCCGTTCCAATTGCGCGCGGAATTCCAGCGCGCGGGGATCCTTCGGATCTGCTTCGAGCGCCTTTACGGCGGCGTTCAGCGCCTTGTGATGCTGCCCCGCGCGATAACGCAAACGGCCGATATCGACCCAGAGCGTGGCACTGCCCTTCCCCTTTTCCAGCGCGCGATCGAAGGCGGCGCTTGCCGCATCAATATCGCCTTCCGCCATTTCCAGCCGGGCCAGCGCATGGAAGCCCTGTTGCCAGGTCGCATCGTCGAACTCGCCGGGGCCGAGCCATTCCCGGGCCTGGTCCAGATCCCCGGCAATCAGTTCAGCCTCGCCCATAAAAGCGGCAACGCTGGCACGCGGTATGCCCGCATCGAGCGCCTGCTTCGCGGCAACTTCGGCGGCAATGCCATCACGCCGTTCGATCGCGGCCCGCGCTTTTTCCAGCGCGGCAACGCCCGGTCCCGCGGCCGAAGCCGGGGCAAGCGCCAGCAAAGCCAGCGCCGAAAGCAGGATGCGTCTGTCAGCCCTGCAGATCATATTGCTTCAGCAGGTCGTAAAGCGTGGGGCGGCTGATCCCCAGCAATCGGGCCGTGCCCGAGATATTGCCCTCGCTGCGCGCCAGCGCATGGCGAATGATCCGGCGGTCCGTCTGTTCGCGCGCGCTCTTCAGGTTGAGGACGTCATCCTCTTCCTCGCCCTCGCCCAGATCCAGATCTTCTGCGCCGACCAGCTTGCCATCCGCCATGATCACGGCGCGCTTAACGCGGTTCTCCAGTTCGCGGACATTGCCGGGCCACGCCCAGCCATCGATCGCCGCCAGCGCATCGGGTGCAAAGCCGGTGACCTGCGGGTTCATTTCCTTCGCGAAACGCTTGAGGAAAGCCTTGGCCAGCAGCACTGCATCGCCGGGCCGTTCGGCAAGGGCCGGAATCTTCACGACCACTTCGGCGAGCCGGTAATAAAGATCTTCGCGGAAACGCTGCTCCGCGATCATCGTCTCCAGATCCTGATGGGTCGCGCAGACGATCCGCGTGTCGACAGCAATGGATTTGCGCCCGCCAATACGTTCGATCGTGCGTTCCTGCAGGAAACGCAGCAGCTTCACCTGCAAGGGCAGTGGAATGTCGCCCACCTCGTCGAGGAAAAGCGTCCCGCCATCGGCCTGTTCGATCTTGCCTTCGGTGGTTTTCACCGCGCCGGTAAAGGCGCCTTTTTCGTGCCCGAACAGCTCGCTTTCCAGCAGGTTTTCGGGGATCGCTGCGCAATTGATGGCAATGAAGGCGCCGTCGCGCCGGGTGGAGGCATCATGCAGCCCGCGGGCCAGCAATTCCTTGCCTGTGCCGCTGGCACCCAGCAGCATGACCGACACATTGGTATTGGCAACGCGTTCAATCGTTCGCGCCACCCGTACCATTTCCGGTGCCGCAGTGATCATTCCTCCCAGGACGCGATTGCCCTCCCCCGCCTTGGCCGCAAGGGCGCGATTTTCCGCTTCGATCTGATGGAGTTTATAGGCGCGCCGAACGATCAGGCCGAGCTGTTCGATATCGACCGGCTTCTGGTAGAAATCATAGGCACCGCGTTCGATTGCCTGCAACGCGCTTTCCCGCGCGCCATGGCCGGATGCCACGATCACCTTGGTGTCGGGTTTGATCGCCATGATCTCGTCCAGCACGGCGAAACCTTCGCTTGTGCCATCGGGATCAGGCGGAAGGCCGAGATCAAGCGTGACGACAGCCGGTTCTTCAGCACGCAGCGCAGCAAGGGCGCTCGCCCGGTCGCCGGCCAGCACGACCTCAAAATCGTCGTAAGCCCATTTCAGCTGCGCCTGCAGGCCCTGATCATCCTCGATAATCAGCAGTTTGGGCAGCACCTTCGTTTTGCTGTCAGGCATTATGCCACCTCGCTGTCCTTGTTCATGATCGATCGTTTGAGCGCTTCCATTCCGGCGAGCGGCAAGTGCACCAGAAAGCGCGTGCCCAGGCCTTCGCGGGATTCCACATCCAGCGTGCCGCCCATTGCACGGATCAGCTCACGCGCTTCGAAAGCGCCGATGCCGAAACCGCTCGGCTTGGAAGAATGGAACGGCTTGAACAGCCGCGTACGCACGAATTCGGGGCTCATCCCGCAGCCTGAATCGACGATTTCGATGACGGCATCGGTCGCTTCGCGGCGAATATCGAGGAAGACGGGTGAAGTGTCTTCGCTGGCATCAATCGCGTTCTGGACGAGGTGGACCAGCGCCTGTTCCAACGCTTCCCTGTCGCCAACGATCGTGCAGGGTTCACGCTTCACCTGCACGACCTGACTGCGATTGGCGAAACGGGCAGCCACATCGGCAAGCAGCCGCTCGACAGGAATTTCAACCCGCGCTTCCCCGCCCTGGCGGCCATAGCGGCCAAGCCTGGCCAGCAAGGCCTGCAATTTGTCCGAACTATTGCGCAAGGTAACCAGCATGTCTGCGCGAAATTCAGGTTTGTCGGCGTGCTTTTCCGCATTGCTGGCCAATAGCGAAAGCTGACTGGCGAGATTCTTGATGTCATGCATGACGAAAGCGATGCGGCGATTGAACTCGTCGAAACGCTGCGCCTCCCCCAGCGCGTCCTGGCTGCCCTGTTCAGCAAGATAGCTGGCCAACTGCCGCCCAACCACGCGCAGAAGGTCAAAATCTTCCCAGTCCAGGCGCCGCGTTACCGGGGGCCGGGCCAAGACCACGACGCCCACCAGCCGTTCGAAATGCAGCAACGGAACCAGAGCCCAAACACTCTGTTCCTCCATCAGCCAGGCCGGGCTTGCCGCATCGGGAACTCCGGTCAGACGCCCTGCCCGCAGATCATCGAGATCGAGAATGAACTGGCTGTTCTCGAAGAATGATGCACCTTCAGCCTCGATCGCCTCCGCAGGCACTTCGATGGCCGGCCATTGCCAGCGCGCATCGAGCCCCAGCCCGCCATCCTCGCGCGGGGTCAGCAACAAGCCGCATGGACTATCGGTAATATCCGCGACCGACTGGACCACGCGTTCACGCAATGGCGCGGCGGTCGGTGCCGCCCGGCCGATCGTATCGGTGAAGCGCAGCCATTCGGTGCGATAGTCATAACGATGCTGGAACAGATGTTTGGAAAGAGTAACCCGCAGCCACCCCCGCAGACGGCGAGACGGCAATATGGTCAGTATCGCCGCGGTGGCCATGACCAGGAAACCGAGCTGGACAAAACGCGCCAGATCGCTGCCGACATAGGCCAGGCCCTGCGCCACCAGCACCATGATCATCAGATAGGCGCCAATGACCAGCAGGGAAAAAGACTGAAAGGCGAAGGATCGCGACGGGCTGAAACGCAGGCTGCCACTCTTGCGGATCAGCCCGCCGGCCAGAAGCCCGACACAAACGAGCAGCGCAGCGGCGCGGAATGCAGTGAGTGTCAGGGGAATTTCGCCCCCGAGATAAGCCACGGTCGAAAGATTGAGATCATACAGCCAGATTGCCGCGAGAGCCGCAGCGGGCCAGCGCAACGCCTCACGCGCCTGGGCTGAAGCGCCGGCATAGAGATTATGCACAAGCACCAGCGCGCCGACGCAGAACAAAAGGCGGAAAGTGACCGAAAAGCGCAGGATCAGTGCCTCGGCCGGGACGACACCCGCATATTGCGCCTGTCCCACGATCAGTGCGAGACGGAGCATTTCAACGAAAGCGAGCGCGAAAATGACCGGGCGGATCGGCCTCACGCTCTTGTCGCGCTCGTCATGGGCGAAGAGGCGATAGAGCATCCACAGCCAGGCGAGATAGGACAGGCTCAGCAGTCCGCCCGTAACCGGGGCCATTATGCCCAGCCCGACCACCGAAAGCGCCCAGGCGGAGGACAAGACCAGGGCGATCGCCGCCGCCGTGATCGCCGGGCCGCGTTCCCGCCCGCGCGGCAGCAGCCAGCCGGCCAGTGCCAGCGATGCAACCGCCGCTATCAGGTGAAGCAGCTGGGTCAGGGCGAAGATCGGCGTCAACGTCACCGTGCGCCTTCCGGCCACAGGATTACGCGCAATGTCTGCAACAGAATCAGCAGGTCCAGAAATGGCGTGTAATTCTTGGCGTAATACAGATCATATTCGAGCTTCGCCCGCGCATCCTCCACCGAGGCGCCATAGGGATAGTTGATCTGTGCCCAGCCGGTAATGCCGGGCTTCACCATGTGCCGTTCGGCGTAATATGGCAGTTCCCGTTCCAGATCCTCGACGAATTTCGGCACTTCGGGGCGCGGGCCGACAAAGCTCATCCGACCGTTCAGCACGGTCCAGACCTGGGGCAGCTCGTCAATCCGCACCTTGCGGATGAAACGGCCGAGCCGCGTGATGCGCGGATCGTCCTTTTCCGCCCATTTCGCCCCGCCCGCTTCTGCATCGGTTCGCATCGAACGCAGCTTGAGCACCGTGAAGGGCTCACCATACAGGCCGACACGGGTCTGACGGAAGAAAGCCGGCCCCTTGCTGTCCAGCTTCACCAGCAAGGCGAAAACAAGGATGACGGGCAGTGTGATGGCCAGCAGCAAGCCGCTGGCGCAAATATCGAACAGCCGCTTCGCCACGCTGGAAAGGGCACGGCCGGAAGAAAAACCGTCGGAAAAGATCAGCCAGCTGGGATTGAGCGTGTCGAGATCGACCCGGCCCGTCTCCCGTTCCAGGAAGCTGGAAAAATCATTCACATGCACACCGGCGGTCTTGATCCGCAGCAAGTCCTTCAACGGCAGGGCATTACGCCGTTCCTCCAGTGCCAGCACAACTTCGCTGACGCCGAGATTGGCGACAAAACGCGCCAGGTCGTGAATGGCGGAACGCTGGATGGCTTCCTGCACAATTGGTGCGTTTTCGCTCATGCCGACATAGCCCACGATGGCGAAGCCGCTCGTCTGTGCCTCTCCCAGTTGCTTGAGGCGCTGCGCACGGGGCCCGGCCCCAAGGACCAGCACCCTGCGCCGGAAGGCCGAGTTCCCCAATATCCCGCCCACAACCAGGCGGTTGAGAACCAGCAAGGCGATGGACAGCCCCATCGCGTAGAGCAATGTGGAACGCCAGAAAGTGTTGCCCGGCAAAAGCCAGTCGAAGAAGGCCAGCGCGATGATCGACAGGCTGACTGCCACCAGCAGCCGCGCACCCGCAAAGCGCATGGAACGCAGCGCATCGGAACCATAGACGCCCACTGCGATCATTGCAGTCTGCACCACGACCGCAAAGGCCGTCAGCATTCCCAGCCGGTCTTTGAGCAGCCCGGCTTCCATGCCGATCTGTGCTGCACGCAAGGCCCAGGCCAGATCTCCGGCCAGGAAAACCAGCACGAAGTCGATCAGGCCCAGCAGCAGAACCGCATGGGGGACGTAATGTTTGAAGAGCCTTATCATCGCTCCAGCCAGCCACGTCCGCCCGATCCGGCGAACGCATCCCGGTTAGGGACGAGAAGTGAAATGTCGGTAAACTTTACACCCCGAAAGGTCAGGCAATCCGCCCGTTACTGCCTATTGCGGTGCAAGAACATTCATTGAAATTGCCGCAAGACTTTCCGCAGCCGTGGCGATGACCTTTTCCGCATCCGGCGCCCAGAGCGCACTGTGCAGCGAAGGCAGGTTCTTTTCCCCGGCCTGTGCCGCTTCGTAATCCTCCAACGGCACGCCGCCGACCCAGAACAGCAAGGACTGCACATTGTCGGGATCGGCACGGCGATAGCGGGCAAAATCTTCTCCACCCATCACCGGCGCAACCTCCTTGACCCGATCTGCCCCGAAACGCGTGGTCAGCACGCCCATCGCACGCTCGGTGAATTCCGGCGAATTGTAGACGGCGGGCGTATAGTGATCGGCAAATTTCACTTCCGGCAACATGTCCTGCGGCAATCCGGCCACCACGCCTTCGCCGCGGGCAATCCGTTCGATCCCGTCCCGCAGCAATTTGCGCGATTCGTCGGAATAGCTGCGCACGGTCAGCTGCAATTTTGCGTCGTCCGGGATGACATTATGCTTGGTCCCGGCGTGGAAACTGCCAACCGTCACCACGGCGGGTTCGCCAGGATTGCTTTCCCGGCTGACAAGGGTCTGCAAGCGGGAAACGATCGCACTGCCCAGGACGATCGGATCCTTTGTCATATGCGGATAGGCGCCGTGGCCGCCCTCCCCATGGACCGTGATATCGACGGAATCGACATTGGCCATGGCATAGCCCGGCACATAGCCGATCATGCCCGCCGGATATTGCGCGGCATTGTGGAAGGCCAGCGCATAGTCAGGCCTGGGAAAACGCTGATACAGGCCATCTTCCAGCATGGCCCTGGCGCCCTGCCCGATTTCCTCTGCCGGCTGGGCAATCATCACCAGCGTGCCCTGCCAGTTTTCGCGATTGCCGGATAATAGCTGCGCCGCCCCGATCCACGCGGTCATATGCGTATCGTGGGCACAGGCATGCATGATGCCGCTTTCAACGCCGGATTCGGGGATGCCGCGATCGAGCGAGGCGAATGGCAGGCCAGTCTGCTCGTTCACCGGCAGGCCATCCATGTCGGCGCGCAGCATCAGCACTGGCCCCTCCCCATTTTCCATTACCGCGACCACGCCGGTCTGCCCGACACCCTCCGTCACATCGAAACCCATCTCGCGCATGAGCGAGGCGAGCTTTGCGGCTGTCTTTTCTTCCTGGAAGCTCAGTTCCGGATGCGCATGGAGATCGCGATACAGCTCCATCAGGGCGGGCATGTCCGCCGCCAGTTCCGAACGAAGATCCTGTGCCGCGACCGGAGAAGATGCGAGCAAGATGGCGAGCGGCAGCGTTGCTGCGCGGAAGGCGGTTCTCATGCAGCGCATCATGCCAGAGGGGAGCGGCTGCGCAAGGCGCAAGGCCGCGTTTTCGCCCGGCTACATGCCGTAGGTGAGAACCAGCAATCCGCTGAGCGTTGCCGTCATGATCAGGACCAGCGGTACCCCGGTGCGCAGATAATCGCCGAAGCTGTAATTACCTTCCGCCATGATCAGCATGTTCGTCTGATAGGCGATGGGCGTGGCGTAGCAGAGATTGCAGCCGAACAGCACGGCCAGGATCAAAGGTTCGCGCGGGAGGCCCAATTGGTCCGCAATGGCGAAGGCAATCGGCGTGCCCACCGTGGCCGCCGTGGCATTGGAGGCGAAATTGGTCAGCAGGGTCACGAAAAGCATGATCGCCGCCAGCACGGCCGCCGGCGGAAGATGTTGCAAGCCGGAAGCCATGACCTCCCCCAGCCAGCCAGCCGCACCGCTTTCCAGGATGATGCGCCCCACTGCGATACTGGCCGCAACCAGCACGATGACCCGCCCGGAAAGTGCCCGGCCCACACGGTCAAATTTCACGCAGCCGGTGATGAACATCAGTATGGCGCCAGCCAGCGCCGAAATCGCAATTGGCAATAATCCGGCAGAGGCCAGCGCAATCGAACCGAACATGATTGCACCAGCCAGAAGCGCGCGGGAACGGCGCGGCATAACCTTGGCGCCTTCGAGCTGGAGCAGCCCATCCGTATTGGCGAAATCTTCAAGATTGGCCGCCCGGCCCATGACGAGCAGCACGTCGCCTTCTTCCAGCCTGATATCGCCGCGCGGATCGTCCGGCCCGGTCTTCATCAGACGGTCGGGCTTGTGAATGCCCAGCACGGCAACGCCATAAAGATCGGCAATGCCCGATGTCGCCAGGGTCCGCCCCTGGATCCGCGAATCCGTGGTCACCACCATTTCGATGACATGGACATCGTCATGCCGGACAGAGGCATCCCGGTGGATCTTGTCCACCACCCAGCCCGGCGCAATCTGGCCGCGCAATACGCGTATAGCCTCTTCAAGCGCCTCATGCGTGCCGGAAACGGTCAGGCGCTGGCCGGCTTCGAACACGCCGTTGGGACGTTGTTCGAAGCGGAAATCATTGGGTAGCCGCTCCACCACTTCATCGAAATGGCGGCCGACAAGATCGCTGCCCGCCGGCACACGCAGCCGCGTGACGAAACGGCGCCTCGCACGCGTGACACCCGATCGGTTGTCCTTCAGCAAGCGGGGCATGACAAGCCAGAGATAGGGCAGCGCCACCACGGCCGCCGCAAGCACGATCGGCGTATAGTGGAACACATTCATCTGCGGCATGCCCAGATCGCGGGCGATTGAAACGACCAGCAGATTAGTCGACGTGCCGATAGTGGTGGCCATGCCGCCGATCAGAACCGCGGCATTCAGCGGGATCAGCGTCTTGGATGCGGGCATGGCGCCGCGTTCAGCCAGCGCCACGAAGATCGGCAGCAACAGCACCAGAACCGGCGTATCGTTGACCATCATCGACAGGCAGAATGCCAGCAACAGGGATACAAGCAGCCCAAGCTGGAGATTGACCTTGAACACTTGTTCCAGGAATCGGGCCGCCGGTTCCAGCGCGCCGGTAACCACAAGCCCCCGGCCCATGATCATCAACGAGCAGATGGTGATCAGCGCGTAATGGCCGAAACCGGAAAAGGCGAGCTGCAGCCCATCTGTCGGCCCGGTATGCGGTAAGGGAAAGAAATAAAGCCCAACCGCGATCACGGCGATCGTCATCAGAGAGACGATCTCGGTCGACAATTTGCCGCGTGCAAAGGCGATGAACATCGCCAGCGTCACCGCCATGGCGGCGATCGCATGGGGGGTTGGCGTTTCGATCACATACATTGACGGCGGGTTCCCGTTTCATGCGGGAAAAGCTGGTGCCCCTGGCCAGACTCGAACTGGCACTTCGCGAAGAAACTCGATTTTGAGTCGAGCGCGTCTACCGATTCCGCCACAGGGGCTCCCGTCATCAGCCGCGATTAGCCGGGCCTGACGGCGCATTCAAGCAATAGTACCCGGCGCTGTTATTTAAGCGCGCCGGCCACCAGCTTGTGCAAGCGGGAATGAAGCTGGTCATTCCCGGCCACGATCTGTTCGGAACAGATCGGGTGTGAACGGCCGCGATAGTCGGTCACGAAGCCGCCCGCTTCGCGCACGAGCAGGCAGCCGGCAGCCGTATCCCAATCCGACAGGTCGCTTTCCCAGAAACCATCGAAACGCCCGGCGGCGAGCCAGGCGAGGTCGAGGGAAGCCGCGCCGAACCGGCGGATTCCCGCCACTTGCGGACCGACCGCACCGAAGATCCTGGCCCATTCACCGAAATCGCCATGCCCCTGATAGGGCGTGCCGGTGGCGATCAGCGATTCGGAAAGCTGGCGTCGGCCCGAAACGCGCAGACGCCCGTCATGCAGCCAGGCCCCGCGGCTCTTTTCCGCCCAGAACGTCTCGTCGGTAATCGGCTGATAGATCACTCCGGCGACGACATCGCCCCAGCCCGATCCATCCAGCTTCGGTTCCTGCGCGGCGATGGAGATCGCGAAATGCGGGATACCGTGGAGGAAGTTGCTGGTACCGTCGAGCGGGTCGATGATCCAGCGCGGCTTGGTGGGATCGCCTTCGATCACACCGCCTTCTTCCAGCACGAATCCCCAATCCGGGCGCGCGGCGCGCAATTCGTCCCAGATCGTGCGTTCGGCCTGACGATCGGCCTTGGACACGAAATCGGATGGCCCCTTGTGGCTCACCTGGAGATGCTCGACCTCACCGAAATCGCGCCGCAACTTGCCGCCCGCCTTGCGCGCGGCCTTTTCCATTACGCGAATGAGACCTGAAATGGCTGCCATCGTGGTTCTCAGCCCGCCTTGCCGACATAGGTGCGATCATACACGTCGACCACGATGCGCGTTCCGCTCTCGATATGGGGCGGCACCATCACGCGGACGCCATTTTCGAGCACGGCCGGCTTGTAGCTGGAAGAAGCGGTCTGCCCCTTCACCACTGCATCCGCTTCCACGATCGTGGCTTCGACCTGTTCGGGCAACTGGACGCTGATCGGTTTTTCTTCCCACAGTTCCAGCATCACTTCCATGCCGTCTTGCAGGAAAGCGGCCGCATCGCCCAGCAGATCGGACGGCAGCATGATCTGTTCGTAAGTATCCTTGTCCATGAAGACGAGCATGTCTTCTTCGGCATAGAGATACTGGAAATCCTTGGTGTCGAGCCGCACCTTTTCGACCGTGTCGGCGCTGCGGAAGCGGACATTGGTCTTGCGGCCATCCTGCAGGTTCTTCATTTCGACCTGCATGTAGGCACCGCCCTTGCCGGGCTGTGTGTGCTGGATCTTGGCGACTTTCCAGATGCCGCCTTCATATTCGATTATGTTGCCGGGACGGATGTCCACGCCGCTGATCTTCATCGCCATTACCTTGGTATGCGGGAAATGTGCGCGCGCACTAGCCGTTGCTTGCGTTCATGGCAATGCAAGCGCGCACGCGCTAGAGAGCCAGCATGAAGCATCGCCTTATTCTTTCCCTCGTTTCGGCTGCTCTTGCGGCCGGGCTCGCCATGCCCGCCGGCGCCGAAGGCCCGATCGGTACGGTCGAACGCGGCACATATGTGTGCGAATTGCCGGGTGACGCCAACGGTCCGCGCGGCCGGATTCTTGAAGGTCAGGGCTTCACGATCAAAAGTGCATCGCGTTACACCACCGATAACGGACATGGCACATATCTTCGCCGCGGGGACGAACTGGTAATGACCAGCGGGCCGCACAAGGGTGATCGTTACGCGGTGATTTCGGCCAGTTTCCTGCGCAAGATGGAAGATGGCAAGCCCGGCCGGATCCGCTGCATCCGCAAATCGCGCTGAACCCTATAGGCGGGCCGCAAAGGCGCGCACGGCGGCGGCTTCATCGCCGTTCCAGACCGCGCCCGAAACAGCCAGGAAATCGGCCCCAGCTTCCACCAGAGGGCCGCAATTTTCCGGCGTGATTCCGCCAATCGCAACGCAGGGAATTTCAAACAGACCTTGCCACCAGGTCAGCAATTCCGGTTCAGCCCTGTGTTCGCTCTGCTTCGTCCCGCTCGGGAAGAACGAACCGAAGGCAACATAGTCGGCCCCTGCGTCTCCGGCCTCCATCGCAAGGTGGCGGCTGGCATGACAGGTAACGCCGATCTGGGCTTCCCTGCCGAGAATTTCGCGCGCTTCCCGCGCATCGCCATCACCCTGACCCAGATGGACCCCGTCTGCCCGCAATCGCTTGGCGAGCGAGATGCTGTCATTGACGATGAAGGCCACGTCCCGTTCCGCACAAATGGCCTGCAGGGGCTCGGCAAGCCTGGCCGCTTCGTGCTGGTCCACATCCTTGACCCGGAACTGGAAGGCCGCGACCGGGCCGGCATCCAGAGCTTTTTCGAGACGGGCGGGAAAATCGCCACCCACATCCAGCGGCGAGATCAAGTAGAGCTGACAATCTGACATGCCACGGCCATATCGCCTCACGCGGCGCAGGCCAATATGTTCAGTAGCGGGCAAGCCCGCCCGAGCTTATCTCCTGTGCATGAAAGCGCTGTTCGCGATTCCCGCCCTCGCCCTGCTCGCATCCTGTGGACACACGCCCGATGCCCCCATCGTGGAGAACGGGCCGCCCGCAGAAGGCGGACTGGTGCCCTTAGGCCAGCCGGTGAATGTTGGCCGCCTGGTGGCGACACCCGTGAAACTCGTGACCGACAGCCGATGTCCCGAAAATGCGCGCTGTATCCGCGCGGGGGAACTCATTGTCACCACCCGCATCGACGGTGCCGGCTGGCGCGAAACGCAGGATCTGACACTTGGCGAGCCCCATGCAACGCACGGAACCACCATCACCCTGGTGTCCGGCCTGCCGGGAAGGCAGGCGGGACAGGAAACACCGGCCGAAGCCTATCTTTTCGCCTATGAGGGCGGAGAATAGGAACGGCTGACCGGCCGCAGCCGGTCAGGACCGATCAGGCGGCGACCTTCTTCGTGCTGGCCGCGTGAATGGCGTCGATTGCTTCGCCCAGCGTCGCATCGAATTCCTCGTCGCTCATCTGCGCACGCAATTCTTCCAGCAGGGCACGGCTGAAGCTGGCGATCATGCCTTCGTTCTTCGCCAGTTCGGCGCAGGCTTCATCCCGGCTGTAGCCGCCGGAAAGCGCAACGACCTTCAGCACTTTGGGATGGTCAACCAGTGCCTTGTAGGTGTTGGGCACCACGGGAATCGACAGTTTGAGCATGACCTGCTGGCCATCGGGCAGAGCATCCAGATTCTTCAGGATCTCGTCCCGAAGGATCTTTTCACCCTCTGCGCGGTCTTCCGCCTTGATCGAATATTCCGGCTCCAGGATCGGCATCATGCCATGACCGATCACCTGCTTGCCCACTTCGAACTGCTGCGCAACAATTGCCGCGATACCGCTGGCCGATGCCTTGTTGATGACGGAGCGTTCCTTGGTGCCGAAGACGCCCAGCCCGCTTGCCCGGGTCAGAAGCGCATCCAGTTCCGGCATCGGCTTCATCAGCTGTACGCCGTCAGCCTCGTCCTCCAGCCCCTTGTCGATTTTGATGAAGGGAACCACGCCCTTTTCGATCAGCGCGGCAGGAACCGGCTTGCCGTCCACCATCCCGTCCATGGTCTTTTCGAACAGGATCGCACCGACAACCTTTTTGCCGCTGAAGCTGGGGGCAGTGATGATCCGGCAACGCATCTCATGGATCTTGCCATACATCTCGTCTTCGCCGTCCCACTCGTCATCGGAGACGCCATAGGCGCGCAACGCTTTCGGCGTGGAACCACCGCTCTGGTCCAGCGCGGCGATGAAGCCGTCTCCCTCGGCGATGGTGGCGGTCATTTCCTGCTTGTTCATTCGGCTGTTCCCCTGACGGCACCAGAAATCGCGCCTCGCTTAGCCAGCAGTCAGGCCCCATGCAACTGCATGTGTCCTGCCGTGCCAGGACGGCAAAGCTTACCGGACGACGCAGAAAACGGCTCGTCGCACGGCAGATGCCGGAACATTTATCCCGGCGAGCAGGCGTTTCAGCGTGAAAGCGCGGCGACGCCCGGCAGATCCTTGCCTTCCATCCATTCGAGGAACGCACCGCCTGCCGTGGAAATATAGCTGAAATCATCCGCCACGCCGGCATGATGCAGCGCCGCAACGGTATCGCCGCCGCCAGCGACCGAGATAAGCGAGCCTTCCTTCGTCAGCGCCGCGGCGACCTTCGCCAGGGCGACCGTCGCCGCATCGAAGGGCGGCGTTTCAAAGGCGCCAAGCGGGCCGTTCCAGACAAGCGTATGGCAGGTCTTGAGCACGTCGCCCAACGCCTCCACAGCCTGCGGACCGACATCGAGAATCATCTCGTCATTGGCAACTTCGTGGACATTGCAGGTTCGCACGCTCGGCGGATTGGCCGCAAATTCCTTCGCTACGACAACGTCATAAGGAAGGTGGACGGTGCACCCTGCTTCATCGGCGGCATCCATGATGGCTTCGGCCGTGCCGGTCAGATCATGTTCGCACAGCGATTTGCCTACATCGACCCCGCGGGCGGCGAGGAAGGTATTGGCCATGCCGCCGCCGATAATAAGGTGATCGACCTTGCTCACCAGATGCTGCAACACATCCAGCTTAGTGGAAACCTTCGCGCCGCCGACCACTGCCGCGACTGGTTTGCGCGGATTGCCCAGCGCCGCGTCGAGAGCTTCCAGTTCCTTCTGCATGGCGCGGCCCGCATAGGCGGGTAAAAGCCGCGCCAGCCCTTCGGTGCTGGCATGGGCGCGATGGGCCGCAGAGAAGGCATCATTCACATAGATATCGGCATTCGCGGCAATGCCGCTGGCAAAAGCCGGATCGTTCTTTTCCTCGCCCGGCCAGAAACGGGTGTTTTCCAGCAGGCCGATATCCCCATCCTGCAGGATCCCGATCGATTGCGCGACCACGGGCCCTTCCACCTCGGGGATGAACATGACTTCGCGCCCGAAGACTTCCTCGGCGGCGCCCTGAACCAGGCTCAACGACATGGTCGAATTGCGTTCGCCCTTCGGACGGCCGAAATGCGCGAGCAGCAGGACCTTCGCACCGGCGTCTGCGAGTTCGAGCACGGTCGGCGCCACTGCGCGGGCGCGCGTGAGATCGGTGACCGATCCGCCGGACATCGGCATGTTCAGGTCCACACGCACCAGCACAACCTTGCCCCGGACATCGCCAATATCGTCGAGAGTACGGAAATTCGCCATCACAGGATCCTTATTTCGTCACCGACGGCGATCTCACCGTCTTTCACCACGCGGCCCAGGAAACCGCCGCGCCAGTCCGGCGTCATCGCGGCGCGCAGGCCGGGAAGCAGCGCCTCCATACGCTCGCATGGTTCGCATTCGTCCATTATTTCGATGACAAGCGTGCCGCCGATGGCGATCCTGGTACCAATTTCCCGCGGGATGCGCAGCCCCGACACAAGCAGGTTGCGCCGGGAATTCCACCAGTCGAGATCACCGTGAATGTCGGCCAGGGCCGCAGCCCAGCTTTCGGCTTCGATCAGCGAAACCTGCCTTTTCGGCACTTTCTTCATGGAAGCCAGCGCGCCGCGGTGATCGCCCGCCACGCCGGCCGAAGCGGTGACGAAAACGGAACCTACCGTCTCCATCGGCCCCTTTGGCCGGTCGTGGCGCGCAATCCCTCTGAGCGTGCCGCTCAAGCCACTTTCCTTACAGGAAGCTCGCCATCACACCGGCAGTGTCGATCATCCGGTTGGAGAAGCCCCATTCATTGTCATACCAGGAGACGACGCGGGCAAGCTTGCCTTCCATCACCGAGGTTTCGAGGCTGTCCACGGTCGAACTGGCCGGGAAGTGGTTGAAATCGCTGCTGACCAGCGGCTGATCCGTATAGGACAGAACGCCCTTCATCGGGCCTTCCGACGCTGCCTTCAGCGCGGCGTTCAGTTCTTCCGCGCTCGTATCGCGCGAGGGAACGAAGCTCAGATCGACCAGCGAGACATTCGGCGTCGGCACGCGGACGGAGGAGCCATCCAGCTTGCCCTTCAGTTCTGGCAGGACGAGGCCGACAGCGCGGGCCGCACCCGTGGTTGTCGGGATCATGTTGGCCGCACCGGCGCGAGCGCGACGCAGATCCTTGTGGATCTGGTCCAGCATGCGCTGGTCATTGGTATAGGAATGGATCGTGGTCATGAAGCCACGCTCGATACCGACCGTGTCCTGCAGAACCTTGGCAACCGGCGCCAGGCAGTTGGTGGTGCAGCTGGCATTGGAAACGATGATGTCTTCCGCGGTCAGCACGTCATGGTTCACGCCATAGACAACCGTGGCGGAAACGCCGGTGGCCGGGGCGGAAATCAGAACGCGCTTGGCACCGGCATCGAGATGCGGCTTGGCGGCATCATGCGACTGGAAGAAGCCCGTGCATTCCAGCACGATGTCCACGCCCATCTCGCCATGCGGCAGATTACCCGGATCACGCTCGCTGGTAACGGCGATCTTCTTGCCGTTCACGATAATCGCGCCATCGTCAGCGGTCACTTCGCCGGGGAAACGGCCATGCACCGTATCATAGGCGAAGAGCAGCGCATTCGCCTTCGCATCGGCCAGATCGTTGATAGCGACGAGTTCCAGATCGTGATCGTCGCGTTCGAGAATCGCCCGGGCAACAAGGCGTCCAATACGCCCGAACCCGTTGATCGAAACCTTCGTCGCCATGAGTTAAACTCCCTCAGTTACCCAGTCTATCCAGGATTTTCGGAACAATCGCATCGACAGTGAAGCCGAAGCGTTCAAACAATTGATCGGCCGGAGCGGAAGCGCCGAAGCGATCGAGACCGATGCTCAGCCCGCCTGCCGTATAGCGTTCCCAGCCGAAGGTCGTGCCGGCCTCGATCGAAACGCGCAGCACGCCTGAATCGCTGGGCAGCACGTCCTCGCGATAGCTTTCAGGCTGTTCGTCGAACAATTCCGTGCAAGGCATGGAAACCACGTCCGCGCCGATGCCCTGGTTTTCCAGAGCTTCCGCCACATCGACCGCCAGCGACACTTCCGAACCCGTCGCGATCAGGATCACCTGCCGCGGGCCACTGGCATCGCGCAGGCGATATGCCCCGCGGGCGGACTTGTTTTCGCTGGCATCGCCGCGCAGCGCCGGCAGGTTCTGCCGTGTCAGCGCCAGCAGCGAGGGGCGGTCCTTCTGCGAAATCGCCAGTTCCCAGCATTCCGCGCATTCCAGCGCATCGGCGGGACGGAAATTGAGCAGATTGGGGATCGTCCGCAAGCTCTGCATATGTTCGACCGGCTGATGCGTCGGGCCATCTTCGCCCAGGCCGATGGAATCATGCGTCATCACATAGATGACGGGGATCTGCTGCAAGGCGGAAAGGCGAATGGCCGGGCGGCAGTAATCCGCGAAGACCAGGAAGGTGCCGCCATAGGGAATGATGCCGCCATGCAGCGCCATGCCGTTCATCGCCGCGCCCATGCCGAATTCGCGAATGCCGTAATAGACATAGCGACCGGCATAATCCTCGGCGGTGAGCGGCGTGGTGGACGGCGTCTTGGTGTTGTTTGACCCGGTGAGATCGGCCGAACCGCCGACCAGTGCGGGCACGGCCTGCGTCAGCACGGAAAGCGCCGCTTCGCTCGATTTGCGGGTGGCCATCTTCGGACCTTCCGAAGCGAGCTGCGCCTTGTATTCGGCCCAGTCGGCCAGTTCGGGCAGCTTGCCGGCCATACGGGCGGAAAACTCGCCGGCGCGATCGCTCGCGGCATGGCGTTCCTTCCACTGGGCATGAGCCTGCTTGCCGCGTTCGCCCGTGGCCCGCCAGTCGGCCAGGATATCCTCGGGCACTTCAAAGGGAGCGGCAGTCCAGCCCAGCGTCTTGCGGGCCAGCGCCACTTCGTCCTCGCCCAAGGGTGAACCATGCGTCTTGGACGTGCCCTGCATGTTGGGCGCACCCTTGCCGATCACGGTCTTGCAGGCGATGAGCGAAGGCCGATCATCCGCGATGGCGGCGTCTATCGCACGCTTGATATCGTCGGGATTGTGGCCGTTGCAGCTTTCGACATGCCAGCCGGTGGCGGCATAGCGGGCCTTCACATCCTCGCAGGTGGAAAGATCCGTGCTGCCGTCAATCGTGATATCATTGTCGTCCCACAGCACGATCAGATTGCCGAGCTTCAGATTGCCGGCCAGACCGATGGCTTCGTGGTTGATGCCTTCCATCAGGCAACCATCGCCGGCGATAACCCAGGTCCGGTGATCCACCAGATCGTCGCCGAATTCGGCATTCAGGTGCCGCTCCGCAATGGCCATGCCCACCGACATCGCCAGACCCTGGCCAAGCGGGCCGGTTGTCGCTTCCACCGCATCGAGCAGGAAGTTTTCCGGATGGCCGGCGCACGGGCTGCCCATCTGCCGGAAATTGCGGATGTCATCCATAGTCGGGCGCGCATAACCGCTGAGATGCAGCAGCGCGTAGATCAGCATGGAACCGTGGCCTGCCGACAGGACGAAACGGTCCCGATCGGGCCATGCCGGAGCCGTGGGATCGAATTTCAGATAATCGGACCACAATACAGTGGCGACATCAGCCATGCCCATCGGCATTCCCGGATGGCCGGAATTGGCCGCCTGAACCGCATCCATCGCCAATGCACGGACCGCATTTGCCATTGGTGCGAAACGGGCGGAATCGGTCATTTATGCTCTCCGGGTCGGGATCAGGTCGCTGGATCTTATTGGCCGCGATTCGGCTGCGCGCTCCTTGGGGGACCGCCGGGCTTCCCGTCAAGCTGCGGCAACCAGCTGCACCGGCGCTGGACAAGTAGAGCCATATTTACAGCTTCACGCGGCAAGTTTTTGCTTATGCGGCGAATTTCCACTAAATGGTCGGCATGTTGGAGGAAAGCATCTCGGATGCTCTGAAGCGGATCGAAGCGGCAGCCCGCCGGATCGAGGCGGCAAGCGAGGCTAAGGCCAGGCCCGCAGCCGATCCGGAGCTGGAGCGCAAATACACCGCGCTCAAGGCGGAAACCTCGGCAGCGCTTGCCGATCTGGACCGGTTGATCGGGACGCTCGAACGATGAGCAATGTCACTCTGGAAATAGGCGGCAGACGCCTTTCCGTCGCCTGCGGAGAAGGCGAAGAAGCGCATATCGCCGCGCTGGGCCGCATGATCGACGGCAAGGTTTCCGGCCTCCCGAATCTGCCCGCCCAGTCAGAGGCGCGCATATTGCTTTACGCCGCCCTGTTGCTGGCTGACGAGATCCATGAACTCAGGAACGCCGCCGCGCCGCAGGGCGGAATTGACGCCGCGCCGCTGGTGGCCCTGGCCGAAAAACTCGAAAGCCTCGCTTCTCGGCTTGAGGGTGCCGGGCCAAGCTCCTAAATAGGCCGCGGCGGGACTGCCCGGCACGAGCCGTTCGAGAATATCCCTGAGGCTATAAGCAATCCATGGGAGCTGTCCCTGCCCGGCTCACGGGTTCGTCCTGAGGGTCGGTGCATATGGCGCCCACCTGACGTTGAGGCGTCAGAGGATTTCCCGGCAAACGACCCATGGTGGTTCCGCCACTTCACCCGGCCCGACGCGGCAGGTTTATTGAACGTCGAGGAGCAGGTGGATGACTGCGGATATTTCCCAACGCAAGAAGCAGCTTCGAAGCGAGCTGCGCGCCAGGCGGCGGCATTATGCCATGACTCTCCCTCGCGAAGAGCGGGCACTGGTGTTCCATCGCCCCCCCGCCCCGCTGCTGCGGCTGGTCCCCGAAGGCGCGACCATCGGCCTGTACCGCGCCGAACCCGGCGAAGCTCCGGCGGCAAGCTATGCCAGATTCTTCATGGAAAACGGCCACCCCATCGCCCTTCCCCGCGTGACCACGCTGGATCGCCCGATGGAGTTTCGCAAACACACCGATCCATTCGAGGAAAGCGATCTGGAAGACGGGCCGATGGGCCTGCGCCAGCCGGGGCTGGACGCACCGATTGTCGAACCCGAAGTTCTTTTCATGCCCCTTGTCGGCTTTACCGAACGGGGCGAGCGGCTTGGCCAGGGCGGCGGATATTACGATCGCTGGCTGGCCGCCCATCCAGCCACGATCGCCATCGGCATGGCGTGGGACGTGCAGGAGGTTGAGGAACTGCCGTTGGAAGACCACGACATCCCGCTGAGCGCCATCGTCACCCCCAGCCGCATTCTGGGGCCTTTCGATGCGTGAGAAACCGACTCTGAGAATCCCGATCGGCATTCTTGCCTTGCTGGCCGGACTGACTCTCTACGCCCTTGGCGTGATGTGGGCATCGCAATGGATAGAGCGGACGCATGTCCTGCTGCAGACGATTATCTATCTGGTGCTGGGCGTCGCCTGGCTGCTGCCTCTGCGGCGATTCCTGATCTGGATGGAAACCGGGCGCTGGGGATAATCCCGGCGCTTTCCATGTAACACCGGCGATTGCGGCACTGTGCGCGCAATCCGTTACGCCCCTGTAACAGGGGGCTTTTTCACGTAACTGATTGGAAAATATCCCAAGTGGCGCGAGTGACGGGACTCGAACCCGCGACCTCCGGCGTGACAGGCCGGCGCTCTAACCAACTGAGCTACACCCGCGTAATTGGGCGTTGCACCGCTTGGGAGCCGCGCCACTAGGCCAGCGGATCGGGGCTGTCAACTCGCTCTTTGCACCCTTTTTCACTCTTGTCCGAAAGTCTGTGCATTAACCATATTTTGGGCTTCATCGCGCAACGAAAAGGCACCGGCGGCACCATGCCGCGCAATCGGGGCCACGCATGAACAGAATCATTGCCCTCGCCGCCTTGCTGTCTCCTGCGGTGGCCCATGCCGAACCGCGCGTGATGATCGATTCGAGCGTCTTTGTGGAACGGAAGGCGGATATTGTCCGGCAGCTGAAACCGGCGGAACGCCTGGCAAGCGGCGATCGCATCGTGAAAGTGTTACGATGGAAAGCGCCGGCAAATGGCGAATATACCGCCACCACCACCCCGGTGCCGAAGGGCGTATCCCTTCGCGGCGCGAGTCGCGAAGGGATGGAATTTTCTACAGATGGCGGTCGAAGCTGGCAGCGCCTTGCGGACGGCCGTTTCCTGCCACAGGGCATAACGCACCTACGCTGGCCCCTCGGCAAGGGGCCTGGCAGCCTGACCTATCGCGCTATCGTGCTCTGAAGGATTGTCAGTCGGCCAGAATCAGGGCCGGTGTTTCGATCAACCGCTTCACTGCCTGCACGAAAGCCGCCGCGTCATACCCATCCACCACGCGGTGGTCGCAGCTGATCGACAGGTTCATCAGCTTGCGTTTGGCGATGCGTTCGCCGCCTGTCTCGTCCGGCACAAATACGGGCCGCTCCACGATCCGGTTGGGCGCGAGAATCGCCACTTCCGGCTTGTTGATCACCGGGGTCGAGGCGATGCCGCCTAGCGGCCCCAGCGAAGTCAGCGTGAAGGTGGAGCCGGAAAGCTCTTCCGACCGGGCCTTGCCGGTCCGTGCAGCTTCGGACAGGCGCAGAATCTCGGCAGCAAGCTGCCACAGATTCATTCCCTGCGCATTGCGGATCACTGGCACCATCAGGCCCGAATCGGTCATGGTGGCCATGCCCATGTGAACCGCGCCATGGCGCGTGACGACATTCGCTTCATCGTCATACCGGGCATTGAGCATCGGAAAATCCGGTATCACCCGGCAGATCGCGGCAATAAGCAGCGGCAGCATGGTCAGCTTGGGCCGCTCGTCCCCATCCTTGTGTGCGCGTTTCGCGTTCAGATCGGCCCGCAGCTTTTCCAGCTCGGTAACATCGCATTCCTCGACATAGGTGAAATGCGGAATGCTGCGCTTTGCGGCGGCCATGTTTTCGGCAATGCGCCGCCGCAGGCCCACCACCTTGATCGTTTCGTCCGGCCGGGCGCCGCCAGCCGGGGCATATCCCCGCGAAGCGCCATAGCTGAGAAAAGCATCGAGATCGGCATGACGCACACGTCCATCCTGCGCCGGACGCACCTCGCACAGATCGATGCCCAGCTCCTTCGCCCGTTTGCGGACGGCAGGGCTGGCCAGAACCTTGGGCGCACCCGGCGGCCGGCTTCCCTGCGGCGGCGCGGTGAAGGCCGGGGAAGATGGCGGAGCGGGTGGCGGCGGTGCAGGCTCCACCTGCTGGACTGACTGCGACTGTTCCTCTTCAGGTTCAGGCGGGGGAGGAGGTGCGGGAGCCGGTGCAGGCTCCGCCTGATCGCCGGCGGCTTCGTTCTGTGCCGCCACATCGTCCGGCACACTGCCTTCCACTTCGAGCACGACCAGAGGCGAGCCGATGGCAATCACATCGCCGGCTTCGCCCGCGACTTCCAGCACCTTGCCCGCCACCGGGCTTTCCATTTCGACCGTCGCCTTGTCGGTCATCATGTCGGCCAGGCGGCCGTCTTCCTCGACCATGTCGCCCGGTTTCACATGCCAGGCAACGATCTCCGCCTCGGCGATGCCTTCGCCGATATCCGGCAGATTGAAGGTAAATCGTGCCATGGGCCTACTCGCTCAGCAATTTGTCGATCGCCTCGCCAATGCGGATCGGGCCGGGGAAATAGGCCCATTCGAGGCTATGCGGATAAGGGGTATCGAAGCCGGTCACACGTTCGACCGGCGCTTCGAGATGGTAGAAACAGCGTTCGGTCACCAGGGCCGACAATTCGGCGCCGAAACCGGCCGTGCGCGTCGCTTCGTGGACAATCAGGCACCTGCCTGTTTTCTCCACCGACTTTTCCACAGCCTCTATATCCAGCGGAACGATGGTGCGCAGATCGAGAATCTCGGCATCGACGCCCTTCTCCCGGCACACGCCCTCCGCAACATGCACCATCGTGCCATAGGCGAGAATGGTCAGCGCATTGCCTTCCTGCACGATACGCGCCTTGCCCAGTGGAATGGAATAATAGCCTTCCGGAACGGCCGCGCCGGGATGGCCTTTCCATGATTTGGTCGGACGGTCGTAATATCCATCGAAAGGACCATTATAGATCCGCTTCGGTTCGAAGAACATCACCGGGTCATTGTCCTCGATCGCGGCGATCAGCAGGCCCTTCGCGTCATGCGGGGTGCTGGGCACGACCGTCTTGAGGCCGGAAACATGGGCGAAGATCGCCTCCGGGCTCTGGCTGTGCGTCTGGCCACCGAATATCCCGCCGCCAAAGGGGCTGCGGATTGTCATCGGCGCGATAAATTCCGCGGCAGAGCGATAACGCAATCGCGCCGCTTCGCTCACGATCTGGTCCAGCCCCGGATAGATATAATCAGCAAACTGGATTTCGGGCACCGGGCGCAAGCCATAGGCCCCCATCCCCACCGCCACGCCGACAATGCCGCATTCGCTGATCGGCGTGTCGAACACCCGCGTCTTGCCATATTTCTCCTGCAGGCCGGCAGTGCAGCGGAACACGCCGCCGAAATAGCCGATATCCTCGCCCATCAGGATCACGTCCGGGTCACGCTCCAGCATGACGTCCAGCGCTTCATTGATCGCGTCGATCATGTTGAGATCGCGCACCGGCGCATCGGCCAGGGTCACGGGATCTTCGTCCGAACTTACTCCGGCCATTTGATTTCCCTTTCGCGGATCGCCGCCTTGCTCTGCTCGCGCAAATTCCAGGGCAGTTCCTCGAACACATCCTCGAACATGGTGTGGAAGGGATGATGCAGGCCGTGGCCGAGGATACCGTTCTTCTCGGCCTCCTTGGTGGCTTTCAGCACCTGCTCCGCCAGTTCGCGATCCATTTCCGCCTGCTGGTCTTCCGACCATTCCCCGATGGCGATAAGGTGATTCTTCAGCCGCGCGATCGGATCGCCCAGCGGCCATTCGGCAAATTCCTCTGCGCTGCGATAGACGCTGGGATCGTCGGAGGTGGAATGCCCTTCCGCCCGATAGGTAAAGAACTCGATCAGGGTCGGGCCATTATTCGACCGCGCCCGGTCCGCCGCCCAGCGTTCCGCCGCATAGACGGCCAGGGGATCGTTCCCATCCACCCGCAACCCGGCAATGCCATAGCCAATGGCGCGCGCCGCGAAACTCGTCCGCTCTGCCCCGGCAAAACCGGAAAAGCTGGAAATCGCCCACTGGTTGTTGACCACGTTGAAAATGGTGGGCGCGTTATAGACTGCCGCGAATGTCAGGGCGGAATGGAAATCCCCTTCTGCCGTTGATCCTTCACCCACCCAGGCCGCGGCAATCTTGCTGTCGCCCCGAATGGCGCTGGCCATGGAAAAGCCGGTCGCCTGCGGCAATTGCGTGGCCAGATTGCCGGAGATCGAGAAGAAATTGACCGACTTCGCCGAATAGAGAATCGGCAATTGCCGGCCCTTCAACTTGTCTGCCCGGTTGGAATAGATCTGGTTGACCATTTCCAGCATCGGATAGCCGCGCGCGATCAGGCAGCCCTGCTGGCGATAGGACGGGAATATCATGTCTTCGAAATCAAGCGCGTGGGTCGCCGCGACCGAGGTCGCCTCCTCACCCGTGCATTTGAGATAGAAGCTGGTCTTGCCCTGCCGCTGCGCCCGGTACATCCGTGCATCGAAGGCCCGCACCAGCGCCATCTCGCGCAGGATCCCGCGCAATCTTTCGGGCGCGAGCCGCGGATCCCATGGGCCATGAGCCAGATTGTCATCGCCCAGGACACGGATCAGATCCGTGCAGAGCGGATTCGTCTCGCTTGCGGCACAGGCTTCGTCCGGGCGCGGCTGTTCGCCTGCCCCGGGAAGGTCCAGATAAGTGAAATCAACCTTGTCGCCGGGCCGGAACTTCGGTTCGGGGACATGCAACGCAAGACGTGGCCGGTTCGCCGCCGCCTCTGCATCGTCCTTGGGCATCCTCTGCTCCCGTATGAATCTTTTATCCGGGCGACATATTATTAGTTACAAGGGAAACCGTCAACGTCACCGCGCTGCCCCTGACCGAAGCAGACCAGGAACCAGCCGCCTCGGCGCGGAGACTGTTTCCGGCAAATGATCGAAGATCGAATCCGGTTTCCTCAGCAATTCAAGCTTCGGACCGGCGGAGGGTTCCCGGACGGATGTATCTTCGGTCGGGTTTACTTGATTACAGAAGAGGCGCGCGGCACCGCCGGCAGCTTTTTCATCGCTGCTGCAAGGACGATTGAGCCAGTGCCACAGCACCCATCGGCCCGGCATCGGCGCCGAGAGACGCAATCCGGATCCTGTCCCGCGCCCCCGCATCGTCCAGAGCAGGCAGATAATCCCCCAGGCGCGACACGACATGATCCCTGATTTGCGAAAGGAGGAACTGCCGCGCCAGGGACACCGTGCCGCCAAACAGGATCCGGTTCGCAGAATGGGTCAGTATGACCGCACAGGCTAGCTCGCCAAGATCATGCGCCACATTGGTCCAAAGCGGATGATCGTCAGGCACGTCCGGTGCAGCCATGCCAAAACGCGCGGCTATTGCCGGGCCGCTGACAAGCCCTTCGATACAATCCCCGTGGAATGGACACACGCCCGGGAAATCGTCCCCAGCCGCACGGCGGAGGCGCAAATGGCCGATTTCGGGGTGCATCGCGCCGTGTACGGGCTTGCCGTCAAGGAGCAGGCCTCCACCCACGCCAGTGCCTATGGTGATATAACAGATTGCCCCGCACCCGGCCCCCGCGCCCCACCGGAATTCCGCCAATGCCGCAGCGTTTACATCCGTATCGATCGACCAGGGACAATCGAGGCCAGCGCTCAGCACTTCCGCAATGCGCGCGCCGTCCCACCCGCGCTTGGGCGTTGCCAGCATCGTGCCGAACCCCTCCCGGCCAGGGTCAAGTTGCAAGGGGCCGAAAGATGCCATGCCAAGGGCAGCGAAGGGCGCTTCGTCCCACCATCCCCGCAAAATCGCATTTATGGTCGGAAGGGTTGAACCCGGTTCAAGGGTCGGCAAGATTTCCCGCGCGACGATCCTATCGTCATCCGCGAGCACGGCGATGGATTTCGTGCCGCCCAGTTCAACGCCGGCCAGCCGCGCCATCCCCGCCCTCCTGCTTCACCAGCCCCGCCTTGTCTCCGTCGAGCCACAATTGCAGCATCGGGGCGAAGGTCGCCCCGAACCGCCGGGGGCCGCCATTCTGCGAAGCAGTGCCCCAATCATCCACGAAGCTGGTCACCTGCAGGTCCGGCATCACGAACCAGCTATAGGCCTGGCGCGGTGCTTCTGGCGGATTGGCGAATACCAGGCTACTGCCATTGAGCGGGTGCCATCCATGCAGCAGGTTTTCGGAAACCATCCCGTAGAGGCCGGTTGGCCCGACCGGCCCCTGCGGATCGAACACATGGGACTGGGTGGACCAGAACAGATAATACAGCCCTTCATGGCGAACCACGTGGGGACGTTCCAGTTCGTTATTCAACCCATCCGCGCTGACCACCGGCGGTAATGTCTCCCAATCCGATCCGGCATCATCCTGCGCCGCGGCAACACCGATGACGCCGTTGAATGCGGAAGAGGATTGCGCAGCGGACGCAGCGAAGAAGAGATAGTCCCGCCCGCTCTTGTCGTCATGAAAGAAAGCTGGATCGCGGAATGCCTTTATCGTCCCGATCCTGCCGCTTCCCGCCTCGCTCGCCATATATTGCGCAGGGTCACGCTGCACGACCTCTTCAAGATCGCGCCAGTCCACCAGACAGGGTGCCTCGCAATCGCCGCCAAGAGTGGCACGCGCCACGAACATGCGCTGCAGGAAGCTCGGTTCAGCTTCGCCCTTCCGGCCGGCAGCGGTGAAATAGAGCGTGACCGTGTCGCTCTGCCCGTCGAGAACCGCGGAACCCGACCACTCCCGGCTGCCGGGAGAAAATCCATCCGGCATGGCATGGCCCAGATGCTGCCATTCATCGCCTGACAGCCGAAGCAGATGGATACGTGCGTGCCCATGCCGCATTTCGGGATCGGGAAAATGCGGCGCGCCGAGTGCCATCCACAGCGTCGATCCATCTGCCAGGCGCGCCGGCATCCCGGCCGCTTCCTGAATGGGCCAGGCGTCCCAGAAATCCACATCGGAGGCGATACGCGCAAAGTCATCCTGCGTGAGCACAGGCGCCGTCTGACAGGCCCCGTCAGCGCCGATCGACTTCACATGGTCAGGCGTCCAGGCAGACAGGCTGGCTTCCGCCGGTTGCGAAGAAACAGCAGGAAAATCCGCCCCCTTCAAGACAACGCCCCCTGCCTGCGTACTGCCGCGCTTCGACAATTCATGCCCATCCGGTGAATCCGCACTGGCAAGCCACCTCCGCAACTGAAAACCTTTTTTGCCAACATCGCTTTAGACAAAGGAACATCATAGGGCAATCGATTGCATTTACTCTTGCATTTCGACTGACAGGCACATCTTATGTACAAGACCGCAAAAAAGGCAGCGAGGGGAGATGGATGATGGACCGACGCAGTTTCATGGGCGCCAGCATTGGCGCAGCGGCAACGATCGGAGCTTTCGGCACGGCACCGCTTCTGGCCCGTGGCAATTCCGGCACCATTGATCCCATCGCTTATCTCGACCCTGAGCTGCGCCCGGCGGCAAGGCAGTTGCTGGCCGGCGGGAATCTCGCTCTCAGTAGCGATGCCCTCCCCGCAATGCGCGCAGAAGGGAAAGCCAGTGCGCAGCCTACCCTGCCCGAAATAGATGTCAGCAAGCGGACCATTCCGGGCGCCCCCGGATTGCCGCCCGTGACCGTCTATGTCGTGAATGGCGGCAAGGCAGGATCGCGGCCAGCCATTCTCCATACTCATGGCGGCGGCCACATTCTCGGCTCTGCCGAGGGGGAGCTGCGGTATTTGCAGGAACTGGCGCGCGATCTGGATTGCCTGCTGGTAACGGTCGAATACCGGCTTGCCCCGGAAACCCGCTATGACGGTTCCATCGAAGATAATTATGCGGCCCTCAGATGGTTGCATGCAAATGCCGTGGAACTCGGCGCGGACCCATCGCGCATTGCGCTGCTGGGGGAAAGCGCTGGCGGAACGCATGCGGCATTACTGGCAATTACCGCACGCGATCGAGACGAAGTGCCGGTGCTGTTCCAGGCGCTCGTCTATCCCATGCTGGACGACCGGACCGGATCGACCCGCCAGATGCCGCCATGGATCGGTGCAATCCTGTGGGATGCAGCGGCCAACCGCTTCGGGTGGGAGGCGTTTCTGGGAACGAAGCCGGGCGGCACCGAAATCCCGGTGGCCGGTGTACCCGCGCGGATCCCCGATCTGTCCGGCCTTCCGCCAGCCTGGATCGGCGTGGGCGGCGCCGACCTGTTCGTCGAGGAAGACGTGGAATACGCTTCCCGATTGACGGAAGCCGGCGTACCGACGGAACTGCTCGTCGTGCCGCGCGCATTCCATGCCTTTGATCGGATAGTTCCGGACGCGGCGGTTTCGCAGCGTTTCACCGCAGCAAAGATGGATGCCTTGCGCCGGGCCTTTGCACGCGGCGCGGATTGATCTTTCCGCCCTGTCCCGTGGCTCACCCCGTTACCGGGGCGGCTTCCACTTCCGCGGTGTGATAATCGTCGAGATTGCGCTGCGCCAGACGCGCGGCGAATGGTTGCCGGGCTGCGTTCCAGGCGCATTGCACCACCAGCAGCGTGGCCATCACCGCGCCCAGCACGATGCTGTAGGCGCTATCGCCCAGCCAGTCACCCAATGCGCCCATTGCCAGCGGCGCGAAGACCGCGCTCAGGCAGGTGAAGAACAGCAGCAGCCCGGCGACCGATCCGTGACGCCCCTTGTCGAAACAGCTGATGCCGGTCGAATTGATCGTGGGATAAAGCACGGACATGAACAGTCCGGTCACAGGCAGCGCGAAGATTGCAACCTCCCGCCCACCGATGACCGCCGCCCAGAACAACAATGCCATTGCCGTGCTGCACAGGAGGAGGACCGTGGTCCAGTTCATGCGCGACAGCAGCCAGACACCCACGAACCTGCCGGCCGCGCGCAGCACGAAGAAGATCGACACGGCATAGGCGGCAAGAGCCACCCAGGAACCTGAATAATCCGCCAGATAGGTCGGAGCCCAGACATAGACGGCCGCCTCCGCACCGACATAGAACATCAGCGCCGTCCCGAAGAACAGCGCAGTGGGATCGGCCGCGAGGCGGATCGCCTCTGTCGGGGAAGTCGCCTTGTCCCTGGCGATCACCGGGCGCGGAAATCTGGCCGTGGCCGAACCGAGTATCAGGAGGCCGCACATCGCCGCGGCGATCAGATAGACCCAGGTCCAGCTTGCGCCCACCTGCAGCAGATAGGCCACGATGGCTGGGCCGATAATGGCACCGACGCCGAAGAAGCCCTCGATCAGGTTCATCGTCCGGGCATGTTCGTGGGTGGAGCGTGAAAGATCGCCGATCAGCGCCAACGCTCCGGCCTTGAAAATGCCGATTCCAAGACCCGAAACAAACAGCAATGAAACAAAGAACAGGAAATCGTTCCCCGCTGCGAACAGCGCGGATCCCAGTCCGAACATGGTCAATCCGATCAGGATAGTGACCTTGCGGCCCAGCCGATCGGCCAGGAAGCCCAGGGCGATGGCTGAGATCGCAATGCCCGACATGGTCGCATATTGAAACGATCCACCGGCAGTCAGGCCAAGATCGAATTGGCGGATCACTTCGGGAATCACGGTCCCGACGGAATCGGTGGTCATGGCGAACATCGCGAACATCGCGAAAACCAGGATCTTCAGCAGCGTTGAACTGCCCACCGCCGCACCGGCTTCGGCCGGGCCCTGTCTGCTTGCCATGGTTCTACTCTGCCAGATGGGTTTGAAAGAAGTCGGCCATGATGTCGTAAGCCGCGCGGGATTCACGCAATTCCGAATTGTAGATGAAGCCGTGGAACATGCCTTCCCAGCCATGGAAACGGGATTCCACTCCTGCCGAGGCCAACCGGTTATGGGAATTGAGCGCCGAGGAGAATTCGAAGGAACGAGTGCCGGTAATGAACAATGTCGGCGGGAAGTCCGCCACGACTTCGCGGGAAGCCAGCGGATAGGCCAGCGGATCGTCCGTGGAGGCAGCGTCGAGATAGCCGGGGCTATCATCGCCGGCGGGCGGAGCGGCCACACTGTCCGACAAACGCGGCAGATTGCCGGTCAACGGACCGGAAAGCACCGTGGATTCCCCGCCGAAATATCCGCTCAACGAAGCGCAGAAGACACCGACCGCCGCAGGGTTGGGAAGATCGTTGGCGCGGAACCAGGCGATGGATTGTGCAGTCAGCAGGCCTCCTGCCGAACATCCGTAAATGCCGATACGGGAAGGCTCATACTGTTTCAGCAGTTCACGATAGACCGCCGCGACGTCCTCACTCGCGGCGGGAAATGCGTGTTCCGGGGCCATCCGGTAATCGACCGAAACCACTTTGATTTTCATCAGCGCAGCCAGCGGAACCGATTCCACCAGGGAAGCCGACCGTCCGCCCGTGACGAAACCGCCGCCATGCAGGTTGATCAGCACCCGGTCGGCGTTTTCGGGGGAGATGCCTTCGGCCGGGGTGACCACGTCAGTCACGATGCCGCCGATCTCCTCCTCCGCAACGGCAACAGCATAGCGTTCCCGCATCGGCTTCAGGAAGCCGTGCATGATCTCGTCCTGGCGGACGCGCTCGGCCTCGATATCGGGTAATGGCGTGCCGAAGGGCTTGTTCAGAATTAGGTGGCGCAGATAGGCCCGCCCTTCCGGGCTGGTGAACTGGGAAAGCGGAACATTCACCCCGTCCAGACGGATGGTGCCGTCAGCGGCAATCCTGTCATCCTCAGGTTCTTCGCCAAACGCGGCAGCAGGCAGGCTTGCCGCAACCATGGACGCGGCAATTCCAATCAGGCGCAGCGTGCCTGTTTTCTGCCCCTGCACGCTATTCACCCCCTGCTCTGTCGATCAGATCCAGCAGGCCTTCGACAATGGCCGTCTCCGCGCAGCCCGGCTTCAGGCGGGATGAAACAACCTCGAAAGTATGCTGGTTGAATGCCGCATCATTAGGGATGTAGCCGGAACGGGCCGCGCCATTCGTAAGCGTCGCCATCATCGTGTTCCTGTAAGGCGATTCATCCTTGAAGCGCTGGGCAATCAGGGTGAAGATTTCAGCGTCCACGCCGCCGATCACGACATTGCCGATCTTCAACAGGCTGAGTTGCAGATCGATCGGATCGGCATCTTCATACGTGCCGGCATAACCCGCCCGCCCCTCGTCCAGTCGACGGCGGCCGGGACAGGTCGCCGTTTTCAGTGCGCCGGCAATGGTAACGCGCTCTTCTGGCCGCTGTAATCCCTCGCGCATCACGTGAAGAACTTCTTCTGCGAGCATGAGGCCAAGAGCGCTGTTGATCCGCTTTTGCTGATCGAGCAGCAGACGCACCTTCGGATTGCTGCGATCCAGCCCCTGGCCGCCGGGCGGCATGGCATTGCTGATATCTTCACCGCGACGGGCATAATCGGCGATACGGATTTCACGCAGATCGTAAGTCTGCTGGAAAAAGATCGGGTTCTGATCGCCAGAAGCACCGCTGGACCATACCGCCACGGCGTCTCCGCCAAGCGATTCCTCGATATAATTCGATGCAGCACCCGGAATATCGGCACTGATCATGTCCAGCGTTCCCGTGATGACCGGGTGAACAGCATAATTGTAATAGACCGCGATCGGCTCGCCCGAGAGTGTCTCGAACCGCAGGACCGCAACGGTCTGGTCGGAAGGCCCTTCATAATTCGGGCCTTCCCACCAGCGACGCGTCTCGGGGTCGATGATGTTGCGGTTGACATTGATGTGAGAAATGCCGGTACCAAACGCCATGCGCGCGGGCTGCATGGAGGCGGCAGCTTCGGCCATGGATTGAAAGATGCGTTCTTCGAAATCACCGGAACGCACGAATGGCGCCGAATGCGTATGGGTCGCCGTCAACATCACATTCTCTCGCGGAATGCCAAGTTCGGCCTCGGCCCGCTCTCCAAGGCGCCGCCACGCATCCGTGGGAAGCATCCCGGCATCCACGGTTACCATCGCCGCCTTTTCGATATCATTGCCGACAACAATCGCGCGTACATGAAGCGGGTCGAGAACGCCGGTCATGTTCTGCGGCATTTCATCTTCGCCGGGAGTGACATCGATCCTGGCGGCACCCACAAGCAACTGGCCAGTATCTTCCCCGGCCAGGGCCGGTGCGGCGAAACCCGCCGGAAGCAACAGGGCCGCCAGAACAAGCAAGGCAGCCTGGCGCAGGCCGGATCTCGCAACGATGGCGGTCAAAAGTTCAAGCATGGTCTCTCCCGGCGATCGTTCTTTGCAATCGATTGCGCAAATGCAATAGCTGCATCTTTCCGACCAGGCAAGCCGACGGCCGCCGCATTGGCGATGGCAATACCTCACCGGGAGGAAAGCGCGATTCCCGCTTGACCTCTCCGCGTGCAAAGCGTCGGATGCAGGCCAGATTGAGCGAGCAGAGGTTCCCTTGCCCCCGAAGAAGGCTTCGACACGAAATGGCGGCGCGCAAAGGCCGCAGAATATCCATGACCTGGCCAAGCTGGCCGGCGTTTCGGCAGCGACCGTGTCGCGCGCCCTGGCGGGGACCGGAAAGGTATCGCAGGCGACGCGCGACCGGATCCGCAAGCTGGCGGCCGACCATGATTTCCAGCCAAGCAGCATGGCCCGCAACCTGCGCACGGGCAGGACCGGAACCATTGGCGTGATCGTGCCGCTGGGCCATGAAAAGACGCAGCATCTTTCCGATCCGTTCTTCATGACGCTGCTTGGCCATATTGCTGACCGGCTGGCTGATCGGGGATATGATCTGCTGCTGAGCCGGGTCGTGCCCAGCGACCCATCATGGCTCCGCCAGCTGGCGGATTCGGGCCGGGTCGATGGCATGATAATCATCGGGCAGTCGAACCAGGCAGAAGTGATCGACAGCGTGGCGCGATCCTATCCGCCGCTGGTCGTCTGGGGCGCCCAATTGCCTGAACAGGAATATTGCTCTGTCGGCAGCGACAATCGGCTGGGCGGCCGGATGGCGGCCGAGCATCTGCTGGAGCAAGGCTGCCGAAAGCTTGCCTTTTTCGGTGATCCGTCAGTGCCCGAGGTTGAACAGCGCCTGCAGGGATTTCGCGAGGCGCTGCGCGATATGGGCCAGGGAGCGGTGGGGGCGAATCTGCCCGTTCATTTCGTGCCCGAGAAAGCGATCGAGGAGATATCCGGCTTCCTGGATCTGGCAGACAGTCTGGATGGCATTTTCGCCATGTCCGACACGATCGGGATGATGGCGATCCAGGCCCTGGTCGAGCGTGGACGCGCGGTCCCCGGAGATGTGAAAGTGATAGGGTTCGACGATCTCGAGATGGCTCGGCGAACGCTTCCCCCGCTCAGCTCGATAAGGCAGGATCTGGAAGCGGGCGCCGATGCACTGGTCGATCTGGTCTTCCGCCGGATGCAAGGGGAAGAGGCGCATTCGGTGACACTCAAGCCCACCCTCGTCGCGCGCGCATCCACCGCAAAGAACTGAATCCTCTGGCCTGCAAGAACCGCTAGCGCAGGCGCCCTCCCGACGCGCCCCAATGCAATCGATTGTTCTTTTCGGTTGACTCGCAGGCTGACTTCGTTGTTTTCTGCGCTGAAGCCCGCTTTTGAAGATGGGCAATCGTTTGTATCGTGCAGGAGGGGAGTTGTGAGGCATCTACGCACCGCGGTTGCGGCATTGGCGATCGTGTCCAGTCTGGCGGCAGCGGCGGCTCAGGCGCAGGACCAGTCTGATCAGTCCGAAAACAGGGAAGAAAGCGAAGAAAAATCGCCCCCGGCCGGTTCTGACGAGATCATCGTGACCGCCCAGAAGGCAGGCGTGCAATCCTTGCAGCAGGTGCCGCTGGCAATCCAGGCGTTCAGCGGGGAAACCCTCAAGGAACGCAACATCACGACGATCGGCGATCTTGTCTCCAGCGTCCCGGGCGCACAGGAGGGGTTCCGCCAGTCGAACGCTTCGCGCTTCTACAATCTGCGCGGCAATGTCACCCAGAACGGCGATTCCCCGATCGGTTATTATCTTGACGATACCCCGTTCATCGTCACCAATTTCGGCATCGCGCCGCCCGTACGCTTCATCGACATGGAACGTGTGGAAGTGCTGCGCGGACCGCAGGGCACCCTCTACGGACAGGGCTCATCCGGCGGCGTCTTCATCTTCCACACGCGTGATCCGGACCTCAACAATATCGAATATGCTTTCGAGGCCGAAGCGTCGAAGACGACAGGCGCTGACGAGCTGAATTACGGGGCGGCGGCAGCCCTTTCCATTCCGATTGTCGAAGACAGGTTTGCCATCCGGGCCAGCGGCGGGTTTTCCCGCGATGCCGGCTATGCCGATGCCTATTTCGGCCCGTATGACGGTACGCCGGACCAGACCAACGTAAACAGTGCGAGAAATGACGACATCAGGGTTGTCGCCCTGCTGCGCCCCTGGGACAATGTCGATATCCGCGCGCAATACTGGAACTTCCGCCCGCGGCAGGATTTCACCGGCTTCACCGCCTCTGTGAAGCCGCCCTATTTCGAAAACACTGCCGGGCAGGATGGCTTTTCCAACGGCGATTTCACGCTGTGGAGCCTGACGGCCACCGCCCATTTCGACGCCTTCACCGTGACCAGTGCGACAAGCCACCTCGAAGGTGAATTCGGGATCAATATCCCGCTTTCACCCTCGGGCTCCTTCTCCAGTCAGTTCCTGCCGAAAATGTTCGCGCAGGAATTGCGCGTGAACTCTGCCGGAAGCGGGCCGTTCAACTGGGTCGTAGGGGCAGCCTATCAGGACGGGGAAGGCCCGCAGGAGAACGCTCTCGTTCTCCCGGTCGTCACGATCAATGCGGATAACAACACGCTGACCGAAAACTGGGCCGTGTTCGGGGAAATCAGCTACGAACTGTTCGATGGCAAGCTGGTTCCGCTTGTCGGTTTGCGGACCTATCACGACGATCGCGCTTTCGAAGACGGTACCGGAAAAGTCCCGACCAAGGAGAGCGTGGAGACATGGCGCCTCAACCTTTCCTATCTCCCCAGCGACGACCTGACGATGTTCATTTCGGCCGCGACAGGCTTTCGGCCGGGGATCGTGCAATCGCGTGTGCAGGTGGAATCGCTGGGGATCGCCGGGGTTCCGGCACAAGTGGCGCTGGATCCGGAATCCTCCACCAATTACGAGTTCGGTCTGAAATGGCGCAATCCCGACCGGTCATTGAATGTCGGGCTCAATCTCTATCACCTCCAGTACACCAACCTGCAAACCTCGGTGACGGGTGGTATCGACGGAGTGGACGGGTTCGCCAATTTCGGTGATGCCACCACGATGGGCATTGATCTGGAAGTCCGCTGGAACACACCGATCGAAGGCCTCAATCTCGGGTTTGTCGGCAATATCAACGACAGCGAATACGACACGGTCAACGAGGTCGTGGCCGATGCGCAGCCATTGCTCTATCCCGGTGCGCGCCTGCTCAACACATTGGCCAACAACTTTCGCCTGGATGCCAATTACAATTGGGAAATCGCCAGCGGTTTCGACGGCTTCAGCAATATTTCGCTGAGCCACAGCGGCGACCGGCTGCAGGCAAACGGGCTGGTCGCGGATCCCTACGATCTCATCAGCCTGACGCTCGGCGTTCGCCGGGGCCCCTGGGAACTGGCCCTGATCGGGAACAATCTCACGGACGAACGTGGCCCGACATTCCTGGGCACAACCGGCCCTCTGTCAGGATCCGGCCCGACGCCGCGGACCATCGGGCTCCGCCTGCGGATGAATTCCTACTGACAACCTCCCGGAACCGGCCCTGCCGGGTCCACCGGCCGCCCCGTGCAACGATTGCGCGGGGCGGCCACCCCGTTTCAGCGGGATGAAACCTTCAACGCATTGTCCAGTGCGGCCTTCGCCAGCGGCGCCATCACTGCATAGCCGGCCCGCGTGGGATGAACCCCGTCATTCGCCAGTTGCGGATCAAATGCGCCATCGGGCAGCGCCATGGGCGTGTAATAATCGACGAAGGGGACGCCATATTCCTCCGCCAGTTCCGCCAGCCGCGCATTCAGTTGCAGAACCACTGGCCGCACATTGAATTCCGGGCGAGGCAACAGGCGCGACATGGGCGGGATAGCCGCCAGAACCACCTCGATATCATTGGCCTGGGCCATATCGAGCATGGCGCGGATATTGCCGGCAAACTCATCTTCCGTGATCGGGCCGGTCGCCCCGCCAATATCATTGGTGCCTGCCATAATATGAACTGCCCTGGGCGCCAGGGCCACGACATCCTGCTGAAAACGCGCGACCATCTGGCTGCTGCTCTGCCCGCTAATCCCCCGGTCCACATAGTGATTGCCTTCAAAGAAGGACGGATCAGCCTGAATCCAGCCTTCCGTTATGGAATCTCCCATGAAAACCACATCCGGGCGATAACCGGCTTCGGCAAGCATCGCATTGGCATCGCGATAACGGCACAGAAACGGCCAGTCGGTCGCCCGCTGTTCTGCTTGCCTGGCGCGAAAAGCGGCGCCTATTTCACTGTCGGAATTAAAGAACTTTGCAGCCTCGGCCGACATCTGATCAAGATCGCGCGGGCGCGTTTCAAATTGTGCGGCCTGCTGTTCCTCGCTCGGAGGCTGAGGCAGAGGACAGCGGATCGTCGTGCCGTTCACGGCAGCAAATTCACGGCCCATTTCCGGTCCGGCGCTTTCCTGCGCGGCAGCAGCCGCCGGGGAAATGCTCAGCAGCAGCCCCGAAGCCAGCGCCCCTATTGTCCGAATGGTCATGTCCTCTCCCCCTTCTCCAGTATCTCCGGACACAGGTAATAGGGTTGCAGGCACCGCCAATGCAATCGTTTGCGGCAGGTGAATGAATTGGCTAGACTTGGCAGAACAAATAATCTTCCGGGGGACGGATTCATGCACTTTCCGCGATCGGCGGCAGTCTTCATCTTGCTTGCGGCGGCATTTTCTTCCCCTGTTTCGGCACAGGATCGCTGGATTGAAAGCTGGGGAACGCCGTTGCCACTGGCCCCCGCTCCTCCGCCACCTTTCGAAGCGCCTTCGGGAGAGGATGCTCCCCCTCCGCCGGTCCCTTCACCATTTGAACCCTACCCCGCGAGTTTCGACAACCAGACCATTCGGATGATCGTGCGGACCAGCGCTGGTGGCGATCGTTTCCGCCTGGAATTCGCCAATGCGCAGGGGGGCGAAGCCGTGACCCTGGCATCGGTCCATGCGGCGCTTTCCGCCGGCGGCAGTGCATTGGTGCCGGGGACCAGCCGCAAAGTCACCTTCGGGGGCGAGGATGAGCTGATCCTTCATCCCGGTGCAAAGGCGGTCAGCGATCCGGTTGAGCTGGCTTTGCCCGCACTCGCCGAAGTGGCAATTTCCATCCACCTGCCCCACACGACAACCGCCAACACGGTCGATCCGCTCGCCCTGATGCCCACCTATGTCGTGGACGGCGATCGCGCGGCTGCGGAACGGATGGACGATGCGCAGATCACAGGTTCGTATTTCTGGCTGAAGGGACTGAGCGTTCCCGCCCGGCAGGATGCCGCCACGATCGTCGCGCTCGGCGATTCAATCACGGAAGGCTACGCCACCACTGCCGGTGCCCATGCAAGCTGGCCCGCCCTGCTGGCTGAAAGGCTGCAGAAGGATCCGGAATTGTCCGGCTGGGGCGTCGTCAATGCGGGCATTTCCGGCAATCGCGTGCTCAGGACCGGCGCAGGAGACGCAGCAATTGCGCGTTTCGGTGACGATGTGATCGGCAGGCCGGGCGTGAAATGGGTCATCATCCTTGAGGGCATCAACGACATCAACATGTCCATCATGCCGGGAATGGCTGAAAGCCAGGCCACGACCGCCGAAGAAATAATTGCCGGTCTCGATCAACTGGTTGCACGCGCACACCTGCACGGCATCAAGGTGGCCGGCGGTACCATTCTCCCGACCAGAGGCCTGCCCTTCTATTCGGCCGAGGGCGAAGCCATGCGCCGCACCGTCAATGACTGGATCCGTAATAGCGGCCGCTTCGATGCCGTGATCGATTTCGACGCGGCGACCCGGGATCGGGACGATCCCCTGCGCCTTCTTCCGGAAATCGATCCGGGCGATCACGTGCATCCAAACGACCGCGGGAATATGCTGATGGCGAATGCCATTGACCTGGGAATATTCAAATTGGATCAACAAGACGGGATAGCGCCCGGAAATTAAACAAAAAAGCCGCAAGGCCTGAACATGGGGGATTGGAAAATGAGGCTGAAAAGCACGATCACACTAGCATTTGCCGCCTGCGCCAGCATGGCCGCCGCGCAGAACGGGCCGGGCGCGGACATGACGGGTGGCAGCGGCCCTTATCCCGCCATGAGCGAAGTCGATCCGACATTGCCGGGGCATGTCATTTTCCGCCCCTCCGCCCTGCCAAAGGCAACCGGGCAACCGCTTGGCGTTCTGGTGTGGGGAAATGGCGGGTGTAGCGACAACCCGGCTCCGCATGGCGCGCATCTTCTGGAAATTGCGAGCCACGGCTATCTGGTCATCGCATCAGGGTATGAACCGGAAGAGGCGAAGCGCCGCGCAGAGGCGCGACCTGCCCCGCAAGAGGGGCAGTTCCCGCCTTCCCCCACTTCGGCACAGGACATGATCGATGCAATCGACTGGGCCGTTGCGCAAAACGGCCTGGCCGGTAGCAAATATCACGGCCTAATCGACCAGTCTGCAATTGCTGCGGCAGGTCACAGCTGCGGCGGCATCCAGGCGCTGGAAGTCGGGGCGGATCCGCGTGTGCAGACCGTGATCGGCAACAACACCGGCATCCTGCCCGATGATGATGACAAGATTCCCGGCATGAAGCTGGATAAGACACATCTCGACAAGCTGCGGCTCCCCATCCTGTATGTTCAGGGCGGGGAGGAAGATATCGCCTATGCCAACGGAATGGACGATTTCCGCCGCATCGGTCACATCCCCGCGGCCATCGTAAACCTGCCCGTCGGGCATGGCGGCACTTTCAGCCAACCATTTGGCGGGGCCGCCGCCAGCATTTCCGTGGACTGGCTGGACTGGCGCCTGCGTGGGGACGAAGCTTCCGGCAGGACATTTGCCGGCGAGAATTGCCGCCTGTGCCTGGTTTCGGACTGGGATTATGAAAGCAAGGGTTTCTGAATAGCCATGCTCGATCGCGGCGCCCAAACAGGGCGCCGCGATACCCTATTCGCTGCAAACGAAACTTTCGGATTGATCCGGATCGCCGCCAAGATAGCGCGCCACCGCAGGATAGGGGCATAATGGGCGGGATACACCCGGCATCGTGTCCCCGCGTGCAATGATCCTTTCGGGTGCCTCGCCCTGCTCCACCCAGGCGGTGATCGCATCCAGCATCTCGAAACTGTCGGTCGCTTCACCGCCACCGCAATGAAGCATTCCCGGAACTGCATATAGCCGCACGGCCTCTCGCGCGTCAGGACCACTCGCCGCCACCATGTCTTCATACCATCGCGCGATATGCGGTGTGGCCATGCCCTGATCGGACAGGCCGTTATAGACGATCATCTTTCCCTTCCGCACGAAGGTGGAAAGGAAAGGGCTGTCCCCATCCCCCATGCCGCCCTGATGCCGCAGCCGTTCAAGCATTTCGTCCAGATCGTAGGGGGAGAGCGGGTTCCAGTCCGGTTCCGGAGGGGTCAGTTGCAGAAAGCGGAACTGGCCAAGCCCAAGGCTGGAATCCGCCGAGTTCGGCTCCCCAGTCTGCGACGTTCCCAGGCGCATTCCGCGCCATGCGGAAGAAGCAATGCCGGTGTCGTAATTGAACGGGCCGTAGATATGCCTTCCGGAACCGGTCTTCGGTCCCTGCATCAGATCATCGAGCACGCTGGCCTGATCTTCACCGAGGCAATTGTCCTCCGCCCCGGGAGAACAGACCAATTCACGCGGATGGAAATCACAGGACTGCCAATCATTGATCATCCCGTCTGCCAGGCCATCAAGCGCATCGCAGCGGTCGAGCACGCTTTCTTTCACCAGTCTCAGATCATCGTCCGAAAAGGCGCGCGAATAGATGGGGCGCCCCTCCTCGTCCCGAGGTGCGATCCGCGCCAGCACCTGCATGTTCCAGACTTCGCCCAACGCCAGACGGGAAAAACTCATGGCCGGATCGCCCGCCACTATACCATCGAATTCAAGCGGCAACCGTTGCGAGGCAACCAGCGCCTGCCGCCCGCCATTGGAACAGCCCATGAAATAGGAATATTCGGCGCCGCTTCCGTAGAAGGCAGCCAGCAAACGCTTGGCCTCGGCCGTAACCTCGCCCAACGCGTTATAGGCGTAATCCACGCGGGCCTGTTGATCGAGACCGAAGCTGGCATCGATCATGGATCCCTGATGGCCGCTATCGGTGGAAACCACTGCAAAACCGCGCGCCAGTGCAGGCGGGCCGCCCGAATTGGCAATCGTTCCCAAAGCAGGCGTAACCTGCCCGTCCAGCCCGGCACCGCCCTGGAACAGGAAGCGTCCGTTCCAGTCAGTCGGCAAACGCAGTTCGAAGCCGATACCGAATTCGCGCCCGCCCGCACCAATCCGCCTGTCGATCATACCGCGGACCAGGCAATGTTCAGGCAGATGGGCGGCCGCCGAACCCGGCGGCGCGGGCGCCGGGCCGGCTGCGATCAGTTCACCCCCGGTCAGTTCGATGCCGGGATGGCCAATCTGCAACAAGGCGGCACATGCCTCCCCCGGATCGCGCCGATCGGTCTGCGCGGACAATTCGCCACTTGCCCCCACCAGCATCCAGGCTGGCAGGCCGGCCATTGCGGCCACCAGCCCAATGCCCCAAAGTTTGCCCCGGACCATTCCGCTTCCTCCCTGAACGCTGTCGCCACGCTGGCCTTGCCTGCCTGTCCCGGTCAGGTTTTGCAGACGAAAGCTGCTGCGTTTTCATCGCCTTCCGTGCTGTCATCTATCGGTCTCGGCACAAGCGGATAGGGGCACAGGGCCCGCTCCCGCCCCGGCCAGGGTGACATCGGACCAGCCGCAGCCGCAAGGCGATCCGGCGCTTCCCCCTGTTCAACCCATTTCACGATGGCGCTGAAATCATCGAACTGATCGGTCGCCGGGCCGCCCTGACAATGGCCCATTCCCGGTACCGGGAAAACCCGCGTGAATTCGCTGGCTGAACCGTCGTAGCGCGCATCCACCTCGTCCCACCATTGCAAAGTGTCGCTGATCGAAAACACCGGGTCGGAAACGCCGTGCGGCACGATCAGCTTGCCGCCATTTTGGCGAAAGGCATCGAGATTGCTGGAACGTGCGGAAATATCTTCCCACGCGGAACGTTTGAACGGCGCCACGACCGCGTCGATGGCAGCCGGATCCCTGTCGAAATCATAGGTGAGCATATAGGCAAGATTGCCATCGACGCTTTCGAACGCGCGCGGCGGTGAACTGAATACGGCCGCCAGGGAAGGCGCGCCCATCGCCACATTGATCGAAGGCGCGCCAATCTCCGGCGCCCCCGTCATCCAGATGCGCCAGCCAAGATCCGCCCAGCCCGCATCCCACGGAAAACCGGGATAGATCTGCGACCCGTCGTTCGCCTGTGGGCCCTGCCGGATGGCCTGCAAAGCGTCGATCTGCGCAGTGGAGAGGCAATTATCGGTCTTGCCCTGTGAACATTGCAGGTTGCGAAGGCGCGGCATCACCTTGTCGGAACCGCACTGCCGATAAGCGGCGACGATGCCATCTTCGAGCCCGTCCAGGGCATCGCACGCTTGCAGCACCGCATCGCGAACCAGGTTGAGATCGCCCGCACTGAAGGCACTGGGCAAGGAGGCCATGCTCACTTCCTCGCCACGGGCCCGAACCACGGACGCGAAAGCTTGCGTGTTCCAGGCTTCCGCCACGGCGGCACGCGGCAGGGAAAAGCCCGGCGCGGCCGCGATGATCCCGTCATACAGATCCGGATATTGCTGGGCCAGCGCCATGCCTTCCTGGCCGCCCTTGGAACATCCCACGAAGTAGCTGTAGCTGGGATCGCTGCCATAATAGCTGCGGACCAGGGCCTTTCCCGCAAGAGTGGAAACCTCCAGCGAATCTCCGCCGTAATCGGCCCGCGCCCTGGGATCGAAACCGAAGGCCGATTGCCCACCCCTTTCCGGTACGGTGTTCGTGGCGTTGTCATGGCCGGAATCCTGCGACAGGACGGCATAGCCCTGCGCCAATGCGGGCGTTCCCGCTCTGAGGCTTCCCACGGCATCGCCCAGATTGCCGTTGGTCCCGCCTCCGCCCTGCATGAAGAAGCGGCCGTTCCACCGGTCAGGCAGGCGCAAATGGAAACGGATCGCATAATCCTGCCCGTCGACGCCGCTACGTTCCTGCGACACCCCGATAATATCGCAATGCGCAGGCAGCATGGCCGGCGGCCCGGGCGGACCGGCCATGCCCGGCGGTGCTTCCAGCGGGCCGGCTTCGCGATAAGTGGCAGAGAGGATCCGGGTGGATGGATCGGGCCAGTCCAGCCCCGATCCCTGGGCCAGCGCAGTGCAACGCTCCACCGATCCCGCGGCCGCCCCTGACAGCTCGCCCGAATCGGAAGATTGCGTCCCCGCACAGGAAGAAAGCAGGGCAATCGCCGCTGCTGCGGAAGCGAATTGGAATGTCCGCATGATCAGAACCTCACCGAAGCGCGAAGACCGAATTCGCGCGGGGCGCCGTAGAATTCGTTATTGCCCGACTGCCCGCTGACATACTCCTTGTCTGTCAGGTTGGTGCCATATGCCTCTATCGTCCAGTCATCATAGCGAAGCGTCACCATGGCCGACAGCAGACCGCGGGAAGCCAGCCGGTCGAGCTGGGGGTTGTAGAACAGATTGGTCCAGCGCGAGCCGATATAGGCGTAATTGATCCGCGGCGTCAGCGATGCATCGCCGCCCAGCAGAAACTCGTATTGCGCGCCCGCATTGTATGACCATTTCGGGGAAAACAGGTTCGGTCCGCCCCCGGCAGTCCCAAGGAAGGGCTGATAATCGAAACAGGCCGGTGGGCTGGACGGCGTACCGGCCGGACATTGCGGCCCAAGCTGGCCGATATTGGGCAGTTCGCGGCTGTTCACGATACTGACCGGGTCCAGTTCGGAATCCACATATGCGATGCCGCCATCCAGCGAAAATCCGCCGAACACCGCCTGGGCCTGGACTTCGAAGCCCTTGATCGTCGCATTCGAAATATTGACCACGCCAGTCTGCCCGGTGACCGGGTCGAGCGCATCGAACTGGAAATCCTTATAGTCCATGTAGAACGCGCCCAGCTGCGTGCGCAGATGGCGATCGAACAGGTTCGCCTTCCAGCCGATCTCGTAATCCCAGACCGTTTCCGGTCCGAATTCCGACGTGGCGTTATTGGCGCCCCCCGGCTTGTAACCGCGGGCGGCAAATACATAGATCAGATTATCGTCATTCACCGTCCAGTTGAGAGCGATCTTGCCAGTCGGGCGACCATCCTCGTGATCGCCGGCAAGGTCTGCCACCACCAGCCCATCCGGCCCGAAAACCGGACCTTCGGAACCGATCGTCACATTGCCGGTGCTATCGACCGTATAATGGGAATACCGCCCGCCCAATTGCAGTTCGAGCGCGGGGGTCAGCCAGTAACCCAGCTGCGCAAAGACGCCGAGGGTCAGCTTGTCCTGATAATTCACGATTTCGGTCGGATCGCCGACTATATCGCCGCTGCGGTTCTCGATGATCACATCGACCTTGTTCTTCTGGTAATAGCCGCCGATGATCCAGTTGAAGGCGCCCTCCGTGGGGGAGATGATGTTGATTTCCTGGGTCCATTGCCGTTCGCGCACGAACTGGTCCTGCACCTGGTTGAAGCTCGCCGTCGGATCCGTATCGGACGGCGCCAGCGCGCCATCATTGTCATACAGATTGTTGATGCGCTTGTTCGTATATCCGGTCACAGATCGCAGAACGATCCCGCTGTCCAGATCGTAACGCAGCTCGAGGCTGGAATTGACGGCCCGCTCGTGATTCAGGGTGGGGGCGTTGTAGGTCAGCTCGCGGATATCGTCGGTGCGGGCATTCTCGAAGTCGCTGCCCTCAATCGGACGATAAGCGTATCCGCCGGTATTCTTGTCGATCCATTCAGCCTTGGCCAGGGCGCGAAAAGCCCCCGGCTGCCACATCACGCCCGCACGCACGGCCTGTTCGTCCAGACTGTCCGGATCGTTGTCGAAGGGCCCCAGATCCTCGTAATAACTGTCTCGCCACTGGGTAATCCCGGCCACCCTGACCGCGAGCGTATCCGTGACCGGCATGTTCAGCGCGCCTTCGAAACCCACGGAATCGTAACTGCCGTAATGGGCCTTGGCATACCCCTCCACCCCATCGGTATTTGGGTTTACAGTGTTCACGAAAATGGCGCCGCCGGTTGAATTGGAACCGACCAGCGTCCCCTGCGGCCCGCGCAGGACTTCGATCGAAGCGACGTCGAAAAAGCTGGATGAAGTCAGGATCGGCGGCTGGAACACCCCGTCGAGATAAGTGGCAACGCCATTGGCAACCGCCGGTGAACCGCTGGCAATACCGATGCCGCGGATGTTTACCGACTGGGTCAGTCCCTGATCGGTGATCGAAACGGAAGGCGCGGCATATTGCAGATCCTCTATCGTCTGCACCGCCTTGGCATCCAGATCGTCGCCCCCCAGCGCCGTGGCGGCAATGGGAACGTCCTGCAGGTTTTCTTCACGGCGTTGCGCAGTGACGATGATTTCGGATGGCGCGGAATTGCTTCGTGCCGTCGCGGGCGACCTTTCCTGAGCAGATGCGGCACCCGCAAATGCCGAACTTAACCCGGCAAATGCCACGGAACCCAACAACAAACCTCTGATGTGCATCATCGCCTCCCCCTCTTTATTTGTTCCAGCAATCATCATCGTGACCGTGGGACTGGCGGGAGCGGTAGAAAACATGCAATCGATTGCAGTCGCTGCTACAATCCCGCAATAGTTTTCAGCAGCCGGGGAATTCGGACATGGATCTGACGGGAACTTGCCCATCAAGGCCGCGTCCTGAATACTCCCAGCTGGACGGCAGTATTTTGATTGGCCGCCCAAACACCTCTCCAAAACCAGTCTCCGCTGGTTGCTTTCGGCTTAGGGATTCAGAAACTTGAAAAAAAGTCGCATGATTTCCGCGAACAATCCGCCGGCCAGGAGCGACAGTTTCTATACTGCGGTCAGCGGTGAGCGGCTGGCGGAACAAAGCGCACCTATTCGCACTGCGTGGCTGATCGAAAAGCTGGCCAGCGAACGGGGTTGGCCGGAGGGCGAATTGCTGGGATCGGAAAGCGATCTGCGCGGCCGCCTGGGCGTGGGCCGGGAGGCATTGCGAGAAGCGATTTCCGTGCTCGCCAATCGCGGCGTCATCGAGGTCAGGCGCGGCAGGAATGGCGGGATCCAGGTGCTGTCATCGGATCTGGCACGCACCGCCAGCGCCGTGACGGCCTATCTTCATGCAACGGGCATTTCTGCCCGCCAACTGGCACATTGTGTTGCGGGGCTCGACCTGCTCCTGGCCTACAGACTGGCGCAACGCCCCGCAGAACTGCCCGCGCGACGACAGGGCGAGCCGGTTCGCAGATGGCTGGCGCGTGCGTGCGACCATCCGGTTTACCTCCTCTATATCGAAGTGCTCGACAGCTTGATCAGCTGCGGACCGGGTGACGGGCCAGTTCCGCATGGGTTGATCGGCGCGATCGAACGGCAGGATCCGGGAATGATTGCCGCCTCGCTCGGCGCCATCCCATCTTCCGGAATTCGCGGTCACGAAAGCTCTTTGGCATGTTCGGCCGGTGTTCGGGCTTTCGCGATCGCGCAGGAAATGCTCGAAAACGCATCAGAACGTGGCGAAACCTATCTGGGAAACGAACTCTCCCTGTGCGAGGAATTCGCGGCTTCGCGATCCGTTATTCGGCAGGCGCTACGCATCCTGCAGGATCTGGACGTGGTGCAGGCCCGCCTGGGCAGAAGCGGTGGTTACGAGATAAAACGACCCCGGCCGATAGGTGTGATCCGGCAGGTTTACGCCTGGCTGGCGGCGTGCCGCCTCTGCCCCCTCGCCCTCGTCGATCTTGTGTGGGATCTCAATGCCGCGAATGTGCGGCTGGCAGGGGCAGCGCTCGATGCGATGCCCGGAGATGAGCGCGAACGACATTTCGCCGCCCTGGATAAAATACTTGGCGAAGAAGATGATGCCGAACGCTTCGTGAACCTGCAAAAGCGGATGGCGGAAATCGCCGCTTCACCGCTGGTCGACATCTTCGCCCGCAGCATTGTCTCCTACCAGGCACTCCAACGCGACGGGCAGGATGAAAGCTCGCCCCCCTTGTCCTTTCTCGATCAGGAACGGTCCATTGTCGCGGCATTGCGCGCAGGAGATATGCCGGCAGCGGAATCTTCCATACGGATAATGCAGGCCCGGCTGCTGGAAGTCTTGCAAGACATGCCCCGCCCACCCGCCGGCGTGATGCCGGAAGGGGGCCATGGCCCGGCCCCCACCCAGGCGGTCGAGGATCTGGCTGGAAGACGGGCCGATACCTCCCCCCTTCGGCGAAGGCGGGCGGGCTAGATCGCCTTGTAGAAACGGATCTTCACCGCAGGTTCGTCCAGACCGGTCGCCATCTCCAGCGTTCCGATAAAGGCCGTGCTGTTGAGCCATTCATATTTGCCCAGCGGAGCTTCGAAGCGCGGCTGGGTCCGCACCGGCACCGGCTTGCCATCCTTAGGCGGGCAAAGCACACCTTCATTGATCACATTGATGACCACGCCGTCGTCAGTCCTCAGCATGTAATCCGCTTCGATTTCGGTGCATCCATCGCCCCGGGTCAGCTGCCAGTCCCAACCGCCGGGAATGATCGTGCCCTTTATGCCCGGCCCTTCAAACGTGCCGCCGGTAATAGGGATCATGTTGCGCATGCCCCGCGGCGTTTCTCCCACGGCAAGCCCCGGGCCCAGGGTCACGATTTCCTCGAACGCGAATTCGAGACCCGGCTCCGCCTGTGCGAAGGTATGGCTGGGCGCAGTGCCCATGCCAAAAGCCAAGGCGATCAGGCTGATCCTGTTGCGGATATTCATGGTCAGACAGTTCCTTTCCCTCATTATCGAACCATGTGCCGGTACTGGTGCCGACCTGGTTTTCACCATCTGCCTTGATTCTCGATCCCCGGTCCAGTGCATTTGCCCGGGCCCCTGCTAGAATCTGTCAGCCGCCCGCCTTCACGTTGAAGAACCGGCCATCCAGATAAACCAGGCCGCCGATCTCCTTCGCATAGTAGCTTTCGCGAACAAGCCCCTGGATGACCATGTGGCTGCCGAAGGGCCGGGCATCGTCAATATCGCAGATGATCGTGGCAGCCGCCCTCCGGTAACGGGGAATGTTGTCCGTCCCGCAATCCCAGTCATGGTTTACGAAGCGCGTTTCTGCATCTGCCCTGGCAAAACGTGCGCATTCTTCTTCTTCGCCTGCCCCGATGATATTGATGCTGAAGCGACCTCGTTCGAGCAGAAACGGCAACGCGGAAGCGGCCCGGTTGACCGCGATCAACATCGAAGGCGGCTCCATGCACAAAGACATGACCGCCGTCATCATCAGTCCCCGTGGCTGGCCTTGCCGATCCACTGTTGCCACAATGGTCACGCCATTTCCGAAGCGCCGCAGGGAATGCCGGAAGTCCTCTGAAAGACTCTCGGGGCGATCCGAACAGGATCGGCTGGAGGCGGCGGCTCGGGGGCTTCTGATCATGGGCAGGATATCGTTTTCTTCGGTCTTACGGCGCGCGAAAAATACAGCGCATGTTTCGCGCTGAATCTCGACATTCTGGATCAGGGTGCAAAAGCCGAAGAGCTTAAAATAGTGCCGACAATCGTTTGCAAAAATATAGTCGACGCCGATCATGAATCGGCTTGCAAGTCAGCCTTCCAAGCGTTTGTATCTTCGCGGAGAGGACTGAATGACGACTGCAGAAAAAATCTACAGCGCATCGACAAGCGAGGATGCGCAGGGCGCAAGATTGGCTGAACAACTTGCTCGCCGGATCGAAGACGACATTGCTTCGAAAAATATTCCGCCTGGTGGAGTGATGGGCTCGCTCCGGGATTTATCGGAACATTATCGTGTGGGCCGCGCCGCGGCGCGCGAAGGGGTTGCCCTGCTCGAACGACGCGGTCTTGGCCGGTTGCGTCCAGGCCCCTGCGGAGGCTTTATCGTAGCCCAACCGGATGCCGGCACCATCGGGTCAGAGCTGGCCAACTTCTTCAAAATGGCCGGCATAACCAAGACCCAATTGATTGATGCGCGGGAAGCGGTGGATCTCATGGCGGCCGGCCTTGCTGCGACGGCAGGCACGGGCAAGGCAATTGCCACACTGGATGGCCCCGAAGACGGCGAAGGCATTTGCGAATGGCATATGCGGGTTCGGGAAGAGCTGGCCCTCCGAAGCGGCGAACCGGTGATCGAACTTTTCACCGCCTGTCTCAATGATCTTACGGCGGAGTTCGCAAAGGACAACGCCGCAATTGATGGGTTGGATTGCACGGCCCGTCATCATGGCGCCTCGAGATTGCGAGCGGCACTCTCTGCCGGTGATGACCAGGGAGCCATTCAGGCAAGCCAGGAATTGAACCGCGAACTGCAATCTTGCTTGCGAGAGCAGTTACCTTCGCTCGCCTTCCCGGCGATCGATACCGCCAGGCAGGAAGACGACCGAACTCTGGCCACCCTGGTGGCGCGCCGGCTGGCTGCGGAGATATTGCACAACGGAAGCGCCGGCCAGCGCATCGGATCCGAATGGGATTTGTGCGAACGTTTCAGCGTCAGCCGAGCAACACTGCGTCAGGCCATCCGGCAGGTGCAGGACAGCGGCTTGGTCGAATGCCGCCGCGGCCGCGGTAACGGGTTGGTAATAAGGGACTTGCGCGGAACGGGAAGCATACGCCTGATGCTCGCCTTCCTGATCAGCCACCAGATGGACCCGAAGGCAACCGGAACGATCTTGTTTCAGCTCAATCGCTTCATTCCTGCGCTGGCGGTAAGCCGTGCGACCGCGAAACAGCGCGCCTGGCTGGACAAGCTGCTCAGTCGAGCCCGCAGCAGTGAATCCATTGATCGCTATGACCTGCTGCGTCTCGTGCAGGGAGTTTCCCAAGTAGCAGACAGCCCGATTGTGGATCTTTTCTCACGCTGCCTGACGGCTTATGAAGCGCGTTTTCACCCGCTACTCCTCGATCGTTTCCCCACCTCGATACAGACCGAATATTTCGAACTGCTGCGCCGATTGCTCGATACCGTTGTTCCCGAGGATCCGGAGAGCCTGTCCGCCGCGAAGGAAGAATCCTCTTGCGTCATGATGGCCATGAGCCGGAACCGCCCGATCTAGACCATTGCCGCTCCCACCTCCGGCTCCGCTGAAACGCGTTGCGGAACATAGAGATCCTGCTTGAGCGTCCTGGCGGCGAGCCAATAATGCAATGCGGCCCAAGCGAATATTCCAAGTACACTGATCAGGGCAAAACGAAGACCATCGGTTGATGCCGCCAGGCAATTGTCATCCATGGCGCTGCCGATCCCGTCCACGCCGCGACCGCCAGGACAATTCGCGAAGAAGTCCGCTCCGTCGAACAGGCGCACCGCATAGGCATCGCTAAGAATGCCGACGACGGTCGGACCTAACCCGGCCCCCACTATTCCTATGATCATCGCGGTCACAGCCGAAGTCGTGGCGCGCATTCGGGGGCCCGCCATATTTTGCATGCTGGCCATGGTCGGCGCCATGAAGGAGGCGAGCGACATGTTACCGAAGAATATGAAGGCCAGTGAGATATAGATCGCCTGACTGTAAAAGGCGCCGAAATAGATCGGAATGCAAAGCAGAAGCGCGATAGCCGGCCCCCACATCACCCAGCGCTGATCACGACGCCCAAGCCAGTCGAACCCGAAACCGCCGAGCACCATGCCAAGCCCGTTCGAGAAGAAGCTGACCACGCCGAAAAGTACCCCCATCGTGGCCAGGGGAATATCGAAGCCGCGAAGATAAAATGGCAGCACGAAATTGGCGATGGCATTCATCGTGAAGCTACCGATTACGAAGCCGGCAAGCAGATGGCGAAATGTCGGCTTTGCGAACAAGTAGCGCAGCACTTCCATAAGGGATGGCGCAGCATCCGTGTCATGCGCGGCAGAACCTTCGGCCAGACCGCGGGGCGGTTCACGCAATGTGAACAGCACCAGCGCCGCCACGATCAGGCCCGGCACACCCATGGCATAAAATGCCGCACGCCATCCCCACTCGCTCGCCACAATGCCACCGACCGACTGGCCGAGAAGAAATCCGATCGGGGATCCCAGCAATATCAGGGAAAAGATCGACCCTCGGCGGACGGGGCCGAAATGGTCAGAAACCAGAGAATTGGTGATCGGTTGCGCACCCGCTTCCCCAATTCCGACGCCAATCCTCCCTAGCAGCATGGTCGCAAAATTCACGGCGAACCCGCAGGCAACCGTCATGCCAGACCAGACGACAATACATGCAGTCAGGAGACGAGTACGCGTCACGCGTTCTGCCATCATGCCAAGAGGAACGCCGAGAACGGAGTATAGAATGGCGAATCCTAGCCCCTGAAGAATGCCCAGATCGGTATCTGTAAGGTGCAGATCTTCCTTGATCGGCTGCGCGAGCACAGCAAGGATTGCCCGGTCCGCGAAATTGAAAATCGCGACCAGCAGCAGAACGAAAACAACCCAACGCCGGTATGCCGGCCGCAGGAGCGGATGCTCCGCACTGCGGGCACCATCTGCCGCGCTATGACTCAACCCCATGTCCCTCTCCCTGATTTCCGCCGGCCTTTGCCCAGGGAAAACTGTCGATTTTTGTTATTCCGCTGCTTCCCGCTGCTCGGCATGGGGAACCACGGTGACATTATGTGCCTGAAGGCGGGGAAGGACCTCCTCGCCGATACGGCGAATCTGGTTCATGTACATGTGGTGCGGCATGTCGCCGCGATTGCAGACGAGCAGCACATTATTCGCGCCAGCATCGTCGCATTCTGCCAGGATACGCTCCACCACCTCGTCCGCTGTGCCGATCGGCATGTGCTGGGCGGCGTCACGCACTGTCTCTATCGTCCACTCGTTAAAGACAGTGTCGTCTTCAGCCAGTGTCCCCTTCGCGCCCTCACGCAGATGTTCAAAGGCGGTGCTGCTGTAATATTTGGTCTTCTTGACGTCCGACTGCCAGACCTGATCATAACGAAGCAGCGTGTTGAACAGATACATCAGATGTTCGCCATATTCGTCGATGGCCTGTTCCTTCGAATCCGCCACATAGCAATCCACCATGATGCTGATCTTGTTCGGATCGACCTTCCGTCCGTGTTTGCGCTGGCACTCGGCGAAATAGCGGATCGTATCTTCGCGCATCGGACCGGGGAAAACGCCCGGAGTGATCGCCGCATCCTGTTCGGCGGCCCATTCGATTGATTCCTTTGAGCCGGTAAGCGGAATCCAGATCGGCGGATGTGGTTTCTGGACAGTCCGCGGCCAGATCGAAACATCATCGAAGCTGAAATGTTCACCCTGGAAAGACAGGCGGTCATCCGTCCAAGCCCGGCGCATGACCTCGAACGCCTCGGTGAAACGGCTGCGCGATTCGCTCATCGGCACGTTGAAGATCTTGTATTCACGCGGCGCACCCCGTCCGACACCGCAAAGAAGGCGGCCATTGGTCATGCAATCCAACATGGCGATCTCTTCGGCCAGGCGCAGCGGCTCGTGGATCGGCAACAGGTTCGCATAGACAAGGATCTTCAACCTTTCGGTGCGCTGGGACAGCGCAGCCGCAAGGAGGTTTGGCGATGCGCCCATGCCGAATGGTGTGCCATGATGTTCGTTAATTGCGACACCATCGAAACCCTGTCTCTCAAGCTCTTCCCAAGCCGCCAAGTGGTTTGCGTAGGTATTGACGGCCACCTCTGGCTCAAAATGCTCGCCAACAAGTCGCGGCACCTCTCCATCAATTTTGAATTTATCGACATTTTCAGCATAAGCTGTCCAATCAAATATAAATACTTGCATTTATAAATCTCCGGAATCTCCTTGAATACATATTCCTATTATCTATAGGTGGAATCTGTATTTATATTTGCAAAGGAAGCAATCATGAAGAGGACGTTTTTCGCCCTTGTCGAGCGGACAGATCTCTGGGATCATTCCAAGGATGCGCACGAACAACCGGGTTTTGCGGATCACGCGGCCTATATGGGCAAGCTCGAAACGGAAGGGTTCATCGCGATGGCCGGGCTGCTGATGCGATCCGAACACATTGCGTTCGTGTTCCTTGCCAATAGCGAAGACGAAGTCCGCGAACGCATGTCGCAGGATCCGTGGCAGCAAAGCGGACAAGCCCGGCTGATCCGGCTGGAGGAAGCACAATTTCGCATCGGCGCACCTGCCGGCGCTTCGCCCGGCTGACGGCGTAATGCGCATCGCAACGCCTTCAAAGTTCACCGCCCCACTCATTCGTCGAAAACCGCGATGGTTCTGACTTCAAAGCTCTGCCTTTTTGCAGAATACGGGTCGCTGGTCGGATCCTCGAAAGCGGTGTGCCCGGTCATTTCCCAGGCCGGGTTCCCCGTGTCGAACAGGCGAAAAACCAACGCCTCATCCGGTTGCATGAATGGGAAATAATACCATTGGTGTTTCGGGTTGTAGGCCATGTTCAACCCGGCCGGCATCCCTTCCCGAAACCCGCCTTCCGGACGGCCCAGCGACACACGAAGAAAATCCTCCTTGCTGACGCTGCGCGCATCGCAGACGGCGAGAGGGTAATTCTCCACCGGGATCGTTCCCCGCCAGACATTGATGTTCACCAGCCTCTTGCCGGCCAGTTCCTGCGCCCGATCCGGGGCAAGCCTTGCCACCCACTGGCGCAATGCGGCCTCGTCGAAGTCGACATGGGCGCTCAATGCCGGGCCACCGCCCTTCGCGTCTTCTCCTCCGCGCAATATGCCCATGAAGGCGAATACCTCCCGGGCACCCGTCATGCTTTTTACCAGCCGGCAGACTTCCGGGTAATAGCGCTTCTCGAAATCATGCTGATCGGTGAAATCTACATCCACCGGGTGCTTCACCAGGGCGAAACCATGCGTATCGAAGGCCGTGTCGAGTTTTCGTGCATTGCGCACGGTTACATCATGGTCCTCCATTTCGAAGGAGTAGCTGCCATTCTTTTCGATATAGCCGCCATCAGCTGACCTTTCCGAATAGCGGATGAAAGTTTGGACCTCGTCCGGCGCATCCCGGGCCGTTTCGCTGGCTGTTTCCACTCGCTTTCTCCCGTAGAGAGGGGCCGTCGCGCAGGCGAAAAGCGGGGGCGGGATGAACTACGCGCCAATCCCCTTCTCCCCCAAGGTGCCGCCCCCTGGTTGTTTAAAATAGTGGTGACAATCGGAAGCTCGGGAGCCCTAGGGCACAGCGCTTTCGATCATGTCTGCGGATTCCGTGACCGCCACATGTTGCAGATCGTGCGTGAAAGGCATTTCTTCGACGCGCCAGTCATCCCGCTTGCGCAGGGCCTGGGCAACCGGAGCGAATGTATCGTTCTTGTAGCCGGTCGCTATCACGTAGGTTTTTTGCGGGATCTTTTCGCGAGCGCCGGTCAGGCGGGCCTTCTCCGTGAAGCAATGGACCGACTGGGGTGTACGGCGGTCTTCGTAGGAAGCCCGGTCTTCAGGTGTCATATGGGCGTTGAAACCCTGGAGAAGCAAACGTGGCGGCGGCACCAGATAATCGTTCGGATCCTCCGGCAGATGGGGTTCGCCGGGCACGAGATCGTTGAGCGACTGCCCGTCTTCCGGGAGGAAGGCATCCATATACAGGATGGACCTGATCACCCCTTCCGGGACAAGTTCTGTCGCCTGGGAAATCGGCATCCCGCCATAGGAATGGCCGACGAGCAGCACGTTCTCGAGACCTTCATATTTGATTACGTTCGCGATATCGCGTGCGTGGAGGGAAAGGTTCACCTCCGGGCTGGTCAGATGCTCCCTTTCTCCGAGGCCTGTCAGCGTCGGAGTGAAAACATAATGCCCCCGGTCGCGGAGAAGATCCGCAACGTTGCGCCAGCGCCAGCCGCCGACCCAGGCGCCGTGCACAATGACAATGGTTGCCCGCTTGTCTGCCAATTTCCTACTCCCTAAACCATTATTTCAATTGGATCCTGAACGGCCCGGTTCGCCAAAAATAGTGGGTTCAATGCACTGTCAGACAGGGGCACCCTCGGCTCGCATTTCCAGGATACGTTGGCGATATGGCCTCAATCCCAGCCAGTAGGTCAGCGCTGCCAGGGGAAAGGTGATGGTGGCACTTGCAGCCACGGCGTAACGCAGCATGGACTCATCGCCGAACACCTCCTGGGTCAGAAAAGCGAACAGTGTGGGGCCGATGCTCCCGCCGGCGGCAAACATGGTAAAAAGGTAGATCGCAGTTACCTGACCGCGCATCTCGTTAGGCGTGATTATCTGAAGGGCGGTATTGAGCGATGGCGCCGCCACCAGCATGAGGGCCGGTCCAATCCCCCCCATGGCGAGCGCCAGCCACGGCGATGGCATGAACGGCATGGCAATGGTGAACGGGGCGGCGGCAGTGATACCAATGGCCATGACCCGCAAATTGGTATCGGCATGTCCACGCGTCGTCAGCAGTTCGTTGAACCAGACAGCTCCGAACAGAGCCGGCGCCGCCAGGACCAGACTGACCAGGCCGGAATAGAGCCCGATTGTCGCAGGTTCCCAGCCATAGGTGCGGGTGTAGAACGCTGCGCTCCACGCCCCCAATCCAAGCATGTGAATGGAAGTAAGCGAAAGGCCGAGAAACATCGGCCCGTAGAGCCGCCAGTGCCTGAAAAGATAAGCCAGGACATCCCGAAGATTGACCGTCGCCGCTCCCGTGCGCGCGCGCTGTGCGGCTATGCCCCGCCGCTTGGGTTCTCCCATCAGCGTCAGCAGAAGGATGACCGGAATGCCGGTGAGGCCGGTGAAGACGAATACCATCTGCCAGTCCCGGACGGTGCCCAGCCATGGCAGTTCAACCGTGGGAAGACCACCGGTGATGTAGATCAGGAAAGCGCCGAGCAACAGGGAAAGCGCCGCCCCGCCCTGCAGCCCGACATTGTAGATTGCGATACCCCGCGGCAGGCGTTCGGGCTGAAAATGATCCGCCAGCAATGAATAGGACAGCGGCCCATTGATTGCCTCACCCGTGCCGATGCCGAAACGTGCAGCGAAAAACTGCCAGAAATTGGCTGCCATCCCGCAGGCGGCTGTCGCCGCACTCCAGATAGCCACCGAGACGATCATCAGCCATTTGCGATTATATCGGTCGACAAGCCGGGCAGCGGGGATGCCGACAAGCGCATAGAATAGCACTGCCGAAAAGCCGAGAAGGTAACTCATCTGCAGATCTGTAAGATCCAGATCCCGCTTAACGGGTTCTACCATAAGCGTCATGACGCCATTATTCAGCTGAGCGCACATCTGCGCGATCGCCAGGACCCATGCCGCAAAATAGGCCTGCCCCATCGTAGGCCAGGGGTCTTCCTTGTAATGCGGTCTCAGATCCTCCTGCTCCGGGGTTTCGCCCGCAAGTTCGGCTGTGATTTCGTTCACGCTGTCCCCTTCCCTGCCCCGTCCGGCGATCGGTCTGTCATTCTGCATAGGGCCCAAGAGAGCCGCCCGGCCGCGCGGCCCCGTTCCAATGTTCGGCAATGCGCCCGTCCTCGATCCGGAACATTTCGAAGGACGTGGTGGTATATGTCTTTCCGTCCCGCCTCGGATCGGGGTGCGGCCTCCCGGTGATCATCACCACCAGATCACCTTCGGCCACCATCGCAACGAGAGGATCATCGATTGCCGGTAATATCGGCCCGTCCTCTCGCCGGGCCAGGGATGCCCGCAGAGCGGCCAGCCCGGATTGCCCATTAGGGTCGTGATCAACGTAACCCTCCGCGAAGAAATGCTGCGCCCCGTCTTCCCGGCCTGCCGCCAGAACCTCTCTCCACGCGTTGAAAACCAGCTGCTTGTTGCGCGCCAGTGCGGGATGATCCGCCCGGAGCATGGCCATCTGGGCAGAGCCTGTCGCCCCCGTCACGGGCTGCGGGCCGCCTTCGTCAGGAGACGGCAAATGTGGGCCAGGTTGTCCCTGTATCGAATGCCAATGTTCGGCCAGCCGCCCATCTTCCACCCGGAACAGGTTGAAGTGCGTAGTCGTATAATTGCCGCTGTCATCCGGTTCCGGCAGTTCCTCTCGCATGGCCATCACCACCAGATCACCTTCGGCAATGAGGGTCACAATTGCTGGGAAAACGAGGTCGGGAATCTCCCGCCGCTCCACAGCCGAAAATATCTGCTTGAAGGCCTCACGCCCGGTGGGAAGCATCGGACTGTGCTGGATGTAATCCTCTGTCAGCATATCGTCTGCCAGTTCGACATGCCCGGCATTCACCACGCCGCGCCACATATCGAATACCAGGCGCTTGTTGGCAGCGAGCGCCCGGTCCCGGGCCTCCAGCAGGGACATGGGCCGCGGATGCCCCGAAACCGGCACCGGACCGGCCCCCACCGCCCTGCCCGCTGGCGGAGCTAATGACCGAGCTGCGAGCGCCGATCCGCCTGAATCCATCGTGACACAGGCAGCCAGCCACATGCAGACCAGTGCCGGCATCACCATCCTGCCGACGGAACTGTTGGACCAAGGCATCACCGCCCGCCACGAGCTGTGCGAGAAGGGAGTGCCCGGCTCATGGCCGGGACGCCCGTTTTTCACCGTATGACATCGGACTCAGAATTTCTTGCCGACCTGCACCTGGAAGACCCGGCCCAGCGGGCTGCCATAAGTCGGATCGAAGCGGACTGCCGTGCCGGCAAGACCGGCCTGATTAACAACCAAAGGCGGATCTGCATCGAACAAATTCTGTATGCTCAGAGTAAGCTGGAATCCGTCGGCGAGTGGAGAACCGATCGCCTCACCAGTGTCGAGCCCGATCGACAGATCGAAGGTCGTGTAAGCGTCCACCTCGGCAAAGGAGGTATCCACGCCGATTGGCAGCTGATCCCGATCGATCTCATAGGAATTGCGGAAGTTCACGAAGGCATTGGCGAAAACCCGACCAATGCTGAAATCGTCCTCCCAGCCCAGCTGCCCACGCGCCTGGAAGGTCAGCGGAAAGCCAAGCTGGTTGACTTCTTCCACAAATTCCGCCCCGGGAAGCGGAGAAACTTGCCATCCCAACGAATAGGTTCCGACAGCCCCGAGGTTCCAGCTGCCGAAGTCAGTATCGAAACTGTATGCGATATTGATGTCGAAGCCGTCACCGATGGTCTTGCCGGCATTGATCCGCCGACCGCTGACCAGCGCGAGCACGTTGCCCGGAGGCGTTGGTGGCCCGAACAGGCCACCGGTCTCTCCGCCAGTATTGTAGCAGGCGATCATGGAATCGTAGAGCGCCTGGGTTGTCACCTTCTGCCCGAACACGGCGGCGCAGGCCGGATTGTCCGTGTCAATGGTCGGAAATTCCCCGAAGAAGGCGACGGGGTTTTCCTGTGACAGCTCAGGGAAAAGCGCCGGATTGTAAATGATCTGTGAATTGTAGATCTGCTGATTGATCGCATTGACCGAACCGACATTGAATGCCGGTGTGGAGATCTGGCCCTCATAGCTGATGTGCCAGTATTTTGCGGAAACCAGCAGGCCCGGGACCGACCCCGGCGTCCAGTCCGCGCCGATGGCATAGGCTTCGGATGTCTCCGGCTCCAAATTGCGATTGGCACCGCCGATAGACTGATAGATCGTGCCAAAGGGAAGCGACTGGCAGGCACCACAGACGCTTGCGGCAATCTGCGTGCCAGACGTGGTGATCGGGATCACGCCTGTCTGGGAGAACGGATCGTTATCTGCCAGGCCCGGCGCCCGGAAGGATGTTCCCCAACTGCCAAATATCTTGAGACCGGGCGTCGGCCGCCAATTTACGCCGAACCGCGGGTTTGTCGTGGATCCGGCGTCGCTATAATCATCGTAACGTGCGGAAATATTGAATTCGAGTTCATAGATACCCGGCATATCCGCACTCGGGCTGACCACAGGCACGAACAGCTCGCCAAAGGCGGAGGAGACACTCCGCGGATTGAAATTGTTTCCGCCAAAATTGTTCTGGTTGAGCAGCGACCCTTCATATTGTTCAAAGCCGATAGCCACCTTCACCTCGCCCGCCGGTAATTCGAACAAGGGGCCATCCACCGTCGCGGAATAGACCTGCATCTCGTATTTGGTGCGGTTAACGAGGTTGTTCGCCCGCGCCAGGATCGAAGCGGCCGTGGCTTCGTCCGTGCATTGAAAAGCAGTGGGGTCGCAGAAGAAGTTGAAGGTCGCGAAATCAGGTGCGGGCGCGCCGCCCGTCTGGGTCGTCACCGAAGGCGCGTCATGCGTGCCGGCATGGGCAGAAATGGTGAGATTCCAGCCAGAGGGCAGGGTTACATCGGCGCCGCCTCCATAGGTCCAGGTTTCCGTGGTCCCTGTCCGCATGGGCGGACCGATGTCGTAAACCGTGCTGTAAGCGACCCCGATCGAGCCGGTCTGACACGCCAGAACCAGCTCTTCCGGTCCCGTAACCACGCCCCCCGGATAACGGTCAGGATTACAGGGACTGTATGGGTTGCTGTTCGGAATCTGGGGAAGCTGTCCGAAATTCATTACCCTGTTGCTGGTAGAAGAATTGGGACCATTGATGGCGAAGTCACGGTGGACATACAGCCCGTCAGCAAAAATTCTCAGCCAGTCCGTGACGTTCTGTTCAAAATTGGCTGCAACCCGGTGGGCTTCCACCGCGGGTATGACCTCTATCCCGGTCCAGGTGTTCATCCGGTTCGGGATCGTGCCGAGGTCCGAGAGCGTGAGATCGGTCCCATCCTGACCGAACGGTATCGAATAATAATTGCCGCCGACCACCACATTGCCGGGAGCGGAGTAAAGAGGTGACGGCGGCCCACCATAGGGCGAGAGGTCGTCATTATAGAGATCCGGCCTCGCCGAAGCTTCGAAAGGGTCCTGGTCGGAATATTGGTAGGAGACGATCAACCCGCCGCGCTGGCCGGTTCCTTCGGCCCACTCAACGCCCCCGATGCCCGTGACATACCAGGCGTTCTGGCCGTCATTCTTGCGATAGCCGCTATACACTTCCAACGTGTCTTCAGGACGGCGCAGGATATAGTTGACCGTGCCCGCGATGGCATCCGCGCCATATAATGCCGAACCACCATCCTGCACCACGTCGATCCTCTGGATCATCTGGGCCGGAAAATTGTCGCCGTCGAAGGCGTTCATGTTGCCCCCTTCATAAGGGACACGGTGGCCGTTAACGAGGCTGAGCGTCGCGCCTACCCCAAGGCCGCGAATGTTGGGTGACTTGTTGAAGCTGAAAGAATTGATCGTGTTGGCCTGCTGGGCCTGCCCGCCAGCATAATTGTCCCCCCCGCCGAGCTTAAGGATGGAAGGTACTGTATTCAGTATATCGGCCGTGCTTGCGAGACCGCTTTCGCGAATATCGTCCTCGCCGAGCTGGACCAGAGCGGCGCCGACAGGCGCTTCGCCACCGATGCGCGTGCCCGTGACCACAATGGTATCAATGGATGTTTCAACCGAGGGACCATCCTCGCGCGGGGAAGAGGCAGCATCCTGCGCGGTCTGCCCTTGCACCGGGCTCGCAACCGTAAGCATGGAGACCGTCGCCATCATCGCGATGCCGAACATCCGGCGGTCGCTACGCACACCTATTCTGTCGCCCAATTTCATCGTTCGCCCTCCCGGCCTTCTATTTTGGCCCTCTGCCGGCCGGCCTCGCCATATGACGGAACAAGGCCAGCCCATCCCGGCGTGAGTGCCGAATTTGTTTTATATCGCCCGGTGTGATCGATCCCGGCTGGCCGAAAATAGTGCTGTCATTTTGGAAGAGCGCGCGAAACGAGACCGGCCCGAACCAGCAAAATGTGGGCACTATTTTCCTGGCGCGGACGGGGTTTCTTTCGATGGGAAGAGCAAGAAAGCGCGCGCCATTCCGGTCGAATCCTCCGCAAACGGAGGCGTTCTGCTAAATTCGGACGGGGCGCGGTTGGATGAGGACCCGCATGGCAGGCAATATCGATATATCTCAGCTTCATCCGCTATTCGTCGGCGAGATCACCGGCATGGACACTTCAGCACCCGTCTCGGCTGAAGTGGTCGAGTTTTTCGAGGACGCGATGGCAAAATATGGCGTTTGCGTGATCCGCGATGCGAGCCTTTCCGACAGCGACCAGATCGCCTTTGCCCGGGCATTCGGCCCCCTTGAACTCGCACCGCCAGGGCGCAAGCGGATCACCGAGGGGCTTTACGATATCAGCAACCTCACTGACGAAGGCGAAATCGTTCCCCCGAAACCCGATGGCGCGCAGCCCACCGATTTCGAGCTTTTCCATACTGATAGCCCGTTCAATTCGTGGCCCACGAAATGGTCATTTCTGCTTGCACATGTCACGCCACCGGAAGGCGCAGATACGCAATATGTCGATACGCGGGCTGTTTACGACGCCCTGCCCTCGGACATGAAAAAGCGGGTGGAAAATATATGGGTGGAACACGATCTTTTTCGCGCGCTCCAGCGCAATGGCGTGGAATTCAAGGATGAAGCAATGCGCAAGAACTATCCGCGCATGACCCACCCGCTTGTGCGCAGAGCGGCAGACGGACGCAAGGCGCTATATATGGGATGGCATGGCGTGGGTATCGAGGGAATGCCCGACGAGGAAGCGCTCCCGCTGCTCGATGAGCTGTACGCGTTCGCCACTCAGGACAGATTCGTTTATTCACATAAGTGGCGGCCCGGCGACATGGTCGTATGGGACAATCGCTGCACGATGCACAGCGCTACTTCGTTTGAACGGTACAAATACAAACGCGATCTGCGCCGGGCCACTATCAACGAATCCGGACCGGAGGTTTCAGCCATCGAAGCCAACAGAAAAAGTCCGGAAGAGGTCTGAGCCGGAAACCGGCGCGGTTCTATCTTCCTTTCGCGAATTCCTTCAGCCGCCTTCGCAGCCAGGCCAGGCCTGAATCGTTTTCGCGCGTGGAATGATATTGCATCATTTCGCGCATCAGCGGCAGTTCGAATGGCGGATCGCAAATGCGCAGCGAGTGAAGGTCGCGGAAGGCAAGGGCCAGCCGTTCATGCATGACGGCAAGCCGCTCCGTCCCGTGGATGAGCCAGGGGACCTGAATGAAGGATTGGGCGACGATCTCGATCCGCCGGCCGGGGGCAATCTTGCTCAGAACCGCTTCGATATAGGTGTCCTGCTGGGATATTCTCACTGCGACATGGCCGGATTCCAGAAATACGGAATAATCGAGGTCACGCAGCCTGGGATTCCCGGCCCACCCCGCCACTACGTGCCGCTCGACGAACAGCAATTCCCTCGGATGGACATCGTCCATGAATTCCCTTGGCGTCAGGATCAGGTCGATTTCGCCATTGTCGAGCCTTTCGCGGCTCTCATCCCCCGGGAGTGACAGCTCCAGCCCGATGCCCGGCGCCTCCTTCTGGAGCAGCACTATCAGCGGCGCGAGCAATACGGTGGTCACGTAATCGGATGCGTCGATCCGGAAGGTTCTCCTGGAAGTGGCGGGATCGAAGGCAGTCCCGGAAGCAATCAGGCCGCGCAATCGTGTGATCGCACCAGACACTTCGGGCGCGAGGGTGAGCGCGTGCTGGGTCGGGATCATTCGCTTGCCATGAAGGACCAGAAGCTCATCCTGAAACGAATGGCGCAGCCGGCTCAGAGCCGCGCTCATCGCCGACTGGGTCACGTTCAGCCGGCGCGCGGCCGCCGTGACGCTGCGCTCCTCCATCAGAACGTCGAAAGCCACGAGCAGGTTCAAGTCGAAATTATCAAGTCTCACGAACCATCAATACAATTGATGGGTAATTACAAAAACAAAAAATTCGACTGATCGCCCAAGCAATGCGATTCACTCGCAATGAAAGGCCCGCCGCGAAGAGCGGGCAATTGCGGGAGGGCAGAATGCCGAGATTTCTTTTCGCCACGACGGGGATGACCCTGCTGTTCATTGCCGGGGCGGCCCATGCCCAGGAGGCTGCGAACGAGGAGGCCGGCGAAACGGCAAGGGAGCGGACCGGGCTCAACGTCATTACGGTCACGGCTCAACGCCGCGAAGAAACGCTGCAGGACGCCGCGATTCCGATCAATGCGGCCAGCGGGGCCGAACTCGCCCGCAGCGGGGTGGTTGACGCCACGCAATTGAACAAGGTCGCGCCCGCCCTTTACGTGCCCGAAGCGGGCGGCGCGAATGTCGGATATTTCATCCGCGGCGTCGGCAATTTCGCCAATAATGGCTATACGAACCCGGCCGTCGCCTTCAATCTCGATGGTGTCTATATCGGCCGCCCCTCCTCGACAGTGGCGTCGTTCCTGGATGTCGACCGGGTCGAGGTGCTGAAGGGTCCGCAGGGCACGCTCTATGGCCGCAATGCCACCGGGGGCGCGGTCAATGTCATCCCCAACAAGCCACGGCTGGGCACGCTCGAAGGCAGCGTGAGCGCGCAATACGGCAATTACGACGCGCTTCAGCTTAACGGCGTGATCAATCTCCCCGTGGGGGACAAAGTCGCCGCGCGCTTCGCCGGCGCCTATTCCGACCGCGACGGATATTACTCTGACGGAACGGGCGCGGCGGAAGATCTCGCCCTGCGCGGACAGCTGCTGTTCGAGATTTCGCCGGATGCGGACATCCGGCTATCGGCCGATTATTCCACGCAGAAGGGGACTGGCCCCGGTCTGAATATCGACGGCGTTTACACTTTCGCCCCGTTTACGCCCGATGCGACCGTACCGAACTGGCAGTTCATCCCCGCACCGGGCGATGTAAGCGAACCCTTCACCGGCCTCTTCGCGCCGCAAACGCTGGATTTCATAGAGGGTAATGCGACGGCAGCACCGCTTTACGCCCCGGTCACTGGCTATGCCTACCCGTTTCGCGATGACGAATATTGGGGGATCAATGCCGAACTGAACTGGGCCCTGGGCGATGTCGATCTGGTCGTCATTCCCGCCTTCCGCAGGTCGGAACTCGACAATCAGTTCAACGGACCGCCCTTCAAGGCGGCGATAAACCAGGATGCAGCCGAACAATTCAGCATCGAAGGCCGCCTGTCCGGCGAGACCGGGCCGCTGGAATGGTTGCTGGGCGCCTATTATTTCGATGAGAGCGTGGACGGGGTGAACTCGTACAACCAGTTCTCCACCGTCTCATATCAGGATTTCTCCTCCACCACGGAATCCGTCGCCCTCTTCGCCCGCAGCAGCTTCAGCGTGACGGATGATTTCAGGATCGTCGGCGGTATCCGTTATACCGATGAAAGCCGCACGATTGACGCGCTCTCCATCGCGACCACGGGCGTCTGCCTGATCGAAACGGCCGGACCGCCAAGCTGCCCGCAGGTTCCCACCATACCCGTTGGCCTTACATTGCAGGATTCGCTGGAACAGCTCGATCCCGCCTTGTTCCCGGCAGGTTCGCCGCTTGATGCGCCGGTGCCCTACGGAGCCTTTCCCTACGGCCCCTTCGGAATGGCAGGTCCGCAGGCCCTGCTTATCAATACACCGACCACCATCGACAGGTCGGCTGGTGACGAGGAAATCACCTGGCGTGCCGCGCTCGAATATGACGTGACGCCGGACAATCTGATTTATGCCAGCTTCGAAAGCGGCTTCCGGGCTGGCGGCTTCAACCTCACATTCGGGCAGGAAGAATACGATCCCGAATATATCGACGCATATACGATCGGCGCCAAGAACAGCTTTTTCGGCAATCGCCTGCAACTGAATGTGGAGCTGTTCTACTGGGAATATAGCGGCCAGCAGCTCGCCGCTCTCGGCGTGGATGGGAATGGGAACAATTCCTTTTTCACCCGCAATGTGGGCGAATCCTCCATCAAGGGTATGGAAGCGGACTTCCAGCTCCTCGCCACCGATACGACACTGATCCGCGGCGGCGTTCAATATCTCGACGCCACCTATGATACGTTCGTTTTCGATCAGGTCGATCTTTCGGACGAAACCGATCCACCCAACTTCCTCACTCCTGTCACCGGTTGCGATTATTCGCAGAACATGGGGCCGACCCGTTCATTCACGGTGGACTGTTCCGGCCGTCCGGCGCTCAACGCCCCGGACTGGACTGTCAATCTGGGTATCCAGCAGACCTTCGAACTGCGCGATTACGAAGTGATCGCAAATGTCGATGGGCGTTACCGCAGTGACCGTGTCATCGGGTTCAATTATCTGCCGACCGGCAATAGCGGCGATGACATCACGATAAATGCCAGCCTGTCGCTGGTGCCGTATGACGAAGGTTTCTCGGCAACGCTGTTCGTCCGCAATCTGACTAACAAGGCCATGCGATCGCTCTATCAGCTGGGCTCGGCAAATGTGGCCGCTGCCACGCTGGAGCCGCCCCGCACCTATGGCATCCGGCTGGGATATGATTTCTGAGATGACGGCCCCGTATCCCCGGCAAACGATATCGAAAGACATCCGGCCATGCAGAACCTGAATATTCTCGTCATCGGTGGCGGCATTGGCGGGCTTACGGCGGCCATTGCGCTTCGCCGCGCAGGCCACAGGGTCACCTTGATAGAGAAGGATCCCGACTGGACCGTCTATGGCGTGGGGATCATTCAGCAAGGCAATGTCATCCGGGCCATGGATGAACTGGGCCTGCTGGAAGATTATCTCGCCGCGGGCGTGGCTTTCGACAAGGTGGCCGTGCACTTGCCCGATGGCACGCTGGCCGCCGAAGTCCCCTCGCCCCGCCTTTCGGAAGGATATCCGGCCAATCTCGGCATTGGCCGCCCTGCCCTGCACAAGGTTCTGGGAGACAGCGCGATCCGGGCCGGGGCGGAAATCCGGCTCGGTATTACAGCAAAGCATATCGACAACGGCGCTGATGCGGTCGGGGTCGATTTTTCCGACGGGACGAGCGCGAGCTTCGATATCGTCATCGGCGCGGACGGTGTCTATTCCGAAACCCGGCGCATGATCCTGCCGGAAGCGACAGGCCCGGAATTCACCGGCCAATCGGTCTGGCGTTATAATTTCCCGCGCCCGGCCGATCTCGACGCACTCCACGTATATAATGGCCCTACCGGGATCGGCCTTGTGCCGATCAGCCGGGACCTGATGTATATGTATGTAACCACGCCCGAACCCGGCAATCCGTTCTATCCCAGGGAGGGGCTGGCCCGGGCGATGCGGGCAAAACTATCCGACGCACCGCCCGAAATCCGCGCGCTGGCTGAACAGATCACGGATGACGACGGTGTGGTCTATCGCCCGCTTGAAGCAGTCATGCTGTATGGCCCGTGGCATAATGGGCGCGTCGCCCTTCTTGGCGACGCGGTTCATGCGACCACGCCGCATCTGGGCCAGGGTGCCGGAATGGCGGTAGAGGACGGCATCGTGCTGGCCGAAGAACTGACCCGGCACGCCACGCCGGAAGCCGCCTTCCAGGCCTATCGCGAGCGGCGCTTCGATCGCTGCCGCTATATCGTCGAAAGCTCTCTGGCCATCTGTCACGGCCAGCTTGGCAAAGGCCCGCCGGTCGACAATGCCCGTGCCACCGCAGAAATGTTCGAACGTGTGGCCGAACCGATCTGAGGCGGATTTCCCAACCCAATCATCAAGAAGGAATTGACCCTGGTATGAGCAGAGTGACCGAAATCCGCTATGTCGGCTACGGCGTCACCGACTTCGATACGGAGCGCAAGTTCTACGCCGACGACTGGGGCCTGGTGGAGGTCGAGGCAACAGACGATCTCGCCTGGTTCAAGACCCATGGTCACGATGAACACCATGTCGTGCGCCTCCACCGCTCCGAACAGAATTGCATCGAAGTGATCGCGCTTGCCGCCGACACCCGCGCCGATGTGGATGATCTGCACGGCAGGGTTTCGGCTGCCGGTTGCCAGGCCATTCATCCACCCCGCTCACTCGATGCGCCCGGAGGCGGTTACGGCTTCCGGTTCTTCTCGCCCGACGGCCTGCCATTCGAAGTCTCGGCCGATGTCGAAAAATTGCCAATGCGCGCCATGGAACGGTGGGAAGGAATGCCGGTCAGGATCAGCCACATCGTGCTGCATTCGCCGGATCACCATGCGGCGGTGAAATTCTTCTGCGACGTGCTGGGCTTCCGCGTGTCGGACTGGCTGGGCGATTTCATGTGCTTCCTGCGCTGCAATTCCGCGCATCACCGGATCGCGTTCCTGCCCGGCCCCGCCTGCCTCAATCACGTTGCTTATGACGTGCTGACGGTGGATGACATGATGCGCGGCATCAGCCGGCTTCGGAAGCGGGGAACGGACATACGCTGGGGCCCCGGCCGGCACACTGCGGGCAATAACACTTTCAGCTATTTCTGCACACCTGCGGGCTTTGCCGTCGAATATACTTCCGAACTCGAAGAAGTGGATTTCGAGACTCATCAGGACAAGGTCCATGAACCCGGGCCCACGGTAATGGACCAGTGGGGCATCGGCACGGGCGGGCCACAGACCATGCCGAAAGCAGAAGCCGATCCATGCCTGTTCCGACCGGCAGAGATCTGATCCATGGCGCTTTTCGAATATTTCCCGAACTATATCTTGAATCCCGTGCGCATGGAGGCAGTCGATGCAAGCGGCGCCCGTCCGTTCGGCGCCATCAATCAGGCAGTATCCCGGAGATCGCCAGATGGCGCCTGATCGCAGATTGCGCACACCAAGCACAAAAAAGAAATAATATCAGCTACTAGCGTGGAGAGAATGATGAACTTGACCTCGAAAGCAGCAATCGCACTTGGAGCATTGGCTGTTCTGGCAATCCCTCAGGCCCCGCTTGCCGCACAGGATTCCGAACAGAGTGCGCAGGGGCCCTATTCAGTGGCGGAAACGCCGGTCGGCACCTTGCTTGACGATCCGGAAGCCTCGGCCATTCTGGAAAAGCTCATTCCCACAGTCTTTGCCAACGAGATGTTCCAGACCATGGGCCGCAACCAGACCCTGAAGGCGATCCAGCAATATGAGCCTGCCTCGCTGACCGACGAGAAACTGGCGGAGATCCAGGCCGCGTTCGACCAGTTGAACCAGAGCTGAGCATTTCGCCGGTGTGCCGCCGGTAATCGGCACCCTGTCGCCGTGGCCGGGCAGAGTTTCGCAACAATGCCCGGCCCGGCTACGACCATTCCTGCTCTCGCCTTATTGGGGATCCGGCAGGCCGCAGGAGAAACTGCTGGCAAGCTGCGGGTCACCCTCCCCATCATATTGTGCGACCCACGGATAGGCACAAAGCGGCCTTTCCATCGGCTCACGCGGAGGGGCTGGCGGCTGCCCCGGAAAGCCTGCCACTTGTGTCGGCCGTGTGGCAATCAGGCGATTGGGCGCCTGATCGGTTTTCGCCCAGTCAGTAATGGTCCCCAGCGTATCGAACTCGCTGGGCCCCTCCCCGCCTGAACAGTGATCCATGCCCGGCGCCATGAACAGGCGCAGCTGTGTTTCGGCGGCCTGTTGAGGAATCGCCGAATATAGCGCGTGATAGAAACGCAACGTGTTCGTGGCCGGAATAAGCCCGTCGGACCAGCCATGGCTCAGCAACAGCTTGCCGCCGCGTGCGAAAAACGGGTTCAGACCGTCCGGCGCCACGTTGAGGATACCAGCGCCATAACTGCGCGCATCCTCGGTATAGGTGCGGTAATCAGTCTTGCGCCAGTCCCAGCCGTCACGCCCGCCATAAACCAGATCGCGGAAATAGCTCATCGCAACGGGAAAGGGTTCGGCCCCCATGGTGAGCGCAGCCATCTGCAGTTCCGAACCGACGGGCCAGCCAGGCAGAAGCGAGGTGCCATCTTCCGCCCTTACGCCATCATACATTGCGCGTATCGCCGAAACCTGCCCTTCGCTGAGGCAGTTCTTATCCTGCCCAGCCTTGCATTGCAGGACGACCGGATCGAAACCGCATTGCTGCGGGCGGGAGATCAGCCCGTCCTCCACACCGTCCAGCAAATCGCACTGCTTCACTGCGGCGCCATGGACCATGCCCAGTTCCACAGGCGTGATCCGCACATTGAAACGCTGCGGCTGCCATCCCTGCCACATGCTCTGCGTCATCAGGTCGGTCATCGGGTTGGCGGGCGCCATGGCACTGATCGCGTCGAAATCCTCGGGATAACGATGCGCTGCCATCAGGCCCTGCCTGCCGCCTGTGGAGCAGGAATTCCAGATGGAAAGTTCCGGCCCGCGGCCATAGAACGCCTTCACGATCTGCTTGGCCGCCACAGTTGTGACATGGACCGCACGATGGCCGAAATCGACAAGCTTTTCCGGATGCCCGATTGCCCATTCCGCAGTCATGCCGTTTCCGACATGGCCGGTATCGGTGGCGGCAGTCGCATAATTGCGCGCGACGTTGCGCCCCATCTCGGCAAAGCTGATCGACCCGGCCCAGATGCCGTTACCCACGCCGGCATAGTTGCCGTTCCAGCCATCCAGCGGAAGCCAGACCTCGCTCCTGATGTCCGAATCCGGGGACGGCGTAAGCGTCATGCGGACGCGGCAAAAAGCCGGGATGTCAGAAAAGGGCGAGGCAGCAACGCCCGGCGGCGGGCCTGAACCGGCCGGCGGATCGAAAGCCCCCTCAGCCACTATCGCGGCGCTGGTGATCTTGCCGTCTGTGATCGACAGGCCTTCAAGATCGGAACAGGCCGCCTGCGCAGGCATGGCAAATGCCAGCGAACCCAGAATGGTCGTGCCTGCAAGAATGCGCTTGATCTGAATTGTCCTCATATGGTCCCCCTGGGAAAAGCGGCTGCTTCGGCCGCTTCTTCTTTCGCGATGCCATCCTTAAAGGGCATCGAAGACCGCCGGAATACCCTGCTGCGATATTTTCTGTCTCTCGCCCTCGGTTTGCCGCAACATGGCATATGTGTGCCGTTCACCATCCGGCAAAGCGCAATCAGGGACACCGGAATACGGACGTAGTATGTGCACGCCCCGGCACACCTCTCGGCAGACGAAATGAGATATGACCCATTCCCTTACCCGGCTTTCAGTGCGCCCGCTCCGGCATGAGGACGTGCCGGCAGCATGGAAGATACAATCCCAGTGCTATCCGGATTTTCTGATCGAAGGCGAAGAGGCTTTTGCGAGCCGTCTGGATCTGCCACTTTCCTATTGCCTGGCTGCCACGATTGACGGCGATCTGTGCGGCTATCTTCTTGCGCATGGGTGGCCTGCCCAGTCCCCGCCAGAACTGGCAAAGCCAGTGTCCGGAGAGGAAGAGAGCGAAGTCCTGCTGATACACGATCTCGCCGTCGCACCTGCCGGCAGAGGGCTCGCAATCGGCAAGGCCTTGATCGAGCGTGCATTCTCCATGGCCGCTGCTGATGGTCTGCGAACGGCAGAACTTATCGCGGTACAGGGCGCCGCGCCTTACTGGAGCAGCCTCGGCTTCGTTGAAGCAAAACCGGATGCGGAGCTTGCCTCCAGGCTCGCCGCTTATGGCGATGACGCCGTCTGGATGACCCGCAGCATGGCTTCGGACAGCAAGGCTGAAGATACCGGTTCGGGATAAGCCTGTCTGACGATGACGCCATATCCGCCGCCCGGAACGAAACAATCCCTGCTGCTTTTAGTCGGCAGAGGCCGGGAAAGGACAAACCCATGAAACTTACGCGATACGCCATGGCTCCGCTCGCACTTGCCGCGCTTGCAGCATGCGAATCCGAGGCTGAGCGGCAGCTTGATGCCGCTGAAGACCGGATGGAACAGCAGGCTGAATCCAGTGCGGCCGCTTCAGGAGATACCGTGGTTGCGCTGGGTCTTACCGAACGTCAGTTGCTGGATGCGGATCTGGTGGCGGAAGATGGCACGGAGCTCGGCGATGTCGAGCAGATCCGGCGGGACGCGGCAGGCGAAGTTTCCGGGCTGCTTGTCGAAATTGAAGACAGTAATCCCGATCGCTTCGTGGTCGTGCCTGTCGATGGCCTTACCGTACGCGAAGGCATGATGAATGATGCGGATTTGCAGACAAGCATGACCCGCCAGGATCTGTGTCCGTCGTCAGAACATTTGGCGCAACTGGCGGCGTAGATTAGCGGAGTGTCGGCCTCGTCTGGGGGTTGATGTTAGGCGGCGAGCTTGCGGTGTTGCAAGCGCCGATGCTCGATGGTCTGTCGCTTGATCCTTTCTCGCTGTTTGATGATGGCTGGGGCCCTGCCGAAGTAGGTGTCGGCGGGCGTCACGTTGTTCAGGCTCTCGTGGTAACGCTGGTTGTTGTAGTGCTCGACGAAGGCTTCGATCTGGTCCTCAAGGTCGCCGGGCAGGAAGTAGTTTTCCAGCAGGATGCGGTTCTTCAGGGTCTGGTGCCAGCGCTCGATCTTACCCTGGGTCTGGGGATGGCAAGGGGCGCCGCGCACGTGGCTCATCTTGTTGGCCTCGATGTATTCCGCCAGTTCGCCAGCGATATAGCTGGGGCCATTATCGCTTAGCAGGCGCGGCTTGTGCAGCACCGTAGCGCTGTCGCAGCCGGAAGCCGCCAGAGCGCGGTCCAGCGTGTCGGTCACGTCCTCGGCCCGCATGTTGGTGCACAGCTTCCAGGCGATGATATAACGCGAGAAGTCGTCGAGCACGGTCGACAGATACATCCAGCCCCACCCGATGATCTTGAAGTAGGTAAAGTCGCTCTGCCACATCTCGTTCGGCCGGGTGGTCTTGGTGTGGAACTGATCGGCAGCCTTGATCACGACATAGGCCGGGCTGGTGATCAGGTCGTGGGCCTTCAACAGGCGGTAAACCGTGGCCTCGGACACGAAGTAGCGCTTCTCGTCAGTGAAGCGCACGGCCAGCTCGCGCGGGGACAGCTCACTGTGATCCAGCGCCATCTCGATGATCTGGTCCTGGATGCCCTCGCCGATGCGGTTCCACACCCGGCTCGGTGCCGATGGCCGATCCTCCAACGCTTCCGGCCCGCCTTGGAGGTAGCGGTCATACCAGCGATAGAATGTCCGGCGGGCGATGCCGAGCTGGTCCAGCGTGTGCTTGGCGGACAGGTGCGACTGCTCGACGATCCTGATGATCTCGAGCTTCTCGGATGCAGGATATCTCATTCGTCGTCGCCCCCATCCGCGAGAATGCTTTTTTTCAGCAGGCGGTTCTCGAGCGTCAGGTCGGCGACGCACTCCTTCAAAGCGCCGGTCTCCCGGCGCAGATCCTTCACCTCATCTGTGGTCGCAGCGCGGGCGGTGTCACCAGCCAAGCGGCGCTTGCCGGCCTCCATGAACTCCTTCGACCAGGTGTAATACAGGCTCTGGGCGATGCCTTCCTTGCGGCACAGCTCGGCGATGCTGTCATCGCCGCGCAAGCCTTCCAGCACGATCCTGATCTTGTCTTCCGCCGAGAAGTGCCGCCGGGTGGCCCGGCGGATGCCCTTCACCACAGCTTCCGCAGGGGTCTTGGTCCGCGATTTTGCATTGGAGGATTTGGGTCTCATCTTCGTTCCTTCGTCACTACGACGAGACCCAAATCCTCCTTAAATCACAACCTCAAATCTGTGCCATAGGTGCTGACGGGGAACAGCTTCACCTGCCAGACCGAGGCGCACATCGCGGGCGCCAGTCGCCGGATCCACGCGTGGTTCCACATGCACCACCTGGGCGGATAATTGGCCCCGCTTGCCCGGCAGGCTGACAAGAGCCTTCATCCCAGGGCGGATTTCAGCTGCATAGACCTCGTCCACCTCGACAGTAATTTCCGGATTGGACAGATCCGCCAGGCGATAGACAATGCTCTCAAGCCCGACAGTCTGGCCCGGATCGACAGGACGCTCGAGGATGATCCCGGCGAATGGCGCCTGCAACACCCGGCGATCGCGCAACTCTCGCGCCCGTACCAGGGCAGCCCGGCGGCGGCTCAATTCGCGTTCGCCCTCCACCAGTTCCAGTCGGCGCTGTTCAACTTCGCGCTTCGTTGCAAATTGGCCCAGATCCTCGAAACGCTGCAGATCGCGGCGGGCCTGGGCATTGATTGCTTGCTGCGCTTCGACCGATGCTTCCGCTTCGGCAATAGCCGCGGTTTCCGGCGCATCATCTATCCGGGCGATGATCTGTCCGGCCTCGACCCGGTCGCCCACATCGATTGGCAATGCAACCAGCTCTCCCCCAAGGGAAGGTCGAATATCGACCTGCAATCGCGGCCGGACACGCCCGTTCACGGCAAGCACGCGCTGCGCGGGGGCAGGCTCGACCTTGATAACGCTGACCTGTTTCTCTCGAGGCGAGACAAGCAAGTATCCGGCGACAACCAGGCCGACCACCATGACGAGGGCTAGGACAATTTTTCCAGGGGCAAACCGCATCCACGCAGCGATACCATCTCCTTCGCCCGGGTGAAGCGGCAAACGTTGATCTCGAATATCGAAATACGGCCGGAAGGGACCGGACAGGCAGCCCGCCCGACTATACCGCATGGCTTATGCCCGCCCTTTCGGAATGAAAGACCGGCCATCCAGCGGCAGATTCGCACGCATGATGGCAGGCAGCTATTGGCGAGACTCCCCTCGCCCGAACCGAAACTGACCCGGGTTCAGGCTGTTTGGTCCAGTTCCGAGGTTCCCAACCTTGTCCACGAGGCAGCGGTTCAGACGACAAAAACATCCAGACCAACCCTCGGCGATGGACGCCGTAACTCTATCCATCCAAAGGAAAATTCTGGAAGCAAGGAACTTCCCCACCGCCCGCGCAGGGCAATTTTGCAAACAACCGGGCACCGCAACAAAAAACCCCGCTTGCAAGCCCGCCTCTCCCCCGCTAAAGGCCCGCCTCTGCCTTGCCCCGGACTTTCCGGGAGCACCGGTCGGGGAGTAGCTCAGCCTGGTAGAGCACTGTCTTCGGGAGGCAGGGGCCGGAGGTTCGAATCCTCTCTCCCCGACCACTTTATCGCGTTAGCACTGCAGACGGCCGACCGATACTCGTACCACAACGTGCAGTACTCTTGTCGGCGCGAATTGCAGTTGTGGATCGATCACGGAAAAGATCGAGCCGATCTACCGAGTTCTGCCGATCGCCCCACCTACCTATCACGAGCGCGTGGCGCATCGGCACGACTCAGCAGGTACGGCGCGAAGGCTTCGATATCGCTCGATGCACGGTGAAACGGCTGATGGGCGAATTGGGCTTACATGGCGTGATCCGCAGTAGCCGGTGCGCACGACATTCAGCGATAAGGCCGCGCCGCCTCCGCTCGATCAGATCAACCGCCAGTTCCATCCGCCGGTACCAAACATGCTGTGGGTCTCGGACTTCACTTATGTCGCGAAATGGCAGGGTTTGTTTACGTGACCTTCGTATTCGACGACTATGCCCACTATATCGCAGGCTGGCGGGTAAGCGCGACGGCGCACACCAGCTTCGTGTAGATACCCTTCAGCAAACGATCCTTGATCGGTGCCCGTCCATCGCGGTGACCAAATCCACTACAGCGACTGTGGCAGCCAATACGTCTCGATAAACAATACTGGGTGCCTTGCCGACGCAGAGATCGAACCATCGGTGGACAGCGTAGGCGACAGCTACGGCAACACTTTGGCCGAGGTGATCCTCCAGCGAGGTCCGTGCAGATTCTTTGAGGCCGTTGAATACGCCAAGCTCGAATGGGTCGACTGGTTCAACAACCGCCGGCTCCTCACCCCCATCGGCAAGATCCCACCTGCCGAAACCGAGAGCGCTCCTACGCCATGCTGACGACACCCTCATGGCCGCATAATTTTAACCAAATGGCCTCCGGCAATCCCAGGACGGTCACACCAGCTGCCCACCATACCGCTGACAGAGCAGGCCATTGTAGACCGCCAAGCGAACAACCATCTATTTTTGCGCCCCGCCCAATGCTTTCGAGGAAGCGTCTCGAACGGCCCGGCCTCGCGAACCTGCCGTTTCACGGCTTGGGTCGCAAGGCCCTCCTACTCCGTTGCTAACTTGGCCTGACCGAGCCAGGTTGACGCTTATCTTAAGACAAAAACTTCTCCCGAATGCTATCCGGAAGTCGGTACAATGCCTGTCAGAACCGCAGTTAAACATGCTCGCTATTAGCGGTTGAAATTAAACCTCTCTATACAGCCAGCATGTCTTCCAACCGAGTGAGATATACTCCTCGCGTACCATCAAAATTTGCATTAAACGTTGCGAGAGTTCCAGACCTGTCCCAGGCAGGATGGAGATCGATCCGCCACTCCCGCGCCGGTCCGAGGAAGTTCGGAACCGCTGGAACATCGCACAAGGTTTTGTGCCCCCCTGTTAAGCAATCTAGCAGGCGGATCGGCGAACTACCGTCGCCTTTGCTCACCCGCTCGTGGGGATAGGCATCGGTAAGGAGATACCTTCCATCCTTGCTAAACGTCGGGTGGCCTGAACCATACTGGTCGCCGAAGATTATCTCACGGTCTGCGCCATCGTAACGAAACCGACCGAATCTCAGCGTGAAGGCATTGGGGAACGAGCGGATGCCGATCTTCCTAAGCAGCTTGGACCGAACCCGATCAACGAGCGGAAATCTCACATTGGGATTCGTGACCGAGAGGTTCATGACGATATGCTCATCATCCGGACACCAAGTCGGATGATGCCCACGCCCCCAGGTCTCAGGCGTCAGGCAAAGATGGACTTCGCTACCGTCCGCGCTGATAGTCAGAAGATAACGACCGCCATCTCTGCCATCAACACCTACCCATTTCACAACAAACAGGATGCGCGAGGCATCACTGTTCCATTTCGCGTGGAAGCCATAAAATCCCCCACGTGATAGATCTCTTCCTTCCGCCATCTGCGGATATAATTGCACTATTCTAGCAAGAGATAATAACAACTCGGACCTTCCGGTCACGAGATCGACGACAAACAATCCATCATCATCCGGTGCGCCCAGATTGCGGATCGGAGTGGGCACGTTCGGGCCGTAACCCTTTTGAACGAAAGTGAACTTTTCCTGTGAACAGGTCACCGCCCGCGTGCCACAGGAGGATACCATATAGACCGAATCTTTCAGGAGAATTTCGGCGCCAGTTAAGGGGTTTACTATGGCAGCGAGAGCCTTTTGCCCGTCATTGCTCATGCGGTTGAAGAAGAGCTGATCGTCAGTTGCTCCCCATTGCACCTGGGCGCCGAGTTGCTGGCTCCAGGCTGCGGTCTCGGTGCTGTAGACCACGGTACCACTCTCGACTTCGGTCACGACCACGCGGGCCGTTTCTCCCGGTTTCGGGATGCGGTCGACATCAGCAAATTCCGTCAACGCACAAAGTCTGCCAGACGGGCTGATCGGACTGGTATCATAATATCGTTGCGTCGCAGCTACGCCCGTCCGGCTGAGCCGGCGCAACGGAAGCGGACAATCCCGAAGATCCAAACCAATTCTCCTGATGGCAGCGCCTGTGCGCCGCTTATTTCCATCCTAGACGACGCTTCACCTTGCGCAGCACGTAGCCTTGGAAATAGGCGCGGAGGTCAGGATTCTCCAAGCGCGGCTGGCGGTTGTGGCGTGCCCCAAAATACCCTTTGAGGTATTCCTTGGCAGCCCCCAAACGGCCGTGCCGCGCGAACTTCGCTCCGCGAATGAGAGCATATATCGCCGTATTGCCGCGAAAATATGCGGAGGAGCCATAATAGCGCTGCTTTGAACGCGTACCGACCTCACGGGCCCGGAAAACTGCCTTATCGATCACATGCGCCTGCCACCCATCCAACTCGGCGCGGGCGAGTGACAGGGTGTCGGCTGAGGGGCCAATAATATAGCCGGACTGAATCATGCACCGCCCGCGCCACAATCGGCAACTGCCGCGGACCCAGTCCACAGCATGAAGAGACGCACGTCCATCGCCTTCATCCACGCTCCTGCCGCTGGCAATGCCGAGACGCTGATTATTGTCGAAAGCTCGCGCCAGCGTTGTGTAATAACCAGGGTCGGGAAAGCTGTCGGCGTCGAGAATGCCGATCAAATCTTCCTCCCCCAATTCTATCCTGGCAAGGATTTCCTCGAAGCCCCGGTTCACGATACGCGCATATTTGGCCCCGAGCGCATATGCGCCGGTTTCGGTGTTCTCATTGAGGACAATCAACCGCTCGACATTGGAAGGTGCGGTCCGGCGCGCCAACTCCTCGCGAGAGCCATCAGTCGATCCGTTTTCGACGATGACCCACAGAGTAATGGGATGGTCCTGCCCAGCGACCGAAGCAAATAGCCTATCGATATTGTCGATTTCGTTTCGCAGCGGCGTTGAGAGGAAAATTCTGCGATTCACGTTGCCACCTTCCATTAACCTTCGACAGCAGGACAATCATCGTGATGAGCACGATCATGACCGGCGTCGAAATGAGGCTGTTGCCTGCGAGCATCGGGCCGAAGAATATCACCAGCCCGACCAGTTTCGCGCCGGCGCGAATGACGGGGCGAACAAGCATTCCGTACACGAGCACCAGCCCGATCAATCCGTACTCAACGAACACCCGGACGAAGTCGGAATGAGTATCGCGCTGCATGAACGAGAAAACACGATGCCCTTCGGTGGTGGCTCCGCCGCCTTGACCGAAGGCGATGCTGGTCGGCCCGTTTGCCACATGGCTATCGACTATCGCCAACCAGTAGGACAAGCGCCAGGCAAAGGATCCCTGGTTCCCGAATTCATGTCGGCTGGACCGGGTAAGCATCGTCCCGACATCGAAACCCTGCAATTTTTCGATCGCAAGTTGGCCGATTGGCGAAAGAAGCAGACCTATCGCGACGACGATACCGAAGAAAGAGAATGCAACTCGCTTGAAATTGGGCCGGACGCTGATGGGAATTGCCGCCAGCCCGGCGACGAGAACCAAAAGTCCACCGGAACTGCGTGAAGCAACGATCAGCCCCCCGCACAACGCAATCAATAGCCAGAAATGCGTCATAGTAAAATTACGAGCAAATTTCAGATATACGAGGGCCACGGCCGTACTAGCAGAAATGTAACCCAAATGGTTTGCATGCGGCAGGATGCCGGAAAAGCGCTGCACCTCCGCAGCATCGACGATACTGAACCAGCCCGTGAGCAAATATACGGGGTAGAGGCAGGCCATCAATACGAGAAAGAGGGTCATCACCCGAATCAGTTCATTGATTCGCATCCGTACGGCCGCTGCGGCGATAACCGCGAAGGATGCAAATCGCACCGCCTCTTCGATCTGCACTGTTGCAGGTATTGGCGAAGGCAGAATGGTCCGAAGGGCAGCGTAGGCTGCTGCCACGAAGAACGCCCCGGCGAAGCCGCCGATGGGAATGCGTCCCCCGCGAAGCTCCCCCATTGAAATGGCGAACAGCAAGCCGGCGGCTACCCCGGCAAAATTTTGTACGGTGGAGGCCAGGAGAACAAGCAGCAGGCCGAGCGTCGGGTATAGTCGGACAGCATCCGGCCCCCGCCGATCTGTACGTGTGCGGGAGAGCCCGGCAGGGGCCTGTGCTGTGATATTCACGTCAGACATTCCCTGCGCCCATCGCCGGAAGCGTCCAGCTATTATCGCGCAGCATCACCGAACACTTCCCTCCGCACGGCCGAGATCAGGCCGTCTCGCGCCGTCGCTGTCGAATTTCGCATCGCGGCAAGCCCTGGATCGCGAAGGTGGCAGCACATTTCGTCCACGCTCTCCACAATATGGATTCCGACAGTCTTGCGCAATTGCGCCACGGTTGCCAGTTGATGATCGTTCCGATGCTCTCCCAATGCAGCGCGGCGAGGCATGAGGATCAACGGCTTTTCCATCTTCAGACCGGTCAGAATGGTGCCTATACCAGCATGGGCCACCACAATCCTGGCGGCAGCCATCCGTTCCGCGAATTCGGCGGGAGACAGAAAATCCACCCAGGCGAAATTCGCCGGGCGATATCCAGCCCCACCGATTTGCCCGAACACCTCTTCATCGATCTGTGCCGCGGCTTCGTCCAGTGTCATCAACAGGCGATCGAAAGGCAATTGCGTGCCGAGCGTAAGGAAGATCACAATACGCTTCCCCGATAGTCCGGCCGGCCGTCATGCGCGAGATGTTCCCATTGGGTCAGCACACGATGCGCAATTTGCATGGCAAGCCTGCCACTGAGCGACAGGTTTTCGGAATTGGCAATACTGTCGATCCAGATCGTGCGTGCACCGAACAGCCGCCCCCATAGCAGGCAAAGCAGGCCCGGAGCAGCGCCGGTCGATATCACCAGATGGGGGCGGAGCCGGAACACGATGATGAATGTTCTGACAAGGCAGCGCAGCGTATCGAGCGGGCGGGTCTGGTTACAATCCGGCACCGCCAGGAATGCAGGCAGTTCGTGACAGTCGGCCTGTCGGGGATCGGTACAGACAAATGTTGTTGCAGCCCCTTCGAAAGCCGGGGACAGCAGCATCAGTTGTTCCCAGTGTCCGCCGGTGGAGGCGACGGCCAGAACACGGCGTCCGGCTTTGCGTTCGACCATTATGAATTTAATCTGCCTTGTTCGAACCGAAGTCAGGGCGTGCTCCGATTAATTCATGCCGCTTTTTGATGCTCCAAGAGCTTCGAAACAAGCTCCACATTGGGTTCATCTAACGAATTGACGGCCCAGTTCAACCTCGGGTCATCCCCTTACCGCCTGTTACGAAAAGATCAAACATCAGGAACCTAGGCGCAGTTGCAGGCCCGCAGCAATCCCAGGAGACCAGTATGGAATGAGAGTTTGCGTTGTCCTGCCTGCTGCCGGAACGGACCAATACTCTTGCCACAGCCTGCGCCCACTGCCAGTTCAGCGCCTGTGGCAACAGCCTGCCTGAACCCACCCTGTGCATGGAAACTACCGGCCGCAAACGCCTTTACGGTCTTGATGGACTGAACTGATGAAAAACCCACTTTTGAAGCGCGTTAGCGGTACGGCGATGGCCAAGATCGGCCAAGCCGGCTTCGGCCTGATCCTGGCCCTGGTATTTGCACGCGTGTTCGGAGCGGATTCTTTCGGGGTTTACGCCTACGCCACCGCTACCGCCACGCTGGTTGCGATCTTTTCCCGGTTCGGCTTTCACGTCCATATTGTCTATGCGATCAATCGTGCGGAGGCGGAGGGGCGCTCGCACGAAGTGGGAACAATTCTCGTCACCGCCTATCTGGCAACCACGGTTCTATCCGTGATCGGTGGGCTGGCTCTATATGGCATCGGCTCTCTCTTTCCCGCTTGGGAAATGTCGGACGCTCTTGGGTATGGCGCCGCACTGGTCGCTTTGACCGCTTTGGTCCAGTTGGCTGGCGGCGCCATGCAGGCCCTTGGGCGTGTGGTTTTGGGCACAAGCCTGGAGGGCATTATCAAGCCGGTTCTGCTCCTTGGGGCAGTGGGCGTTAACCTGCTATTCGCGACACCGCAGGAGATCGGGTATGAAGGGCTACTCAACGCCTTCGTGATATCCCAAACGATTCTCGTAATTGCATCCACTGCACTTGTTGTGTTCTGGATTAATAAAGAAATAGGCGTTTTTACGATATATCCAAGGTTAGCAGGGGGGCATATTAAAGAATCGTTCCCATTTCTAATGACTAATGCTATGAGTAGACTTTATCAGGATGCTGGTCTCGTAGCAGTTGGGATAGCCTTTACTCCTGCAGCCGTTGCGATGTTTCGAGTTGCGGCACAGGTCGCTTCGCTTATTCCCTTTGGTTTGCAGGCCTTGCAGATCGTGCTGCGGCCTAAAATCGCGCGGATGTATGTTTCGGGCGCAACGGAGCGGGCTAAGTTGCAGCGTCTCATTACCAGATCGACCCGAATTCTCGCCTTGGTACAAAGCCCGGTGATGATCGCCACGGTATTATTCGCACCGCTACTGATGGGTATTTTTGGTGATGAGTATGTAGCCGGCGCTATGCTACTTACGATCCTGGCTATTGGGCAGTGCCACAGCATACTTTGTGGACTGAATCTCGACGTTCTAAGCATGACCGGCAAGTCGGCAATCGCGGCCAAATGGTCTTTCATCGCGCTGGTGATCGTGATCGCACTAATGTGGCCGCTTATGCTGCTGTGGGGAAGCGTCGGTGCAGCAGTCGCAGTGTGTGTGAGTAGAATCATCTGGAACACGGGACTGCTGGCTTCAGCTGTGCGCCATACTGGGTTGCACACCAGCGTGTTTGGCGTGTTGCCGTGGTTCAGCCAAACAAAGGATATCGATATCGAAGGCCCCGATGCCGGGACGGCGCGGGATAAGGGCGCCGCATGACTCACGGTCGAAACGTTTTCATCGGAGGGTGCGACCGGTCGGGAACGACGATGATCGCCTCGATGATCGGGGGGCACTCGCAGATTGCGTGCCTGCCGGAATCGCATTTCATTCAGGAGTTCGCAGAAACCCCCCTTCCTCCGGCACAATTGCTGCCCAAAATACTCAATCATCGCCGTTTCGAGCTTTGGAAACTTGGATTGGAAGAGGGAACCGTGCAACGGCTCTCTGCGCTGCCGAATTTTGCTACGCTGGTCGCGGAACTGGCAAAAATCTATTGTCGGCAGCAAGGTTGTGAGAGCGTTCTTACCTGGGTCGAACACGCGCCCCGAAACGTGGGGAGCTTTCTTCGACTGAAAGAGCAGTTTCCCCATGCCCGCTTCATTCACGTCATTCGCGATGGCAGGGCGGTTGCGGCATCGTGGCTCGACCAGGATTGGGGGCCAAGACATGTGATAACCGTGGCCGACACATGGGCGCTACGTATCGCGCAGGGGCTGGCAGCAGAATTCGCTATCCCCGACCGTGTCCTGCGTATCCACTATGAAAGCGTGGTGGCGGATCCCGAAGCGGCAATGCGAAAAGTTGCCGCATTCATCGGCGTGGAGTTCGAGCGCGAGATGCTCGCGGCGCGTGGTTTTGCCCTGCCGAGCCACTCCCGCAAAACGCACGAGTTGCTCACTGGCGAAACACAGGACGGGGTAGGAGTCTCCCGGGAGCGAACAGAAACCTGGAGACACAAGCTCACTTCCCGCCAGATCGAACTGTTCGAGCAACGCACGGGAGATCTGCTGCCGTCACTGGGCTACGGCCTGACGACTACATCTCCGCCTGGCCCCACTCGATCGGAGTCTATCGGAATGCTCTGGGCAGAGTTCTTCGAAAGAGCGAAAAACATCCCGGTTAGAAACAGACGGCACGGGTTCAGGCTATTCCGCTAGGCAGATGCCAGCAATATACCTTTGACATCCCTGCCCGACAATACGCGCAGCCTGTCATCCTCCACGCGTTCCAACACGAGGAATTGTCCGTGGCCGCTGTCGTCGATGCCGGCCAGGGATGTTTTCCCTCCCGGCGCGGGTAGCGGGAAGTCGCCGTGCCCCGCGGCGCCGAAGGCGAGCTGCAGTTGCTGCCCCTCGCGCATGTTCCCGTTGGTCAGTGTGAACTCATTGCCCGCAAGGTTGGCCGGGATAAGGGCGAAGCTGCCTCCGCCGTCATCAGGATGCTGCAGGAAAACCGGGTCCACCAGTCGGGCGTTGAGCAGCCCTGCGCAGCGCGCCTCGCGCGTGGTACCATCGGCAGCATATCGAGCGACCGAAGCGAGATGGATCTGCGGCTGGTGTAATTCCGCCCACCCGTTATGCCGAGGTGTCAGGTTCACGATCGGATTCTCACCGCTGACCGCTGCCCGATCGTTGACGACCGGAGCATAGGCCGTGAGGAATACCGTTCCTTTCGGCCAGCCGCCATTCGCGCCGTCGCCATAGGCATTGATGCGGGAAAAGCTGCCACCCGTCAGGAGGTAGCGCCCGGGGGCGTTGGTCCTGATCAGACCTAGCGTGTCGGCGAAAGCCGGGCTGGAGGCATTGCTGTTGCAGCCACTCAAGCTGACATTGACGGCGATATCGCCACGCTCGTCCTCTTGAAAGAATATCCGGTCATGATTGGCGCCGGTGTGCTCGATATAAATATCGAACGGATCGTCGGCGAGCGCGGCATTGAAGCTGCGACCGGTGAAATCATACTGATACTGCACATGGCCGATGACGTTGCGGATCGAAATCCGCTCCGGCAGCGTGAGGCGGGCGGGATCGTCGCCACGGGGGCCACCCTGGAAGCGGGTCGGTTCGAACCGTAGAAAACCCGGCCCTTCGACGCGTAGCCCGTCTATGTCGATCCATTTGAACCAGGTGTAATCCACCGGGGAACCATCCGGCTTCGGATTGTCCGACCCTCTGGCCACCTGGCGCATGAAATGTATGGTGTCGGCCTCTTCGTCATCTCCGACAGGATATGTCCGGACGGTCAGATTGCGGACAAGAAGACCGCCATCGCAGAAACCTCCGGTATCGACACGTGAAGATATCACGGAAGCTTCCCGTTTCAGGCGCAGCGGCGTTGCCTGCTCGACAGTGCAATCCAGCAGCTCCAGATCGCCCATCATGGAAGCTAACACACCCCAGTAGCCGATCGTGCAGCGAACCAGCCGCATCCGATACTGCGTGGGGCGGTGGCTATCGTACCGACTCAGGTCGCAATCCACGAAAGTCAGGTCACAATTGTCATTGCCGCCAGATGCCCCCCAACCGTCACCAATCGCGATCGCGCTCTTGATAGTCAGCCCGCAGGTACGTTGGTTCGAAAGGGCGTATAGGCTCTCCCGACGACCGCTGCCGTCATGCCGGCCGACCCACGGAACGCTGGGTGAGGAAATGACCGACAATGCCGCATATTCATTGCGCATCAGATCGGGGTTATCGGGGAGCTCGCCCGTAGCCATCAGGAAATGACCGCGCTCAATATCGGCACGGGTCATTCTGTTAAGAATATAAGGGATCTGAATTCCGCGTTTGTCAGTAGCTCGCGGACCAGCCTTTCGGATGTCGAAGGTGGGTAGTACCACATGCTTGCGGCGGCTCGCCAGCGGCCGAAGCGTGATCTTCATTATACTTGCTTTATCTATCGTGTATTTTAACGGATACTTCAGAAAACCTTCGCGCGAAGTGATATTAATGACGACTTCGGTCTGCAGCTTTCCCCGATAGCTATACATTGGCCGGCTCGTCTCAAGGACTACGAGCTTATCGTTAGTTTCGGGCAGATCGGCCCAGCCGGAAAGCACCCGATTTCCCGCTTGCAGATCGCCATCAGTCAGCCGCTCCACCACATCATCGCCTGGGAGATGTTCCTTCGGATCACCTTCATCATCGGCCAACACGAAGGCTCCGGTCCAATTGTCCACTATGACAGTCAATCGCGACATGTCCGCATCGGTAGCCAGCAAGAAATCCTCGCTCCCGGTCAGGCGTATTGAGCCACCCGGCGCCCATGCTTCACCCTTGATGTTGTTCGCTGCCGCCAGCATTTCAGCGAACGCTGCATTGCCTGGCCGCTCCCCGGTAAGGTCAGCCCCGGTATTGGCTAAATTGATCCTGCCATGAAGCGCGCGCTCTACGTTCCCGCAGTCGATCCCGACTAGCGCTCCTCCCCGAGCCGAGCGCAAGGCCTCAGCCGTCACCTCCTCGTAAAGTCTGTCTGAACCTGCTTCAGTTCGCCTGTAAACCGTCGCCACCCCCCCTGCGGTGTCAACGATCTTGAAGATCACTCCGGCTGCCACAGCGCTTTCGGCGACTTGTAATTCAACGTCGACAAAGAGAGACTGCGCCGGCTCCGCATCCCCGCCCCTCGCCGCGGAAGACTGTGTTGCGACCACTTGCGGCAATGCGGCGGCACCGACAAGCGCTCCCATCGCCCCTCTGCGAGTGGTGCTATCCCGCGTCATAGCGCGCCAATCCTCGTGCTGTGGGAGAAGGTGCAGGCAAGGTGTGCGATCTTAGATGAAGGAAATCCGGTCAATCTGGATGTTCAATTCGCGGTTTCCGAAGCCACGGGCAAGCCCCAAGACCTCCAGCTTAGCAAAATCACAGGAAAGTGGCCTTTCCGCCCGATACAAAAGGCTCCCATCGTCCTGTTCCGCCGGAATGAATCTTACCTTGTCCGTAGGTCGGTCTGCGCAGGAAACGAAAATCTGCGCCGAACGCTCCAGGACAGCGCTGTCACCGTCACGGCTGGTCAAAAGCAGCTGTGAGATGTCCAGCCCTTGGGGCCTGAAGAACTGCCGAAGGAGCAAGGGATTCCCCCGCCCATCCCACCGAAGATTCAGAAACGTTTTGTCGCCCGCACTGACCAAGCGCGAATTGATACCTGGGCCCGACGTCACGGTCCATTCGAAGGGGTGCGAGCCTTCACCAGACCTTTGAACCGCAAAGGCAAGGGTAAAGTCGGGGTCTACCAGCCCACGTTTATCTGCTTTGACAGGAACGGATCGCTCGAAAAGGCTGTAAGCCTCTTCGAACAGCCCCCGATCGACCATCGCTGACAGTCCGGAGCGCAACTGGTTACGACCGACTGCGATTTCCGCATCCATCAGATCGCCAAGCAAAATGCCGTGAGCGCGAAGCGCTGCTTCGCTTTCCAGTCCGCTGCTGCGCCCGAAGAAGCGCCCGGCCCAAGGAGGGTTACTACGCAATGCGCCGACCAGCCATCGTCGCCCTGCAGGATCTTGCTCCGCCGCCAACATAAGGCTGATCAGTTCATCACTATACCTTCCGCGCCTTAGAAGGCCGTCGGATCGTTCCATGATTTCCCTTAGGTCCTGGCCCTCTAATGCCTCGGCAAGCAGAAGCTGTTGAGCCGCAGTCGATCGCCAGCCGAGATTGGCGAGTAGCGGATAGCCCTTCGCACGTTCTGAACCATCTTCAGACAGGATCAAAAACTGAGCGAGCAGTTTCTGATCAAGCGGCGCGGAAGCGAGAGAAACGGAAATCGACTGGCGAAGTGACGCCTGCTTATCGGCATTTACACCAAGATCGCCAGCAACCGGAAGCCTTAGGGCCGACAACTCGCTGCGGCGAACCTCATCCGCAACCACCCAAACCAATAGCCCTATGACACCCAGAGCTAAAAATACAGAAGACAAAGTCTGAAAATTACGTATGTTTGAAATGTTTTTCAATTATTATCTTCCGCTAATTTACTATTGCAATAATTATAAATTACCTAATTCACTGAATTGTTTATTTTCATTTCTTCAATAAGAAAACTGTTATAATTTATACCAAAGCTAATTTTAAGACCAATAACCAATCGCAGGCCGCCACCGGACATGCGCATCGATTGTACAAGCAAGGCCACAGCCAGCGTAACGGGCTTTGCTGCATCGACGGGTTTCAGTTGAGGCGGGCCACCTCAAAAAACGACATCGAAGTACCTTTCGCTTACCCGGGGTCAATCCTTCAAATTTTGTGGGGACGAACAATTCCATAAGTTTAAGACTTATATCTACACTCCGCGCAAGCCCTACACATGCAAACTTAGTTTCACCTTGCCAAGTAGTCGAGCATAGCACTGTGAGTAGCCCTAGATTCTAGACGCCTTCGGCTTTCAAAATCCTCTGCCGTTCGAGCTCGACAGGCAACAGCATCCCGTTCCTGACGTGCTTGCGCACAGGATTGTAGAACATCTCGATATAACCGAACACGTCCTGTCGTGCTTCCTCGTGGGTTTTGCAGGTCCGGCGCCGAATGCGCTCGCGCTTGAGCGAGGAGAAGAAGCTCTCGCCATCGGCATTGTCATGGCAGTTACCGCGCCGGCTCATCAAGTGCTCAAGATTGTGTGCCCAGATGAAGGCAGTCCAGTCCATGCCGGTAAACTGCGAGCCTTGGCCTGAGTGGATCGGCACCGCTGCTTGGGCTTGCCCCGCCAGACCGCCATGGTCAGCGCCTGCAGGACTACATCGGTGGTCTGCCGGCTCTGCATCGACCAACCCACCACGCGGCGGGACGGGAATAGAGATCGATCACGACAGCCAGATAGGCAAATCCTTCCAAGATGGGGGGATGTAGGTGATCTCTGTCACCCAGGCCCGGCCTGATGCAGCTACGTCGAACTGGCGATCCAAAGCGTTGTTGACTGCCAGAGACAATTTGCCGCCATAGCTGCCAGCCCTGCGCTTGTAGCCGATCTGCGCCTTGATGCCCGCCAAGCTGGTCAGCCGGGCAACAGGTCTCGCCGCGATCCTGCAGGTCATCGTGTAGCTTGCGGTAGCCATAGAACTTGCCACTGTCGTTCCAGGCCCGCCGCAACAGCTCTGTCTGCCGAGCATCTTCCGTGCCCGCTGGGTTCAGCAGGCTCTTCTACCAGGCGTAGAAACCGCTCGGTTGCACGGCGAGGCAACGGCACATACCCACACCGAAACGATCACGATGCTCGGCAATGAACGCGTATCTCACTTTGCATCTCGAGCGAAATATGCGGTGGCTTTTTTAGAATGTCGCGCTCCTCGGTTACCCGATTCCACTCGCGCTTCAACTGGCGGAGCTCCACGTCCTTGCCGGCATCGCCAGACACCACCTTCGCCAGTTGCCGCTTCCAGGCACACAGCGAGCCGCTCGGAAACTTCCGCTACCGGATACCCGCGCTCGGTGATCTGAGCCACCGCACCACGTTGGAACTCATCGCTGAATTAGGCTTCCGCATCGTCTTCTCTTGTCCTCAAAATTAGGACAGAAGGCGTCCAGAAATCTAGGGGCTACTCACAGGACATAACCAGACAACAGAGCGTCCTTGTAAACCGGGCCGAAACTGAAGGATAACTTGGATAACGTCTGAACTCAGAGGGCCCAAGGTCGCTTCACAGCAATAAGCGATTTTGTTAGACCAAAAAATCGCTCAGCATGAATAGTCGCGTCAGGAAAGAGGTGAGCGAATTCTCTACGAGTCAGGAGTTCTGCACTGCGGAGTTTTGTGATCGCCTCTTCGAGGGTGTTTACCCTTTCCCAGTGGCCAAGCCTATGGCGTAATAGCAGGCGGGCCGAAATCGCATCAGGCATCCAATGAAGGAGTGGTGTGCGCGCATGCGGCTCGTATGGAAACCAGAAATTGGGAGTTTGCACGAAGAAACCTGTGGCGACACGTCTAACCTCGTTCGCAAATGCGCTGAAACGCTCGCGCCCCACATGCTCGATCACAGAATTGGAATAGGCAAGGTCAAAGCTATCGGTTTCGACATCATCAAGATGGGTCGCATCCCCGCGCCTCACCGTAACCTTGTCAAACGTTGCGTGCGCATGGCTTGGATTTAGGTTGACACAAACAACGTCTAACTTCTGCCAATCGACGTATGAATCCCATGTTTGCCAGTATCCTGTCGTTCCTCCGACATCGATCACACGGCACCTGCCTTTTTCGTCAGCAACCTTGTAGGCGATTTCTAAAAAGTCTCGTAATCTTTTGGCTCTAAAGCGATTTCCTGTGGAGTTTGGACTTGTATCCAGCATGATGTTTTCGCCTTTCTTCTGCAACCGACGTGAACCACAGCCTCCCCCGGCTGGGATTAGAGCCGTGTGGTGGTTTTGCGCATGAGCGCCGTTGAAGCAATGGGCTGCGCAGCGGAGCCCGCAGAGGGGAGCGGAACAGACTATGCTTTTACAGTTAGGCAGAGGATGCCGCTGAGGTTACGTATCCAAGGGCCAAGTGCGACCGCTCGCCGTTGAAGTCTTCAACCCAGACAGTGGTCTCGCGAGGGAGAGCAACTCCGTGCCGTTGTCGCTGACGATCAACCAAGGCTTGCATCGCGTCGCGATCAGCTCGGTTGGTTCGCGCACACCCGGCGCACGTCGGAGATCATCGTGTCCGGTACCGTTGCCAGGTACTTCTTGGTCTCGTTATCAACCACGTTGAGCACCCTGGACCGCCGATCCGGACGCCATCTGGTCGTGCACGAAATCCAAACTCCAGTGTCGCTTCGCCAGCTCGCGCCACTTCTCTCTCAGTTCAGCATCGTCGGCGCGCGTTGAGCAGTAGCGTACGCTTTTGCTATCGGCATCCACGACACGGCTCACTCATCCCACGGCAGGCCCGGAAATGAGCCACAGCTTGCCGCTTGGCGGAGAACGTCCACTATTCGACACAAAGCCTGGCCCACACCCACATCCGCCAACAGCGATCAGCTTAGCCCCTTCATCGGCCGAGCCCCCGACACCTCAATTCCGCAGTGCTTAAACTCCCAGTTGGAGCTCGTCGTTTTCGGAAACCCGTGCTGCCGATCCAGATCCGCGGCCTTCGCGCTGCCTCCTCTTCCTAGAGCACACCGATGATCTACTCCTCTAGAAAGTCGTTATGCTTCATCTTGTCCGCCTTTCAACAGGGCCGGATTTTAATCGAACGTAGGGAAGTATAATGGGGGCCACGTCAAAGCAGTGCACTGGGGCTCCTTTCAGCGTTCTTGCCCAAGCCGGCCTGCCGGCTTGAAACGGAACAAATTCCTGATTTACGGTACGCTAAAGCAACCCAAATATTAGCCCACGATTTTTAATTAATTATCCCCAGCTTTATACTGGTAATCATAGGCATAGTAATAACTATAGCCCGCTTCTTTGGGATCAAATTTCGTAAGAACCGCGCCTAGAATGCTGCCACCGCCGTGACGTAACCTTTCCATGGCTGATCGCAATGCAGAGGAAGACGTCCGGGCAGACTCGATAACGAAGATCGAACCGTCAGTTGCCGAACCGATCTCAACTGCGTCCGCCAGAGCGAGCAATGGCGGACTGTCAATCAATACCACGTCGTAAAGCCCCTCAAACTTCCGCACAATCTCCCTGAATGTTTGCCCGGCCAACAACTCCGTCGGATTGGGGGCGATACCCCCGCTCGGAATAACACTTATCCCCTCAAACTCAGTTTTCTGAATAACCTCGTCCGCCGTTGCGTTATGCGTCAGCAAATTAGACATCCCGCAAGCATTATCGAGATTAAATAGATGATGCTGACGAGGCCTCCGCAGATCGAGATCCATTAACAGGACAGTCTTTCCAACCCGGCCAAGGGCAAGCGCAGTGGCGAAACAAGCTGACGACTTGCCTTCACCCTGCTGCGCACTTGTGAACATAAGACTGTTAGGCAAACCGTTCGAGGAAGAAAGCATCAGGGACGAACGAATAGATGAAAATGCTTCAGATATCGTCGTCTTGTTGTCTTTAGCTTCTTCGGCGACGTCCACTCCACCCTTCACAAACGGAACAACCCCAAGCACCGCGACCCCGACCTTGCGAGTGAGATCGTCAGCCGTTCGGACCGTATCGAAGAATTGCTCGCGGCCAAAAACGAATGCACCAGCAAAAGCGATTCCACCCACCAGCGATAGAGCGAGATTCAATGGAATGTTCGGCACGACCGGCTTGTCCGGAATATCCGCCCGATCCACGATTGCGACGTTGTTTGCCTGCACGCCAGCTTCGGCATTGAGTTCATTGAAGCGCTGCAACAGAAGGTCGTATAGTTCCCGATTATTGTTAGTCTGTCTCTGCAATATACCCAATTGAACAGACTTCCCCTGCTCGTCTAGAGTATCGGTCTTTAACTGGGCTATCTGTGCCTCTAGGGCCTGCTCCTGCTTGACTGCAGCTCTATAATTACTGTTAACGGTCTGACGTATACCAACAGCGATATTGCTTATTTGCCGGTCTATTTCGTCGATGCTTGCCTTCGCCTGCTTGACGACAGGATGATCTTGCCGGCGACGCTGAAGCTGTTCTTCATAGGACGCCTGAAGCTTCGCCCGCTCCTCTAGAAGACGTTGGATTGCAAGGTTGTTGAGGACTTCCGGCAAGGCCATCACGGGCTGGCTACGTGTTTCATTCCATTTCTGCTCAGCCTCAATCCTTCGCGCCAAAGCTACCGCATAGGCCTCATTGAGCTGTACCAAAGTCGCGGTAACGAGCGAGCTGGGACCAGAACGGCCCGTTTCACTTTGCGCTGCATTGCTTGCATCAATCACACGCGTGTTGCGCGCATATTCAAGCGCCTGACGTTCAGACTCGGCAAGCCTCGCAGCCGCTTCATCCAATTGCCCTTTGAGAAATTCGCGTGCGTAGGCGGAAGTATCGAACTTCCGCTGCAAGTTCGATCGTATGTAGTTCTCCGCATAGCTATTCGCAATTTGCGCAGCCAACTCGGGATCGGGACTGTCAAACGTGATAGACGCGACCCGCGAGTCAACAGGCAGAGCCACTCCAAGATTCTCGGAGAGAGTCTGGATAACCTGCTCTCGTTTCGCCTGCTCTGCGGTTAGCGCACCGTAAGCCTCCACCTCGGGATCGTATCCCATCGCAACCAGAAAATCCGGATCGTCGAAAAACCCAAGGTCTTCAGCAATTGTAATGGTCAGTGATCGACTGCGAATGACATCCAGTTGGGTTTGAAGAAAGCGGTCAGAGTCCTGAATGGCCGCTGTCATATTGGTATCTTCAGTGCCCAGAATCTTGGCGGCTTCCTGATCGATCTGAACGGTCGCTTTCGCCCGATAAACCGGGGTAGTCAGCAGCGTAACGAGCACACCAAGGACAAGAGCACCAATTACGATTCCGCCGATCCAATAACGTGAGCGATAAATGGCCGCCCACACGGCCCCGAAATCAATGTCACCAAGAAGGGAGCGGTCGTCATCGCCACGTTCGATCATACGTGGACTGTCTGCACCAATGAAATTCTGCCCAGCCGAACTCATAAAATTACCCAATCTGTCCAAGCCTTAACATCAGTCCAGCCGCACAAAAACCGTCGCAAGAAGTGGCGACACCTGCAGGAAGTCCCTGAAGAGCGATTTCGCAAAGGAATTTCCTACAACAACAATATCATTGCCCAGTATTTCAGGATTGGGCTGCAACCCCTTCCGAATATCCGACAAGTCAAACCGCGCAGCATATACGCCATCTTCCTGACGACGAAACACGATTACTTCATTCAGCTTTGCGGTTTGTGTTGGCCCTTTTGCCAGTGCCATTGCCTGCAGCAACGTCGTGGGGCCCTCAATCTCAAAAACGCCGGGCTGTGTGACCGCGCCTTCAACGGTAACCTTTTGCGATGCGGAACGCGAAACGATAACCGTCACCTGCGGATCAACCAGGTACTTTTCCCCCAGCCGGCGACCGATATCTTCGGCAAGTTCCGTGCTCGTTTTTCCGGTTACGCCAATACGGCCGATCAACGGAAACAGAATATTGCCGCTGGCGTCTACAGGCACTTCCTCCAGCGACAAGTCAGGCTCCTGGAATACGCTAATCTTCAGCAAGTCCAGAGGCCCGATGCGATACTCCGCGGGGCGAGAAACTGCCGAAGGGGCAGGAATCACATCATAGGCCGCGCCTCCGGTCGGCATATTGGTCGTCTTGCAACCAGCCGAAAGGCCAACTGCAAGTACGAAAGCAAGCCACCTAAGACGCAAAACCCAGCCTCCTTCTCACTGACTGATTTTCTTTTGACTGATGCCGCGCTCTAGCAACCTGCCAACGCACGGCAAGGCTAGCATTCATCCCAAGCCTGATTGCGTATCTTTCACGGTGCACCAATGCGCCATGACCTCAGCCAAGACTAGAGCGAGAACGCAAAAAATGGCTACCGTCCTCATGGGATAATCAACGATCGAGTGCGTTGCGACGAGAAGAGGGACAAGGAGCAGCAAGCCTGCCGGCCGCTCACCCGACCAAGGCCGCAAGCGAGAAACCGCCAACACAAACAGGACAAGAGCGAACAGCAGCAACACCCCTGCCGCGACCCCCGCTTCCAGAAGAAGCTCGAGATAATCATTATGCACATGATTAACGTATCTAGGGTCAACAAAAACAAGTGGCTCATATGCGGCATAAATTGGCACGAACGTTCCTAAGCCCGAACCAATGGGAAAATTATCTTTAATTATTTGCCAGCTTACAACCCAAAAATTCCAACGCGCGTCGGTTTCCACCGTATCGTACCTTTCAAAAAAATTGGCCACGATATTGTTGGATGACATAAAAGTCAGGGCGATCAGCGTAGCACCGACCAGCAAACCTAAACCCAACACTTTCCGCTTCCGCTGCCTTGCCAGAATGCGATAAACCAGCACTGCGGTCACAACCATGAAGAGCGCCACGCCCGTTCGAGAAAACGTGGCGAGAATTGCCCCGCCAACGAGTATGAGCAGCAGCGTAACGATCAATGGAGCCCGCGAGGCAAGACGCCGGTCAGTTTCAAGCAAATAGGAAAACCAGATCGCTGACATACAAAGAAACAGGGCCTGGTGATTACGGTTGGCAAAAAAGCCGAGAAGATACTGCCGATGAGAAGAATCGTAAAAATTGAACAACGCCCCTCGTGATCCGAACTGGAAAACACCGATAACGATCGCGAGCAGGGCGACGCTCACAACGATGACCCCGAGATAACGCCTCTCACGGTCTCCTAGAGTAATCGAAGCAAGGAAAAGTGCGAATGCAGGCACCAGGGACAACCAGGCCGCGAGGGTAGCCATTGGGTCCAGACTCAACGGTCGATATCGCTGACCCGCCCCGACAAGATCGAGAATCGCCGTAGCCGTTTCACGGCCAGGAAAACTCCGCCAGACTGAAGGTGGCAATGGGATCAGCTGCACGAGCGGAAGAACCATCACGAGGACCGCAAATAGACGGAACCAAAACGGAAGCTTCTGAAAGGCAGCCAACGCCCCATGCCAGACTGCCGCCGCCAGCAGAATTGCGCCTGCTAGAACGATTGAATCGAAGCGAAGACCTATCCGGTTTGGCGCCCCTCCAAAGATGAGCATTCCAGCGAGCACAACTGCTGCTAAGCCCAGGAGCACTGGCTTGTCTATCCGGCCCGACCAACGGTCGCCGCCGATCGCCCGGCCATGCCTTGACCTGCGAACCCGCCTCACGCTTTTCGGCTTTCGATTTTGGCAGATCCACTGCAGGTGCCCGATATCGGCACTGGATTGAACAACACGACTAATGAAACTCCGGGATGCGCCTACTTATACCAAATAGTCAGAAGGCGTTGTCATGAACAAGAACGCCGAAGGTTTTCACAATTATCTTCAAATCCAGCCACAAACTCCAGTTCGAGATATATTCCAAGTCGGCCTGCAGCCTGTCCGTAAGGTCCCTTTCCTGATCCGTCGCGCCGCGAAAACCGCGCACTTGCGCCAGACCGGTAAGCCCCGGTTTCAGCACATGGCGGTTCCAGTAACGTCCGTCGATCTCCCAGAACAGCTTTTCCCCGGCTTGTGAACCCAACGCATGTGGACGCGGGCCGACCAAACTCATGTCACCCCGCCATACATTGAACAGCTGCGGCAATTCATCGATACTTGTCCGGCGTATGATTTTTCCAATGCGCGTTGTCCGATCATCGTCGCGCGAAGCCGAACGCAACCCATGAGCGTCACTATGCGCCTCGCGCATTGACCTGAATTTATATATCCAGAAAAAGCGATTACCCCGCCCCATGCGCTGTTGCCGGAACAGGATCGCCCCGCCGTCCTCAAGCTTGATCAGCGCCGCTACTATAATGATCAACGGGGAGAGCAGCAGCAGCGCAATGCTGCTCAGGCAGACATCCAGCATCCGCTTGGTCGCACGCGCCCGAATACCCAAAGGTCTGGTTGACACGACAATCGTAGAAAATCCTCGCTCGCGCTTCATCTCGAAGGCGCCGAGCTTTCGAAGCGATTCCGATACGAATTCGCCCTGCACGCCGGCTGATCGCAAAAGCGCAGCCCACCTGTTCCGCTCCTCAGGGCGACAGCAGATTATGACGCGGTCCATATTCTGAAGATATCGCCCGACACGGTCGAGATTCAGCGGGTCGGTTGCATCAGGCGAGAGCCCGTGTTGCGCGGCATCAATGCAGAAGGCGTGCTTCATATCGATGGAGGGACCATCATCATGAATAACCATGGTGTTGGTAAGTGACGGACCCACAAAGCGTTTCACCAGCGAGATCACCACAGAGCGCGAAAGCAGCATCAGGAGCAGGCTAAAGGCACTGCCAAAGGTGAAAACAACGCGGGAGAAATTGTCCGAAGCCTTCGCGTAGAACATGATGAAGAGCAGGCCGACAAAGGCAATTGCAATCGTGGAGATGCATTTGCGCGCCGCCCTTGGAAAGGATGTGTTGATCTGCGGACGATAAAGCCCGCTCTGCACACCAACGACAAGGAATACCGGCCCCATGAGCATCGCACTGCGGGCCGCATATTCGGACAGCGGATCGCCGTAATACAACAGACCTGTAAAGCCGTAACCGACAACTATCGTAATGATGTCGAGAAACATCAGGCCAAGTACAAGCCGCAGGCGCACCTGCTCCAGCGACGGAGCAAGCGGTCGTTCGGGCCGTGCACTTAACGGCAGATGGTTTAACTGGAAATTCATTACGCTTCCCGCCTTGTCGGTAAGCTATAAGCTTATGAAAATCATTGCACCACACCCTGCGCAGAACCACTAGCCTGCAAGGTCGGCAACACACGCCAGCGAGGATTAAAAATCAAGGATATCCTTTTAAATCCGTCCCCTATTTGCGATGGGGAGAGGCATTTTCCACAGCCGCCGCCGATTTCCGACACGGCGGACGACTTGAAAATCTCCTGCTGTATTAAGCACCCGGTTATACCATTCGTCGTTCCCCACTTGATAGAAGAGCCGGCGATCATCTCTTGATCGGCGTTTACTTCAATACCCCCACCCAGCTCCGGCCGAGTTATCTGAAAGATCCGAATTGGAGGCACCTGAGGCTGTGCTTCGCCCTACCCCCTCCTGTCGCTCGCCCTGCTGGCGAGGATAGTGCCCGCGGGGTCGGGAACGTAAATGAGCGCGCCGATCCGGCAAACGGACGACTCGATTGAACAAGGGGGATCAGTGAACCGTCATTCCGGCGGCGCACCTTCAGACAGTGTTCCCGCGCCCCGGGCAGTGGCAGCTTTTTGAGGTAAGGGCTGCAACGTCCTTGTAATTTATGCTCGCAACGGCCATTGGGGCGGCGCGCCCGGCGACCCCACGAGACATATGAATTTTACCCATCCTTTCCTAGATGACGATGGCGACAAGCTGCGCGAAGAGTGCGGCGTGTTCGGCGTCATCGGCGCCAGCGAAGCTGCCGCCGCCTGTGCCCTTGGCCTTCATGCCCTGCAACATCGCGGGCAGGAAGCGGCCGGCATCACCAGCTTTGACGGCACGGAATTCTATACCCGCCGCGGCCTTGGCCACGTGGCGGAGAATTTCTCCACCGGCGAGGCAATCGGCGAATTGCCCGGCCACATGGCTGTCGGTCATGTCCGATATTCCACGACCGGCGGGACCGGCATGCGCAATGTGCAGCCGCTCTATGCCGATCTCGCCTCGGGCGGTTTCGCCGTCGCGCACAATGGCAACATCTCAAACGCATCCAAATTGCGCCAGGAACTGGTCAGCAAGGGCGCGATCTTCCAGTCTACCTCCGATACGGAGGTGATAATCCATCTTGTGGCCACCAGCCGCTATCCCACCATGCTGGACAAGCTGGTGGATGCGCTGCGCCTGGTGGAAGGCGCCTATGCGCTGATTGTCACCACGCCGCGCGGCATGGCTGCCTGCCGCGATCCGCTGGGCATTCGCCCGCTGGTGATGGGCCGGCTTGGCGATGCGACCGTATTTGCCAGCGAAACGGTGGCTCTGGACGTGGTCGGCGCCGAATTCATCCGCCAGGTCGAACCGGGCGAAATGATAGAGGTCGATTTCGACGGCAGCATGCGCAGCCATCGGCCCTTCGGCGACAGTCCGGCGCGTCCCTGCATTTTCGAACATGTCTATTTCAGCCGTCCGGATTCGATCTTTAACGAGCGATCCGTGTATGAATCGCGCAAGCATATCGGGGTCGAACTGGCCCGTGAGGCGCCGATCGAAGCTGATTATGTGGTGCCCGTGCCGGACAGCGGCGTGCCGGCGGCAATCGGTTATTCCCAGCAATCGGGCATTCCGTTCGAACTCGGCATAATCCGGTCGCACTATGTCGGGCGTACTTTCATCCAGCCTTCGGACGGGGCGCGGCATGCAGGCGTGAAGCGCAAGCATAATGCCAACCGACTGCTGGTGGCGGGCAAGAGAATCGTCCTGATCGACGATTCGATCGTGCGCGGCACCACGAGCATGAAAATAGTCGAAATGATGCGGGATGCGGGTGCAAAGGAAGTGCATTTCCGCGTCGCCAGCCCGCCCACCGGCCATGGCTGCTATTACGGTGTGGATACGCCGGAACGGTCGAAACTCCTTGCCGGTCGCATGGATGTCGAGGCGATGTGCGCCTTCATCAAGGCGGACAGTCTGGCCTTCGTTTCGATCGATGGTCTTTACCGCGCGGTCGGCCTGCCGGGCCGGACCAAGTCTTGTCCGCAATATTGCGATGCCTGCTTCACGGGGGATTACCCCACCCCGCTCACCGACCTGGAGCAAAGGCACGCGGCCGAGGCGCAGCTGAACCTTCCCGTCGATCCCGATCCGGTGTCCTGATGGCAGAAAGCAAACCTCTCGAAGGGCGCATTGCGCTCGTAACCGGCGCCAGTCGCGGCATTGGTGCCGCAACGGCCAAGGCGCTTGCCGCCGCAGGCGCGCATGTCGTGATCACGGCCCGCAAGGTCCGCGATCTGGAGGCGGTGGAAGATGCAATCCACGAAGCGGGCGGCACGGCCACCATCGCCCCGATGGATCTGACGGAGAGCGATTCCATCGCCCGCCTTTCCGCCGCGATTGCCGAACGTTGGGACCGGCTGGACATCCTTGTGATCGGCGCGGCCATGCTGCCCTCGCTTACCCCGGTCACCCAGATCGAGGCGAAGCCGTTCAACCAGGCGCTGACGCTGAATGTGCTTGCCACGCAGGCTCTTCTGGCCGCCTTCGACCCGCTGCTGAAACGCAGCAAGGCCGGCCGCGTGATCGGCCTGACCAGCTCGGTCGGTGCCACGCCGCGCGCCTATTGGGGTGCCTATGGCGCCACCAAGGCCGCGTTCGATACGCTGCTTTCCTGTTACGCGCAGGAGGTTGAGCGGATTTCAGAAACGCGGGTGGCAATCCTCGATCCAGGGGCGACGCGCACGGAAATGCGCGCCCGCGCCTATCCTGGCGAAGATCCGCAGACGGTGAAGGCGCCGGAAACGGTGGCAGACCACATCATCGAAATGCTCCAGCGGGACTGGCATGGGCTGATCCGCGAAAGAGTGGAAAATCCGGCTTAACCATTGGCGGAAAGCCATCGATAACCAGTTCCAGTGTTTTTTCCGCCAAGCATGACCCTGCGGGAGCCATGCTTGGTCCGGAACCCACCTGACTGGAACGCCCTATGAGCCTGCAAAACGCACTTGGTAGCTATGGCATTGCCGCGCAGGAAGATCGCAGCGCGCCCCGCACAAGGGTTGCCATTCCTGCGCGATTGCGCGTCTCTGGCGGTCGGCCTTTCCAGACGGTGGTGAACGATCTGTCCCTTTCGGGCTTTTCGGCAACCTCCATCACGCGGCTGCATCCCGGTTCGGTATGCTGGCTGACCTTGCCGGGGCTGGAATCGCTGCAGGCCGAAGTCGTGTGGTGGGAAAACAATGCCTGTGGTTGCGCTTTTGCCCGCCTGCTGAGCCCGGTCGTGCACGACCACATTATCGAACAGGCCCGCGCCGGCCGGGTCGCGGTCTGACGATTCAGCTCTTTACCAGCGTCACCTGGCTGACCGTGATGCCATTGCCGCGAAATCCGCCTTCGCAATACATCAGGTAGAAACGCCAGAGATCGCAGAAATTCGCATCGAACCCTTCGGGCAGGCGCTTCTGCCTCACGGCTTCGTTGAAATTTTCGCGCCAGCATTTCAGCGTTTCGGCGTAATCCAGCCCGAAATCTTCCTGATCCTGCCAGGCCAGCCCCCGTTCCTCGGCCAGGCGGCGGAACTCGCTGGTATTGATCAACATGCCGCCGGGGAAGACATAGGCCTGGATGAAATCGGCATTGGCGGCATAGGCATCAAAGAATGCTTCCCGAATGGCGATGAACTGGATTGCCGCCCGTCCGCCCGGCTTCAGATTACGCGAGAGGCAATCGAAAAAGGTCGGCCAGTATTCCCGGCCCAACGCCTCCACCATTTCAACGCTGACAATGCCATCGAACTGGCCATCGACATCGCGATAATCCTGCTTGCGGAAATCGACGCCCGGATGGCGATCCCGCGCCCATGCCAGCTGTTCATCGGACAGGCTTATCGCCGTCACTTGCGATCCTGCCTCGGCGAAATGATTAGCCAGAGCGCCCCAGCCACAGCCGATTTCCAGCAGCGTTTCCGGCTTGCCGAGCCGGTCCGCCAGGCGCTGCCACTTGTTGCGCTGCCCTTGTTCCAGGCCACCGGCCCAGAAATTATAGGCGCTGGAATAGCTCATCGTGGGGTCGAGCCAGGCGCCGTAGAAATCATTGCCGAGATCGTAATGCGCCTGAATGTTCTTTTCCGCCTGCGTCCGCGTATTGCGGTTGAGGCCGTGCAGCAGGCGTGAAACGAAGCGCCACGGCCCCTTTGCCCGGCCGATATTGCCCAACGCTTCGCCATTGGTCATGAACAGGGCGAAGAGCGGAACCGGATCCGGACTGGTCCATTCGCCCGCCTCCCACGCCTGATACCAGCCGACAGATCCGCCGGTCGCGAGCCGCAGAAGAGCACGCCAGTCGATGATCGTCACCTCAGCTTCGAAGCCCGGGGCACGGCCGCCCAGTTCGCGCGTGGCCCCATCGGGCAATTGAGCGCAGATGCGGCCAGTTTCCAGCCCGCAATCTATCCGGTCGAGTATCTTGTGAAACCCGGGCGCGAAGGCACGTGCGAGCAGGCCCGGTATCGATCCGAACCTGCGCCCCCCTTCGAGCAGCACCTGCCCCCTATGTGCGCTCCGTGTACTCATGCCTTTCTTATTAGCGTGACGTCACGACGCCGCAAGCCGGTCAGGACTTCCAGTCCCCATGAATGGACAGCGCCCGATCGCGCGCTTCACGGTGCCCTATCAGCTTTTCCGCATAATCCGCCGGCCGCAGCAAACCCTCGGGATCGTGGATTTCCTCGTCAGGAAGATCGGCCAGTTCCGGCACCCATTCGCGAATATAGGCTGCCGCGTCGAATTTCTCCGACTGCGAAAGCGGGGCCATGATTCGCACGAACATCTGGCTGTCCACGCCCGTGCCGCTGACCCATTGCCAGTTCGTGCCATTATTCCCGAAATCGGCATCCACCAGCGTATCCCAGAACCATCTTTCGCCATGCCGCCAGTCGATCAGCAAATGCTTGATGAGGAAACTGGCCGCAATCATGCGCACCCGGTTGTGCATCCAGCCCGTGGCCCAGAGCTGCCTCATCCCCGCATCCACGATCGGATAGCCGGTGCGGCCCGTTTGCCATGCGCGCAGATCGCCGGCCGCATCGTCATCGCTATCGGGGTCGCGCCAGGGAAAATTGTCGAACTGTTCGCGATAATTGCGCAGCGGATAATCCGGGAACTGGCAGATGATGTTCTGCGCAAAATCCCGCCACACGATCTCCCGGCGATAGCTTTCCACCCCCTTCCCCCGGCGCCCGTCAAATTCATGCCAGACCTGCGCCGGCGAAAGCTCCCCGAAATGGAGATAGGGGGACAGGCGCGATGAACCGTCCAGAGAAGGCAGGTTCCGGTCGTCCTCATAATCGGCGACATGATCGAGGAAGAATTCCAGCCGTTCATGCGCGGCGTCTTCCCCGACATCCCATGCCTTGCGCATTCCGCCTGCCCAGTCGGGCGCGGCCGGCAGCAGCCCCCAATCCGCCAGATCATCGCTTTCGGGCCAGCTTTCGGGGTTGGAAAGGCTCACTTCCGGCAAGGGATCGCGGGGCGGCATGTGTTGCAGCAACGCTTTGTAGAACGGCGTGAAAATCTTGTACGCCTCGCCCGATCCGGTACGCACGGCACCGGGCGGCATCAGGTAATTTCCATCCTGCAGACTTAGATCCACTTTGCCCGCCAGTTCCCTCTCCGCTTCCTGCCACCAGGGTTCGTAATGGCGGATGGCATGGATCGCCCCCGCCCCGGTTTCCGCGGCGATCCGGCACAATTGTTCCACACAATCGCCGCGCCGCAGGATCAGGCGCGAATGATGGCGCCCCAGCCCGCGAGAAAGCGCATCGAGCGAATGATGCAGCCACCAGCGGGAAGCGCCGCCCATTGCATGATCGCCCGGCCGATCGTCATCGAGGACATAGACCGGAATAACCGGCCCGGCCTGTGCGGCGGCGTGGAAAGCGGGCTGATCGGCCAGCCGCAGATCGCGGCGCAGCCATACTATTTGCGGCAGGGACATCGTCAGTCAGACGCGGGAGAGGGGCATCCGGTTCCCGACAGTGGAAGAGTGACCGTCCTGGTAAACTGGCCAGCGGCCCGCCCGGCAAAACGCGCATCGCCAAAGCGAACAATGGCCGTGCAATCGCCCCGCTCCACTTCTGCGACTGTCATGGTCGACCATTGGAGGAAATCCTCCACATCGTCATTGGCGGTCATGGCCTGCCGGACCAGCGGATCGGAAAGATTGTCCGGCATTGCCGGGGTATAGGACAGCAGCCCGCCGGATTTTCGCAGCGGGTCGAATTCGCCCCAGGCGACGTGCCCATCCTTTTTCCAGGTCAGGTTCCGCCGCCAGAACAGCACAGGCTCCGGCGTCACGAAAATCCGGTCCGGCGTGACATAGGGCGCAGCATAGGTCGGCGCAGCCTTGGCCGCGCCGGTGATCGCCGCATTGGCGGAGATATAGGCGACCACTGTGAGCAAGGCGATGGCAGGCGGCACGCCCCATTGCGCATCGCCGCGCCGTTCCCGGCGGCGCGAAAGCCAGATCGCAAAGGCCAGCCCGCACCAGATCCACACGTCGATGATGAACAGGCTATCATTGTGGAACCAGAGATCGCTGTAGGGCGAGAGCAATTGCACCGCATAGCTGTTCTGCCAGTCCAGCAACGGATGGGTAATCGCACCGGCATAGGACAATGCGACGAGCCAGCCGAAGCGCATTTCCAGCCCGCTCTTGAAGCTGGCGCCGCGGCGCAATTGCCAGCGGTCCAGCAGCCAGAGCAGCCAGGCGAGAATTGGCGGCATCAGCAATACGCCGCCGACCAGCCCGTGGGTGAAGCCGCGATGCATGGCCAGTGGTTCCCACGGCACCCAGCTGAAAAACACGTCGATATCGGGCATGTTGGCGCCCAGCACCAGCGCGGCCAGCCCCTTGCGGGTCTTCCTTTTCAGGCCGGTCTGGCCAAGCGCCCAGCCCGCAAGACTATGCGTGAAATTGTCCATCAGCCCTTCTTCGGCCTCGTTTCGTCGCAGGTGGAAAACGGCTGGAACGGTTGGAACACTGTCCTGAAGGCAAAATCACCCGATCCGCAGCGCGCATGCATCGGCGGCGGACAGGAAGGGGAAGCGGGGCAATTCATGCCGTGTATCTGCCACGGCGGGGCCGGTGTAGGACAGCCCCGCCCCGGCATCGGTCAGACCGGATCGGCCGCCGTCCCGCCAACCGTCCAGGTCTGGCCCTTGGCCAGAAGCCGGGCGATGCTGGTATCCTTGCCTTCGCTGGCACGGCGTTTTTCCTCGATCACGGCCGATTCATATGTCGGCGCGGGATCATCATAGATGATGCCCATCGGCATGGGGAATTCGCCAAAGGGCAGCTCTACCAGCATATGCGCCAGTACGCGGTTCTTCGCATTGTGCACCAGCACGCCGGCAGACTGCCAATCGCCATCCACTACTTCGACGACTTTCAGCGAGAGGTTTTCCTGGTCGAGAGCGATACCCTTCACGCCGCCGGTCTTTTCACTGCCGAACAGCATGGGTTCGCCATCGGCCAGCCAGAGCTGGCGATCTTCCGCCCCCTTGGGCGCGGCGAAATCGTTGAACACGTCCTTGTTGTAGACGATGCAGTTCTGGAAGATCTCGATAAACGCCGCGCCCTGATGGGCATGGGCGGCCTTGAGCACGTCCGGCAACTTCTTGGACACGTCGAAACCGCGGCCGACAAACCGCGCGCCGGAACCGAGCGCGAAGGCGCAAGGATTGGCCGGATGATCGACCGAGCCGAGCGGGGTGGACGGGCTTCGCGTATGTTCACGGCTGGTGGGCGAATATTGCCCCTTGGTCAGGCCGTAAATCTCGTTGTTGAACAGCATGATCTGCATGTTCACATTGCGCCGCAGCACATGCATCAGATGGTTACCGCCGATGGACAGGCCATCGCCGTCACCCGTGACCAGCCAGACATCCAGATCCGGATTGGCCAGCTTGATGCCGGTGGCAAAGGCCGGTGCGCGGCCATGGATCGTGTGGAAGCCATAGCTTTCCACGTAATAGGGGAAGCGGCTGGAACAGCCGATGCCGGACACGAAGACGGTATTCTTCGGATCCGCGCCAAGCTGCGGCAGCGTGCGCTGCACCGCCTTGAGGATCGCATAGTCCCCGCAACCGGGGCACCAGCGGACCTCCTGGTCGGTTTCCCAGTCCTTCAGCGTGGTGGTGATGGGGGTCATGTCGTTCATTGGTTCACCGCTCCGGTGCTCGGCAATTGCTGGTCATTGGGCGGAACCTCGCCGCCCTCATTGTCCTCGACGCCGTCGAAATATTTGCCGATCTCGGCTTCCAGCTCGGCAATCTGGAAAGGCTGGCCGCTGGTCTTGGTCAGGCTTTCCGCGTCGATCAGGAACTGGTCGCGCAGCAGGGTCTTGAACTGGCCCGTGTTCATTTCCGGCACCAGCACATTGTCGAAACCGTTCAGCAGCTCGCCCAGATTTTTCGGCAGCGGCCAGATGTGGCGGACATGGATATGGCTGACCTTCTTGCCCTTTTCCTGCCAGCGGCGGACCGCCTGCTTGATCGGGCCATAGGTGGAACCCCAGCCAACCACGGCCAGTTCACCCGTATCTTCGCCCCAGGCGACTTCCTGATCGGGCACCGCGATATTATCGATCTTGTCCTTGCGGGCATCGGTCATCGCCTGGTGGTTCTCCGGCGAATAGTCGATATTGCCGGTCAGGGCGTTCTTCTCGATCCCGCCAATGCGGTGCATCAGATCCGGCGTGCCCGGCTTGATCCACGGACGGGCGCCCTTCTCGTCCCGCTTGTAGGGCAGCAGATTTTCGCCGTCATTCTTCTCTTCCAGGAAGCTGGCGGGGAATTTCTCGAACGTGTCGGGATCGGGGACTTTCCACGGCTCCGCCGCATTGGCGATATAGCCATCGGTCAGCAGCATGACCGGGGTCATATATTGCGTGGCGATGCGGCAGGCCTCGATCGCGACTTCAAAGGCATCGGCCGGGCTGCGCGCGGCGATGACCGGCATGGGCGCATCGCCATTGCGGCCATAGACGGCCTGATAGAGATCGCTCTGTTCCGTCTTGGTCGGCAGGCCGGTGGACGGGCCGCCGCGCTGGCTGTTCACGATCACCAGCGGCAGTTCGACCATGATGCCAAGGCCGATCGCTTCGGTCTTGAGCGCGATGCCCGGCCCGGAGGAAGAAGTGACGCCCAGCTGCCCGGCATAGGATGCGCCGATGGCCGAACAGATCGCGGCAATCTCGTCTTCCGCCTGGAAGGTGGTGACGCCGAATTCCTTCAGCCGCGCCAGGTGATGCAGGATCGCGGAGGCAGGTGTGATCGGATAGCCGCCGAAGAACATCGGCAATTCGGCCAGCTGCGCACCGGCGACGAGGCCGAGCGAAACGCTCTCCGCCCCGGTGATCGTGCGGTAAAGGCCCGGTTCGCTTTCGACCGGGGGCATGTATGTCTGCTTGAGCGGGCCGGACAGTTCCGCCGTTTCGCCATAGGCATGCCCGGCATTGAGCGCGGCGACATTGGCCGCGGCGATATCGGGTTTGGATTTGAACTTCTGGTTCAGCCAGTCGATCAGCGGCTGCCGGTCACGGTCGAACATCCACAGGGCCAGGCCCAGCGTCCACATGTTCTTGCAGCGCAGCGCATCCTTGTTGCCAAGGCCGAAATCCTTGACCGCCTCGATCGTCAGCGCGGAAATATCGAAAGCCAGCACATCCCATTTGGCGAGCGAGCCATCCTCTATCGGATTGCTGTCATATTTCGCCTTTTCGAGGTTCCGCTTCGTGAATTCACCCGTATCGGCAATGATCAGCCCGCCGGGCTTCAGCGCGGCAAGGTTCACCTTCAGCGCCGCCGGGTTCATCGCCACCAGCACATCGGGCGCATCGCCGGCAGTGTTGATCTGCCTGCTGCCGAAATTGATCTGGAAGGCGGAAACGCCGAACAACGTGCCTTGCGGCGCGCGGATTTCCGCCGGGAAATCCGGGAAGGTGGCGAGATCATTGCCGGCCAGCGCGGTGGACAGGGTGAACTGCCCGCCGGTAAGCTGCATGCCATCGCCGCTATCGCCCGCAAAACGGACGACCATTGCATCGGGTGCGGAAGTCTGGGCCGGATGTTCGGCCGCTTGGGTAGCCATCATCAAATCCTGAACGGGCCTGCAAGGCGCCTGTCATATTACTATCAGAGCGTGCGAACTAGGTTCCCGACTGCCAGACGGCAATCAAGTTTTTCTGTCCCGGTACGAATGCATCGTGGAAATGCCCCTTCGCATCGCCTAGCTCACCCCCATGACACAGCATGACCCGCAAGTTTACCGCCCCTGCGTGGGCGTAATGCTCGTTAATGGCCAAGGCGATGCCTTTGTCGGCAAACGGATCGACAATCGCGAAGGCGACTGGTGGCAGATGCCCCAGGGCGGCGTGGATCCGGGCGAGGATCTGGATGTCGCCATGATGCGCGAACTGGCAGAGGAAACCGGCGCCAGACCGGAACATCTGCATATATTGCACCGGATGGAGGACGAGCTGTTCTACGATCTGCCCGACGATCTGAAGGGCAAGTTATGGGGCGGGCGTTATGTCGGCCAGCGGCAAAGCTGGTATCTGGTGCGCTTCACCGGCGAAGATGGCGATATCGACCTGGATGCGCACGAGCACCCGGAATTCTGCGAATGGAAATGGGTCGATCCGGAATTGCTGCCGGAACTGATCGTACCCTTCAAGAAGCCGGTTTATGAAGCCGTGGTCGCCAGTTTTCGCGGAAAGAGCTGAGCCGGATCAGTTCTGGGTGACGACCGTTTCGGGCGTCACCGCCTCCGCCGTGAGCACGGAAGAAGCCCGGCCCTGTTCCAGCGCGGCGGCCAGTTCCTGCGTTTCCGCGCAGGTTGCGCCGCACAGCGATTCAAGCTGCGACAAATTGCGCCGTGCCTTTTCCACCGCACCCTTTTCCAGCAGCGCTTCGCCCTCGCCCGAAATCGCGGCGAGATTCTTCGGCTCCCGGTCCAGCGCTTCGCGGTAATAGCGGATGGCCTTGCCCTGCAGCCCCTGCTGGCGGGCAGCATCGGCAAGGTAGACATAGGCATCGGTAAAGGCCGGATCGACGGCCAGAGCCGCCTCGAAACTGTCAATCGCGGACTGGATTTCGCCCGCATTCAACGCATTGCGCCCCTGCTGGGCCAGAGTCACTGCGCGCGGATCGGGATCCCGGTCGGCGCCATATCCCACGCTCGCGCTCACGGCGACGAGAAGGGACAGGGCAGCGGCAGCGGGGGCAAAGCGCATCACGTACTCCTTGAGCGCGGGACGGAATATGGCGGCTCGGTAAGCCATGAAACCATTTCGTATCATGCCTTACCAGTTAGCGCGAAGAAAAATCCGTCCGTTTCGTCGTGAGAGGGAGTCAGCCGCCAGCCCGCGCCGCGCGGCCGGCCAAGCGGACATGCAGGCGGCAATGCGGCCCAGCCGGGATTTTCCGCATGGAAGGATTCGATCTGGTCAGCCCCCTCCTCGTCCAGCAGGGAACAGGTGACATAGGCCAATCGTCCGCCGGGGCGGACCAGCCCGGCCCCCAGCCGCAACAAGCGCGCCTGCAACGCCGTCAACCGCGCCAGGCCAGCTTCATCCAGCCGCCAGCGTGCCTCCGGATTGCGGCGCCAGGTGCCACTGCCCGAACAGGGCGCATCGATCAGCACCAGATCCGCCTTGCCCTGCCATTGCGCCAGCGCGGCCTCTTCCTTTCCGGGATCGAGCAGCACTGTCCCCTGCACCAGCGCCCCGGCCCTTTCGGCCCGCGGCCCCAGCCGCGACAGGCGCGTCCGGTCGGTATCGGCGGCGATCAGTGTGCCCTTGTTTTCCATGGCGGCCGCAAGGGCGAGCGTCTTGCCCCCGGCCCCGGCGCAAAGATCGATCACCGTCTCCCCGGCCTTTGCCCCCAGTGCCGCGCAGACAAGCTGGCTGCCGCCATCCTGCACTTCGATCAGCCCTTCGCGATATTCCGGCCATTGTTCCACCTGCGTACCGGCGGGAAGGCGCAGGCCCTGCGGCGCCGGAAGCGGCGCTGCCGCCACCGGAAGTTTCAGCCCGGCCCGATCGGATTTCAGCGTATTGACGCGAATATCCAGCGGCGCCCGGTCGAGCAGCGCTTGCGCCTCTTCCCCGGCAATATCCGATGCCGCCAGCCTTTCGGCCAGCCAGCCGGGGGCCACACCGCCAGCGGCAGGCTGTTCACCATCGGCAATCGGTTGCGGGCCATAATTCGAACCGTCGAAGAGCGGCGCAATCTGCGGGTCCACTTCCGCCAGCCGCAACATGGCCGCGCGGCCGCTTTCCGGCACCGGGCCACAGGCACGGATCGCGCCATAGACAAGTTCGCGAATGGCCCGGCGGTCCTTCGACCCGGCAAATCGGCGGGCCTTGAACCAGTCCGCCAGCAATCGATCCGCGGGCGCGCCCTGATTGCGCGCCGCGGAAACGATGTCATCCAGCAGCTCTATCGCTGCCTGAATACGGGCAGAAGGCGTCACCGTGTGGGGTAGTTCGGCGCCTCGCGCGTGATCGAGACATCATGCACGTGGCTTTCCGACAATCCGGCATTGGTGATGCGAACGAATTGCGCGCGCTGTTGCAGATCCTTGATCGTGGCAGAGCCGGTATAGCCCATGGCAGCCTTGATCCCGCCCACCAGCTGGTGGACGACATCGCGTGCCGGGCCCTTATACGGCACCTGGCCTTCGATCCCTTCGGGAACCAGCTTCATCTGGTCCTTGATATCCTGCTGGAAATAACGGTCCGCGCTGCCCCGGGCCATGGCCCCGACCGAGCCCATGCCGCGATAGGCCTTGTAGGCACGCCCCTGATAAAGGAAGGTTTCGCCAGGCGCTTCTTCCGTTCCGGCCAGCAGGCTGCCGACCATCACCGTGGACGCGCCGGCCGCCAGCGCTTTTGCCGCATCGCCCGAAGTGCGCAGACCGCCATCGGCGATTACCGGCACATCGCCGGCGGCACCGGCGGCTTCCATGACTGCGGTCAGCTGCGGCACGCCGACCCCGGCGACCACGCGCGTGGTGCAGATCGACCCCGGCCCGATGCCGACCTTCACCCCGTCGGCACCGGCATCCACCAGCGCCTTCGCGGCTTCAGCCGTGGCGACATTGCCGGCGATGACCTGCACCGAATTGGACAGGCGCTTGGCCTGCTTCACGGCTTCGGCCACCTGCCTGTTATGGCCATGGGCGGTATCGATGATGATCACATCGCATTCGGCATCGACCAGCGCCTCGGTCCGGGCGAAGCCCTTGTCGCCAACCGTCGTCGCGGCGGCGACGCGCAACCTCCCGGCCGCGTCCTTGGTCGCATGGGGGTTAAGCACGGCCTTTTCGATGTCCTTGACCGTGATCAGGCCAACGCATTTATACGCATCGTCCACGACCAGCAGCTTTTCGATCCGGCGCTGGTGCAGCAGGCGGCGCGCCTCTTCCTGGCTTACGCCTTCGCTGACCGTGGCGAGATTCTCGCTGGTCATCAATTCCTTGACGGGCTGCGCCGGATTATCCGCGAAGCGGACATCGCGATTGGTCAATATGCCCACCAGCTTGCCGTTCGTGGCGACCACGGGGATGCCGCTGATCCGGTGGCGTTCCATCAGCATCTGCGCATCGCCCAGCGGGGCATCGGGCGTGATGGTGATCGGGTTAACGACCATGCCGCTTTCAAAGCGCTTGACCATGCGCACCGCGTCGCATTGTTCCTCCACCGTCAAATTGCGGTGCAGGACGCCGATGCCGCCCAATTGCGCCATCACGATGGCCATCTGCACTTCGGTGACCGTGTCCATCGCGGAAGAGATCACCGGGATATTGAGAGCGATATCGCGCGTCAGCTGAGTCTTGGTGACGGCCTGCGACGGCAGAATATCGCTTTCCGCCGGCCTCAGAAGGACGTCGTCGAATGTGAGGCCGGTCTGAATTTCCATGGATGCCACTTTGCCTAGAGGGGGAACGATTCGTGGCGGCCCATGTAAACGCGGATTGCAACAATCGCTAGGGGGGCACCGCATATACGGATCACGGCAGGCATTTTGGACCTGGAATCGCTCCTTCCCGGCCGCGCCCGTCCGGTCAAATCAGGCTTCTTTACGCAACGGGAGAAGGTTTTTTGATCCGCCCGCTGTCCGGCCGGTCCAGGGTTTGCGCGGCAGAGCCCCATATCCGTGCCCTCTGGGCCATGAAAGCGCCGAGAATGGGATGGTCCAGCGCGGCATATTCGCTGGGCGACATGGTCATGAATGCCTTGAACTCACGCGTGAACTGCGACTGGTCGAAATATTGCGCGTCCAGCGCATCGGTCCAATAGCCGCCGCCGATCATCCAGTCAGCCAGGCTGCGCATGAAGCGCTGGCGGCGAAGCAGCAATTTGGGCGGAAAACCGAAATAACGGCGGCATAGCCGGTCCAGCGTGCGCGGGGTGATATCGACCCGGCGCGCGAAATCGGCCACGCTGTGCACCTCGGGGCTCAGCAGCGCGGCATGAATGGCGCGAATGCGGTCTTCATCGTGATGCGGCTTATTCAGCGCCATGAAATAGGCGACCATCCGCATATATTCGGCTTCGTCATCTTCGGGCCCGTCGAAAATGATGTCAGCCAGCGGGGCGACGCGGGCGAAGGGCGGTGATTCCCGGCCATCGACCAGCCAGTTGGCCATTGTATATGCATCACCTTCGATGAACCTGGCCCAGCCCAGCGGAAACAGGCCCGCGCCCCAGCATCGTGTCGTGCCCAGCCGGAAATGGGTTGGCAGCGAACTCGGGCCGGTGACGGGAAAATCCACATCGGTCAATTTGCCGCCACCCGGTACTGTCGCTTCGGGCCGGGCATCGCGGAAGAAGCGCAGATTGGCCCATTCGGGCTGCAACCAGTCTTCGACCTGTTCACCTTCCCCGACCGTCAGATTCAGCCGGTAGAATGATGTGAAACACCCATCCAGCGGAGCCGGCGGCTGAAAAAAACGTACATCGATTTCACACGCCACAAATGCTGCTCCCCCCGAAGCAATCTACAAAACCACAGATGATTAACTGTGAAACTTAACGGCCCGTTTGAAGATAGAGCAACCCCCCAAAACGGGGCGGGCACGCATTTGAGGCGGATCTGGCGGAATTTCGCCCCGCCCTGCCACCCAACGGGCAAAGCCGCGCTATTGCGCGGTCCAGCCGCCATCGATGGCGTAATTCGCGCCATTTATGTTCTGCGCTTCGTCACGGCAGAGAAACACCGCCATGGCGGCCACTTCTTCCGGCTGGACGAATTTCTTGGTCGGCTGCTGGCTCAACAGCACATCATTCACGACTTGCTCGCGCGTGAGATTGCGGCTCTTCATCGTGTCGGGGATCTGGTTTTCCACCAGCGGCGTCCAGACATAGCCGGGGCTGATGCAATTGGCGGTGATGCCATGACTTGCCAGTTCCAGCGCGATTGTCTTGGTGAAACCGGCCACGCCATGCTTGGCCGATACGTAAGCCGCCTTGAACGGGCTGGCGACAAGCGAATGGGCACTGGCCGTGGCGATGATACGCCCCCACCCCTGTTTCTTCATGTAAGGCACGGCCAGCCGCGTCGTGTGAAAATTGGCCGAGAGATTGAGGGCAATGATCCTGTCCCAGGTGGCCGGGGGGAAATCCTCCACCCTTTCGACATGCTGCATTCCGGCATTGTTCACGAGTATATCGACATCGCCGGCACCCTTCATCAGCGCTTCCACGCCTTCGGTTCTGGTCAGGTCCTCGTTCACATAATCGGCGCCGCCCAGTTCCTCGCGAATCCGGGCAATTTCATCTTCCTCGCCAAAACCGTTGAGGACGATATGCGCGCCTTGTGCAGCCAGCGCCCGCGCAATGGCCAGGCCGATGCCCGAAGTTGAACCTGTAACGAGTGCGCGCTTGCCGCTGAGGAACATTGTCGACTCCTGTTCGATGACTTGCCAAACCCAGATTGGCGATCGGGCAGATGCGGTCCAGTATCTTTTTCGCCAGCGCATAAGGGATGGAGGAGTTCGACTTGCGGCTCAACAGGTTCAATCCGGGCAATATCCGCGTGCGCCGCGGCGGCGGCGGTGGCTTTCCCGGCGGTGGTGGCGGCAAGATCGGCTGCGGCGGATTGCTGGTGGTGATCGTGGCTGCGCTGGTCTTCGGCGTGGACCCGGCGCAGATGCTCGGTTCGATGGAGGAAATGCAGCAGGGATCGCCCGGCCAGCCTTACGGCAATGGCGGGGGCAGCGTGGCGGATATCTGCAACGACAACCAATATTCCTATGAAGCATGTTCCGCCCTCGCCTCTCTCGACGAGACGTGGGAGCCGGTCTTCCGCGCGGCGGGCATTCCCTTTGAACAGCCGGAACTGGTCTTCTACCAGGGCGGCACCCGATCCGGTTGCGGCGCGGCGCAAAGCGCGATGGGGCCGTTCTACTGCCCGGCCGATCACGGCATCTATATCGACACCAGCTTCTATGATCAGATGGCCCGGCAAATGGGCGCGCCCGGCGATTTCGCGCGTTATTACGTAATCGCGCATGAATATGGGCATCACATCCAGACATTGACCGGCATTTCCCGCCAGATCCGCCAGTTGCAGCAGCAGAAGCCGCAACAGGCCAATTCGCTGCAGGTGGCGATGGAATTGCAGGCCGATTGCTATGCCGGCGTATGGGCGGGCAAGAACCGGGACCGTATCGAACCCGGGGACCTCGAAGAGGGCATGGGGGCCGCCCATGCCATTGGCGACGACACGCTGATGCGCAATGCCGGGCGCGCGGTCGTGGCCGAAAGCTTCACCCACGGTTCAAGCGCCCAGCGTATGCAGGCCTTGAGACTTGGACTGGAGACAGGTGATGACACGCAGTGTGACCGGATCATTGGCTAGGCGGGGCTTCCTGCTGGGCCCGGCGCTGGCATTGCTGCCCTTTCCCGCACTGGCCCAGCAAGACGTCACCGATGACAGCGTGACGGCGACCGATGTCGCCATGACACCGCTGGAAGACCTGAACCTGCGGAAAGACCCCATTCCGCCCGTCCTGCTGCGGGCGCGCGACAATCCCTATGCCAATCCCGGCATCGAAACCTGTTCGCATGTGCGGCAGGAAATCGGCGATCTGGACGCGGTATTGGGAGAGGATTTCGACACCGCCTCCCCCGATCAGCGCAAGCTTTCGGCAGAAAAAGTGGCGAAGCAGGTGGTCGGATCCTTCATCCCCTTTCGCGGGGTGATCCGGGAAGTAACCGGGGCCAACAAGCACGCTTATGAATTCAGCAAGGCGATTGTCGCCGGGCTGATGCGACGCGCCTATCTGAAGGGTCTTGGCCAGTCGCTGGGCTGCCCCTACCCGGCCCGCCCGGCGACCGAGGAGATAATCCGGCTGGTCGCCGCGCAGAAAGAAGCGGAGGCGGAGCGGACCGAAGGCGAAGAGGTCGACGCGTCCACTGAATAGGCTGGCCGAACAGCGGCAAGCAAAAGGCGGAGCCCGGCAAGGCCCCGCCCGATTGCGCCCGAAAGGCTCTGCTCAGGATTCCCGCAGGATCTCGGCAATGCCTTCATCGATTTCGCGTAGCGCATCTGCCCGCGCATCGGCCGGAATGTCCGGATTGGCGGAGATTGCCGCGCGTGCCTGCCGGAGACCGGCAACGGCATGTTCCATGATCCGGGCCTGGCACAGGGTCGTGGTGGTCACGCCGTCAGAGGACGTGAAACTGCGCGTGACGCCGCTCTGGTCATCCCCGCAATCCATCTTCACCTGGAAGGCGCGCGCCATTTTCCCGGCATCGGCCGCCTGCCTGGCGATGGCGCGGGTCATGCGGCCATCCTTGCCGAATTCCCGTTCCAGTTCGATGCGCATTTCTTCCAGTTCCTGTTCGCGCTCGGCCATGGCATCAGCCATTTCGCGGGCCGCTTCTGCCCGGGCCCGCGCCTTTTCACGCTGAACCTCGGCACGTGCGAGCACGAGCTCCCGCTTCACCTCCTCCGCCTGTACTCGTCGTTCAATCTCTGCCTTGCCGGTTTCGCCATTTGCGCGGACTTCGATACGGCGGGTGCGAAGCTTGCCGTCTTCCCCGCGCTCTTCCCAGGTCCACACATTGGTCTGACCATTTGCAGCGACAGGCGGTGCAGGAGGGGCCGGCGGCGCAGGTGGCACGGGCACGCCATCCGGCACCGAAGGAGCAGCCGGAGCAACGGGCGCGACGGGCGCCGCAGGCGGGGCGGGCGGAGCCGGTGGTGCGGCGGGATCGGCCGCCGCCGCGTAGGAAATCGAAGCAGTCAGCGGCAGGGCCAGCGCACCGGCGCCGATCAATGTGCGGCCGAGAAGGCGTTGCCGCCGTGTCGTCTCGGTCATGGACAAACTCCTCAAACGATGGATGATGGACTTCTCCCCCAGCACCGGGCACGCCATCGGCGCAGCCAGTGCAAGGCGAGGCCCCGCAGCTATATTCACGATCAGTTCCGCATATCGGGCGCGGTCTTCATTGCCGCGGCCGCTGATCACGCGGGCGTCGCAGGCCGCCTCCTGATCGCGGCGCATCGCGCGCCAGCCCATCCAGGCCAGCGGATTGAACCAGTGCAATGCCAGCAGCAGCTGGGCCGCGAAATTGGCCAGCAGATCGTGCCCGCGATGATGGGCAATCTCATGGGCAATCGCCAGATCGCGCGAGGCGATATCGGGCTGGGCCATGAAGAATTGCGGCATCGCGATTACCTTGTCCCGCACGCCGAAGGCCACCGGCGCGGTGACTGCCGGTGTTTCCACCAGGCGGATTTCATTCACCTCGCCCACGGGCCGCGCTTCTTCGAGCAGGTCCTGCCGCATCCGCAGATAGGTTACGATGCGCCAGAGCAGGAAGATGGCAGCCCCGCCCAGCCAGAGCGGCAAGGCCGCGTCCTGTGCCAGATCGGTCCAGCTCCATCCGCTGGCGAAAGGCGTCGTGTCGATCGCTTCGGACGGCGGGAGGACGAGCGGCATGTCCTCCGCCGCCAGTTCGGCCATCGCCATCGGTTCCGGCTCCGGCGCGAAACTGGCGGGCAGCACGATTGGCGGCAGCAGCAATCGCAGGAATGGCAAGGCCCAGAGCATATAGGCAGTCTGCGCACCGAAATAACGGGCCACCGGGCGGCGCAGCAGCAGCACCAGCGCGATCAGCAGGCCAGTATAAAGCAGCGTATCGACAAGCCAGACAATCATTGCTTGAGCTCCTTCAGCAGGCGCTCGATCTCGGCGATATCGTCATCAGACAGCGCCTCGCTCTCGGCAAGATGGGCGAAAAGCGGCGCGGCGCGGCCGCCGAACAGGCGCTGCACCAGCCGTTTCGATTCCCCGCCGACATAGGCTTCGCGGGCAAGTACCGGAGTATAGAGGAAACGCCGCCCATCCGGCTGGGTGGCGACTGCCCCCTTCCCGACCAGCCGCGAAAGCAAGGTCTTGACCGTGGGCATGGACCAGCCGCGCGCATCGCAGACGGTTTCACAAACTTCTGCGGCGGTAAGCGGGCTGCGTTCCCACAACACTTCCATCACCGCATGTTCGGCATCGCTGATCCGTTCAGCCCCCGAACCTGTATTTGTTGAACCTGTGTCCCTTGTATCGGCCACGTCGTCCTCCCTGACGTTTACGCCTGTAGTCATATCGACTACGTTTGTAAACATGAAGCCTGGATGAACCGCTTTGCCATGGCAGGCTTCGCCGTTTAAGCCTTGCAGGCATGGACCGCCCGCCGCATCGCGTCACCTCGCTCGCCAAATGCCACAATATCGCGGATTTCCGCGAACTGGCGAAGCGCAGACTGCCCTATCCCGTCTTCCATTATATTGACGGCGCAGCCGACGATGAATCGACGAAGAGCAGAAATACATCGTCCTTCGACGATGCCGACCTGGTGCCCAATGTGCTGGCCGGGGTCGAAAATATCGATACATCGGTAACGGTTCTGGGGAAGAAAACGGCCCTGCCGCTGATGCTTTCCCCCACGGCGTTGCAACGCCTGTTCCACTGGCAGGGCGAACGCGCCGTTGCCGCCGCGGCAGAGAAATTCGGCCTGTGGTTCGGCATTTCCAGCCTCGGCAGCGTCGCCATCGAAGAGATCGGGGCACGCTTCACCGGCCCGAAAATGCTCCAATATTACTATCACAAGGACAAGGGGTTGAACGCCGCCCTGCTGGAACGTGCGCGCGCGGCCAATTTCGATGCGGTGACTTTGACGGTCGATACGATCGTGGGCGGCAATCGCGAACGGTGCCAGCGCACCGGCTTCACCACCCCGCCCAAAATCACGCCCGGCAGTTTCCTGTCCTACGCCGCGAAGCCGCGCTGGGGGCTGGATTTCCTGTTCCGGGAAAAGTTCGAACTGGCCAACCTGAAAGACCATGTGAAGGAAGGCAGCAATTTCGCCCTTTCCGTGGCGGAATATTTCAACACCATGCTGGACCAGTCGCTGGACTGGAAGGCGGCCGACAAATTGCGCGAGGATTGGGGCGGAAAGTTCTGCCTGAAAGGCATCATGTCAGTCGGCGATGCGCGGCGCGCGGCCGAAATCGGCGTGGATGCGATCATGATTTCCAATCATGGCGGGCGGCAACTGGATGGCAGCCGCGCCCCTTTCGACCAATTGGCGGAAATCGTCGATGCCGTGGGCGACAGGGTGGAAGTGATCCTGGATGGCGGCGTCAGGCGCGGCACCCATGTTCTGAAAGCGCTGAGCCTGGGCGCCACGGCGGTTTCGGGCGGGCGGCTCTATCTCTATGCGCTGGCCGCCGCGGGGCAGGCAGGCGTGGAACGCGCGCTGACACTGCTGGAGGCGGAGATTGTCCGCGACATGAAACTGATGGGCGTGACCAGCGTGGATCAGCTCAGCCGGGAGAATCTGCGCTGGCGCTATCCCGGTGGAAGGTGATCCTCACCGTGAAGGGGCCATCTCCCTCCACGTGATGCAGGGCCTGTGGCGGAACGATCAGTTCGACTGGCGCGGTCAGCATTTCCGCCCCGCCCGTTTCATCGTCCCACACGAAGCGTAACGATCCTTCGCTCAGCAGGAGGACCGCCCATGTGCCGGGTTTGAGACTATGTTCCGCGCGCAAGCCCTGGGGCAGGCTCTGTGCATCGAACGGCCCGATCGTGCGATATGCCTCGCTTGCCGGTGGCAAGTCGCCCCGCGGCGTCAGCCGGACCATCGACCCGCTCATGCCGCGATCAGGCGGATGGCCCGCCCGGCCATGCACCGGTGGCAATATGATGGAGAACCGGGCCGAGAACAGGTTTCAGACATGGGGAAGATCTTCACCCGCACGCCCGGCGGCAAGGCCATCCCGGCGCATGGCAATGGCGGTCAGCAGGCTGTCCGCGATCATCCGCGCCCGCTTGCCGACAAGCGCGGTCGCGTCGGGATGCCCTTCGGCTTCCCGCAAGGTCAGATAGAACAGGTCGAGCCAGCGGGAAAAATGGCCGAGATCCAGCCCGGGAATGGCAAGATGCTTCACCATCGGATTGCCGGAAAATTCACCGCTATTCAGCAGGACGGAACGCCAGAACGCCTTCATCCGCGCAAGATGCGCCGGCCAGTCGGCAATGCGTTCAGCGAAGATGGGGCCAAGCACCTCGTCCTCCCGTATCCGGCCATAGAATGTTTCCACCATGTGATCGATATAGTCCGCATCAACGCCGATCGCTTCGGCCGCCGCGCGCTTTTCGGCACGCTTGCGTTCCGCATGGCTGCGGATCTCAGGATCGTCGGCGCGGGATCGGGCAGCAGAAATGGACATGGCGACTCTTTTAACAGGTATTTGTGATACCTATTACGCCTCATTGCCGTTTAAATCAATATTTGATATGCGTATTTTATGCAACTCAACCTCCACAGCGATTATGCCCTGCGCATTCTGATGACGTTGGCCGCGGCTAACCGACAGATGTCGGTTGACGAGATTTCCCGCCGCTACGCCATATCGCGCAACCACCTGTCCAAAGTGGCGCAGCGGCTGCAGGCCGAAGGTTTCGTGAAAACTTTCCGCGGGCGCGGTGGCGGGATGCGGCTTGCCCGCCCGGCGGAGGAAATAAGCGTCGGAGAAGTTGTGCGCCGGTTCGAAAATCTGAACGGTTTCGTGGGTTGCTTCCCCGGCGGCGCGGGCTGCGTTGTTGACGGGCTATGCGCGCTGAAGCCCGCGCTCGGCGGCGCGCTGGATGCTTTTCTTTCCCATCTCGACGCTTATCGGCTGAGCGATCTCATCCCCGACCGCGCCGCCTTTATGGAACGGCTGGACGGGGCCGCGACGCTGCCTGCCTGACGGCGCCACGCTTCACGCATGGGCGCCGACAAGGCACATTCGCGCCATGTTCAAACGATTCGCGCTCGCTTCCGCCCTGATCCTCTCCTCCCCTGCCCTTGCGCAGGAGGCCCCGGCCACACCCGATCCGGTGCCGGAAGAGGCCGCGCCGAAAACGGTCGCGGTCGTGTTCGAAACCGAAATGGGCGACATCACCATGGCGCTGGAGGTGGAACGCGCACCGATCACCGCAGGCAATTTCCTGCGCTATGTCGATAATGACCGTTTCGACGGCACGGTTTTCTACCGCGCCATGCGGCTCGACTGGGGCGAACAGCCCAATGGCTTGCTGCAGGGCGGGACGCAGAACGATCCTGCACGGATCATGGCCCCGATCGCGCATGAACCGACCAGCGAAACCGGCCTGACGCATGACAAGGTCGGCGCGCTGTCCATGGCCCGCAATGAACCGGGCACGGCCACCGGCGATTTTTCGATCATGGTCAGCCCCCAGCCTGGCCTGGACGCCAATCCCGCCGCCGAAGAGGAGGACTTCCGCCTTGGCTACGCCGTGTTCGGCCATGTGACCGACGGGATGGAAGTTGTCCGCGCGATCTTCGATTCCCCGGTGGACCCGGAAAAGGGCGAAGGCTGGCTGAAAGGCCAGATGCTGGCCCAGCCGGTAAAGGTGATCTCAGCGCATCGGGTGGAAGACAGCTAAACCAGCTCCAAGTCCCTAGTCCTAGTCGGCTAGATCTTGTCAAACTCTGAGCCCAACGGCCGAAAATATTCAATACACGCAGTCGGCAGATTTGCATCTTCAACACAGGTCAGTTGAATTCGCACGTGTTCCCCATCCCATCGTTTTTGGAACAAGTCATCTTTGCGAATTGCAGCAGAGCCTCTGCCATATTTTGCCGAAAGTAACGCGACAAGCCTTTGCCGCAAGTCGCGAATCTCTATTGCCTGAAATGCTCGAACAAAATCCAATTGAACTAATCGATTACCATCTTGGAGTTGCTTCCACGATGCCACGAACTCACAATCACAAAGTTTAACAGAGCATAGTTCAATGGGGTTTTCACCCTTAGCTTCGGGGTAAAGAGTCCTTATTTCCTCTGGTGTCGAGGAAACAGAAACCCCACCCCAAAGCTCAAACCTCAACTCAGTAAACCCGCTTCTTCGGTTCGATATATTTCGCGTCTTCAGTCAGGGTGAAGTCGTGGACCGGGCGGTAATCGATCCTGATATCGCCGCCCTTGCCGCCCCAGCCTTCGAACCACACGGCAGTGTGCTTCATCCATTCGGCATCGTTGCGATCCGGATAATCCTCATGCGCGTGGGCGCCGCGCGATTCCTTGCGGTTATGCGCGGAATGCATGGTCACAGATGCCTGCGAGATGAGGTTGTCGAGTTCCAGCGTCTCGATCAGATCAGAGTTCCAGATCAGCGACTTGTCGGTGACGGAAATGTCTTCCATCGACTTGTAGATCTCGGCCAGCTTCACCTTGCCTTCCGCCATCAGTTCGTCCGTGCGGAACACGGCGGCATGGGCGGACATGGCGCGCTGCATGTCGGTGCGGATCTTCGCCGTCGGCGAACCGCCATTGGCATTGCGGAAATGGTCGAGACGGCCCAGCGCCATATCGGCGCTGTCCTTGGGCAGTTCATCCTGCGCCGCCCCTGCCTTGACGATTTCCTTGAGCCGGTGGCCGGTTGCGCGGCCGAACACGACGAGATCGATCAGCGAGTTGGAGCCAAGGCGGTTCGCGCCATGGACGGAGACGCACGCCGCCTCACCCACGGCGAACAGGCCGGGAACCACGGTTTCCGGATTGCCGTCCGCGCCGATCGTCACGACTTCGCCGTGATAATTGGTCGGGATGCCACCCATATTGTAATGGACGGTCGGCACCACGGGCAGCGGTTGGCGGGTCAGGTCGACACCGGCAAAGATCTTGCCGCTTTCGGTGATGCCCGGCAGCCGTTCCGCCAGCACCTTCGGATCGATATGGTCCAGATGCAGGTAGATGTGATCCTGATGATCGCCCACGCCGCGGCCTTCACGGATTTCCAGCGCCATGGAGCGGGAAACCACGTCACGGCTGGCCAGATCCTTGGCGGAAGGCGCGTAACGCTCCATGAAGCGTTCGCCTTCGGAATTGGTCAGATAACCGCCTTCGCCGCGCGCGCCTTCGGTGATGAGCACGCCGGCGCCGTAAATGCCGGTGGGGTGGAACTGCACGAATTCCATGTCCTGCAACGGCAGGCCGGCGCGCAGCACCATGCCGCCGCCATCGCCGGTGCAGGTATGGGCGCTGGTGCAGGTGAAATAGGTGCGGCCATAACCGCCCGTGGCCAGCACCACGGCCTGTGCGCGGAAGCGGTGGATCGATCCGTCATCGAGACAGATGGCGATCACGCCCACGCATTTGCCATTGTTCATGATCAGGTCGATCGCGAAATATTCGATGAAGAAATCCGCGTCGTATTTCAGGCTCTGCTGATAGAGCGCATGGAGCATGGCGTGCCCCGTGCGGTCCGCCGCGGCGCAGGTGCGCTGGACCGGCGGGCCTTCGCCCATATTCTGCATGTGGCCGCCAAATGGCCGCTGGTAGATCGTGCCGTCCTGGTTGCGGCTGAAGGGCACGCCGGCATGTTCCAGTTCGTAAACCGCATGCGGCGCTTCGCGCACCATATATTCGATCGCGTCCTGATCGCCCAGCCAGTCCGAACCCTTCACGGTATCGTACATGTGCCATTGCCAGTGATCGGGCGTGTTGTTGCCGAGGCTGGCGGCGATGCCGCCCTGCGCGGCGACCGTGTGGCTGCGAGTCGGGAAAACCTTGGTGATGCAGGCCGTCTTCAGCCCGGCTTCGGCGCTGCCCATAGTGGCGCGCAGGCCGGAACCGCCGGCACCCACCACGACCGTGTCGTAAGTATGGTCGATGATCTTGTAGGCAGGCTGGGTCGATGCGTCAGACATCAGGCGGCTCCTCCGAGCGCGAGGCGGGCAATGCAGAACAGGCCGAATGCGGCGCCGCCAAAGGCCGCGAGATTCAGCGCGAGGATGACGGCGAACTTGTTGCCCGCTTCATGCACGTAATCTTCCAGCATGACCTGCAGGCCGAGCTTGGCGTGCCAGAAGGTGGAAATCACCAGCAGGGCCATGGCCGTGGCCGGGACCGGCTTCGCGATCCATTCCGTAACCTTGGCATAGGACAGGTCCGGCAGCATCACGATGGAGATCGCGAAGAAGCCGACCAGCAGCAGGTTCCCCACCGCAGTGAAGCGCTGCAGCAGCCAGTGATGCGTTCCTTCATGCGCCGGGCCCAGCCCGCGCACGCGTCCGATCGAGGTTCCGTTACCCATGTGGCAAGTCCTTAGGAAAGCAGGATCGCGGCCCAGAAGGCCACGGTGAGGACGACGGCGATGACGATGGTTCCGATCGACCAGGCGCGATTGGTCTTCAGTTCATAGCCTGCGCCGATATCCAGCACGAAATGCCGGATGCCCGATGCGAGGTGATTGAAGAATGCCCAGCTGATGCCGACCAGAACGATATATCCGATGGGTGTGGTCGCGGCCCAGGCGAAGGTTTCATAAGCCTCCGGCCCGCTGGCCATTGCGCCCAGCCACCAGAGCAGAACGGGCAAGGCCACGAAGGCCATTCCGTCCCCGGTAACCCGGTGCAGGATCGAGACCAGCATATGCGGTCCCCATTTCCAGATCTGCAGATGCGGTGAAAGCGGCCTGTTTGCCATTGCGTGCCCCGTAAATTCGAGTGTTCTGTCCCCTTAGCGATTGTGCCGCCGCTGACAAGGATGGTGGCGCTTCCCTTTTCGCCCGGCCTTTGCACCGCTAGGGGGAATATATGCCCAATATACTAGTTACCGGATCCAGTCGCGGCATCGGCAAGGCCATTGCGGAAACGCTGCGCGCCCGCGGTGCAACCGTAATCGGCCATGCCAGCTCCGCACATGACAAGGACATGATCGGCGCCGATCTGACCGAACCTTCCGCCCCGCAAATCCTGTGGGAACAGGCATTGGAAAGAGCCGGCGGCCGGATCGACATCCTGATCAACAATGCCGGTCTGTTCCAGCCCAACCCGCTCGATTCGTCCGACATCGCCTGGCTCGATGCGTGGGAAGATACGCTGCGGATCAACCTGACATCGGCGGCCCAGCTATCCCGATACGCAGTCCGCCACTGGCTCGAAAATGGCCGTGAAGGCCGGCTGGTGCACGTCGCCAGCCGCGCAGGGCATCGGGGGGATTCGCCGGCACACTGGCATTATGCGGCGGCCAAGGGCGGAATGCTGGCCATGCACAAGACCATCGCCCGCGCCTATGCGGACAAGGGCGTGCTGTCCTTCGCCATCGCACCGGGCTTCGTGGATACTTCAATGGCGGGGGATTATCTTGCCAGCCGGGGCGGCCCGGGCCTGCTGGCCGATATTCCGCTGGGCCGCGTGGGCGAGCCGGATGAAATAGCGAAGATCGCCGCATTTTGCGCACTCGACGCCCCGGCGAGCATGACCGGAACGACAATAGATGCCAATGGCGCAAGCTATGTTCGCTAGATTCGCTCTTCTCGCCGCCGCTTCGGCGCTCGCTTCCGCCCCGGCTCTCGCCCAGTCCGGGCAGGACGCACCGCCACCGCGCGAATCCACCGGCAAGGGCTGGGACGATGCCGAACAGAAGGCATGGGCCGCCGCCTGCGATGACTGGGACGATTGGGACAAGCCCGGCCCGCCCTTCCGCATCTATGGCAATTCCTATTATGTCGGCACATGCGGCATTTCCGCGATCCTGATCGTAGGCGATCAGGGCAATGTGCTGATCGACGGCGGAACCCGCGCCGGGGCCGATGTGATCGCCGCCAATATCGAAAAGCTCGGTTTCGAGCTGGGCGATGTGAAGCTGCTGCTGACCAGCCACGAACATTTCGACCATGTAGGCGGCATTGCCGAATTGCAGCGCCGCACCGGCGCGAAACTGCTGACATCCGAAGCCGCGAAACCGGTGATGGAAAGCGGGATCGCGGCCGGGGAGGATCCGCAATCGGGAATGCATGACCCGTTCGAAGCGGCCACGGTCGATGGCACGGTGGAAGATGGCAAGCCGGTCCAGCTTGGATCGCTGGTGCTGATGCCGATCGCCACGCCCGGCCACACGCCCGGCGCGCTGAGCTGGCAATGGCGGTCCTGCAGCGGATCGACCTGCGCCACTCTGGTCTATGCCGACAGCCTCTCCCCCGTCAGCAGCGACAGCTACCGCTTCAGCGACCATCCCGATTATGTCGAAGCCTATCGCGACGGGCTGGCCAAGCTGGCCGGGCTGGACTGCACCATCCTGCTGACGCCGCACCCATCGGCCAGCAATATGCGCAAACGCCTGTCCTTCGGCGCCCCCTTTGGCGAGCCGTCCTGCGGCGCCTATGCCCGCGACGTGGAAAAGCGGCTGGATGAAAGGCTGGCGGAGGAAGCCGGGAAGTGAGCTGGAAACTGGTTGCGCTGGCGCCCAAGCCGGTCATTCAATCCGCCCTCGCCGCGCATGAATCGCTTTGGGACTGGGACGCGGAAATCGTCCTCACCGGATCGGAAATTGCCGAGGACCGGCCCGATGACTGGCAGCTGGACGCTTATCTGCCGCGCCGCCCGACCAAGGCTGATCGCGAGGCAGTGGCCTCTCTCTTTGCCGATGGCGCGCCGGAACTTGTGGCCGAAAAACTGCCCGATACGGATTGGGTAACGGAAACGCAGAAGCAGGTCGCGCCGATCCGGGCGGGCCGGTTCCACGTCCACACGCCGGATTACCCGGCGGACGATACGCCGGGCGTGGTGAATTTCACCATTCCCGCCAGCCAGGCATTCGGCACCGGGCAACATGCCACGACCGTCGGCTGTCTTGCCATGCTGGATGCCATGAAGCAGCGCGGCGTTGTGGTGCGCAATCTGGCGGATATCGGCACCGGCACCGGACTGCTGGCCTTTGCCGGGCTGGCGCTGTGGCCCAATGCCCATGCAACAGCCAGCGATGTGGACGCGGTCTGCCTGCCGGTGGTGGAAGAAAACTGCGCGCTCAACCGCGTGGCCATGGGCCAGGGCCCCGGCGCGCTGACCATGCTGGTGGCCGAAGGCATGGATCACCGGCAATTGCAGGCCCGCGCGCCTTATGACCTGCTGATCGCCAATATCCTGGCTGGCCCGCTCGTCTCCCTTGCCGGGGATTTCGCCGACGCGATCGCGCCGGGCGGATCTCTGCTGCTGGCGGGACTGCTGGAAACGCAGGAAGGTGCAGTTCGCGCCGCCTATCGCACGGCCGGGTTCCGGCTGGCCGGGCGGTTGGTGAATGGCGACTGGTCGATATTGTGGCTGCGCCGGCGATCCATCGGCTGATCCGCGTACTGGGCACGTTCCTGATCGGGGTAGTTCTGGCGCTGGTCCTGTTCGCGCTGGCCGGGTGGATCGGCAGTTCGATCCCTCGCAATGCAGGCTGGCAGGAACCGGATCGCGGCGTGACCGTGATGGTGGAAAGCAATGGCATCCACACCGCCATCATCATGCCGCTGCTAACGAAGGAAAAGGACTGGCGCCGCGATTTTCCCGTGGCAGACATTGCCGACAGGGATCGGCCCTATACCCATGTCTCGGTCAGCTGGGGGGAACATGACGTATTCCTCGAAACGCCGACCTGGTGGGATCTTTCGCCCATTACCGTAGCGCGAATCATCGGCCTTGGCGGTGAAGGCGTGCTGCATGTGGCGCATTATGTCCGGCCCGCCCCGTCGGACCATGCACGGCCCGTGCGCCTGACCCGCGCCGAATACCGCCGGCTGGTGGCGGCAATAGAGGGCACCATCCCGCCCCGCCCGCGCGTGATCCATCCCGGCTATGGCGGGCAGGACGTGTTCTACGACACGCATGGCCGCTACACGCCCACCAATACCTGCAACCAGTGGACCAGCGACATGCTGGCCCGTGCAGGGATGCGCATGGGCTGGTGGACGCCCTTTGCCGGCGGCGTGATGAAATGGCTGCCCGAACCGGGCGAGAGCTGACCGGGTTGGAATAATCGCCGGACAAGCCTGCGCCTTTAGTCCTCGTCTTCCGATTGCTTCCGCGCCGACAGGGCAACGCCCAGTGCAAGCCCAAGCGCAATGCCGACCGCGACATTGCCAAACGCCACGCCGAAGGCGACGCCCAGGGCAATGCCAAGGCCGATATAGCGGGGGCGGCCGAAGCTTTTCACCGCCCTAGCCCGCGGCATTCACGATATCGGCCCAGGCCGCTTCGTCGATCACCTCTATGCCCAGCTCCTCTGCCTTTCTCAGCTTGCTGCCCGCACCCGGACCGGCAACCAGCAGATCGGTCTTGGCGCTGACCGAACCGGACGCCTTGGCGCCCAGCGCTTCTGCCTGCGCCTTCGCTTCGTCCCGGCTCATGGTTTCGAGCTTGCCGGTGAACACCACCGTCTTGCCGGAAACGGCGCTCTCCTTCGTCTCCACTTCGTAGCGCGGAGGGTCGAGCAGGCCCGTCTGCGGGTCGAGCAGATCGTTCCATACGTCGCGATTGTGCTGTTCGTGGAAGAAGTCCGCAAGGGCAAAGCCGACCGCGGTGCCGATACCATCAGCGCGGACTTCCAGAATGTCCTTGATCCTCTCCACCATGCGGGTGTTGAACTTGCCCTCGGACTCACCCTCTTCGCGCGGATTTTCTTCGCGATATGAATGAATTGCTGCGGCCTTTTCGGGCAATATGCGAATATCGCCCAGCCCTTTCATCAGGTCCCGCGCAGTAACCGCGCCGACATGGCGAATGCCGAGGCCGAACAACAGCCGCGCTGCATCGGGCCGCCTTTTCGCCTCGATCGCGTTCAGCAAATTGTCGACCGATTTTTCCTGCCAGCCATCCAGTGCCAGGATATCGTCCCGCTTTTCGGCCAGACGGAAGATGTCGGCCGGGCTTTCCAGCCAGCCCAGCGAGAAGAACTGGTCAATCGTCTTTTCGCCCAGCCCTTCGATATCCAGCGCGCCGCGGCTGACAAAATGGTTGAGCCGCTCGGTCCGCTGGGCCGGGCAGACCAGGCCGCCGGTGCAGCGGACATCGACCTCGCCCTCTTCCGCCACGGCCTCGCTGCCGCATTCGGGGCAGTGATCGGGGAAGGTAAAGGGTTCGCGCTGCTGGCCCCGCGTCAGATTTTCCACCACTTGCGGAATCACGTCCCCGGCGCGCTGGATCACGATCCGGTCGCCCGGACGCACGCCCAGCCGTTCGATCTCGTCGCGATTATGCAGCGTGACATTGGTGACGGTAACGCCGCCCACCAGAACCGGGGCGAGCCTGCCGACCGGGGTCAGCTTTCCCGTGCGGCCGACCTGAATGTCGATCTGTTCCAGCACGGTTTCGGCTCTTTCAGCCGGAAATTTATGCGCCATCGCCCAGCGCGGGGACTTGGCGACAAAGCCCAGCCGCCGCTGCCAATCGAGCCGGTCAACCTTGTAAACGACCCCGTCGATTTCATAATCGAGCCCCGCACGACCTTCCGAAATGCTGCGATATTGCTGCAGCATTTCCTTGACCGAATTGCATAATTTCAGATCCGGCGAGATCGGCAGACCCCATTCGGCAATGCGCTGCATCACCTCATGCTGCTTTTCGCCCGGAACTTCCGATGCCGCGCCCCAACCATGCGCCCAGAAGCGCAGATTGCGCGATGCGGTGACACTGGCATCCTTCTGCCGGAGCGAACCGGCAGCGGCATTGCGGGGATTGGCGAACTGCCTCGCCGATGCGGGATCGAATTCCTCGCCCTTGTCTTCGGCCTTTTTCCGCGCCTCTTCGAGAAGATGCTCATTAAGCGCAGCAAAAGCCTGTTTTTCCATATATACTTCGCCGCGTATCTCGAAAACATCGGGCGCCTTGCCAGACAGTTTCTGCGGGATATCGGCAATATGGGCGACATTGGCGGTGACGTTTTCGCCCACCTGCCCATCGCCGCGCGTGGCGGCCAGCACCAGTTCGCCCTTCTCGTAACGCAGGGAGCAGGAAAGACCGTCGATCTTGTCCTCCGCCGTGAAGGCAATCGTCTCTTCTTCTCCCAGCGACAGGAACCGGCGAACGCGGGCGACGAATTCCTCCACCTCCTCATCGGAAAAGGCATTGTCGAGGCTCATCATCCGAACCTCGTGCTTCACCTTGGACAGGGGCGAAGCGGCAATCTCGTGCCCGACTACGCGCGAGTGGGAATCCTCCCGCACGAGATGGGGAAATGCCTCTTCCAGCGCGGCATTGCGGCGGACCAGCGCATCGAATTCCTGATCAGTGATCTCCGGCGCGTCTTCCGCGTGATAGAGCCGGTTGTGATGGGCGATCTGCCGCGCCAGACGCATCAGCTCATTGGCGGCTTCCGCCTCACTCAATTCCTTCGGATTCTTCATCGGACTGCCTTAACCGGAATAGCCCACGGGCCGCATTTCCGCGCGGGTGCCGAAGCCTGCCAGGATCGGGCGGGCCGCCGCAATCGCATCCTGCACGGCGGGCAGTTTCAGGCTGTTTTCGTGATCGGTCCGGGTCTTCCACACTTCCGTCACCCAGATCGCGTCGGGATCATCCAGATCCTCCGCCACCAGATAGAGCAGATTTCCCGGCATATCCCCCGTTCCCGCCTGCAAGAGCGCGATGAGTTCCTGCCGCTTGCCCGGCACGGCACGCATCTGCCCGACCAGTCCAAACATCTCCTCCATCGGCGGATTTCCTTTCAAGGCATGGTTGCAGCCGCCAAGGGCCGATAGCAGGCCCGCCGCAGCCAGCCCGCCAAACTCTCTTCGCGAAGCCGTCATTCTCCGGGCAGCCGCTCGCTACGCGCAAATTGCCAAGCATCGCCGGCATAAAGCATCGAATATTGCACTGCCGGGCGGCAGGCGCCGGGGCCGCGAATATTGACGGAGCCGGAACAATTCCGCGGATCGTCGCAGGCGAATTGATAGATATCGATCACCGTGGCCCTGTCGCCGGTGATGCTGTCGGCATATTGCTGCCCATCCCACTGGCACCGGCCGGCCGGTGCAAGGCGCGGGAAGCGCAGCAGCAATGCTTCTTCCTGATCCGCCGTCAGGCCGGACCCGGCCTCCCCGCCATCACGCAAAATGGCGCAGGTCGTCGGCGCATCATCACCGGCAAGTGCGAAATAATCGCCGATCACATGTTCGAACAGCGCCAGCAGAGGCTGCTGCGGATCATTTGCGAAAGGCGCGGGAGGGGGAACATCGCCATCCGCCCCATCGGGCGCGGCAGTGGTGCAACCGGCAAGCAGCATGGCGGCAAGAAGCGCAATGCCGCGCATCACACGCCCTCCAGCAGGCGATCGGCCTGGGCGCGGGCTTCGCTGGTGATTTCCGCGCCGGAAAGCATACGGGCGATTTCTTCCTGCCGCCCTTCCGCGTTCAGCAGGACAACAGAGGTGCGCGTCACCGTTCCCTCGCTCGACTTGGCGATCATGTAATGCTGGCTGCCCCGCGCGGCCACTTGCGGGCTGTGGGTCACGGCCAGCAATTGCCCCTGCCCGGCCAGCCGCGCCAGTCTTTCGCCGATGGCGCTTGCCACCGCGCCGCCGACGCCGCGATCGATCTCGTCGAAAATCACCGTCGCCGCGCCGCCCTGTTCGGCAAGGGCGACTTTCAGGGCGAGGATGAAACGGCTGAGTTCGCCGCCGCTGGCGATCTTGGCCAGAGGCGCAAAATCGGCGCCGGGATTGGTGGCGATCAGGAATTCCACCGAATCCATGCCCGATGCGCCCCAGCGCTCTTCCGGCAATTCGGTAACGGAAGTGCGGAACCGCGCGGCATCCAGCTTCAGCGGGGCCAGTTCCTCCGCCACCGCCGCGTCCAGCTTCGCCGCCGCGGCCACACGCAGATCATGCAGCGCAGCGGCCGCTTCGTGGTAAGCCCTGCCGGCTTCGGCAGCCGCCTTTTCCAGCGATCCGATTTCGGCATCGCCAGCCTCGATCGCGTCCAGCCGTTCACGCAATTGCCGCATCTTCTGCGGCAGATCATCCACCGCGCAATCATGCTTGCGGGCAAGCGCGCGCAGTTCGAACAAGCGCGTTTCGATCCGGTCCAGCTCCACCGGGTCATGCTGCAACGCCTCTGCCGCCTGTTCCAGCTTGTCTTCCGCTTCCCCCGCTTCGATCACGGCCCGGTCCAGCGCGGCAAGCGCTTCCCCCAGAAGCGGATGTTCCGGCGCGATACGGTCCAGCCGCCGCGCGGCCGTGCGCAAGGATGCCAGCGCGGAATCCGACCCGTCCCATATCTGGCGGAGCTGTTCGAGATCGCCCGAAAGCTTTTCCCCCTTCTGCATGTCGGCCCGGGCGAGAGCGAGGCGTTCCTCCTCCCCTTCCTGCGGTTCCATGGCCGAAAGTTCCGACAGATGGGCCAGCAGGAGATCCTGATCGGCACGCGCCTGTTCGATCTCACCACGCGCTGCGGCCAGCCTTTCCTCCGCGCCGCGCCAAGCCTGCCAGGCAAGTTCCACCTTCGCCAGATCAGCCCCGGCATAACGATCCAGCAGGGCCCGGTGCCCGCGCGGATTGACCAGTCCGCGATCGTCATGCTGGCCATGCAGTTCCACCAGCGCGGGCGCGATCTGCCGCAGCAGGCCGGCACTGGCCGGTTGATCGTTGATGAATGCCCTGGAACCGCCATCGGCCTTAACCCGGCGGCGCACGATCAGCGGCTCCCCCGGTTCGATGTCGAGCTCCGCTTCGTTCAACGCTTCACGGATCGAGGCCGGCAGCCGGTCGAATTCAAAAGTAGCGGCCACGCTTGCCTGGTCTTCCCCGGCGCGGACCAGCGCGGTTTCTGCACGGTTGCCCAGCACCAGGCCCAGCGCGTCCAGCAGGATGGACTTGCCCGCGCCCGTTTCACCCGTAAGCACGCCCAGACCCGGCGCAAAGGCGAGATCGAGCGCCTCTATGAGGACGATATTCCTGATCGCGAGCGAGGTCAGCATGGCTGTGTGCCAGCATTACGGCCAGCCCGCGCAAACCGCAACGGCGCATGGCAAAGCTTCGGCAAGTTCCTCCACTTTCAGGCGGTTACGTAAAATTTACCAAAGCTGCCGATAGTCAGTGCCAAAGGGCTGATGGGGAATTGGAATCGTGAGCCTAGGTGGTAAACTCATAAACTGGCTTGCGAGATGTAGATTGGATTGATTCAAGGCATTTGAAGGAGCCTTGGATGAGCCGTCGCAGATTTGAGCTTACGGATTTCGAGTGGTCGGTGATCGAGCCGTTGTTGCCGAACAAGGTGCGCGGTGTTCCGCGTGTTGATGATCGTCGGGTGATCAATGGGATATTGTGGCGGTTTCGCACAGGCAGCCCCTGGGCGGATATCCCGGAGCGCTATGGGCCATACACGACGTGCTACAACCGTTTCGTGCGTTGGCGCAAAGCTGGCGTATGGGACCGGCTTCTGTCCTCCGTCAGCGCCGCTTTCGATGGCGAACTGGTCATGATCGACAGTTCCTCGATCCGGGTCCACCAGCATGGTGCGACCCTAAAAAGGGGGCCCCCAATCGCTGCATGGGACGTTCCCGGGGCGGCCTGACTACCAAGATCCATGCGCTGGTTGATGGCCGGGGTTTACCGGTCGGCCTGCATCTGTCGGAAGGACAAGCCAGCGATTGCCGCGAGGCTGTAGCGCTGCTTGATGTCGTACCACCCGGCAGCACTTTCCTGGCTGACAAGGCCTATGACAGCGATGCTATCCGCGCACGGATCGAAAGCAACGGCGGCTTCGCCAACATCCCGGCAAAGCGTAATCGACGAAAGGGCTTCGCCTTCAGCGCCTTCCTCTACCGCTATCGCAACCTGATCGAGCGCTTCTTCGGAAAACTCAAACACGCCAGAGGCTTGGCGACACGCTACGACAAACGCGCCGATAACTTCCTCGCTGCCATTAAGCTCTTCTCAGCACGGTTATGGATCGCAACTAATGAGTCTACGGCCTAGTGATGAACCGAGCCGGCAGGCGTTTTGCCGTAAAGCGGACCGTTGGCCTGTGCCCCCGCGATGGCGGCCGGCCAGCCAGTGGGCTGATGATCGAATTGTCTTCCTATGGCTGCCGGCTGAGCAAGCTGGGCAACCGCGATTTCGCGCAGGGAGACGAGGTGACGGTCAATGTGACGGACGAAACCGAACTGACCGGCTTCATCCGCTGGACGCATGACGGGCTGGCCGGGGTCGGCTTCAAACGCGCCCTGCCCGCCGCCGAACTTTCCCAACTGCTGGAAGTAAGCCGCAGCTAGAAAGAAGGGCCGGACATCGCGCCCCGGCCCCGCATTCAGCCTCAGTCGGCGCGGGCCAGTTCTTCCGGCGCATATTCGCCGATCAGCTCATACGCTTTTTCATACCATTCGCTGCCCGGGTAATTGGCACCCAGCACGGCAGCATAACGGCGCGCTTCCTGCGGAATGCCCAGCGCAAGGCTGGTTTCCGTCAGGCGATAGAGCGCTTCCGGCGTGTGGCTGGTGGTCTGGTAATCTTCGATCACGTTCTGGAAACGGATCTGTGCCGCAGTCCATTTGCCGGTATCTTCGTAGAAACGGCCGATTTCCATTTCCTTGCCGGCCAGGTGATCATTCACCAGGTCGATCTTCAGCCGGGCATCGGCGGCATATTTGCTGTTCGGATAACGGCGTTGCACCTCTGTCAGCGCGGTCAGCGCCTGCTGGGTGATCTTCTGGTCACGATCGACATCGCTGATCTGTTCATAATAGCACAGGCCGATCAGGTAATAGGCATAGGGCGCATTCTGGTTGCCCGGATGGATCGACAGGAAACGCTGCGCCGACTGGATCGCCTGGTTGTAATCCCGGCGCACATAATAGGAGAAAGCGCTCATCAACTGGGCGCGGCGGGCCCAGGGCGAATAGGGATGCTGGCGTTCCACTTCGTCGAACAGGGCCGCGGCAATTTTCGCGTCGCCCCGGTCTAGCCGGTCCTTGGCCGCCGTGTAGAGCGATTCCACGTCGCGCGCGACATAGGCCGTTTCGGTTCCGCCACCGCCGGATGAGGCGCAGCCGGCAAGGATGGTGGCACCGGCCGCAAGAGCGGCGATCGCGGCAATCCGGAAGGAAGGTCTGACGGTCATGGCGCGGCTATAGCCAGCAGCATCGTGAACGCCAAGTGAAGTCCGCCCTGCATCTGCCGACAATCCTCAGCCCCGTTCGCCTTCATTCGAAGAAGGCGACGGAGCGCACCTCGATACTGGCGCGCGTATGGGCATCGGGGAAGCTGGGATCGATGAATGCGGTGTGCGGGCAACGCCAGGTCCGCGAATGATCGCTGTCATGGAACTTGAACAGCAGCACGTCATCGGCCTGCATGTTCGAGAAATACCACCAGCGATGCTCCGGGCTGAAGCTGGGTATGGTGGCCGCCATCATCTCTTCTTCGCCCTCCACCGGGGCGGTCAGGGCATCGCCCTTGGGGAATTCGTCCACTACGAACAACGTATTGCTCTTTTCCTCCCCCGAATGGCTGGTGCGCCCGTCACATACGGCCAGCGGCACGTCCTGCGGCGGCGGGGAGAATGTGCGCCAGTACGAACTGATCAAGAAGCGCTTGTAGCCCGGCCCATCGGGAAATTCCTTCTTGTAGGTCATTTCCGCCATGCGCTGCGCCGTGGGCGTGTTGATATCGATATGCGCTTCGCCCGCCGGGGGCTGAATACCGCCGGTATGCTGGTAGTTTTCGGATTTCTGCCGCGCACGTTCGGTCAGATCGGCGCTGGTGCGGATCATCCAGCCACGGGCAACCACCTTGTCCGCCCCGGTGAGACGGCGGACATGGTCTTCCACTTCCCGTTCATACAGCCGGTCCACCATCTCCTTGTCATGGAAATCCGTGATCGCGGTGGGATTCTTCGCAATCATGAAGCCATGCGTGTCGAGCTGGAAATGATCGCGGATCGGCATACCGTCGCGCACGATCACCCGGTGATCGGAATATGTGCCGGTATTGATTTCCTCGCCCTGGCTTACATATCGCCGCGTCACGAAATCGCCCGGGTCGACATAACGGATCGTGGCCTGCACCTTGCGGGCGGTTTCTTCGATATCGTCGGCTGCCGCAGTGGCCATATTTGCTCTCCCGGATTTTGCTGAGATATTGTTTGCTCGCAAATTTCCTTAATCGGCGGTTTTGTGCAAGTGTATAAATCCAGCAAACGGCGGATCGACTTGTGAGCCAGACGACACGCGTAAAACTCCTCTCCGCCGCCGAAAAGGTCCTGCTGCGCGAAGGCGTGAACATGCTGACCGTGCGGCATATCGGGGAAGTGTCGGGCCTCAATCCCACGCTCATCACTTATCATTTCGGATCGGTGGCCCGGCTGCTGGCCGAATTGTGCGAACTGAACATGGGCGCAATGCGCGAAGGCTGGCGCGCGCTGGAAGACCGGACGGCCACCGATGCGATGACTGTGGATGAAGTGCTGCGCCTGTGGCTTGCGCCGCTGCTTGCCCCTGCCTCTTCGGAACGGAGCGGGCGGGCGCTGGTCGTGCTGGACGAAATCGCCTCCCACGGGGACGAACAGCTGCGCGCGAATATCAACAACGCCATGCGCGATGTCGCAATTCTCGTGCGCGAAATTCTCGCGCCCAAATTGCCGCATCTGGACGAGGCGGAGCTCGGCCGAAGGCTGCGCTTCATTGCCGGGGCCGCTCTCGGCCCGCCGCCACGCGGGCGGATAGACGGCGCCTGGGCCCCCTCTGCGGAAGAGGCGCTGAACAGCATCTGCCGCTTCGCCGCCCAGGCCCTTGCTGCCTAGGTCACGGATCATACAAGAACAGACAATAACAAGATGGGAGAATGCGATGGGACCTTTGCCGCCGAGCCAGGACGACCGGACGATCTGGGACATCTGGGAATCTCAATTTCGCCTGCCCGTCGCCACCGTGGCCGACGAACTGGGAATATTGCACCGCCTGTCCGACAAGGCATTGACCACGGCAGAACTCGCCGGCGAGCTTGAACTGCACGAACACTCACTGTCGATCCTGCTGGCCGCGCTGGCATCGTCTGACCTGGTGGAAAAGCGTGGCGGGAAATGGTCCGCAATGCCCGCCGCCCGCACCTGGCTCCACCCGGAAGCCGAAGGTTATTGGGGCGGTTTCCTGTTCCGTTTCCGCGAAAGCAATCCGCTGCATGGCCAATTGCTCAACGCCATGAAGACAGGCCTGCGCCCCGAAGACATGACCAGCGGCGCGGTCGAATGGGAACGCGGCGACATGAGCGCGGAAGCGGCGGAACGGATCGGCGCCTTCATGCATGCCCATAGCCAGGCCCCCGCCCGCGGCGCGGCGGTGCAGCGCGTGTTCAGCGAAATCGGCACTCTGATGGATGTCGGCTGCGGATCGGGCGTTTACGGGATAGAGATCGCCAGGGCGAACCCGGCACTGAAAGTCACCCTGCTCGATCTGGATGCCATGGCCGATGAAGCGGGCAAATATGTCACCCGTGCGGGGCTGACCGGTCGCGTTTCCACCCATGGCTGCAACATGTTCGAGGATGAATGGCCGACCGGGCATGACGCCCATTTCTTCTCCAACGTTTTCCATGACTGGTCGGAAGAAACCAATCGCCTGCTCGCGGCGAAGAGTTTTGCCGCCCTGCCCAGCGGGGGCCGGATCTTCCTGAACGAGATCCTGATGGATGACGAAGGCACCGGCCCATGGCAAGCGGCGGCCTTCAGCGTGATGATGCTGCTGGGCACGCTGGGCAAGCAATACAGCCTGCCCGAATATCGCGCGATCCTGGAAAGCGCGGGCTTCACCGATGTGCAGGCCGTGCGCACCGGCGGCGGTTATTATTCGCTGGTCAGCGCCCGCAAGCCCTGAATCCGTTCGGGAACGCAGCCGCTTTACCTCCCGGCAATGTTTCGCGCATTATCCTGCGCGGGGCATGGCTGCGGAGGGAAGCGGCAATGTGGGCAAGAATGCTGGCCGATCAGGATGGCGCAACCGCCATCGAATATGGCCTGATCCTGGCGCTGATCGCGATGGCTTCGATCATCGCCTTCCAGACGCTTGGCCTCGATCTGACCGATATTTTCACCACGATTTCGGATACGCTGGCCGGGGCCAATGACCGCGCCTGACCGCAGACCCGCCGCGGAATAGCTCAACAGGAAATTACCCGCGCCCCTTGGCTTGCGTGGTCCGCACTGCATTATGGCCGCCATGCCGAACAGCCAGTTGGCCACATCGCGCCGCGCTTTATTCGTTCTCACCATACTGACCGGCAGTTTTCTCCTGTTCCTGGTCCAGCCGATGGTCGCGCGGTTTGCCCTGCCGGTGCTGGGCGGCGCGCCGAATGTCTGGAACAGTGCCATGCTGGTGTTCCAGACCCTGCTGCTGGGCGGATATCTCTATGCCCACCTGCTGACGCGTTTTTCGCTGCGCAAACAGGCCGGCATCCATCTGGCGCTGCTGTTGCTGGCCGCGCTGACCCTGCCGATCGCACTGGCGGAACTGCCGCCGCCACGGCCGGGGCTGGAAGCGATCTGGGTGCCGGCCCTGTTCCTGGCGACGATCGGGCCGATCTTCCTGTTGCTGTCCGCCCAGGCATCGCTGATGCAGCGCTGGTTCGCCGCCTCGCCCGCTGCCGATAATCCCTACGCTCTCTATGCCGCGTCCAATATCGGCAGTTTTGCCGGGCTGCTGGCATATCCCTTCCTGCTGGAACTGACACTGCCGCTTGGTGCGCAGAGCATGGTCTGGAGCGCGCTCTACGCCCTGCTGATCCTGTTCGTCGCGCTGGCAGCGCTCGCCCGTTGGAACTCTCCCGAAACAGCCGCGAACGCCGGGACAGAGGGCGGTCTGGGCGGTCTGGGCGACTGGCCGCCTGCACGCCGCCTGATCCTGTGGCTGGCCCTGTCGGCCGTTCCTTCCGGCCTGATCCTCTCAACCACGACATTGCTGACCACCGACATCATGGCAGCGCCGCTGCTGTGGATCCTGCCGCTGGGCGTTTACCTCCTCAGCTTCGCTTTCGCCTTTTCCGAAGAAAGCGAGCTGGCACAGGTGCTGATCCGTTTCGCCCCGGTATCGCTGCTTTTCATCAGCAGCCTGGCCATGGCGACCGGAGGACAATCCAATGTCGCCGCCGCTTTTGCCATGGTCGGCCTGCTCTTCGTGCTGTCCGTGGCGTTGCATTCCCGGCTTTACGATCTGCGGCCCGCGGTCAATCAGCTGACGCTGTTCTATCTCGTGCTTGCCGCCGGTGGAGCGCTGGGCGGATTATTCGCGGCCCTGATCGCCCCGCTGATTTTCGACTGGATCTATGAACATGCGATCCTGCTGCTCGCCGCTGCGATGCTGTTGCGCCAGCAGGCCTTCATCCCGCCTCTGGCCCGCTATTGGCAGGAAGGCGGCCCTGCCCGCCACCTGATCGCCTCGGCTCTGGTAATCTGCGCAGGCCTGATCGCCTGGCGGCTGGACGGTATCAGCCCCGATGCCAGCGTGGAACGGCTCCTCCATATCTGCGCCATGGCTGCGCTGGGCATCGCGCTGATCGGATTGCGCTGGGCCTATATCGCCGTGATCTGCCTGATCATGCTCGGCAACACCGGGCTGACGACACTGGAATCGAGCCTGCAGGGCAAGCGCGCGCGCAGCTATTTCGGCGCCTATAGCGTGGATGATGTCAATGGCGGGACCATGCGGCGGCTGGCGCAGGGTACAACCATTCACGGCCGCCAGTGGCTGCTGCCCGAAAGGCGGCGCGAACCGACGAGCTATTACGGCCATTCCTCGGGCGTGGGTATTGCGCTGGACCATGCGGCAGCGGATGCGCGGATCGGCGTGGTCGGCCTCGGCGCGGGAACGCTCGCCTGCTATCGCAAGCCGGGCCAGGACTGGACATTCTACGAAATCGACGCGCTCGTTCTACGCTATTCGCGGGACGGGACATTTACCTTCCTGCGGGATTGCGCGCCCGGTGCCCGGATATTGATCGGCGATGCCCGGCTGAAACTGGAACAACAGGCGCCCGGCCGGCTGGATATTCTGGCGCTGGACGCCTTCTCTTCCGATTCCATCCCGATCCACCTGCTGACCCGCGAAGCTTTCGGGATCTATGGCCGGGCCCTGTCGTCAGACGGGTTGTTGCTGGTCCATATTTCCAACCGCTATTTCGACCTGCGCCCCATGATTGCCGCGCTGGCCGGTGAAGGCGGCTGGCACGCGGCCCAGCGCATGGATGTGGACGATCTGGCAGAAGGAACCACGGCGTCACTCTGGATCGCCCTGTCGCGCGATGAAGAAACGCTCGCCGCATTGCGCGTCGCCAGCAGCTATGAATGGAAAACCCTACCCCGCCCCGCGCCCCGCGCATGGACGGACGACAATTCATCGATCCTGCCGCTGATCCGATGGTAATGGCAGAACGATATTATTCCTAAGACAAAGAATTCTCTATGAATATTAGAAGCACCGTGCCTTTATAGAAAACAGGATGAAGGGGAATCCTGCAGATTCGGAAAAAATCCGTTTCCTGTGGCTGGATGCGGCCCGCGGTTTCGCGGCACTGGCGGGCATGCTCTATCATTTTCGCGATTACCTTGGCGTCGAAGACGTGTTTCGCTTCGGCTATGTAGCGGTAGACCTGTTCTTCATGATGAGCGGGTTCGTGCTCGCCCATGCCTATGGCGACAAATTGCAGCAAGGCATGTCGATCGGGCGCTTCCTGCTGGTGCGGCTGGTGCGGCTCTATCCCGGCTACGTGCTCTCGCTCTTGATCGGTGCCGCTTATTACGCCGCCAAGATCGCGCTGCGCACGGATGACGCGCCGCCGCTGGCAGATATGGGCGCGATCATGGCGCAGAACCTGTTCTTCATCCCCAATTCAATAGATGGCGTAACGCCTGCCGGAACATTCCCCTTCTCCCCCGCATCCTGGTCGCTGGCGATGGAAATGATCGCCAGCATCGCATTCGGCATGGTCATCTGGCATTTGCGGCAGAAAGTACTGGTGCTGTTGGCGCTGCTGGCGGGCATGATATTCTTCATGTTCGCGCTTCGCTTCGGCTCGATCGATATCGGCTTCGACCTTCCCCATTTCGGTGCCGGGCTGTTTCGTTGCATGTTCGAATTTACCGTGGGCGTGCTGCTATATCGCGGGGCCGCCCGCTGGCGGGCGCGCAGCGTCTGGCTCACGCCGTTGCTGATGCTGTGCGCCGTGGTGCCGATGTTCGTTCTTGCCCCTTCCCCCTGGGCTTCGGCCGTGCTGGTCGTGGTCGTTTTCCCGCTCTTCATCATCCTCCAGCCGCAGCGGGAACCGCAGGGAGCAATCGCCCTTGCCTGTGTGGAGCTGGGGCGGATTTCCTATCCGCTATACCTGCTGCACACCCCGCTATTCCTGTGGGCTGCGGGGGTGCACAAGATGCTTCTGGGCACGGATCCGGCGACTGTCGTTCCCTGGTTCGGCGTGGGGCTGAGCCTGTTCGTGATCGGCTTCAGCTGGTTATCCGCCAGGTTCTTTGACGAGCCGGTGCGCAAGCTCCTGCGCGCGTGGATCGGGCGCCAGTCCGCAGTGCAGGCACGCTGGTCCTATGGCTGAGCGGCCTTGCCCGGCCGCATCGCCGGCAATCGGGAAAGACGGCAAATCCCCGCGGCGCCACAGCCTCCGGCTCCGCGGATGAGCGAGTTTGCCGGGACTATTCCTCGCCCATCCTCAGCGCGGCGATGAAGGCCTCCTGCGGGATCGACACATTGCCATATTCCCGCATCTTCGCCTTCCCCTTCTTCTGCTTTTCCAGCAGCTTCTTCTTGCGGGTAATGTCACCGCCATAGCATTTGGCGGTCACGTCCTTGCGCAGGGCGCTGATGGTTTCACGGGCGATGACCTTGCCGCCGATCGCGGCCTGGATCGGGATCTTGAACAGGTGGCGCGGGATCAGTTCCTTCAAACGTTCGCACATATGCCGGCCGCGATCTTCGGCCACGCTGCGATGGACGATCATGCTCAGCGCATCCACCGGATCGCCGTTCACCAGAATGCTCATCTTCACGAGATCGCCTTCGCGCAGGCCGATCTGTTCGTAATCGAAGCTGGCATAGCCGCGGCTGATGCTCTTCAACCGGTCATAGAAATCGAACACCACTTCGTTCAGCGGCAGCTCGTAGCTGACCTGGGCACGGCCGCCGACATAGGTCAGGTCGGTCTGGATACCGCGCCGGTCCTGGCACAGTTTCAGGATCGAGCCGAGATATTCGTCCGGCGTGTAGATCGTGGCCTTGATCCACGGTTCCTCGATCGATTCGATACGGCTGGGATCCGGATAGTCCGCCGGATTGTGCAGCAGGATTTCCTGCGCGTCTTCCGTCTTCGTATGGCCCAGCTGGATGCGATAGACCACGCTGGGGGCCGTGGTGATCAGGTCCAGATCATATTCGCGGGTCAGCCGTTCCTGGATGATTTCCAGATGCAGCAGGCCCAGGAAACCGCAGCGGAAACCGAAGCCGAGCGCGGCGCTGGTCTCCATCTCGTAGCTGAAGCTGGCATCGTTCAGACGCAGCTTGCCGATGCTTTCACGCAATTTCTCGAAATCGGCGGCGTCAACGGGGAACAAGCCGCAGAAGACGACCGGCTGCGGTTCGCGATAGCCGGGCAACGCCTCTGTCGCGCCGTTCTTTACCGTGGTGATCGTGTCACCGACACGGGCCTGCTCCACCTCCTTGATCTGGGCGGTGATGAAGCCGATCTCGCCGGGGCCGATTTCCGACAATTGTTCGATCTTCGGGCGCATGCAGCCCACCCGGTCCACAAGATGCTGCGTCCCGCCCTGCATGAACCTGATCTGGTCACCCTTCTTCAGCGCACCGTCGAGCACGCGGACGAGGATGACCACACCGAGATAGGGATCGTACCAGCTATCCACCAGCATGGCCTTCAGCGGCTTGTCGCGCGATCCGCTGGGCGGCGGAATCTTGGTGACGATGGCTTCCAGCACGTCTTCTATGCCGATGCCGGACTTGGCGCTGGTCAGCACCGCTTCGCTGGCATCCAGGCCAATGACTTCCTCGATCTCCAGCTTGACCTTGTCGGGATCGGCGGCGGGCAGATCTATCTTGTTGATGACGGGCACGATTTCATGATCATGCTCGATCGATTGATAGACATTGGCCAGGGTCTGCGCCTCCACGCCCTGGGCCGCGTCCACCACCAGCAGAGCGCCTTCACAGGCCGCCAGGCTGCGCGATACCTCATAGGCGAAGTCCACATGGCCGGGCGTGTCCATGAGGTTCAGCTCATAGGTCTTGCCGTCCTTCGCCGTGTAATCCAGCCGCACGGTCTGGGCCTTGATGGTGATGCCACGCTCGCGCTCGATATCCATGTTATCAAGGACTTGCTCCTTGAGTTCACGCTCGCTCAAACCGCCGGTGATCTGGATCAAACGGTCGGCCAGCGTGGACTTGCCATGGTCGATATGGGCGATAATGCTGAAGTTACGGATCAACGAGAGGTCGGTCATCCGCCGCCTCTAGCGCCACTCGCGCCCGCTGTCAGCAGGCTGTGATCATGCAGCGCGCCCGGATGCAGCGGAAAGGTCCACCTGCATGAAGCGCGGCCTCCCTGCGGGCTGGCCATTCTGGCCATTGCCGATCAGCGGATAATCGCCCGGCGGCAGCGACCGCAACGGCATCCCGGCCGCGGCGAGCGCGTAAGGAGAGATGCGATAACGGGTGCAGAGCCCGTCGGACCCGTTGCTGATCAGCGGCGTTTCGAATTCCAGCCCCTGCGTCGCATCCTGCGATCTCCGCACGGTGGCGACAACCAGTTGCCCTTCCCCCAGATCGAGAACCAGCTCGGTGCCGACCGGCACATCCAGCAGGCCGTCAATCCGTGCGCCGGTGCGGGAAAGATTGCGCAACACCGCTTCGTAACGGTGATTTTCGTGGATTACGCCAATCCGGCGATAGACCGTGCGCCGTTCCGCCCGGTGCATGGGCGGGCCGCTGGGTTCGAAGCGGAGATCGCCCGAACCGACCTTGTCCAGCACATCGGCCTGCGGCATCGCGCGGGAATAGACGAAACCCTGGATATTGGTTGCCCCCCGGTCGCAGACAAGTTCCAGCTCGTCCATCGCCTCCACCCCTTCGGCGGTGGTTTCCATGCCGAGAGCATTGGCCAGGCTGACGATCGCCGCGATGATCGCAGCATTGGGGCTGCCCGTTTCCGTACATTCGCGCACGAAGCTGGGATGGATCTTGATACAGTCGAACGGCGTCTTGCGCAGATAGGAAAGCGATGAATTACCGGTGCCGAATTCATCCAGAGCGAGCCGAACGCCGAGCTTCTTCAACTGGCTGAAAATCCGGTCGACCAGTTCGACATCGCCCATGAAGACGCTCTCGGCGATCTCCAGCTCCAGCCGTTCCGGCATGAGACCCGTGGCACCAAGCGACTTGGCGACGATCGAGGCAAGCTCTTCTGAATTGAACTGCTGTTCGGACACATTGATCGAAACGCGCAAGCTGCCCGGCCAATGCGCCGCATCTTCGCAGGCCTGCCTTATGGCCCATGCCCCGATGGGAGAGGCCAGGCCGCTATCTTCCGCAACAGGCAGGAACTGCGCAGGGCTGACATAGCCGCGTTCCGGATGGTTCCAGCGAATCTGCGCTTCGAATCCGCTGAGCATATGGTCGGCTGCCCGGACGACCGGCTGATAATGCAGTTCCAGCTCGCCCCGCGCCAGGGCGCCGCGCAGATCCTCTTCGATCTCCCGCCGTTCCTGCGCCGAATCCTTCAGATCGTTGGAATAGAAACGGTACCGTCCGCGTCCGCCATCCTTGGAAGCATAGAGCGCAAGGTCCGCCGCCTTGGTCAGATCGTCCGGTTCAAGGCCATCATAGGGGGCAATCGCGATCCCCACCGAGGTGCCGATTATTGCCCGGCTATCTTCGATGGAATAAGGCTGCGAGATCATCTGGATGATCCTGTGCGCCAATTCCCCCAGACGGCCCCGATCATCGATGTCAGGCAGAATGATCTGGAATTCGTCCCCACCAAGGCGGCCGATTTCCGCATTTTCCGTAATCACGCGGCGCAGGCGCTGCGCCACCTGTTTCAGCAGATCATCGCCCGCAGGGTGGCCGAGCGTGTCATTAACCTGCTTGAAGCGGTCCAGATCCAGCATCAGCATGGCGCAACTGCGCTTGCTTGCGCGGCAACTGGCCAGGATCGTCGCCAGCCGTCTGCTCATCCGGTGGCGGTTGGCGAGCCCGGTCAGCGCATCGAACTGCGCCAGGCGCGATGCGTCCCGCCGCTGCTGGAACAGTTCGGAAATATCCTTTGCACTGCCCCTGTAGCCAAGGAATTCGCGGTTTTCGCCAAAATGCGGCCGGCCCGTCAGCGACCACCAGACCGGCCCCTGCCCGGTTTCCAGTCTGACGGTGATATCGGCAAATTTCTGGTGCGCGGTGAGCAGAAAATTGAGCGATCTTTCAGGCCCGTTTTCCTCGTCCTCGCCAACGGTTTCCATGATCTGGCCGAGGGGCTGGCCGAATATCCGCACATCTTCCCCGAGATGCCGCGCAGCCGATGCGGAAAGATAGGTCAGGTGGTTTTCAGCATTGGTTGCCCAGAACCACGCAATGCCCTCTTCCTCGATCGCGTCGAGCATTTGCAGGCGCTCGTCGCCGGACAGGGAGGATGGGTTCCCGCCCTTGTCATGAGCCGCGGCCGCTTGCGCAATCGCGGCGGCAGAGGATCTCGCTCCGCTCAGATTCCGCAATACGCTGCGCATCGCCATCGCGGACATTTCCTCTCTTGGTCATTGAAAAGGGTTAATTCAGCAACGCCTTATAGGTTCATTGCACTTACCAAATGGCTAAGCCCGCGCGGATCAGGCGGCGCCTTGCAAACGCAGGGGCGCCTTTTCCTGCACTGCCGCGATGCGGCCGCAATCATCGCGTCCCAGCGGCAGTTCGAACTGCAGGCCCATCCGGTTTTCCTGACACCAGCGCACAATGCCTTTCACGCGATGGGATTCCGACAGACGGACTTCGAATATTGTTCCGATCGGAACATTCCACAGGCCTTCGACCATGGCGCCGCCATCGGAAATATTCCGGATCGTTCCCTTGTAACGCTGCCCTTCATGGTCGAGCACCACCTTGCGCAGCATGGTCTGGCGCGGCGCCCGCGCGGAACGCGGGCCGGACGCAATGGCAGCCAGCCCCTGCTCCAGACGCGCCAGCGCATCCTCCGAAGATAGCGGACATTCATAGATAAAGCCCTGCACATGGCTGCAACCATGCATGCGCACCAGGTCCAGCTCGTCCAGCGTCTCCACGCCTTCGGCCGTGGTATCCATGCCCAGCGCCTGGGCCAGGCTGGTGATGGATGCGATGATCGCACCGTTGCGGCTGCCGGGCTGGGTCGCCCCGCGCACGAAGCTCTGGTCGATCTTGATCTTGTCGAACGGCGCCTTCTTCAGATAGCCGAGCGAGGAATAGCCGGTGCCGAAATCGTCGAGCGCCATGCGCACGCCCACGCGTTTAAGCGCGGCGAACATCGCATCTGTCCCTTCATCGTCATTGAGGAACACGCTTTCGGTAATCTCCAGCTCCAGACGCGATGGGTCGACACCAGCCCGGGCGAGTGCATTGGTCACGATATTCGGCAATTGCGGATTGGAGAATTGCAGCGGCGAGACATTGACCGCCACGCGCACCTCTTCCGGCCATTTCGCCAGATCGTGGCAGGCCGTGCGCAATGCCCATTCGCCCATCTGCGCGATCAGGCCGGTTTCCTCACCCGCAGCGACGAATTTGTCCGGCGGAATCCAGCCCTTTACCGGATGTCGCCAGCGCATCAGCGCCTCGAAGCCGGTAATACACTCCGTCGCTGTGGATACGACGGGCTGATAGAATAGCTGCAAATCCCCCTGGACAATGGCATCACGCAGATCGCGTTCCAGCTGGGCGCGTGCCTCCGCCTCGGCATGGAGATCCTGCGCGTAGAAATGATACCGTCCGCGCCCGCCATCCTTGGCGGCATAAAGCGCGAGATCGGCATTGCGGATCAGTTCCTCGCTGGTGGTCCCGTGTTCGGGCGAGATGGCAATCCCCACCGACACGCCGATAACCACGCGCTGGCCGTCGATCGAATAGGGCTGCGACAGCGAATGGATGATCGTTTCCGCCAAATTCGCCAGCGCCCGGCGTTCAGTCCGGCCGCCGACAATGACTTCGAATTCGTCGCCACCCAGCCTGCCGACCTTGCCCATCTGGTCCACCGCGCGTTTGAGCCGCTGCGCAACCTGCTGCAACAGCGCATCGCCTGCGGGATGACCCATCGTATCATTGACGCGCTTGAACCGATCGAGATCGAGCAGCAGAACCGAACATTCACGGTTCATGTCGCGCGGCGCGGTCAGAATATGTTCCAGCGTCTGCGACATCTGGAAACGATTGGCGAGACCCGTCAGTGAATCGAAATGAGCCAGGCGGGATGCGTCCTCCTGGCTGCGCTTCTTCTCGGTCAGGTCGGTCCCGGAACCCCTGAAGCCGACGAAATTGTGAAAATTGTCATAGATCGGGCGGCCACTTACAGACCACCATCGCTCTTCCCCGTCGATGGCCGCGCGAACCGGCAGCTCACGGAAGAATGAACGCGCGGTCAGGTGGAACATCAGCGTCCGTTCGCCTTCCTGCTCCGTCCGTTCCAGATTGAACAGATCGACGAATGGCTGGCCGATCAGGTCTTCCTGCGCATAACCGAGCGCATTGGCGATCGGCGCCGAAATATAGGTGAGCAGCGATCGGCGGTCGGTTTCCCAGAACCAGCCCTGCTGGGTTTTCTCGTAATCGGTCAGAATGTCGCGGGCGCGGGTCTGCATCCGATCGCGCGCTTCACGGCGGACCTCGTCATCATGCTGTTCCCGCTGCTGCTCGCGGCTGACCGGCACGGCAACACAAAGAGCCACGAACAGGGCCACGGCACCGGCGAGCGACTGCTGCACAAATACTGCGGCGGACCAGATAGCGATCTGGCTGGCGAAGATCAGCGCCGGCTGTCTGCGAAGATAGGCCGAAGCGATACCGCCGACGCAAAGCAGAGCGGCCAGGACAACGTCCCAGGGCAATTGCTGGTTCACTGTCCACATCGTCATGCCGAGGCCGAACAGGAAAAGCGGCGTCACCACGAATCCGGCCACGGCCACCATGCGCACCTTCACGCCCTGATGGCCGAGCCGATCATGGGCGAAGCCGATCCCCCCTGCCAGCGCCACCGACAACGCCAACATACCCAGTATCCAGGGTGAAGGCGGAGAGGAGAAAGCCGCCAGGCCGATGCCCGCCGTGACAATCATGGCAAGGATAAGGAACGGCCAGCGCCGCGGAAACCATGCAGGATTTTCAGACAATACCGGAGCGGGAACCAGCGCCCGGCCGCCGGGGGATCCGCGCCGCGAACGCTGCCGACGGTCGATCCCATCCGGATTGACCGCCAACGCCCGGTTGGCCGGGCCTGAACCTGTCTCTCCAGGGGAGGACGAATATCTTGCCCGGACAGCGTTCGACATGGACCGTCAATGGCCTGTCAGCTTTGAAAAACGGTTAAGGCACCGCCCTTTTTCATCTCCGGATATACTTGCCGCGCAGCCTTATCGGATTACACCGTGTGGCAGCGAATTGCGCGAGAGGATGCGAATATGCGCCACATTGCGATAATCGGCTCCGGCCCGGCCGGCTACTACACAGCGGAGGCCGCACAGAAAAATCTCGGCGACAATGTGTGCGTGGATGTCTTTGACGAATTACCAGTACCTTATGGCCTGATCCGCACAGGCGTCGCGCCGGACCACCAATCCATCAAGGGCGTCGCGCGCCGGTACGAAAAAGTGGCGCTGAGCGAAAATGTACGCTTCGTCGGCAATGTCAGCGTCGGCAGCGATGTTACCGTGGCCGAATTGCAGAATCTCTATGACGCGGTGGTGCTGGCAACAGGGGCCCCGCACGACCGCGAGCTGAACATTCCCGGCGAGGAACTGGGCAATGTGTTCGGCAGTGCGGCCTTTGTCGGCTGGTATAACGGCCATCCGAAATTTGCCGATCTCGATCCTGACCTTGGTGGGAGAACGGCGGTGATCATCGGCATGGGCAATGTCGCGCTGGATGTCGCGCGGATATTGGCCAAAACGCCGGGCGAGTTCGAAGGCAGCGATATCGTCGCCCATGCGCTGACGGCGCTCGATACATCCAATATCGAAAAAATCGTGATTCTCGGCCGCCGCGGCCCTCATCAGATCATGATGACGCCCAAGGAACTGGGGGAGCTGGGCAGGCTTGAACGGGCTGCGCCTTATGTCGATCCGGCGGATCTTCCGCCCCCGGAAGAGGATGCGATACTGGAACCCGGGCTGCGCAAATCGGTCGCCCTGCTGCGCGAATTTGCCACCATCCCGGAGGCGGAACGCAAGGCCAGAAAAGTCAGCATCGAATTCGCCTTTCTCGCCCAGCCCAAGGCCCTGATCGGTGACGGAAAAGTGCAGGAAATCGAGGTTGAGCGGACCCGGATCGTCAAAGGTCGGGCCGAAGGCACGGGCGAAAGCTTCCGCATTCCCGCTTCGCTCGTGGTCAGCTGCATCGGCTATCGCAGCATGCCAATCCCCGGCGTACCGTATGACGAGCGTGCGGGCCGTTTCGCCAATGACGAAGGGCGGATCCTCCCCGGCCTCTATTGCGTGGGCTGGGCCCGGCGCGGACCAAGCGGCACGATAGGCACCAACCGGCCCGACGGGCAGGGCATCGTGCAGCTGATTGCCGAGGACATCGAAAAGGGCCTGCTGGGCGGTGGTAGCAAGGCGGGTCGCGCCGGCTTCGATGAACTGGCCAGAAAGCGCGGACTGAATCTCGTGACCTTCCGCGATTGGAAGAAGATCGAGGAAGCAGAAGAGGCCGCCGCGCGCGACGGCGCCCCGCGCGAAAAATTCGTCGATATCGAGAAAATGATAAAGGCCCGCGGCTGAGCGGCAGGCCCCGCATCGGGGCAGCCGCTCAGCGCGAATATCAGACCCGCATCGGCATCAGGACATAGAGCGCCGGGCTCTTCTCGTCCTGACGGATCAGTGTTGGCGCACCCGGATCGGCCAGGTGCAGCTCCACCGAATCGCTATCAATCTGCGCCAGTATGTCCTTCAGATAATTGGCGTTGAAGCCAATCTCGAAGGGGTCGGAGCTATAGCTGGCGGGTACTTCTTCTGCCGCCGTGCCATTGTCCGGGCTGGTCACCGACAGCGTCACCCTGTCCGGTTCCAGGCCCATCTTGACGGCGCGCGTCTTTTCCGTGGCGATGGTCGCCACGCGGTCCACGCCTTCATAGAAGCTCTTCGGATCAAGCTTCAGCAGCTTGTCATTGCCCGTGGGAATGACGCGGCTGTAATCCGGGAATGTCCCGTCAATCAGCTTGCTGGTGAGCACCACGCCGCCTTCCCCGCCCATGGTGAAGCGAATCTTGCTGGCGGACAGGTCGATCGAAACATCGCCGTCCAGCGCTTCTTCCAGAAGCTTGCGCAATTCGGCCACGGCCTTTCGCGGCACGATCACATCGGGCATGCCTTCCGCCCCTTCCGGACGCGGAAGGGTGAAGCGGGCAAGGCGATGGCCATCAGTCGCCGCAGCTTTCAGCACCGGCCCGTCATCATCCGAAACATGCAGGAAAATGCCGTTCAGATAATAACGCGTTTCTTCCGTGGAGATGGCAAAGCGCGTGCGATCGACCATTTCCGCCAATTGCCTGGCCGGAAGCCGGAACGAAGTCGGCAGATCGCCTTCCACGATCACGGGGAAATCATCGCGCGGCAGGGTCGGCAGCTGGAAACGGCTGCGCCCGGCCTTCACCGTCATGCGGTTATCCGCCGTTTCGAGGCTTACCTGCGCCCCGTCCGGCAATTTGCGTGCAATATCGAACAGAAGATGGGCGGACACGGTGATCGCCCCTGCCCCGTCCACCGACACGGCAGCCAGGCTTTCGACCACCTGCAGATCCAGATCGGTTGCAGTGATCTTGACCCGACCATCGGCATCCGCCTCGATCAGGACATTGGACAGGATGGGGATCGTATTACGCCGTTCCACCACCGACTGGACATGGGACAGACAGCGCAGCAGCCTGGCTCGTTCAATGGTGGCTTTCATAAAACCCTTCTAACCCCCTTGCGCCGCCGAGGCCGGAATCGCCCACAAGCGCCGGATAAATCGTCCTATACCCTTAGCGGTGAGGATGATCGCGGCAAGGACGAATACCTCCCGGAGCGGATTCGATTGGGGATAAATCACGATCGAACCACTCCGGAACGCCCGCCGCTTACCCCAGCATCGCCATGCCGCCATTCACATGCAGGGTCTGCCCGGTGACATAACCCGCCTCTTTGGATGAGAGATAGGCGACAGCTGCACCGATATCCTCACCCTCGCCCATACGGCCCATCGGGATGCGCGCATTCAGCGCTTCCTTCTGGGCATCGGGCAGAACATCCGTCATCGGAGTGCGGATGAAGCCGGGAGCCACGCAATTCGCCGTGATGCCGCGGCTCGCCACTTCCTGGGCGAAGCTCTTGGTCAGGCCGGTCAGGCCGGCCTTGGCGGCCGCATAATTCGTCTGCCCCGGATTGCCCGTGGCGCCGACTATGCTGGTAATGGTGATGATGCGGCCGAATTTCGCCTTCATCATCGGGCGCACGCTGGCGCGCATCAGGCGGAAGGTCGCTTCCAGATTGATGGCCATGACCTGCTGCCATTCATCGTCTTTCATCCGCATCACGAGATTGTCGCGCGTGATGCCGGCATTATTGACGAGTATGTCCAGCTTGCCGAGCGTATCGACCGCCGCGGGCACCAGTTCTTCCACCTGTGTCGTGTTCGACAGGTCGCAGGTGATTTCCACGTGATCGTGGCCGAATTCTTCATTCAGTTCGTCACGAAAGGCGCGCAGTTTCGCCGGGTTCGATCCGGACAGCGCCAGACGTGCGCCCTGCCGCGCAAGCGCCCGGGCAATGGATGAACCGATTCCCCCGCTGGAGCCCGTGACGAGCGCAGTCATTCCGGTAAGATCGAACATGGTCAAATCTCCTTCGCCAGGGCTTCGATATCGGCCATGGTCTGTATGCTGGTAACGGTGACATCCTGCACGGTGCGGCCGATCATCGGGCCCACCACCTTGCCACCAAGTTCGATGAAGCGGTCCGTGCCCGCTTCCTTCATTGCAATCACGCTTTCACGCCACCGGACGCGGCCGGTCACCTGCTGGACGAGCAATTCACGCTCCACCGCAGGATCGCTGACCAGTGTGGCCGTCACATTGGCATAGACCGGCAGGCGCATGGGTTGCGGCCGTGTCTTGTCCAGCGCCTCTGCCATGGCGTCCGCCGCCGGCTGCATCAGCGAACAGTGGAACGGCGCGGATACGGGCAGCAGCACGCCGCGCTTGCAACCATGTTCCTTGGCCAGAGCCACCGCACGTTCGATCGCCTCCCGGTGGCCGGACAGCACGACCTGCCCCGGATCATTGTCATTCGCGATTTCGCAGACCTGCCCTTCGGCGGCGGCTTCGGCCAGCCTGGTGGCCTTTTCCAGATCCGCGCCCAGCAATGCGCACATGGCACCCACGCCCACCGGCACTGCCGCCTGCATGGCCTGGCCGCGCAGTTTCAGCAGCCGCGCCGTATCGGCCAGCGAGAACGCGCCGACCGCCGCCAATGCCGTATATTCGCCCAGCGAATGGCCTGCGACACAATCGCCCTTGGCGGAAATGGAAACCCCACCTTCCTTCTCCAGCACGCGGAGAACGGCAATGGCATTGGCCATGATGGCGGGCTGCGCATTTTCAGTCAGCGTAAGTTCTTCCTCCGGCCCTTCGCGCATGATGCGCGACAGGTTCTGGCCCAGGGCTTCGTCCACTTCCTCGAAAACTTCGCGCGCGGCGGTGCTGGCTTCGGCCAGTTCGGCACCCATGCCAACTTTCTGGCTGCCCTGCCCCGGAAATACGAATGCGGTCATCGTAACTCTCCTCTTCGCGGCGCGGGTTAGGAGCGGGCCGCACCCGTCGCAAGACCGAAGGGCACGATCTTGTTGGCAGAATCATGGCCGATATCGGCGCTGCCAAGATAGGGAATGCCCGAACGTGCGCACCAATAACGCGCGATCTCTTCCGGTTCAGCACCGAAAGGCCGGTCATTTTCCGGCACGTCGCTGATCCTTCCCAGCCGCAAACCGGCGATGCCGGACAGATGCTGTGTCACGTGGAAGAACAGGCGATCGACGGCATAAAGATGCTCTGCCACCTCCTCCACCATCACCACATGGCCGGAAAGATCCGGCATCAATTCGGTGCCGCAGATCATCGCCAGCGTCATCAGGTTGAAGGCAACGCCGGGCCGCTGGGCCAGCGCCAGATCCGCATCCTGCCCTTCCCCGCACAGGAAGGCGAGACTGCGGCGAACGGCCGCCTCCCCGCCATCGCGCCTTATATCCACGGGCATGGGGCCGTGGACCGGCCGCCCGATCCCGGCGCGATACAGTGCGCCGAGCAGGAACCCGGTATCCGAATATCCGAGGAACACCTTGCCCGCAGCCTCTTCCGCCATGTCGGCCACGGCCTGCGCCGCGATGCGGTTTGCCCCATATCCGCCCTTGGCGAACCAAACTGCATCCATTCCCGGATCATTCGCGCATTCCAGCAGAGCGGCGAGGCGCGCCTCGTCATCCCCTGCAAAATGCCCGTCTTCGGCGAAACATTGCGGATGAAAATGCAGCTCCGCCCCCGGAAACCCGGCGGCGATGGCAGTCACCCGCTCCGCAATTCCGGGCGTGATCGGCGTGGAGGGCGCGCATATGGCGATCTTTTTCATGCCAGACACCTAGCTTTGCGAGTTGTAATGTCGAGAGCGCACGAATAGCTGTGATGCAATGACTGACGCCGCATCGCTGACCGCCCATCCCTGGTTCTTCTGCGGCATCGGTGGCTCCGGCATGTTGCCGCTGGCCACGATCCTGAAAGGCCACGGCGCCGAAGTCGCCGGATCCGACCGCAGCCGCGACCAGGGCCGCAGTCCGGAAAAATTCGCCTGGCTGGAACAGCAGGGTTTCACCCTGTTCCCGCAGGATGGCAGCGGGATCATCTCCGCCGATCAGACGCTGGTCGCCTCGGCCGCGATCGAGGATACGGTCCCCGAAATCGTCCGCGCCAACGAACTCGGCTGCCCTCGCATGACACGGGCGGAACTGCTCGCCCGATTGTTCAATGCGTCCGGATACGGGCTCGCCGTTGCAGGAACCAGCGGCAAGAGCACGGTCACGGGGATGCTGGGCTGGATCATGTACAAGGCCGGGCATGACCCGACCATAATGAACGGCGCGGTGATGAAGAATTTCGCCGGTCCCGATGCCCCCTTTGCCAGCGCCCGCGTGGGCAAGGGCCCCGTTTTCGTCAGCGAAGTGGATGAAAGCGACGGTTCTATCGCGCTGTACCGTCCAGAAATATCGCTGCTGCTCAATGTCAGCCTCGATCACAAGAGCATGGAGGAATTGCGCGTCCTGTTCCGCAATTTCCTGCGCGCGGGGAAAGCGGCAGTGGTCAATGCCGATGATGTGGAAGCCAGCTATCTGGCGGAAAACCTGCCCGCCGCTCTCACCTATGGCATAGACAATCCGCAGGCGCAGATCGGCGTAGTCTCCGATACGGTGGAATATTCCCCCACCGGCCTGCGTGCCGCAGTGGTGGACCGGCGGGAATCCACCGTGCACCCGCTGGTGCTGAACATGCCGGGAAGGCACAATCTCTCCAATGCGCTCGCAGCCATAGCCTGCGCGGCGGAAGCCGGGGTGCCGGTCGAACATGCCGTCATCGCCCTACGCGGTTTCAAGGGGCTGGCCCGGCGTTTCGATATTATCGGCACCAGCCCTTCCGGCATCGTGGTGATCGATGATTTCGGCCACAATCCGGAAAAATGCCGCGCCACCTTGCGCACACTGAAGGCGCATGAAGGGCGCGTGATCGCCTTCTTCCAGCCTCATGGCTATGGCCCGCTGCGCCAGATGGGGCACGAACTGGCCCGCACATTCGCGAAAGAACTTGGACCGGATGATGTCACGCTGCTGTGCGACCCGGTCTATTTCGGCGGCACGGTGGATCGCAGCGAAGGCAGCGAACGGATCGTGCAGATGATCCGCGAGGCGGGCGGCAATGCCGAACATATCCCCGCGCGGGAGGATTGCGGCAGGCGCATCCTCGAACTGGCCCGCCCGGGCGACCGGATCGTGGTAATGGGCGCGCGTGACGATACGCTGACCGATTTCGCGCAAAACCTGCTGGGCGGGCTGGCCTGACGGCTGAGGCGGCGCGGCGGCTCTGGCCAATGCGATCCTTCCCTTGCATTCCGGCCAGATTGCGGTATGTGCGCGCCTTCCGCGAATATTGGCCCGCGTTTTTGACGGGTCGTTGGGGGCGGAAATCGTCAAGAAAGCCGGAGGGGCCCCGCGCATTCGGTGCGGCAAGCCAGCGATCGGCATGAAGTGAAAGGAAGCGCAGCATGGCTCTTTACGAGCACGTGTTTCTCGCGCGTCAGGACCTGAGCCAGAGCCAGGTTGACGCGCTTGCCGCAGCCGCCACGGAAATCGTGGAAGCGAATGAAGGCAAGGTCACCAAGACCGAGACCTGGGGCCTGAAGAGCCTCGCCTACAAGATTGACCGCAACCGCAAGGCGCATTTCGTCCTCCTCAATATCGAGGGTCCGGGCAGCATCGTCGCCGAGCTGGAGCGCCAGAACCGCATCAACGAAGACATCATCCGCTGGCTCACCATCGCTGTGGAAGAGCATGAGGAAGGTCCGTCCGTGCAGATGCGCAAGAACGATCGTGAACGTAAGCGTCGCGGAGGAGATAGCTAATGGCTCGCCCGTTTTTCCGTCGCCGCAAGTCCTGCCCGTTTTCGGCCAAGGACGCTCCGAAGATCGATTACAAGGATGTGCGCCTGCTGCAGGGCTTCATGTCCGAACGTGGCAAGATCGTCCCCAGCCGCATCACCGCCGTTTCCGCCAAGAAGCAGCGTGAACTGGCCCGGGCCATCAAGCGCGCCCGTCATCTGGGCCTGCTGCCCTACATCGTGAAGTAAGGAGGGCCGCATCATGGATATCATCCTGCTCGAACGTATCGAAAAGCTCGGCACGATTGGCGATGTCGTCAATGTGCGTGACGGATACGCTCGCAATTTCCTGCTCCCGCAGAAAAAGGCCCTGCGCGCCAACGAAGCCAACAAGAAGGTTTTCGAAGCGAATCGCGATCGCCTGGAGAAGGAAAACGCCGAACGCCGCACCGACGCCGAAAAGGCCGGTGAGAAGATCAGCGGAACCGAGATCGTCCTGATCCGCGCTTCGTCGAACTCCGGTCAGCTTTACGGCTCCGTCAATGTCCGCGACATCGTGTCTGGCCTGGCCGCCAAGGGCCACCAGATCGACAAGAAGCAGGTCATCATGGGCAGCCCGATCAAGACGCTCGGCATGTTCGACGTGACCGTTGCCCTGCATCCGGAAGTCCACATCACGGTGAAGGCGAATGTCGCCCGTTCCGATGATGAGGCCGAACTGCAGAGCCAGGGCGTCGACGTGATCGCCGCCATGAACGAGGAAGAGCGTTCGGAGAGCGAAGGCTTCACCGAAGCGCAGGACCCGACCCTTGAGCCCGGCGAAATTCCCGCCGAGCTGATGGGGGATGGCGAGGCAGCCGAAGGTGAGGAAACCACCGAAGGCTGATCCTGCTTCCCGGGAAATCAGAAAAGGCGCGGTCCGGCTTCGGATCGCGCCTTTTTCTTTACGGGCGATCTCCGGGGCAAGAATCGCATGGCATGGCGACGGGAAGACGGTCGCTGGCGGCCTTTCACCGCCAGCCGATCAGGCAAGCTTGAATTAACTCCCCGGACTGGCAAGTGGCAGATATGGAATCGCAAAAGATCATCTCGGAACTGACCGCAATTTACGATGCGGCGGTTGAACGACTGCGCAACGATATCGCGGAATATGCGCGGACGGGCGCGCTCCCTTCTTCCGAACGCCGGCGCGACGGCAGCTATTGCTACCCCGAATTGCGGGTGCATTATTCCGGCGTCGGCGATCGGCAGGACCGCACACGGTCATTCGGGCGGCTGCAGATGCCCGGCACTTATGCCACCACTGTCACGCGGCCTGCGCTGTTTGCGGGATATCTGACCGAGCAGCTGGATCTCCTTTCCGCCGATTACGAAATCGAGATCGAGGTTGCCCGCTCGCGCCAGGAAATCCCCTTTCCCTATGTGCTGGACGGGCAGCAGGGGGCAGCCATGGCCGGCATTCGGCCGACAGAACTCGCCCGCTATTTCCCGACCACGGATCTGGCGCTGATCGGAGACGAGCTGGCCGATAATGTCGAGCTGGACCCGCACCAGCCCATGCCGCTTTCCCTGTTCGATGCCCTGCGCACCGATTTCAGTCTCGCTCGCCTCGCCCATTATACCGGAACAGGGCCAGGTGATTTCCAGCGCTTCATCCTGTTCACGAACTATCACCGCTATATCGATGAATTCGTGGACTGGGCAGGTACGCAAGTCGGCAATGGCTTCTACACCGCCCTGTCCGGCACGGGCGGCCTCCGGATCGAAAGCCCGACGGAAAATGCGAAGGCCCAGCTTTCCGAAACAAGCTGGCGCCGGCACCAGATGCCCGCATATCACCTGATGGCCGGATCGCGGCTTGGCATCACGCTGGTCAATATCGGCGTCGGCCCGTCCAATGCCAAGACCATCACCGATCACCTGGCCGTGTTGCGGCCGGAAGCATGGATGATGATCGGCCATTGCGGCGGCTTGCGGCCCAGCCAGAAGATCGGCGATTTCGTGCTCGCCCACGCCTATCTGCGGGATGACCACGTGCTCGATTCCGTGCTGCCGCCGGAAATCCCCATCCCGGCCATCGCCGAAGTGCAGGTGGCGATGGCATCCGCCGCAGAAGAAGTCAGCGGGGCGCAGGGGCTGGACCTGAAGCAGCGTATGCGCACCGGCACCGTCGTCACCACCGATGACCGGAACTGGGAACTGCGCTACACCCACACGGCCCGCCGCCTGTCACAAAGCCGCGCCGTTGCCATTGAAATGGAAAGCGCCACACTGGCCGCGCAGGGATACCGCTTCCGCGTCCCCTATGGCACGCTGCTATGCGTTTCGGACAAGCCGCTGCATGGCGAGATCAAGCTGCCCGGACAGGCGAATGTCTTTTATGAAGAGGCAATCGCCGCCCATCTGCGGATCGGTATCGTCTCCTGCGACAAGTTGCGCGCGGAAGGCGCCCGCCTGCACAGCCGCAAGCTGCGCGCCTTCAACGAACCGCCTTTCCGCTAAGGCCTAGCCCTTTCCGCGCGTCTTGGTTTTGCCCGCGATGGCCGTTTCCTCGATGAAACGGATCATCAGCGTGGCAATATCCTTGCCGGTCGCGTGCTCGATACCTTCCAGGCCGGGCGAGCTGTTGACTTCCATGATCACCGGCCCGTGATTGGACCGCAGCATGTCGACGCCGGCAACATTGAGGCCCAGCCGCTTGGCTGCGCGGACGGCGGTGGAGCGTTCTTCGGGTGTGATGCGGATGGATTTCGCCTCCCCTCCGCGATGGAGGTTGGACCGGAAATCCCCCTCCCCGCCCTTGCGCATCATGGAGGCGACGACTTTCCCGCCGATCACCAGCGCGCGAATATCGGTGGCATCGGCCTCCTTGATGAATTCCTGCACCAGGATATTCACATTGGCCCCGCGAAAGGCCTCGATCACGGAGCGGGCCGAATTCTCCGTCTCGCCCAGCATCACGCCTATGCCCTGCGTGCCTTCCAGCAGCTTGATCACCACCGGCGCGCCGCCAACCATGCGGATGACTTCGCTCGCCTGTTTCGGATCATGCGCGAAGGCCGTTACCGGCAGGCCAAGGCCCGCGCGGGCAAGGATCTGCATGGAGCGCAGCTTGTCCCGGCTGCGGCCGATGGCCACGCTTTCATTCAGCGGCCAGATGCCCATCATCTCGAACTGGCGCAGCACGGCCAGCCCGTAAAAGGTGATGGATGCGCCGATCCGCGGGATCACCGCGTCATAGCCGGTCAGCTTTTCTCCATTGTAGAAGGCTTCGGGGCGATGCGAGGTGATGTTCATCGTCACCCGCAATGTGTTCAGAATATCAATAGTATGCCCGCGAGCCTCAGCCGCCTCGACGATCCGGCGGTGTGAATAGAGGTTCGGATTGCGGGCGAGCATCGCGATTCTCATCGCATGAGTTCCTTGCGCCGGATTTGTCCGATTGAAGGTAGGAATGCGCCGGATCGACCACGAATCGATTACGGAGAGCAGACCTCCCGATAAGAATGGGAAATACCATGTCCGAACGATCCGCGAGACTGAATTCGGCGCGGAAATTCTGATCGCCGATCTGCAGACGGGTTTTTACGATCAGCCGTTTCTCGCCCAGACCGTTGGAGCTGGTGATGGTGCGCCTGGCGACACTGCGTATCTCGCATGTGGAGGTGGCGTGGCCACCGCCCAGATCGATACGGAAACGGGCCCAATCGGCCCCGTCCCGTTCAAAAAGCTCGATATTGACGGCGTGGAGCGACGATGTCCGCGCTCCAGTGTCGATCTTGGCCTGAATGCCGGAAAGGCCCAGCTCCGGCAGGCCGACATGCTCCCGCCACCCGAGCAGGCGGGGGGAAAGGATCGGCGCTGCCTCTGCTGAACCCATTCGCGGCGGTCCGGTTTACCAGCCTTGCGGCTTGCCCTTGTTCTGTTCGTCCAGCCATGCCTTCAGCGGCGCAAAATATTCGAGCATCGGCTTGGCACTGATCTCGCGCGTGCCGGTGAAGGCTTCCAGCGCTTCCGGCCAGGGCTTGCTGGCGCCCATTTCCAGCATGTCGTTCAGCTTCTGCCCGACTTCCTCATTGCCATAGAAGCTGCAGCGGTGAAGCGGGCCTTCCCATCCCGCCTGATCGCAAGCGGCCTTGAAGAACTGGAACTGCAGGATGCGGGCCAGGAAATAGCGCATATAGGGCGTGTTACCCGGGATATGGTATTTCCCGCCCGGATCGAAGGCATCGGCCGGCCGTTCGACCGGCGGCACGATGCCCTGATAATCCTGCTTCAGCCCGACCCATGCCTGGTTGTATTCCTGCGGCGGGATCGAACCGTCAAAAACGCCCCAGCGCCATTTATCGATCAGCAGGCCGAAAGGCAGGAAGGCCACCTTGTCCATCGCCTGGCGCAGCAACAGGCCGGTATCCTTTTCCGGGCCCGGCACATCGGCGCGGTCGAGCAGGCCGATCTGGACCAGATATTCCGGTGTGATCGACAGGGCGATGAAATCGCCAATGGCTTCGTGGAAGCCGTCATTCGCGCCGTTCAGATAGAGATAGGGCTGTTCGTTATAGGCGCGCTGGTAATAATTGTGGCCCAGCTCGTGGTGGATGGTGACGAAATCATCCGCATTCACCTTGATGCACATCTTGATGCGGATATCGTCCTTGTTATCCACGTCCCAGGCGCTGGCGTGGCAGACGACTTCACGATCCGCCGGCTTGGTGAACTGGCTCCGTTCCCAGAAAGTCTCCGGCAAGGGCTTGAAGCCGAGCGAGGAATAGAACCCCTCGCCAATCTTCACCATGTCGAGCGGGCCCTTGCCCTTCTCTTCCAGCAGGTCCCCAATGTCATAGCCGAGATCGCCCGAACCTTCGGGCGCGACGAGCGGATAGATATTGCCCCATTCCTGCGCCCACATATTGCCGAGCAGGTCGGCGCGGATCGGGCCGGTGGCAGGCTGCACCGCATCGCCATATTTCTGGTTCAGCTTGCTGCGGACATAAGTGTGCAGCGCCAGATAAAGCGGCCTCGTTTCCTGCCACAACCGCTCTGTCATGGCGGTAAATTCGGTCGGGTCCATATCGTAATTGGCGCGCCACATGGCGCCGACATCGGCGAAGCCAAGCTCCTTCGCGCCTTCATTGGCGATTTCCACCATGCGGGCGTAATCGTCCTTCATCGGCGCGCCCACATTGTCATGCCAGCTTGCCCACATTTCCGCATATTCCTGCGGAGTGTGATCCAGATTGCCCATCTCCGCCTCGATATCGGATCCGGCAATCGGTTCGCCATTCAGCGTGCCCTTGCCCTTGCCATATTGGGAATTGAGCGCGGTCGCGATCGTGTTCAGCTCGTCCGCGGCGCCGGGCGTGGTCGGCGCGGGGAGGACGATGCCGGTGCGCAGAATGTCCAGCTTGCGCCGGACGTCGGGATCGAGCCCGTCGATGCGCGCGAATTTCGCGGCTTCAAGCGCATATTTGACGCTCTTTTCCGTGCCCTCTGCACCGACCTTCGCCGCCAGTGCATCCGTATCCGGCGTGATATAGGTGGCGTTCACCCAATAGACGCGGCTGGCATCCACGGAATAATCGAACAGATCCCGCTCCACGGCAGCGACGAATTGCGCCGCGCCTGCCGGTGTCATGGGATAGCTTTCCTCGCTTGCGGAGGTGCTCGTTTCGCCTTGCGCCAATGTAGGGGCGGAAATGCCTGCCGCCAGGGCGAACAGGGCAACCGATGCCAGGATCTTCATGGGGAAATGTCCTTCGGAGAATTCCGTTACAGATGTGACTAGTCTGGACCGGGCGGCCTCTGGAATCAAGCCGACAGGAAGCGAACCAGTTCCTCGCCCATGGCGCGTTCCGCAACCGAACTCATATGCGTTCCGGGCACATAGGCGAGCTGGGCATCGGGCAGGATTTCAGCCAGTTTTTCGGGCGAACCATTATCCCGGTCCTTGTCCCCGCAAAGGACCAGGGTGGGCATGGTCAGGGCGGCGAGATCTTCCGCCGTCGTATCATCCACCGTGCCCAGCAATTGCCGCACGGCCACCCGGTCCACCTTCATCGTCTTCATGAACTGAACGGCGAAGAACGCCGGATCGCCGCGCCTTACCTCGTCGAATCGATCGATTGCATCGATGAAGAAGGCAGCGCGCCTGTCCCATCCGGCCAGGCCTTCCAGCCCCATGCCCGTCAGCACCAGCTTGCGGGGCGACAGGCCCTGCACGACGCAACGCGCCGCCGTCCGGGCACCGAGAGAAAAGCCGACCAGATCATAATCTGCCAGGTCCAGCTTTTCGACCAGCGTCTCCACGTCGCGAACCAGCACGTCTTCGGGATAGAAGGACGCGTCATGCGGCGCATCGCTGGCACCATGGGCGCGCAGATCGGGCATGATCACTTCAAAGCCGGCATCGGCCAGTTGCTGTGCATGGCCAAAACGGATCCAGTTCATTTCCGCGCTGGAGAAGAGGCCGTGCAGCAACAGCACCTTTCGCCCTTCGCCCATGCTGTGAACGGCCAGTTCCACTCCGTCAAAACTGGTAATGCGTCGGGTTTCAGTCATGCCTTGGACCCGCTCGGCGTGTCATTGTGGATGAAGCTGTGCAGCATTGATCCTCCGGGTAATGGTCAGGCAGGCAGAATCGCCGCATTTCCCATCTAGCGGAAAAAACAGTTCGTGCCCGCATAGAGAGCGGTGACGATGGCCCCATCGCCCTCCCCTTCCAGGAAGCCGTCAATCGTCCCGCCATCGGGCGTCATATAGGTGAATTCGCCGCCCAGCGTGCTGTTAGGCAGCAGTTCGACACTGCGCTGTTCACGCAATTCGGCCAGGGTCATGCCGGGGCGAATGCCGTCCGCGGTCTGCATGCCCGGCCCTTTTTCCATGAACCAGCCAACCAGCCGGTCTTCCTGGAAGTTCAGCGTCAGTGGCCCGAACGAAGTGAACTCCATCGGACCGGCCCCGCATTCGGGATTATGATCGATTTCAAAAGTGAGGTCGGGAAAAACCACCCGCGCTTCTTTTTCGATCACGCGCCGCGCGGTGCGAAAGGGCATGCGGCGCGTGCCGAAGGAAACGCCCTTGGCATAGACCACGGCCATGGGCTCGCGCGCCGTGGCGTTGGCTGTTGGCTCCGGGCTTTCGACCGCTTCCGGTTCCTGCCCCGCGGATTGTTCGCCATCCGCCTGCCCGGCGCCCCCGCAGCCTGCCAGCATCGCCAGCCCGGCCAGTGCGAAGGCGCGCATGGCAGCGATCAGCCCTTCTTCAGGTGCCGCCGCCCGAGCAGTTCGGCGATCTGCACGGCGTTGAGCGCGGCCCCCTTGCGGAGATTGTCGGAAACGCACCACAGGACCAGGCCGTTATCCACGGTCGGATCTTCGCGCACGCGGCTGATATAGGTGGCGCTGTCGCCCGCGCTTTCGACCGGGGTGACGTAACCACCATCCTCACGCTTGTCGACGAGCATGCAGCCCGGCGCCTCGCGCAGAATGTCCTGCGCTTCCTTGGCCGAGATTTCCTTCTCGAATTCGATATTCACCGCTTCGGAATGGCCGACAAACACCGGCACGCGCACGCAAGTGGCGCTGAGCTTGATCTTCGGGTCGAGGATCTTCTTGGTTTCGACCACCATCTTCCACTCTTCCTTGGTGGAACCGTCATCCATGAACACGTCGATATGCGGGATGACGTTGAAGGCGATCTGCTTGGTGAACTTTGCCGGTTCGACCGGATCGCCCACAAAGATGGCGCGGCTCTGTTCGAACAGTTCGTCCATGCCTGCCTTGCCGGCGCCGGAGACCGATTGATACGTGCTCACCACCACGCGCTTGATCGTCGCCGCGTCATGCAGCGGCTTCAGCGCCACGACCAGCTGCGCGGTGGAGCAGTTGGGGTTCGCGATGATGTTCTTCTTCGTATAGCCGTCGATCGCGTCCGGGTTCACTTCCGGCACGATCAGCGGCACGTCCGGGTCCATGCGATAGAGCGAACTGTTGTCGATCACCACGCAGCCGGCGGCAGCGGCCTTGGGCGCATATTCCTTGGTCGGGCCGGAGCCTGCGGCAAACAGGGCGATATCCCAGCCGGAAAAATCGAAATGTTCCAGATTCCGGCATTTGAGCATCTTGCCGGTGTCGCCGAGTTCAACTTCCGTGCCCTGCGAGCGCGAGGAAGCAACGGCCGCAACCTCGTCCATCGGGAACTCACGCTCCGCCAGGATCGCCAGCATCTCGCGTCCGACATTGCCCGTCGCGCCGACTACCGCAACCCGATAACCCATCTTACTGCCTTACCTTTCGCATTGCCGGCCCATACGACCGGGTCGCGGGGCGTTACCGCCCGCGCAATTTGCTTTCAACCCTTGGTCTGGAAACCGCAGGTTTCGCAAATGGTGCCCCGCCTCCACGCATACAAGGGGAAAGCCGGTGATGACCGGCTCAGACCCATCCGGCCAGATGCAGGACAAGCATGACAGCACCGGCCCCGGAACCCGTCAGCCCGACCAGCGCAATCGCCCGCGAACCGACCCCGCGATGGATCGCGATCCAGTTCACCAGCGCAAATACGCCCAGGAAAACGAAGCTCGCCCCTTCGACCAGCTGAGCAATTCCGCCAACCAGCACCAGCACTATGGCGACGCCGGAGATCACCACCGTACCGAACCAGGGCACGTTCCGCCTGTCGCGCGCGGCGAACAGGGCCGGCATTTCGCCATCGCTGGCGGCCCGGTCCGCCAGGCGGGCAGTAGCGAAAACGGTGGCGTTGATGGCTGAACCGGCGGAGAAGGTCGCGGCAATGGATACGGCGATGAAACCGGCAAGGCCGATCGCTTCCCGTCCCGCAATCGCAAGCGACACTTCCTCGTTCGCGACGATGGCCGGCGCACCGGCCAGCATTCCCGCCCCCAGCGCCACGACGATATAGGTCGCCGTCGTCACCAATATGGCCAGCGGCATGGCGATACGGATCGTGCGGGAGGGATGGATCATCTCGTCATAATCATAGCTGAGGAGCTGGAAGCCCTCATAAGCCATGAAGACGACACCCATCCCGATCAGCGCCCCGGTCAGGCCCACCGGCTGGCCGGGGTCGAGCACCAGCTTTTCAGGCGCCCAGTGCCACAGGCCCAGCCCGGCCAGGCCGAGCAGGATGATCAGCTTGCCCCATACGGCCAGCTTTTCCAGCATGTTCGCCTGCGCAGCCCCGGCAAGATTGATCCCCGCCAGGAAAATGATTGCGCCGATTGCCGCTGCCAGTTTCACCCATTCCGGCGCGTGAAAAACATTGGCGGCATAGGCCCCGAAAGTGACCGCATAGACCGAAACTGTCAGCGTATAGCCGATCACCAGCACCCAGGCGGTAATCCGGGCGGCCGTATTCCAGCCCATCGCCCGCAGATAGGCATAGGAACCGCCCGGTTCCCCGATCTGGCGGGTCAGCGCGGAATAGGAATGGCCGGAGGCAAGCGCGATAACGCCGCCGATCAGGAAGCTGAGCCAGGCCCATTGGCCGGCGACGGTGATAACCACGCCCAACGTGGAGAATATCCCGCCGCCGATCATTCCCCCCACGGCCATGGCCCAGGCGCCGCTGACGCCAAGGACGGGCCGGGAAGCGCTGGCGCCGCCTTTCATCGCGCCGTTAATCCGCCGGGCCGACACCGTGGCGATCGAGGAAGTCGAAAATCGTGTTCCACAGATGCACGCTGATCTTCGGCCCGCCCACGCTATGCGTATAGCCGGGATAGAACATCATTTCGAACGGCACTGCTTCGCCCTGCAGCTTCGCAGCCAGTTCGGTCGAGTTTTCAAACACGACATTGTCGTCCGCCATGCCGTGCACCAGCAGCAGCGGATCGCTGATCTTCGCCGCGTCCTCGATCGCCTCGCTCCGGGCGTAAGCGTCCGCGTCGTCCTGCGGCGTGCCCATATAGCGTTCCGTATAGGCGGTATCGTAGAGTTCCCACCGCGTAACCGGCGCACCCGATATGCCCGCGGCATAGAGGCCGGGATCGGCTTCCAGCATTTTCAGCGTCATGTAACCGCCATAGGACCAGCCATAGGTGGCGATCCTGTCCGGATCGACGAAGTCCAGCGTCTTCAGATATTCGGCGCCTCGCTTCTGATCCTCGACCTCTACCGTGCCCATGGCGCGATAGATCGCCTTCTCGAAATCGACACCGCGATTATTGCTGCCGCGATTGTCGATCTCGAAGAAGATATAGCCCCGGTCGACGATATATTGTTCCAGCGCGCCGCCCCAACCCTTCGTCACGGTCTGCGCATGGGGGCCGCCATAATGCTGGAAAAACACCGGATAACGCTTGCCCGGTTCCAGTTCCGGCGTGGTCATCCGCCAATAGAGCGGCTGCCCGTCCGCACCGGGGATCGAGCCATAAGTGGCCGGGCGGTGGCTGGGAAGGAAGGGCGCGTAGGGATGGCTGCCATCCAGCTCGTTCTGTTCGATCCAGGTCAGCCGTTCGCCCGAATGGTCGGCGAGATAGATCTGGCTCGGCTGCGTATCGGAAGACCGGCGCATGACGAGCAATTGGCCTGATTTGTCCATGCTGGCGGAGTTGGCGAAAGCCGGATCGCTCAACCTGTCGATTGCGGAAGGATCGGCAAGATCCAGCGCATAGACCTGCGTGGCGAGCGGATCGTCCTTCGTGCCGGTGAAATAGATACGGCCCGCATCCTGATCCACGCCTGTCAGCCCGGTCACCACCCAGTCGCCACTGGTCAGCTGCTGCCAGTCGCCATCGGCGAAGCGATAGAGATGGCCAAAACCGCTGCGTTCCGACCACCAGATCAGGCTGCCATCGCGCAGGAACTTGTAATTGTTCGTCAGGTTGATCCAGTGCCCGTCCGCCGCCTTCTCGGTGAAGAGGACGCTGCTTTCGCCCGTGGCGGGATCGACCCTGAGCATGTCCAGCGTGAACTGCTTGCGATCAAGCCGCTGGACATAGAGCGCGCTCCCATCGGGTGCCCAGTCGACCCGCGCGAGATAGATGTCCTTGTCCGGCCCGAGATCGACCTGCACCCGGCCTGTGCCGTCAGGGTCCATGACAAACAGCGAGACATCCGCATTGGGCGTGCCCGCCGCCGGATAGCGCTGGTCATAAGTGCGCGTGCCCTTGGCGCCGATCGCGGCGCGGGTGACGACGCCGACCGGACTTTCATCCACGCGGGCCACGGCGATCCGGCGGTCATCGGGGGACCACCAGAAGCCGGTGCTGCGATCGAGTTCTTCCTGGGCGACGAATTCCGCCACGCCCCAGCTGATCAGATCGCCTTCCTTCGGCGTGACCGGCGCGGCATCCTCGCCCGGTTTCCCGGTCCAGAGCTGCCCATCGCGCACGAAGGAGACATAGGCCCCCGTCTCGCTTAGCGCGGGATTGAGTTCGCTCTCTTCCGTATCGGTCAGGCGCTGCGTCGTCCCGTCCAGCCGGGCGAGATAAAGATCACCGTCCAGCGGCACCAGGATGGCCTGCCCGTCCGCGGCCCAGTCATAAGTGACGATGCCCTTCAGACTGCCGATACGCTGGCGTTCACGCTGCATCTTTTCCGCTTCGGAAAGCTCGCGCCCGGTGCCCAGCTTTTCACTGTCGACCAGCATGGACCACTCGCCGCTTTCCCGGTCGAAGCCCCACAAATCGTAGCGGTCCTTGTCATCCGGCCGATTGCGCAGCAGCGTGAGGTAACGGCCATCGGGCGACAGCTTCAGCCCGCGCGGGCTGGAACCATTGAGGCTCGGGCTACCGAACACCCGTTCCAGTGTCAGTTCGCCGCTCTGCGTCTCTGTCATGCCCGTTTCCTCCTGCGCCATGCCGATAGACGGTATGGCCGACAGGGCAAGAATGCTGGCGGCGGCGAGCAGACGGAAAGATTGCATGTAAATTCAGCTCCAAACGCGGAAGGGGCGCCCCGGAAAGATCCGGCGCGCCCCTTCGTTACGCATGAAATCGGTTGGACGAAAGCCCGACCTTACTGGCCGACATTCTCGCGGCGCTCGGCAATACGAGCGCGCTTGCCGGTGCGGCCACGCAGATAATACAGCTTGGCACGACGCACGACGCCGCGGCGGACCACGGTGATCTGGTCGATATTCGGGGAATAGAGCGGGAACACACGTTCCACACCTTCGCCGAAGCTGATCTTGCGGACGGTGAAGTTGCTGCCCAGGCCGCGATTGGAGCGGGCGATGCAGACGCCTTCGTAATTCTGGACACGGGTGCGGGTGCCTTCAACAACGCGCACACCCACGCGCACGGTATCACCGGCGCGGAATTCGGGGATGTCCTTCCCCTCGCTGAGCTGACCGATCTGTTCGGCCTCGAGTTCCTGGATCAGACCCATAGCCTGAGCTCCTCAATCGTCATGCCGCGCGCCAGAGGCAGACTGGTCCCGAACGCCCCAGTGGCGTTCCCAAAGGTCCGGTCTGCGTAACCGTGTGTCTTCTTCCGCGCGGTGTTTCCGCCACGCGGCAATCTTCGCATGATCCCCCGATCGCAGCACTTCAGGGATCGTGCGCCCTTCCCATTCCTGAGGTCGGGTATATTGCGGATATTCGAGCAGCCCTTCCTCGAAGGATTCCTCGGCCCCGCTTGAAGCCGCGCCCATTACGCCGGGAAGCAGGCGAATGCAAGCATCCAATATGGCCAGCGCAGCCGGTTCTCCGCCGGACAGGACGATATCGGCCAGGCTCACCTGTTCCACCTGCCGGCCTTCGAAAATTCGTTCATCGAAGCCTTCGAACCGGCCGCACAACATGGTGACGCCCGGCCCCGCCGCCAGTTCGCGAATCCGCGCCTGGGTGATCGGCGCGCCGCGGGGTGTCATGGCCAGTATCGGGCAGTCCGGCGCGCGTTCCAGCGCGTGGTCTATGGCGGAAGCCAGAACATCGGGTTTCAGCACCATGCCTGCCCCGCCCCCGGCAGGCGTATCGTCCACTGTCCGGTGCTTGTCCGTCGCGAAATCGCGGATCTGCACCGTTTCCAGCGACCAGTCGCCGCGTTCCAGGGCCCGCCCAGCCAGCGAAAGCCCAAGCGAGCCGGGGAACATCTCCGGATAAAGGGTCAAGATCGTGGCGTTAAAACTCATCGGGGGAGATCAGCGCAGGAGGGCGGATTTGCGCGGCTTTTTCACCACGCCGCCGGCCAGGAAGGCCGCGCCCGTGCCGAGAGCGAGCATCGCCCCGGCCAAAAGCAGGTCCGCCCCGTGCAGGACCACGGAATTCTCCCGCGCAATCTCACTGCCATAGACAACGACCATGGGCCCGAACCCGGCAAAGAATGTGCGCAATTTCGTGCCGATCGTAGGCGAAAAACGCGCCATGGTGACCGACAGGAACATGGAACCGGCCGTGTAGGCTGCCATGACTGCAACTGGATTTTCGAGCATGCCGGTTTCTCCTCCTGTCCCCGGCACGCCGTTACGCGCAGGCGTGGCCGCGCGCAACTTTCCCGCGGGACCCGCACTGCCTAGCCGGCACAGCGCAGGAATACCACGCCGTCACCCCCAATTGCATGGCCGGCGGCGGCTCGTCCCGGTGCATCGCCACAGGCCCGGCATCGACCGCCTCTCACACGGAAAAAACCATGCGTGGCGGGCGATGCTGCCGGGATCAACCCCTCACAGCGATGCCCGCCACGCGACGTTCCGGAAAAGGCGGTCAACCCTTCTTGCGGAACAGCATGATACCCCAGGTGAGCTTGCCGGCGGCGCAACCGCGCACCCAGTGGCCCAGCCCTTCGATCATGCGGTCGACAAAGGCATCGCTCGCCGAAAGCTCGCCACGACGTGCGTCGAGTTCTTCGGCCACGCGGCCATAATGATTGCCGATTTCCTCGCTCCGATCCTCGATCAGGACTTCTTCGAAGCCTCTCTTGCCGAGCTCTTCGCGATAGAAGCCGAAGGAGGCCAGATCCGGCAGATGGATCCGGTCGTAGATCGGCCGCAAGGCGGCTGCGTCCTGCAGGTCGGTAGCCTGCATCGGATCGGTGAAGATGAATTCACCGCCCGGCTTCAGCACGCGCGCCACCTCGTCCAGCACGGCCTTCCGATCCGGCGCGTGAAGGATTGCATCCTGGCTCCACACCGCATCGAAAGACGCATCCTCGAAAGGCAGATCATCAAAGGATCCATCAATCACGTCGATCCGGTCCGACAGGCCGGCCTTTTCGGTGAAGGCCCGGTTCCGCTCGTTCTCGACCTCGGAAATGTTCAGGCAGGTGACGTGCCGGGCGCCGAAATCACCCACCAGCTTGCGCGCTCCACCGCCATAACCGGCGCCGATATCGAGAATGTGCCTGGAGGGAAGATCGCCCAGCAATTCGGCCATCCGCTCCACCGTGGTCCGGCTGGCCTCGCGAATATCACGGGTCTTCTCGTAAATGCCGACGTGAATATCCTCTCCACCCCAGATGGTGGAATAGAATTCGTCAGCCTCCTCGCTGTCGTAATAATCGCGTGCAGTATCGACCGTCGCCTCACTCATCAGCATACTCCTTTTCGGCGACATGAATGAAGAAGTCGGGAGATTTCTCCTCGCCCTCTTCCTGGAAGTCACCATAGGAATGGATCTGCTGAAAACCGACATCGCGCAGAAGGCCGCGCGTATAGTCCTTACGGATCGGGAACATGTTCAGGTGATATTCTGACCCGTCCGGGAATGAATATTTGAACCGCGCCAGAGTATCATCGACATATTCCGGCTCAGCACTGATTTGCTCGCCGCAATAGTAATATTTGTGCTTCGTGGCAAAGCCGTCGTCGAGGATGGCGTCATAATTGCGCTGATCCAGGATCAATATCCCGTCATGCTTCAGCGCGGCGTAGAATTCGGCCAGCGCGCGGCGGCGATCATTCTCTTCGTGAAGATGGGTGAAGCTGTTGCCCAGGCAGATGATGGCATCGAACTTGCCATGAACATCCTTGTTGAGCCAGCGCCAGTCGGCGTGAACCGTTTTGAGAACCTGTCCGCGATCGGCGGCGTTCTGGAACGCCATGGACAGCATTTCCGCAGATCCATCGGCGGAAGTCACATCGAAACCGGCCTTGAGCAGCTGGATCGAGTGAAAGCCTGTTCCGGTAGCGACATCGAGCACCGAGTGCTTGCCGCGCGCTTTCAGCACGTCGATGAAAAAGCGGCCTTCGCTCTTCGCGCGTGCTTCCCAGTCGATAAGCTCATCCCATTTACTGACGAAGCCACGAACATACTCGTTCGTGTAATGGTCAGTGCTGCGGACGGCGACTGGATCATCTCCATAATCTTGTTTTTCATCGGGGGCGAATACGGTTGGTTCCGTTTCGGTCATTGGTCTCCCTGTTCCGCGCCGGACGCATTGCGGCAAACCCGCAATACTATCGGGCGCAATTGCTGAAATTCGGATTGACGGCGCCTCTATAAACAGATGACTGGCTTGCCGTGAACCGGCAGTCCGATCTTTTTTCCCGCGCCGCCCGTGCCAGGCACGCAGATTCCGGGCGGGAACTCGCCTTTTAGACGAGTGGATGACGCCGTTGTTCCCGCAGCCTGCTGCTATTCAAAGACAGCTGAACGGTCCTGCCCGCCTGCCAATCGGCGGGTAACGATGATTGCCATCAGCAGAGCGAGGAGACCGCCGACAACCATGGCAAGCGCCATGATGATCACGACACCGAAGAAGACCGTGACGCCATCCGGCCCCATGAAAGCCTCCGCCGCGGCCACGAACAGCACACCGCTAAGCGGAAAAAGGGCGGCGATAAGGGCGGACAGGGTGATCCGGCTGTGCTGGCGCATTTCGCCGCGCCAGATATGGAGAATGGCCGCCATGCCGGCGGACAGGACATTCAGCGCCAGCGTTCCGGCGATCAGCATCCATGCGAATATGAAATAGATCTGGGCGTCCATGCGGACACGCTAGGGCACGAAATCCCGTGCGACCACCAGTCTTTCCGCATTCCAGTCAGGCACTGCCTGCCTGGTCATCGGCACCATGAAACGGGGCCGCTTGCCGTCTTCACCCGGCGGACCTTCGATCTCGACAATATCGCCGGCGCCGAAATTTTCGACCGCGACCACAGTGCCCAGTTGCTGCCCGTCATCGCAAATGGCGGCAAGCCCCAGAAGATCGGCGTGATAATATTCGCCCTCGTCCAAGGCAGGCAGGGCAGATCGCGCGACATCCAGCGTGGTCCCGCGCAATTGCTCGGCCGCGCTTCTGTCGGTGATTTCGGCGAAGCGGGCGATAGCTCCGCCCTTGTTGTCGTCGCGCAGCTTCTTCAGCGTCAGCGCGCCGTCATTGAAGCTCTTGTGGCGTTTGAGTGCCTCAAGCCCTTCACCGAAGAGCTTGAGTCGCACTTCCCCCGTCACGCCATGCGCGCCGGTAATGGCGGCAAGCGTGACGGACCTGTCTTTAACCAAGGCGAATCAGCCCTCGGCCTTTTCCTCGGTAGCTCCCGGGGCCGGAGCTTCCTCTGCGGCAGCCTCTTCAGTCGCAGCTTCGGCGCCGGCGGCTTCCTGCTCGGCAGCCTTGGCAGCTTCTTCTGCTTCAGCCAGCTTCGCAGCGCGTTCCTCGGCGCGTTCCTTGGCCTTGTCGCCCGGCTCCGCCTTGTTCGGGTTGTTGCGGGCCGCACGCTCGCGGATGCCGGCGGCATCCAGGAAACGGGCCACGCGGTCGCTCGGCTGCGCGCCAACGCCCAGCCAGTAACGAGCGCGGTCTTCATTCAGCTGGACGCGCTTTTCATCGTCCTTGGCCAGCAGCGGATTGTAGGTGCCGATCTGTTCCAGATAGCGGCCATCGCGCGGCTTGCGGCTGTCCGCGGCCACGATCCGGTAATAAGGGCGCTTCTTGGCGCCACCACGCGACAGACGAAGTGCAATTGCCATTGTTTCAACCTTTCCGATTCAATTCGTTGTAATCACTTCTTGTTCAGTAAATTCTGCAGGTCAGGCGGAACCTGGCCGCCGGCGCCACCAGGAAGGCCCGGTATGCCGCCGCCCTTCCCGCCGCCGGGCATTCCGCCCCCGCCGCCAAACAGCGCGCCGAGGCCCTTGAGCCCGCCCATCTTCCTGATCTGTTTCATCGCCCGGCCCATTTCCTGGTGCATCTTCAGGAGCTTGTTCACCTCCTGCACCGAAGTTCCGGAACCGGCGGCCACGCGCTTCTTGCGCTTGGCATTCATCAAGGCGGGATTGGCGCGTTCCTTGCGCGTCATGGACCCGATGATCGCGTCCATATGGACCAGCACCTTGTCGTCCATGCCGCTGGCGGCCATTGCCTGCTTGGCCTTCTTCATGCCCGGCATCATGCCGGCCAGCATTCCGAGACCGCCCATTTTCTGCATCTGGCCAAGCTGGGTGCGCAGGTCGTTCATGTCGAACTGACCCTTCATCATCCGCTCGGCGAGCTTGTCCGCCTCTTCCTTGTCGACGACCGAAGCGGCCTTTTCGACCAGGCTGACGACATCGCCCATGCCCAGGATACGATCGGCAACGCGCCGCGGGTGGAACGGCTCGATCGCGTCGAGCTTTTCGCCCGTACCCGCGAACTTGATCGGCTTGCCGGTCACGGCCCGCATGGACAAGGCCGCACCGCCGCGGGCATCGCCATCCATCCGGGTCAGCACCACCCCGGTCAGCGGGACTTCGTCGGAGAAGCTCTGCGCGACATTCACCGCGTCCTGGCCAGTCAGCGAATCGACCACCAGCAGCACTTCGGTGGGCGCGGAAACGCTGGCCACGGCCTTCATTTCGGCCATGAGCGCTTCATCGACATGCAGACGGCCGGCCGTATCCAGCAGCAGCACGTCCACTGCCTGCAGCTTCGCCGATTCCAGCGCGCGGCGGGCAATATCCACCGGCTGCTGCCCCGGCACGATCGGCAGGGTGGCGACACCGGCCTGTTCGCCCAGGACCTTGAGCTGTTCCTGCGCGGCCGGACGATTGACGTCGAGCGACGCCATCATCGGCTTCTTGCCCTGCTTGTCCTTCAGCAGCCGGGCGATCTTGGCGGTGCTGGTCGTCTTGCCCGAGCCCTGCAGGCCGACCATCATGATCACGACAGGCGGCCTGGCGTCGAGATGAAGCGGTTCGGCCTCGCCCGCGCCTTCGGCATCGCCGCCCAGCATCGCCACCAGTTCGTCATTGACGATCTTGACGACCTGCTGCCCCGGCGTGACCGATTTGAGCACTTGCTGGCCAACGGCCTTTTCGGTGACGCGATTGATGAAATCGCGCGCCACCGGCAACGCCACATCGGCTTCCAGCAGGGCAATGCGCACTTCGCGCATCGCCTCGCGCACATCCTGTTCGTTCAGCGAACCGCGGCCGCGCAGGCGGTCGAACACACCAGTCAGGCGATCGGACAGGTTGTCGAACATAGCCTCGCTTCACTCCCGCGGCGCAAAACGCCAAAAGCGCCGGCGGACGAAACCTCGTCGGCCAGCGTGCAAATCAGCACTCGGTACCATGTCCGGAAACATGGTCTATTTCAAACTCTTGCCGGCGAAATGCCGGAGAATGGTGGAGCCTAGCGGGATCGAACCGCTGACCTCTACAATGCCATTGTAGCGCTCTCCCAGCTGAGCTAAGGCCCCGTTCCATTCTTTTCAGCGCCCCCTGGGAGGTGCGCTGACCCAAGCTCAATCGCTCGGGAGGCAGCCCTTTATTGGCAGCTTGCCGATTCCGCAAGCCCCAAATTTGCCATCCCGTCACTAAAGTTCCGGGATGGCCAAGGGATCAGCTGTCGTCCTCGTCCCCGTCCGACGTCTTGGTCACGCCAAGATCGTCGTCACCGCCGAGATCGACATCATTGTCGGGCGAATCCTCGTCCTCGTCGATATCCAGATCATCGTCACCGAGATCGGAATCCTCTTCCTTCTTCTTATCCTTTTCCACTTCCTCGTAAGGAATCGGCTGTTTCGACTTCAGCACCGGTTCGGGATACCATTCGTTCCCGCATTCGATGCAGGACACGGGTTCTTCCTTGCCCAGGTCGTAGAAGCGTTCACCGCATTTGGGGCAGGTACGCTTGGTGCCCCACTCAGGCTTGACCATGTAAATATCCTCATCTGCCCGCCCGCCGGGCGCGCCCTGAAATTCGCAAGACTTGATGGAGATGCCCCCGATCACAATCAAGGGGCGGAATCAAGAGCGGGGGCGCCTTGCCACAGCCCCCCGGCACTGTCAAAAGCCGCCACCCATACCGGGCGCATCCGCCATTTTCCAAAGAGTCTGCCGCTTGTCTGCCAATAATACCAGCATGATGAAACCACGACGTTTTTTGCCATCCGGGCCGTTGCAGGGGCGGATCCGCGTTCCCGGCGACAAGTCGATCAGCCATCGCTCGCTCATGTTCGGCGCGCTGGCAGTGGGAGAAACGCGCATAACCGGCCTGCTGGAGGGGGAGGATGTGCTGGCAACCGCCGCCGCCCTGCGCGCGATGGGCGCAACGATTCACCGCGAAGGCGAAGGTCGCTGGTCGGTCAAGGGTGTCGGCGTGGGCGGGTTGCTGCAGCCCGAAGGGGCGCTGGACATGGGCAATAGCGGCACTTCCACCCGCCTTTTCCTGGGCATATTGGCCAGCCACCCGCTGACCGCGACCTTCATCGGCGATGCCAGCCTGTCCGCCCGCCCGATGGGCCGCGTGATCGAACCGCTCTCGCAGATGGGTGCGCAATTCACGCCCAGCCCCGGCGGCACATTGCCGCTGATGCTGAAAGGCGCGAATCCCGCCGTGCCGATCAGCTATCGCCTGCCCGTGGCCAGCGCCCAGGTAAAAAGCGCGATATTGCTGGCCGGGCTCAACACTGCCGGGATCACCACCGTGATCGAACCCGTGCCGACTCGCGACCATACGGAACGCATGCTCAAGGGCTTCGGCGCAGACCTCTGGGTCGAGGAAGAAAATGGCGAACGCGTGATCCGCCTGCGCGGAGAAGCGGAACTGCGCCCGCAGATGATCGACGTGCCGGGCGATCCGTCATCCGCCGCCTTCTTCGCGGTTGCCGCCCTGCTCATCCCCGGCAGCGATCTGGTGATCGAAAATGTCGGCCTGAACCCGACCCGCGCGGGACTGTTCGACGTGCTGCGCCAGATGGGCGGCGATATCGAGGAAATGGACCAGCGCATCATTGGCGGCGAACCCGTGGCCGATCTGCGCGTGCGCCATTCGGTCCTGCGCGGGGTCGAGGTGGATCCAGCCATCGCGCCAAGCATGATCGATGAATTCCCGGTCCTGTTCGTCGCCGCATCGCTCGCCAACGGCCGGACGGTGACCACGGGTCTGGAAGAATTGCGGGTCAAGGAATCGGATCGCCTGGCGGTTATGGCCGAAGCATTGAGAAATGCCGGCGCCCGGATCGAGGAGCGCGCTGACGGGCTGGTCATCGAAGGCACCGGCGGCGATCCGTTGCCGGGCGGCGAAGGCGCCATCGCCACCCATCTCGACCATCGCATCGCCATGAGCATGGCCGTGGCCGGTCTGGCGAGCAAGGCAGGCGTGGAGGTTGACGATACCCGCCCCATCGCCACCAGTTTCCCCAGCTTCGAGGCATTGCTGGACGGAGCGGCACGGCCGTGATCGATCCGCAACTGGCCAATTATATCGGCTTTGCGGGCATGGCCTGCATCATCGGTGCCTATGGTTATCAGACCGCAAAGGGCCGGCCCAACCCCTTCGTCCAGCACGGTGTGAACCTGGCAGGGGCCATCCTGCTCACCATCTCGCTGATAGTGCACACGAATCTCGCCTCTCTCGTGCTGGAAGGCTTCTGGGCTGCCATTGCCCTGTTCGGCCTGGGCAAGGCATTTGCCGAACGAAGCGCGGCGCGAAAGAAACTGCCATGACCATTCCCGGCAAGCAGGCGATGATCATCGCGGTCGATGGCCCCACAGCTTCCGGCAAGGGCACGATCGCCAAGGCGCTGGCCGAACGCTTCGGCCTTCCGCATCTCGATACGGGCCTGCTCTATCGGGCAGTCGGGCGGCAGGTTTTCCTGACCGGCGGCGATCCGGACGATGCAGAAGATGCGCTCGCCGCAACGGATTTTCCGGAATCATTGCTGCAGGATCCCGAATTGCGAAACGAGGAGACGGGCGGGCTGGCGAGCCGGGTTTCCGTGCACCGCCCGGTCCGCCAGGCGCTTTACGAACGCCAGCGCAAATTCGCGACGCAACCCGGCGGCGCGGTGCTGGACGGGCGCGATATCGGCACGGTCATCGCACCGAAAGCGGATGTGAAACTGTTCGTCACCGCCACTGTCGAAGCGCGCGCCATGCGCCGCTGGAAGGAAATGGCCCTGCGCGGCGAAAGCCACAGCCTGCCCGAGATCGAGGCGGATCTGCGCCAGCGCGATGCGCGCGACATCGCCCGCGTGGAAGCGCCGCTCAAACCGGCCGAAGGCGCAGTGATGCTCGATACCTCGGAGCTGGATCGCGACGCGGCAATCCAGGCGGCAATCGAAGCGGTGGAGCGGATTCGCGCCGGACGAGGCTAGGCGCCTTTCCTACTTGGCGAAGCCGGGTCAGAAGGCCCCGTGCCGCGCCCGCCTCACCTCCGGATCCATCGCCTGAATGGGCGTTTTGCCCGCCGCGCCGGCAGTTCCGGTCAGGACAGTGTTCCAACTGTTCCAGCCCCCGGGGCAAACCACGCTACACACTTGCTTTTCTTGCCCCGTGCGACTATGAGCGCGCCCGTCCGAAGGACCATTTCCGGATATCGGGAAATTGCGATGCGCGCTCGCCGCGCTCCTTTCTCCATTGCAGGGATGATCATGAGGACGCTCGTGCCGGTATTCGGCCGCGCGGGCAGTTCGGCCACAAAGACCGGCGGATACAACCGCCTGGCCGGAAAAATGTGAATCAGGAACCAAACCTATATGGCAAGTGCAGCCAATCCCTCTCGCGCCGATTTCGAGGCGCTTCTCAATGAACAGCTCGGTGGCGCCGAAGATGGCGGTTTCGAAGGCCGCGTCGTCAAGGGCACCGTCACCAATATCGAAAACGGCATGGCCGTTATCGACGTCGGCCTGAAGAGCGAAGGCCGCGTCGCCCTCAAGGAATTCATGCGCAACGATGACGAGCATGGTCTCGAAATCGGCTCCGAGGTCGAAGTTTATGTCGACCGCGTCGAAAATGCCGATGGTGAAGCGATGCTCAGCCGTGACCGCGCCCGCCGCGAAGCAGCCTGGGACAAGCTTGAAGACGAATTCGGCGAAGGCAAGCGCGTCGAAGGCCGTATCTTCGGCCGCGTGAAGGGTGGCTTCACCGTCGATCTCGATGGTGCCGTGGCCTTCCTGCCCGGTTCGCAGGTCGATATCCGCCCGGTTCGCGACGTGACCCCGCTGATGGACATGCCGCAGCCGTTCCAGATCCTGAAGATGGACCGTCGCCGCGGCAATATCGTCGTCTCGCGCCGCGCCGTCCTGGAAGAAACCCGCGCCGAACAGCGCAGCGAGCTGATCGACAAGCTCTCCGAAGGCCAGGTGATCGACGGTGTCGTGAAGAACATCACCGATTACGGCGCCTTCGTGGATCTGGGCGGCATCGACGGCCTGCTGCATGTCACCGACATGAGCTACAAGCGCGTCAACCACCCGAGCGAAGTGATCAATATCGGTGACACCGTCACCGTGCAGATCATCCGCATCAATGCCGATACGCAGCGCATCTCGCTGGGCATGAAGCAGCTCGAAAGCGATCCGTGGGAAGGCGTTGGCGCCAAGTATCCGGTTGGCATCAAGGTCACCGGCACCGTCACCAACATCACCGAATACGGCGCCTTCGTGGAACTGGAACCGGGCATCGAAGGCCTGGTCCACGTTTCCGAAATGAGCTGGACGAAGAAGAACGTCCATCCGGGCAAGATCGTCTCCACCTCGCAGGAAGTGGAAGTGATGGTCCTGGAAGTCGATTCCGAGAAGCGTCGCATCTCGCTTGGCCTCAAGCAGGCCCAGCGCAATCCGTGGGAAGAATTCGCGGAAAAGCATCCGATCGGTTCGACCGTCGAAGGCGAAGTCAAGAACGCCACCGAATTCGGCCTGTTCATCGGCCTGCCGGGCGACGTGGACGGCATGGTCCACATGTCCGACATCGCCTGGGGCATTTCGGGCGAAGACGCGCTGGCGCTGCACCGCAAGGGTGAAATGGTCAACGCCGTCGTGCTCGATGTGGATGTCGAGAAGGAACGTATCTCGCTCGGCATGAAGCAGCTTGAAAAGGGTGCGCCTGCCGCAGCCGGCTCGGGCGGCCTGAAGCGTGGCGACGTTGTCACCGTGACCGTGCTCGAAGTCCGCGATGGCGGCCTCGAAGTGCAGGCTGGCGACGATGGCGCGACCGGCTTCATCAAGCGTTCGGATCTCGGCCGTGACCGTGACGAACAGCGTCCGGACCGTTTCGCCACCGGCCAGAAGGTCGACGCGATGGTTACCGGCTTCGACCGTTCGAAGAAGCCCAACTTCTCGATCAAGGCCCGCCAGATCTCGGAAGAGAAGCAGGCTGTCGAACAGTATGGTTCGTCGGATTCGGGCGCATCGCTCGGCGACATCCTTGGCGAGGCGCTGAAGAAGGGCGAATAACCCTCTTCCGCCTGCCACAGGCAACAGGAAAGGCCCGTCCGCTCACCCGAGCAGGCGGGCCTTTCCTATGGCGGCCACAGCCCTTACATCACTGCCCATGCATGCCTCTTGCCAATGCGGGAAACTGAACGCCGAAATCGCTGACGGCGCCAATGCGATGACCGTCCTGTGCCATTGCCGCGATTGCCAGAAGCGCAGCGGCTCCCCCTTCGGCATCATGGCCTATTTCCCGGAAGAATCATTCAGCATCGCGGGTGAGGCGCGCGAATTCACCCGGCTGACCGATCAGGGAAACCAATTCACCAACGGCTTCTGTCCGGACTGCGGCAGCACGCTCTATGGAAGGGCGAGCAAATATCCCGGAATAATCGGCATTACGGTCGGCACGATCTGCGACCCCGCTTTCCCCCGGCCGCACCGCTCCGTCTATGAACAGAGCCGCCACCACTGGATCGCACTGCCGGAGGACATGCCCCGGCATATGCGTGGAAGGGATAGTTGATGACGTTGCAAATACACCAATTCCCCTGCCTGTCGGACAATTACGGCTATTTGCTGCATGATCCGGCGAGCGGCGAAACCGCCTGCATCGATACGCCCGATGCCGATGCCTATCTGCGCGAGGCGGAGGCCAAGGGCTGGCGCATCACCCAGATATGGAACACGCACTGGCATCCCGACCATGCCGGCGGGAATGAGGCGATCAAGGAAGCCACCGGCTGCACCATTACTGCCCCGGCCACCGATGCCGCGAAGATTGCCGGGATCGACCGCGAAGTCTCAGGCGGCGACACGCTTCGCCTGGGCGAATGGCAGGTACGAGTGATCGATGTCGGTGGGCATACAATGGGGCATGTCGCCTATTACCTGCCCGAAGCAGGGATCGCCTTTGTCGGGGATGCTCTGTTCGCCCTGGGATGTGGGCGAATGTTTGAAGGCACGGCGCCCCAATTCTGGGCCAGCCTCACAAGGCTGAAGGATCTGCCGGCCGAGACGACGCTCTATTGCGCGCATGAATATACACAGGCCAACGCCCGCTTTGCGCTTCATGCCGACCCGGACAATGCCGAATTGCAGGATTATGCCGCAGAGGTGGCTCAGAAGCGCGCTAAAGGCGTGCCGACGGTGCCCATGACATTGGCGCGGGAACTGGTGACGAACCCATTCCTGCGTGCTGACGATCCGGCAATACAGGCCCGCTGGGGCGGCATGACACCCGTGGAAACCTTCGCAGCACTAAGAGCAGCCAAGGACAATTTCTAACGCTACCCGGCGCCCGGACTGGCAAACAGAAAGGCCCCGGGATCGAAACCCCGGGGCCCTTCGTAATTCCGAAATAAGAACTGGATCAGAGAGCGGAGATCGTTTCTTCGACCAGCTTGCGATCGGCCGACGCGTCATGCTTCTCTGCGATCAGGCCCCTGGCCGCTGCAGTCGCCGCACTTGCAACCGTCGCACGCAATTCCTCGATCGCGCCACGCTCGGCAGCAGCGATCTTGTCCTCGGCCATCTGCTTGCGCCGGGCGATCACCGCCTCGGTATCAGCTTCGGCCTTGGCCACAATCTGTTCTGCCTCGGTCCTGGCGTGATCGAGCATGGCTGCTGCGTCTTTTTCCGCATTGGCGATCTTGGCCGCATATTCGGCCCGCAGAGCCTCCGCTTCCTCGCGCAGCTTCTTTGCTTCGTCGAGTTGTTCGCGAATGGCCGCAATCTTGCCGTCCAGGCCGCCGGCAATCGCCTTGTGCACGCCCTTCCAGACAAGGATCAGCAGGAAGACGAGCATGGACAGGCCGACCCAGCCGCCCGGCGTCAGACCGAAGGCGCTCGGCTCGACATGCTCGGTATGCCCGGCATCATGGCCTTCCATGGCGGTCGCCAGTTCCGGATCTTCGGTGGTGAACAGTTCGGGAGCGTGCTCAGCCATGGATCATTGCTTTCTTCACGGCCGCCTGGGCTTCCGGTTCGGCCACTTCCACGCCGGCAAGCCGCTGCACGATTTCACGGGCAGCTTCGCTGGCGACGGATTCGATTTCGGCTGCGGCTTCGGCACTTGCTGCGGAAATACGGGCTTCCGCTTCGGCAAGCTTCTTGTCGACACGACCCTGCGCGGCAGAGAGTTTCTTCTCCGTCCGGGCAGCCGCATCCTCCTTGGCCGCATTGACCACCGCCTGCGCTTCGGCGCGATTTTCATTCTCGCGCCTGCGCCAGGCCTCTTCCTGCTCGTTTGCCTGATCGCGCGCAGCCTGCGCGGCGGCCAGGTCGTTCGAGATCTGCTTGTCGCGCAGCGACACGGTGTCCATCACCTTGGGCACCATGCCTCGGCCAATGACGAAGAACACCAGGCCGAAGATCACCAGCAACCAGAATATCTGGCTGGAATAGGTTTCGGCCAATTGGGCTATCTGAGGCATCGTCCGGGTCCGGCTTTCAGCAGGTTTATTAGGAGCAGGTCATTGCAGCGCAGGCCAGGCACGGTGACCCGGCCTGCGCTCGTTCCGTATTCGTCAGGCGACGAAGATCAGGATAACCGCAACGAGGAAGGCCAGAAGGCCGAGAAGTTCCGCGGCGGCGAAGCCGATGAACAGGCGGCCCTGCTGGCCGTCTGCGGCGCCGGGATTGCGCAGGGCGCTTTCGAGGAACGAACCGAAGACGTTACCCACACCGATCGAGGCAAGGCCCGCACCGATCGCCGCGAGACCGGCGCCGATCAGCTTGGCTGCTTCCATGTCCATGACTAAACTCCTTTGTGAAAACTTGTTTGGTGAAACTAACTCAGTGAAGGTTTTCGGCGTCGTTGATATACAGCGAACTCAACAACGCGAAGACATAGGCCTGGATACCGGCAACCAGGATTTCCAGCGCACAGATCGCCAGCATCAGGAGGAAGCTCGGCGTTCCGATCAGGACACCCCAGCCCGCACCGGCATTCGCACTGTCGATGATGAAGCTCGCCAGGATTTCCAGCAGCACGTGCCCGGCCATCATGGCCACGAACAGTCGCAGGCCGAGGCTGAAGGGACGCACGAGGAAGGAGAACAGCTCCACCACGAAGATCAGCGGGATCATCACCAGCGGCGTGCCATGCGGCACGAACAGCGAGAAGAAGTGCAGGCCATGCTTCCAGAAGCCTACCAGCAGCACGATCGCAAAGGACAGGATCGCAAGGACGCCCGTGATCGTGAAATGGCTGGTGAAGGTGAACGCATGGACACCCACCATGGCCAGCGGCAGCGGGATCAGGCCCAGCAGATTGGCGAACAGGATGAACATGAACAGCGAGAAGATGTAGGGAACGTATTTCTTCCCTTCCTTGCCGACATTGGCCGCCAGCATATCATCGATGAAACCCGTGAAGGTTTCCACCGCCATCTGCCAGCGACCGGGCACGAGATCGCGCTTCATCCCGCCAGCGACGAAGATCCACAGCGCCACGGCGGCGATGAGCATCCACAACGCACTGTTGGTGAAAGCGATGTTGTAACCGGCCAGCTCCCAGTTCGCCGAGCCGAACATCGGCTCGATCGCAAACTGGTGCATCGGATCGACTCTGCCTGCTTCGGCTGCCACGTCTTTTCGAGTCCCCAAAGAATTGCAACGCGGCGCCCTGCCGTACCCAATCGCGGGTCAGTCCGGGCGCCGGTTCGAAATCCGAATAATATTCCTGAAGGCAACGACCGTTCCGAGGAACAGCATTCCCAACAGACCCCAGGGCGACGTATCCGCAAACCGGTCGATCACCCAACCGATCAGCGCGCCACCACCGATACCCCCCAGCAAATCCGCTAGCACCCGGTTGCCTAGCCTGTAATTGGCATCAGCACCCTGGTTCCGCGGCCGGTTGCGCTGTTCTTCCCGCTCGCGTGCAGCTTTCAGCCGCGCCTCGAGCGCGTCGATCCGCGCATCCTCACCAATGGGGTCCCGTTCAGGCTTTTCTTCGCTCATGCCAGCCCCTTTGTAGAAGGAGATTGCGGCACAGGCAAAGAGCTGCCCGCCGAGGGCGCCGACCCCCTAGACGGGGGGCATATGCGAGTCAACCTGTCGGAAGCCCCTTCCCGTCCCCGTAATAGAACAAATGATCAGGGACAGCGCGCGTCACGCTCCGGCGGGGCGGAAGTGCGTGTCTGCCAGCTGCCATCGGGCGCCTGATATTTCTCCCCAGGTTCGGTACGGGCAATCGCCAGGCAACCCGCGGTAAAGGCGTATTCCTGCAACGTGGCATTGGCCGCCCGCGCCTTCTCCGCATAGACGGCCTTGCGCTTGATATTGATGTCATCGACCATCTTGCGCAATTCGGACGTGGCCGAACCGACAATCCCCAGATAGCCATCCACCTGTTCGCCAACCTTCCCTGCTTCGCGCGCGGCGGCATAGGCGGGATCCCTCTGGGCAAAGGCGGGCGTGGCGATTCCGCCCAGGGCCACTGCCGCGGCGGTGGCGGCAAGCGTGATGCGGGTCAGGCGGTTCATCATGTCTCTTCGGCTCCGTCAGAAGATGTCGGCATTCTCGTCAATCGTATTCCCGGCGTCATTCGCCAGGCGGTAAACGACCTCGCTCTTGATATTGATGTTGAGCTCGATCACGATCGGCTTGTCAGGCGCATTCACGGTAATGCACCCGCCGACCAGCGCCGATCCCAGCACCAGCATCGATCCCGAAATTACCCTGCGCACGCCTGACATGCGGCCCTTATGCGCCGGTAGCGCGGGATAGGTCAATTTGACGGCTTTCATGGCTCTGTCTCGCTTTCGGAGGGCTGAATAACGGATTCATCGGGCGTATCCAGTGTCGGTGCCGAGGATCGCCGGACGGCCTCATCTTCCCCCACAATCGGATTTCCCAAGGCATCTATCAGGTTGAGTTCACGCGGATCAGTCGCTGCCGGGTCATAGAGCGAACGCAGATCGTTCATCAGCGTATGGAATGACGCGCGAATATTGATGTCGAAGCGGAATGGCAGGCGGGATATGCGGCGCGTGATGAAATTGCTCTGCGCGCCCTCCCCCTGGGAAACGCCATCGAAAACAAGCCGCGTGATGATCTCGCCCGACAGCTCGCCATTCATTTCGACCTGCATCTGCCGGTAATCGAGCGACTTCAGCGCATCGAAGGCGAAATTCGCCATGGCTGAAAGATCCTCGTAGCTCAGCTCTCCGACATAGGAAACATTGCCGCCGGGCGGGCGGGAGATCAGCAGGCCGTTTTCCAGGCTGCCATTGCCCGATTTGTCGAAAACGATCGGCACCGCACCGTCGAAAATGCCGGTGGCGGAGAGGTTTTCCAGTTCCATCCTCTCGATGAACAGAGAGGCATCGAGCCCGACAATCTCGAATACATATCGGCGTTCTTCCTCCGCGCCGAATGTAAGGGATACGGGCCGCATGGTCAGCGTGCCGCCGAAGAAGGGCCAGGTACCGTTCCGGATATCGAGCAGCCGCCCCCCCGTCAGCTGGAAGGTCACGTTCCCGTCACGGACTTCGGTACCCGGATCGATCGCTTCGACATGCAATGTCTGGTCGGGCGCGGTGGTAAGGCCGAGCAGATCGGTAAATTCCACCGTGCCGGACAAGCCGCGAACCGGGCCGAATGCGGCCGCGAGATCCAGCGAATCGGTGGAGAATCTGCCGCTGCTGGTGACATTCTGCGCGTCCCAGTCGATCCGGCCGGCGCCAGTCACCGTTCCGGCGGTATTCGCAACCATGCCGAGTGCGAGATAGCTGAGATTTTCCGGCTGCAGGCGATCGTCGAACAACAATCCGTCGACTGTCAGATTGGCGTGGCCTGCGGCACTGCCGAGATCGTGGCGAATATCCACGCGCACCACTTGCCGGTCCGAATCCGGTTCGCGCAGCAAGGCTTCGGCGACGATCCGGTTGTTCTCCAGCGCCAGCGTCGCATCGCGGGCAATCATCGGCTCGAAACGGTCACTGGCCTCGCGGTCCTCGAGCCGGAATGTGCCGCCTGACAGGACCAGCCTGCCATCGGCGAACCGCCAGTTTCCGCTCGCATCCAGCAGGTCCAGCGGCACGGCGAACAGTTTCACGTCGGCGCCGCTGAACGTGCCTGCAATATCCTCGCCTATCCGGGCATCCAGTTCGCTGATGGCAAAGCTGGTGGCGCTGCCGCCCGGGCCGAGAGTGACCTGCAATTGCTGCGCCGAAAGATTGCCCGGCCATGCGAAACCGATAGCCCCGCTCTGCAGCCGTATCGGCGTATCCGCCAGCGTGCCGCCGAGATCGAGCGAGGGCGCGCCGGCAGCCAGACGCAGCCCGGCATCGCCATATTCCAATATGGCCGAACGGCGCGGCGGGCAGAGGGTCAGTTCCTTCCGGTCGAGCGAGAGATTGGCGATCGAGAATTTGTCGAATCGCAGGTCGGTGCATTCGCGCCACATGGATAGGCCGGCACTGGCGGACCAGTTACCGGAAATCGGCAGAACCAGCCCTTCGACCCGGCCACCGGGCAAGGCTCCGCTGGCTTCGGCCCTGCCATTGAAGGCCAGCACGCCGTCGGATCGGCGAAGGAGGGATAGCTCCGGCAGGGCGAAACGCGCATCGCCCGCCTCATAAGGGGCCATGTTGGCGCGCAGCATGACGCCGCCGCCAGGGCCCTGTTCCATCCGGCCGGCCATGCGCGGCAAGCCTTCACCGCCAGTCGCGAAATTGCCCGCGAAACGCGGCACTCCGCCCTCGCCCGTTTCCCCGCCAATTGCCAGTTGGAAACGGGAGAGCGAAAAGAGGACGGACCCGCTGCTGCCGCGCAGATTCGCATTCGGCACGATAATGCTGACCCGGTCATCGGAACTGCGCAATGTCCAGTCGGCGGCGAGACGGCTGTCGCGCGCTTCACGCGCCAGCTGGGTTCGGACACGGCCGATCAGCGGTGCCAGAAGACTGTCCGCCCCCGCTGCCTCCATATCCGCGAGAGTAGCGTCGACGGCATCGCCTGCGCTGATGCCATTGCCCTCCACACTGCCGTCCAGCTCGATACTGGCAAAATCGCGCCGCGTGCGCAGCGAACCATCCAGTTCGAGATTCGCGATCCGGGCCTGCGCCGTGTCCAGATTGTCGCCGGACAGGTGATAACGGGCCGTCAGCCCGCCATCGCGCCAGGTCAGGTCGCTGCTGCCCGTCAACCGCTCCATCCCGTTGCCGGCATAGGAAAGCGCGGCAAGATCCAGATTCGCCGTGGCATCGAAACCGGCGAGAGTGCGGTCGGCGGTCAGATCGATCTGTGCCGCGCCCTTGCCCAGCGCCAGGTCCATGTCGGCACATTGCAGCCTGCTGAAACGCAGAGGCCCGGAAAATTCCGGCATTTCCGCCTCAATGCCGATTCTGCCATAAAGCGACGCGCCGGAAAGATCGCAGCCGCCCGCCGCCAGCTGCGGCGCAACCGCGGCCAGTTCCCCGGCGAAGCCACCGCGCAAATGGCCCGAGCCGGACAATTTCATCCCGACCGGCCCATAATCGCTTTCCAGCAAGGCCCGCCCGTCTTCAATCGCCAGTTCCATGTCCGGCAATTCGAACGGGCCGCCCTCCCCGGTGAAGAGGACGGGATCGAGCGAACCGAAACTGAGCGTCCCGTCCACGTAACGGCCATAGAGGCGCGGCCCGATCAGCCGTACTCCACCGATGGCGGGAATGCCCAGCCGCGGCTCGATCGTGATGATGGCACGATCGATCGTGAGATCCGGATTTTCCGGATCGCCGATCACGATATCGGTCAACACCTGCTGCTGGGTGCCGATGCTCTCAATCTCATAGCTCCCCCGAAGGCCGTAATCCTCCAGCGCGCCGCCAATTACATTATCGGCGATTCTCTCCCGGCTGAACCAGGCCAGCAGCAATGCCGCGAGGACAAGCGCCAGCACGCCCGCCAGGACCCAGCAACCGGCCCGGCGACGCCCCTTTTCCTCCAGGCCCGTATCCACTTCGCTGTCATGCGCCATTTGCGCGACACTTGCGCGAGGCGCAGCGCAAAGGCAATGCAACATGCGTTCGGAGGGGGTTCTCTTGTCCAGCGAAAGTTCTGATCCGCCGCGGCCCGCACATGGGGGCGCCGGCCACCGTGCCCGCCTGCGCCAGCGCCTGATTGAAGGCGGTGCGGAAGCATTGGCCGATTACGAAGTGCTGGAATATCTGCTCTTCGGCGCCAGCGCGCGCGGAGATACCAAGCCGCTGGCCAAGGCGCTGCTGCAACGGTTCGGCTCTCTTTCCGCAGTACTCAATGCCGATGCCGGTGCGCTCAAACAAGTGAAGGGCATGGGTGATGCCGGTGTCGGCGCGCTGAAAATCGCCGCCCTTGCCGCCCGCCGCATGGCGCGCAGCGAAGTGCGGGAAAAGCCGGTCCTGGGAAGCTGGCAGGCCCTGCTCGATTATCTCGCCATCGACATGGCGCATCTGACGGTGGAGCGGGTGCGCGTGCTGTTCCTCGATACGCGCAACCGGCTGATCCTGGACCATCATGTCGGCGATGGCACGATTGACGAAGCGGCCATCCATCCGCGTGAAGTGATCCGGCGCGGCCTGGATATCGGCGCCAGCGCGCTGATCCTGGTCCACAACCACCCCAGCGGCCACGCGGAGCCGAGCCGGGCCGATATCCAGATCACCCACCGCATCGCCGAGGCCGGGCGGCTGCTGGGCATTACCGTCCACGATCACGTGATCGTCGGGCGCGAAGGGCATGTATCCCTTCGCGCCAAGGGCCTGATCTAGCTTCGGGTCGGCTTAGTCCGCCTCGATACCGAAGCGGGCGAAGAAACGTTCGAGCGAAGGCTGACGGGCCAGCGCGGCGCGGATATCGGCCTCGCCAGCTTTCCGGTCGCCCATTTCCCGCCGCACGATGCCGCGCATGAACAGGCTGGGGGACTGGTCCGGGCTGGCCGACAATGCCGCATCCAGATCGCGCAGGGCGTCCTGGTAGCGGCCGAGCCGGTAATAGCCCATCGCCCGGCTATCCAGTACCGGCGGCGACCAGTCAGCCTTCTCCACCGCTTCGGTGCAGATTTCGGCAAGCCCGTCCGGCTGGACGTTCCATGTCGCCTGATACCAGCATTTCGCATTCAGCATTTCCGGATCGCCGGGCCGCGTAGCCAGGATCTCGTCGATCCGCTCCAGCCCCTGCTGCTTGTTGCCGGCCCATGCTTCCAGTTCGCTGATCGTGGTGGCGATGGTGCGGCGTTCCTGCGCGTCACCCCCCTGTTCTTCCAGCAGCGCGATCGCTTCATCCACGCGGCCCAGATAGGGCAGGATATTGGCCTGCGCGAAAGCCGCATCGATCGAGGGATAGAGCTCCCACGCCGCCTGGGCATCGGCCAGCGCCGCCTCCAGCTCGCCGACCTCGCTCAGCAATTGGGCGCGCTGGAGATAGACGCTGGCGCCCGGTTCCATCTCGATCACCGTATCGAGATCGTCGATCGCCCCTTCGCGGTCGAGCGTCGCCGCGCGAAAGCGGGCGCGCATGCGGTAATTCTCGATCTCGTCCGGATCGTCCTCGATCAGCGTGGTATAGGCGGCCTCCAGCGGGGCGAAGCGTTCGCGATTATCCGCCGAATCATACCGCCGCAGCGTATCGCGCGGGGCCCGCAGGCGCAGTTCCGCCGATCCGAAGCGGACCGCGCGGGACCGTTCCTGCCTGGCCGCTTCCGGGGACAATTCCCCGCCCGGATAAGCAGCGCTGTCGATGATCGTCAGCTCGCCATCTGCCAGTCCGGCTTCGCGCTTCAGCCGGACGGTGGCGATTTCCTCGTCGATGCTTTCCGCCCCTTCCAGTTCGTAAGCCCCGGCATCTTCAGGCAATAGCACGGTCACTTCGGTCCGTTCGGAATATGGGCCGGGGATCGCCACCGGAATATCGCGCCAGATCGCCCGCGAACGGTCGGGACTGAATTTGAAGCCGGCGGTCGGCAGGGAGAATAGACGGCTGGCCCGCCCCCGTTCCCACTGCCAGGGCGAATCCATCACCCCGCTGACCTTCACCGTGGCGGTGTTGGAATCCTCGTTGAAGCGCAGTTCGCTGCTCAAGACCCTGTTTTCACCCAGCCGGTTGGCGGCGAAGCCGGTGATATACTTGTTGAGCTGTTCTTCGGATGCCTGACCGATCAGGCCGCGAATCGGGCCGGCAGCCGGTCCGCTGAGCGTCCATTCCGCGTCATAGAGTAGCGGCAGGTCCACTCCTGCCCGATTGTCGAAGGTGACGCGGTTGACGCTGTCGAACGCCTGTTGCGGGCGCTGCGCCATTTCCACCAGCGCGGCACCGCCTTCGCGCAGAGGCAGGGCGACATGGAAGGCGGGCACTTCCTCCACCACTGCCATGCTGGCACCGCTACTGGTACCGTCCAGCCAGTAATCCGTGCCGTCTATCACCGCATGGACTATCACATGGTCAAATGCTGCCGGCATGGGCAGCATTTCGGGCACCACGTCCCCGGTCTGCGTGGCGACCACCACCGGTTCTGCCTCTATGCCCATCTCGCGCAGCATGGCGAGCAACAGCATCGTCTTGGCCTTGCAGTCACCGAAACGCTTGGCCCATGTTTCCGCCGGGCTTTGCGGGATGTAATTGCCGCCATCCATGCCATTGAGCAGATAGGCGATTTCGTCCTGAACCAGCCGCAGGGCCGCCACGGCGCGTTCCAGCTTGCCATCATGCGCGGCCTCTATCGCGGAAACCTGCTGCGAAATCGCCCCGCCCGGTTTCACCGTGCCTTCCGTCGAATAGAGGGGCGCCATGATCGAGCTGACTTCTTCCCAGCTATCGAACGTGCCGGCCATCAGCATCGGCGCCATGCGATAACGGACCGGGGCATCCACCGGCATTTCGTCCCGCTCATCCAGCGGCAGGCCGATTTCGACAGAGGTAAGCCCATCGTGCCGCGTCACTTCCGGCTGCACGTCTCCTCCGGTCAGGCGCCATTCGACCGGAGCGCCATCGGGCCAGGACATGCGCACGCGCGCCTGCTGCGCCTCAAACGGTTTGGAGGGCAATGGTGCCACGGCCTGCACTTCTTCATCCAGCGCCTGGTCGGACAGGGTGACCGTATAACTCAGGCGCAGAATGTCGCCCACGCGCAGGCCCGGAACCGCCAGCGTGGCGGTATAGGACCCATCGAGCATGCGCTGTTCCAGCTGCCTTTCCCGGCGGAGTATTTCGAACTTCGTACCGTCCGCCAGCACATCGATTTCTTCCCCGTCGCGGATGATCGCGATGCGGTGGATGATCAGATCGCCCTTGTCGGGCAGCCATGCCGCCTGAAGCGTGCCCACGGCGGAAAGCATTTGCGGATTGTCGATCCGGATGGCGCGATCGATATAGGAAGAAAGCTGCCCCACTTCGATCAGCCGCTGATCGTCGAACAGCAGGATCGGCGGGCCGGAAGTTTCCGCCGGCAGCGTTGCCTTGTCCACCCAACCGCCGGCAGGCGCGTAAATCGGTTCCTCTCCGGCAAGAGCAGGCGCGCTGCAGACAAGCGCGCTACCGACCAGAAAACTGGCAATCCTTTTCATTCATTCCCCTTCCCGTCGCGAACGGTTGCCGACGGAAGAACGAATAAGACCACGCAGTAATTGCGAAAGCAATGATTTAGCCGGATGCGGCCGGAAATCGAAACGCGGGTGGATGACAATCACTGCCGCGCGTCGTAAACGCTCCATTCCATGCAGTTCATCCGCCAGCCTTTTCTGCGGCATTACCGCATGTTCGCCCTGCTGGTGGCCATTGCGCTGTTCGTGAAATTGCTGGTCCCGATGGGTTACATGATCGTGCCTCTGGCGGGCGGAGGGATCACCCTGCAGATCTGCGCCGGGCAGACCTTCGGTGCATTGCAGGCTGAACCGGCTGCAATGGCTCATGCCGGTCATGGCGGGCACGATGCCCACTCCGCCCATGCAGTTAAGGCCGATACGCATGGGAACCATGCCATCGGCAGCCAGGAGGATGGCGGCCATGGCAATGATCATTGCGCCTTCTCCGCCATCGGGCTGAGCAGCATGGCCAGCGGAGATCCATTCCTGCTGGCTCTGGCGCTCGCCTTCATTCTCGCGCTGGGCTTCGCCCCGCTGATTGCCCCCGTCCTGCAAAGGCGGCGCTATTCCCTGCCTCCGCTGAGAGGGCCGCCGCACGCTGCCTGACAGGGGGATCGCGGCGGCGAAGGCCGATTGCATATCCGAACCCGATCACGCGCGGCATTTGCGGCCGTGCGATCCTCTTGTCCCGCAGCCCGGAGGCGCGCCGTCGCGGCGCGCACCCACGCATTCGCCGGATCCGCGAACGGACCGGCCGCGCCGCTCTGCCAAGGGTGGCCAGCAGGACAATTTACATGACCAGAAGACATATTTCCCTTCGCGCCGCCCTTGTCGCCACTTGCTGCTCCGCACCTTTGGCGGTGGCCGCGCAGGAAACGCCGGAAAGCAGCACGGAAGACGGCACGCTTTCCATTGGCTCCGACGCCATCATCAATGCGCCCATCGTCGGGACCCGGATCGACCGGATCACATTGAGCGAAAAGCAGGCGGGCACCAGCGATACGGCCAGCATCGTGGCGGATCTGCCCGGTGTCAGCGCCGCGACCGGCGGCGGCTTCTCCTCCATGCCGGCGATCCGCGGCCTGTCCGAACAGCGGGTCAACATCATGGTTGACGGTGTCACGATCGACATCGCCTGCCCGAACGACATGAATTCGCCGCTATCCTACACCGACCCGCAAAGCATCGGTTCGATCAGCGTTCTGACCGGCGTCGCCCCGGTCAGCCATGGCGGTGACAATATCGGCGGTGTCATTTCGGTGGAATCGGCCCCGCCCCTGTTCGGCAGTAGCGACAGCCTGCTGGTGACCGGAGAAGTGTCGAGCTTCTACCGTTCCAACGGGGACGGTTTCGGCGGGGCGCTCAAACTGACCGTGGCGGGGAAGAAACTGAGCGCGACCTATACCGGGTCCTACACCCAGTCCGACCAGTATGATGGCGGCGGAAGCAAGGGGCTCGTCCGCTCCACCGAATATGCCAAGACCGATCACGCACTGGCTCTCGCCTACCAGACCGGCGCGGGACTGCTGAAGCTGAAGGGCGGATATCACTTCGCGCCGTATGAAGGTTTCCCCAACCAGTATATGGACATGGTGTCCAACAAGTCCTGGTATATCAACGGCGCCTATGAAGGGCGTTACGACTGGGGCGAGATCGACCTGACAGCGTCATATCGCGACACGGATCACGTGATGAACTTCCTGGAAGACAAGCTTCCCGGATCCATGCCGATGAACAGCGAGGTTCACAGTTTCGACAGTGCGGCCAAACTGTCCCTGCCCCTCTCCTCTCGCGATACGCTGAAGCTGGGCGCTGAATATCATCATCAATGGCTGGACGATTACTGGCCGCCAGTGCCGGGCAACATGATGATGGGGCCCGACACTTTCGTGAACATCAATGAAGGCACGCGCGACAGGATCGGTGCCTATGTCGAATGGGAAGCGCAGTGGTCCGGCAGGCTTTCCAGCGTGGCCGGCATCCGCATTGACCGGGTGGAAATGGATACGGGCGATGTGCAGCCCTATGGCACCGGCATGATGCAGATGGCGGATGTGATGGCCGCCAACGCCTTCAACGCCGCGGATCGCGAACGGACCGACAATAATTGGAGCGGGTCCATCCTGCTCAATTACGTCCTGTCGGATCTCGCCTCGATCGAACTCGGCTATGCCCACAAGGCCCGCTCGCCCAATCTTTACGAGCGTTACAGCTGGGGCCGCGGATCGATGGCGAGCCGGATGATCGGCTGGTATGGCGACGGCAATGGTTATGTCGGCAATCCGGATCTGGATCCGGAACGGGCCGACACGATCAGCGCCGCACTCTCCCTCGGCGGGTCGGCCCAGGGCTGGCAGCTGCGGATCGCGCCCTATTACACCCATGTCGATGATTATATCGATGCGGCCTTCCTGCAGGATCTGACCGACATGATGGGAATGCCCACGGGCTTCGTGCAGCTGCAATTCGCCAATCAGAAGGCGGAATTCTACGGCGTGGACGTTTCTGGCGCAGCCGAATTGTGGCGCGACAGCGATGGCAATGCCACCAGCCTGTCTGCCACCCTGGCCTGGCTGGAAGGCAATAATCTGACCGATGGCGGCCCCGTCTATCGCCAGATGCCCTTCAACGCGACCATTGCCCTCGCCCATCGCCAGGGAGATCTGGAACTGGGCGCCGAATTCGAATGGGTGGATGAAAAGACGCGGGTGGATACGACCCGTAACGAACCGGCAACCGATTCCTACGCCCTGTTCAATCTCAGCGCTGCCTATACGCTGTCCGGCGTAAGGTTCAGCATCGAGGCGGAAAACCTGTTCGACAAGGGTTACGACCTCCCGCTCGGCGGGGTTTCGCTCGGCGACTTCAAGGCCACTGGCGCGCTGCGGCCGGTGCCGGGGCGTGGCCGTTCGATCAATATCGGGCTCAGCACCAGCTTCTGAAACCGATCGGGGCCGGTCGGGCATAATCTCGCCCGGCCCCGTTCTACGGCATTGCAGGATCGGGATGAAGGGCCTAGCGACGCCGGCAAATATCAGCCTGCCGTTCGGAGTTTGAAATGGTCCCCCGTTACGCCCGCCCCGCCATGACCGCGATCTGGGAGCCGGAATCGAAATATCGCATCTGGTTCGAGATCGAAGCCCATGCGACGCAGAAGCTCGGTGAACTCGGCGTAGTGCCCGAAAGCGGGCCGAAGGCGCTGTGGGACTGGTGGAAGACCGATCCGAAGATCGATGTCGCCGCGATCGACGCGAAGGAAGCCGTGCTCAAGCACGATGTGATCGCATTTCTCGACTGGGTGGCGGAACAGGTCGGCCCCGAAGCGCGCTTCATGCATCAGGGCATGACCAGCTCCGACGTGCTGGATACAACCCTGGCCGTCCAGCTCGCCCGCGCGACGGACATCCTTCTGGAAGACATGGACGAATTGCTTGCCGCGCTCAAACGCCGCGCGGAAGAGCACAAATATACTCCCACGATCGGCCGCAGCCACGGCATTCATGCCGAACCGACCACCTTCGGCGTCAAGCTGGCGCAGGCCTATGCCGAATTCGCCCGCTGCCGCAAAAGGCTGGTTGCCGCGCGGGAAGAAATCGCCACCTGCGCGATCTCTGGCGCTGTCGGCACTTTCGCCAATATCGACCCTGCGGTGGAAGAATATGTGGCGGAACAGATGGGCCTGTCCGCTGAAACAGTGTCCACGCAGGTGATCCCGCGCGATCGCCATGCGATGTATTTTTCCGTGCTGGCCGTCATCGCCAGTTCGATCGAACGGCTGGCGGTGGAAGTGCGCCATCTGCAGCGGACCGAAGTGCTGGAGGCGGAAGAATATTTCTCCCCCGGCCAGAAGGGTTCCAGCGCCATGCCGCACAAGCGCAACCCGGTGCTGACGGAAAACCTGACCGGGCAGGCGCGGATGATCCGGTCCTATGCCATCCCCGCGCTGGAAAATGTGGCGCTGTGGCACGAACGGGACATTTCACATTCCTCGGTTGAACGCTTCATCGGCCCGGACGCCACGATCACGCTCGATTTCGCGCTCGCCCGGCTGACCAGCGTGGTGGACAAGCTGATTGTCTATCCCGAACGGATGCAGAAAAATCTCGACCGGATGGGCGGCCTCGTACATTCGCAGCGCGTGCTGCTGGCGCTTACCCAGGCCGGCCTGCCGCGCGACACCGCCTATCGCCTGGTGCAACGCAACGCGATGAAGGTGTGGGAATCGGATGGCGCATTGTCGCTGCTGGAACTGCTGAAGCAGGATCCGGAAGTGACCGCCGCGATGAGCGAGGCCGAACTGGAAGACAAGTTCAACCTCGATTACCACTTCAAGCAGGTGGATCACATCTTCGAACGGGTTTTCGGCTGAAGCCTTCCAATATGCGCCCTATCGCCCTAGCATCCGATACCGACGCGTAGGAGGAGCAAGACCATGCAAATCATCCGCACGATAGTCTGGGTGGTGCTTCTGATCGCGCTGCTGATTTTCTCGATCTTCAACTGGACCCCGGTCGAAGTGAAGATCTGGGAAGGACTGGTTCTGGAAACCAAGATTCCGGCGCTGGTGGCAGTCGCATTCCTGATCGGCCTTGTCCCCATGTGGCTGCTCCATCGCGGCACAAAATGGCATTTGGGCCGGCGTATCACCTCGCTGGAGAATGCGGCCCGCACGCAGGCCCTCACCCCGGTTGCCCCGGCCCACACGCCGGAAATCGAAGAGGCTCCTGTCACGGCAACGCCCCATGCGGGCGAAGAAGAAGCGGACAAGCTGCGCCCATGAGCAATCCGGTCTATCTCGCGCTCGACCTTCCCCGGCTCGATGCTGCCAGGGCGCTGGCCGAAAAGGTCAAGGCGCATATCGGGGGGATCAAGCTGGGGCTGGAATTCTTCTGCGCCCACGGCCATCACGGCGTGTATGAACTGGCCCATACCGGCCTGCCGATCTTCCTCGACCTGAAACTGCATGACATCCCCAATACGGTGGCGGGCGCGATGCAGGCGATCCATGTCCTGGAACCCGCCATCGTCACGATCCATGCCAGTGGCGGACGTGCAATGATGGAAGATGCCAAGGCCGCCGCGGCCGCAGGAACCAAGGTGGTGGCCGTGACCATGCTGACCAGCCTGGATGAGCGGGATCTCGGCAGGGCAGGCGTTTCCGGCACGCCGCGCGATCAGGTGATGCGCCTTGCCGGGCTGGCGGAAGAGGCCGGGCTGGATGGTATCGTGTGTTCGGGCCATGAAGTCGCCGAAGTTCGCCGCCAGTGGAAGGACGGGTTCTTCGTCGTGCCCGGCCTGCGCCCGGCAGGCGGCGCGGCAGGCGATCAGAAACGTGTCGTCACCCCTCGCCAGGCGCGTGACGATGGCGCCAGCGTATTGGTGATCGGCCGCCCGATCAGCCGCGCCGACGATCCCGTGGAAGCCGCCCGCGCGATCGAGGCGACGCTTTAGGACTTTCTCCGGCCGGGCGAGTTGCCTAGAGCGCCCACATGTCTGAAATGATGATCAAGATCTGCGGCCTTTCCACGCCCGAAACGGTGGATGCGGCGGTCGATGCAGGGGCGACTCATATCGGCCTCGTGCATTACGAACCCAGCCCGCGCCATGTCTCGCTGGAACAGGCCGCACAGCTGCGCCGCCGCATTCCCGAACGGGTGAAGGCCGTGCTGCTGCTGGTCAGCATGGAGGCGCAGCCCACGGTGGAGGCATTGCAGGCCGTGCAGCCCGACGTGGTGCAGTTTCACGGCAAGGAAACCGCCGAATGGCTGGCCGTGCTCAAACAGCATACATCGCTGGAAATCTGGAAGGCGATCGGCGTCAAGGATGAAGGTTCGCTGGAACGGGCGCTGAAATTCAGGGGCGCGGCGGATCGGCTGCTTTATGACGCGGCGGCGGGCAAGCTGCCGGGCGGAAACGGCCTGGCGCTCGACTGGTCGCTGCTCGCCCATCACCGGCACGAAATGCCGTGGGGGCTTGCGGGCGGCCTCACGCCTGACAATGTAGCAGAGGCAATCCGCCAGACCGGCGCCTCTCTGGTGGACACCTCTTCCGGTGTCGAAAGCGAACCCGGCGTGAAGGACGTGGACAGGATCAGGGCCTTCTGCCAAGCGGCCCGCGAAAGCTGATAGCGATATGACTGAACAGAAACCCAACTCTTTCATGAACCAGCCCGACGATCGCGGGCATTTCGGCCAGTTCGGCGGACGTTATGTCGCCGAAACGCTGATGCCGCTGATACTGGAGCTGGAGAAGGAATTTCGGGCGGCCAAGGCCGATCCCGCCTTCAAGGCCCAGTTTGACGATCTGCTGGAACATTATGTCGGCCGGCCCAGCCCGCTCTATTTCGCGGAACGGCTGACCGAACATCTGGGCGGCGCGCAAATCTGGTTCAAGCGGGAAGAGCTGAACCACACCGGCGCGCACAAGATCAATAATTGCATCGGCCAGATCCTGCTCGCCATCCGCATGGGCAAGACGCGGATCATCGCGGAAACCGGCGCGGGCCAGCACGGCGTGGCCACGGCCACGGTTTGCGCACGCTTCGGCCTGCCCTGCGTGATCTATATGGGCGCCACCGATGTGGAACGGCAGCGGCCCAATGTCTTCCGCATGAAGCTGCTCGGCGCGGAAGTCGTGCCAGTGGAATCGGGTGCGAAGACGCTGAAGGATGCGATGAACGAGGCGCTGCGCGACTGGGTCGCGAATGTGCATGATACGTTCTACATCATCGGCACTGCCGCAGGCCCGCATCCCTATCCGGAACTGGTACGCGAATTCCAGAGCGTGATCGGCCGCGAAGCGCGTGAACAATTGCTCGCCCGCACGGGCAAGCTGCCGGACCTGCTGCTGGCGGCCGTGGGCGGCGGATCGAATGCGATCGGCCTGTTCCATCCCTTCCTTGACGATCCTGACGTGGAAATGATCGGCACCGAAGCGGCCGGGCTCGGCATTGAAAGCGGCAAGCATGCCGCCAGCCTGACCGGCGGCGCACCCGGAATCCTGCACGGCAACAAGACCTATCTGCTTCAGGACGAAGACGGCCAGATCACCGAAGCGCATTCGATCAGCGCCGGGCTGGATTATCCGGGCATCGGCCCCGAACATAGCTGGCTGCATGAAAGCGGCCGCGTGAAATACATGCCCGTCACCGATGACGAGGCGCTGGAGGCGTTCCAGCTATGCTGCAAGCTGGAAGGCATCATCCCGGCACTGGAAAGCGCCCATGCGCTGGCCGTGCTGCCCAAGATTGCCAAGCAATATGGCAAGGACCAGATCATCCTCGTCAATGTTTCCGGCCGGGGAGACAAGGACATCTTCACCGTGGCCGAAGCGCTGGGGTTCGATCTGTGAGCCGCCTTTCCAACGCCTTCGCCAAAGGCCATCCCGCACTTCTCTGCTTCCTCACCGCCGGTGACGGCGACACGGCGGCCAATCTCGACGCTCTCGTGGAAGGCGGCGCCGATGTGATCGAACTGGGCATGCCCTTTACCGATCCGATGGCCGATGGCCCGGCGATCCAGGCGGCCAATCTGCGCAGCCTTGGCAAGGGCACGACCACGCGCGACGTGCTGATGATCGCCAATGAATTCCGTGAACGGCATCCGGATGTGCCGCTGGTGCTGATGGGCTATGCCAATCCCATGGTCCGCCGCGGGCCGGAATGGTTCGCGGGCGAGGCAAAGGGATGCGGCGTGGACGGCGTGATCTGCGTCGATCTGGCACCGGAAGAAGACCCCGATCTTGGCCCTGCCCTGCGCGCCGCCGGGGTGGATTTCATCCGCCTCGCCACGCCGACCACGGACGATGCGCGGCTTCCGGCCGTTCTCGATGGATCGGGCGGGTTCCTCTATTATGTCTCCGTCGCGGGCATCACCGGCCAGCAGCAGGCAGCGCTTGATTCGATCGAACAGGCCGTTGCCCGGCTGAAGAAGGCAACCGACCTGCCCGTGGCTGTAGGCTTCGGCGTGCGCACGCCCGAACAGGCCGCCGCGATCGCGCGGGTTGCCGAAGGCGTAGTGGTCGGGTCCGCGCTTGTGGAACTGGTCGGCGAACATGGGGAAGATGCGCCCGCCAGATTGCGCGAACTCACTGCCTCTCTTGCCAAGGCGGTGCATTCCGCGCGAGAGGGCGCGCTATGAGCTGGCTTACACGTGTTCGCAATTCGCTGCCCTTCGCCTCCAAGCGCGAAACCCCGGATAATCTCTGGGTCAAATGCCCGCGCTGTCATGAAATGCTGTTCGCGCGGGAATATGAAGCGAATCTCTCCGTCTGCACGCGCTGCGACTATCACGGCCGCATCGGCGCCGATGCGCGGCTGGGGCAATTGCTGGACGAAGGGTTTGAATTGCTGCCCGAACCCGTGGTGCAGGAAGACCCGCTGAAATTTCGCGACTCCAAGCGTTATACGGATCGCCTGAAACAGGCCCGTGCCAGCAATCCGCACCGCGATGCCTTCACCGCCGCGCTCGGCCGGATCCAAGGGCAGAAGGCCGTGGTCGGCGTGCAGGATTTCACCTTCATGGCCGGATCCATGGGCATGGCCGTGGGCACCGCCTTTTGCGATGCGGCGCAAACCGCGATTGACGAGAATTGCGGCTTCGTGGTCGTGACCGCCGCGGGCGGCGCGCGGATGCAGGAAGGCATATTGTCGCTGATGCAGATGCCGCGCACCACGGTGATGACACGCCGGCTGAAGGAAGCGGGCCTGCCCTATATCGTGGTGCTGGCCGATCCGACCACGGGCGGCGTTACGGCCAGCTACGCCATGCTGGGCGATATCCATCTGGCGGAACCCGGTGCATTGATCGGCTTTGCCGGACAGCGCGTGATCCAGGAAACCATCCGCGAACAATTGCCGGAAGGGTTCCAGCGCGCCGAATATCTGCACAAGCACGGCATGGTGGACATGGTGGTGCATCGCAAGGAGCTGAAGCACGAGCTGGCCCGCCTGCTCGGCTATCTCGCCCCCGCGGAAGCCGCCTGAACGAAGGCCCCCGAAAAAATGAAGGATTTCGCAGCCTCCGAGGATCCGGCGGTTCAGGCCCAGCTTGACCGTCTGGCCCAGCTTTCGCTGCCGCAGGGCCGCATCGGGCTGGAAGTCGTCCATGAATTGCTGCGCCTGCTGGGCGATCCGCAGAACCGCCTGCCGCCCGTTTTCCATGTGGCCGGGACCAATGGCAAGGGTTCAACCTGCGCTTATCTGCGCGCCATTCTGGAGGCGGATGGCAAGGTGGTCCACACCGCCACCAAGCCCCATCTGGTCCGCTATAACGAACGCATAAGGCTGGCCGGCGAACTGGTTTCGGATGCGGAACTGGCCTCACTGCTCAAGGAAGTTCTCGATATCGGGGAAAGCCTGGGGCCGAGCTTCTTTGAAGTCACCACTGCGGCGACTTTCCTCGCTTTTTCGCGCCATCCGGCCGATGCCTGCGTGATCGAGGTGGGCCTTGGCGGCCGCCTGGATGCGACCAATGTCATGGAACGGCCCGCCGCCTGCGGCATCGCCACGCTGGGCATTGACCACGAAGCCTTCCTGCTGGTGCCGGAACCCGGCGCGCCGGAAGAGCCAATGGTGCGAATCGCCTTTGAAAAGGCAGGTATCGCACGGCCCGGATCGCCGCTGATCACGCAATCCTATCGCGAAGACATGGCGCTGGAGATTGAACGGATCGCCGGTCTGGCTGGCGCCCCGCTGCATATGCGCGGCCGCGACTGGTGGGCCGAAGTGGGCCAGGGCAAAAACGGGACGATCGAATATCGGGACCGTTTCGGGGAGCTGACGCTGCCCCTGCCCGCTCTGCCCGGCCGCCACCAGGGCGATAATGCCGCACTGGCCGTGGCCCTGCTGCGCCATCAGGACGAGGTGAACGTCTCCCCCGCTTCCATGGCGGAAGGTATCCGCACCGCGCGCTGGCCCGCACGAATGCAATTGCTCGGCCAGGGGCCGCTGTCCGCGCTGGTCCCGGGCCGCGAAGTATGGCTGGATGGCGGCCATAATGTCGATGCCGGCCTCGCCCTTGGCCGCCATTTCGCGGAAACGGATGGCCTGCACCTGATCATCGGCATGCTCTCCAACCGCTATCCTGACGCGATTCTCGATCCGTTGAAGGGCAAGCTCAAGACGATCACCGCCGTCCCCATTGACGGCAGCGATGCCCATGGCGCGGAATCCTATGCCGACAAGGCAGTGTGGGCGCCCGATATCATGACGGCGTTGAAGAACATCCCCGATGACGGCCTGCCGGTCCTGATCGCAGGATCGCTCTATCTGGCGGGCAAGGTCCTGCAGAAGAACGAGGAAGTGCCGGACTGATTGCCGGTTCCGATCCGTAAATTACGGATCGGACCGCGCATCCCCTTCGCCCACTTCGCCTGCCGTTCCCATGGCCGCATCGACCAGCCCGGTGCGCATCATCCACCAGAACAGCACGATGCCGGGCACGGCCAGAAACGTCGTCAGGACGTAGAAATTCACATAGCCCATCGCTTCTATCAGGCTGCCGGCAGTCCCGGCGGTCAGCAATCGGCCGACCGCGCTCGCAGCGGCTGAAATCAGCGCATATTGGGCGGCGGTGAACCGCAGATCGCATAAGGCGGAGAAATAGGCGACCACCACGATGCCGCCATATCCGCTGGCGAAATTCTCGAACCCGATGGCCGCCGCCATGCCGATATTGGAATGGCCGGCCATCGCCAGCAGGGCAAAGCTGGCATTGGAAATGCACATCAGCACCAAAGCGATCAGCACCGCCTTTTTCAGGCCCAGCCTGGAATAGAGAATGCCGCCAACAAACACGCCGATGATCAGCGCCCAGAACCCGACGCCGATATCGTAGATCGCGATCTCGTCATTGGAGAAACCCAGATCGTCGAACAGCAGGCGGAAAGTCAGATTGGCCAGCGTATCGCCGATCTTGTGGACAAGGATGAACAGCAGGACGAGCCAGGCCCCTGAACGGCGGAAGAATTCGACGAAGGGACCGGAGATCGAGTTCCAGATCTCTCCGAATCCCTTTTTCTTCGCCACGAATTGCCGACGCGGAGGCTCTCCCAGGACCAATGCGGTAATCATGGCCGGCAGAGCGAATATCGCGCAGGCCATATAGGCGATCGACCAGCCATATCGCGCGGCCAGCACCAGCGCGAGAGCACCCGCCGCCGCAGCCCCCACTCGCCAGCCATACTGGCTCATCCCCGATCCGGTGCCGAGCTGATAGGGTTTCAGCGTTTCGATACGATAGGCATCGATCACGATGTCGAATGTGGCGCCCGCCAGGCCCACCAGCACCGCCGATGTGGCGGTCCAGGCAATATCCGCCCCCGGATCCACCAGCGCCAGATTGAAAGTGGCAGCGATCACCAGCAGGCCGGCCACGACCATCCAGGAAACGCGCTGTCCCAATGCGCCGATAATCGGCAGCCTGACACCATCGACCACCCACGCCCATAAGGGTTTGAGATTGTAGACAAAAAAAGCCAGCGCAAAGGCCGTGATCGTCGATTTGTCGATCTCGTTCTGGGCAAGGCGCGTGGTCAGCGTTGCGCCGATCATGGCGAAGGGGAAGCCGGAAGACACGCCGAGGAAGAAGGAGGCGAGCGATTCCTTCTCCAGATAGGGGTGCACCGATTCCCAGAGGCTGCGCCGTTCGGCTGGGATCGACTGTTCGCTCGGCTGGTCCATGCGGCCCTTTCATTATTCGGGATCGTCCGTCCGGTTGGCCCGGCGGAACCCGATTTGAACCCGCATCCTAGCGGCAGGAGATTCCGCGGGAAAGCCTGCCGCGCAATCCTTTCCGCCATTGGTCTCGGTTGGCAAAACGTCACGCCCGCTATGAAACCTCGCCGCGCACCGCTATGGCGCGGGCATGTCAGAAACCGAGCCCGGCAAGGGCGACCGAATAGCGAAATTGCTCGCCCGTGCGGGCGTGGCCAGTCGCCGCGAAGTGGAACGCATGATTGCCGACGGGCGTATCGCGCTCGACGGGAAGGTGCTGGATACGCCGGCAACCATACTCACCGGCCTTCGGGGCGTGACAGTGGATGGCAATCCCGTGGCCAAGCCGGAACGAACGCGCCTGTTCGCGTTCCACAAACCGGCGGGGCTGATCACGGCAGAGCGTGACCCGCGCGGAAGGCCGACGATCTATTCGGCTTTGCGCAATTCGCTGCCGCCCGGCACTCCGCGGCTGATGCCGGTGGGCCGGCTCGATCTCAATACCGAAGGCCTGCTGCTGCTCACCAATGATGGAGAGCTGAAACGCGCGATGGAACTGCCTTCATCCGAAGTGCCGCGCACTTATCGCGTGCGCGCATTCGGCGAAGTCACGCAGCCGCAGCTGGAAGACCTGTTTGACGGCATCGAGGTGGACGGCGTGAAATATGGCCGGATCGAAGCCAATCTGGAACGCCGCAGCGGCCGCCAGCACTGGATCGAAATGAGCCTGACCGAAGGCAAGAACCGCGAAATCCGCCGCGTGCTCGAACATCTCGGTCTCAAGGTCTCGCGCCTTATACGCACTGCCTATGGTCCTTTCGAATTGCTCGACCTGCCCAAGGGCGCCGCGGTGGAAATCCGCAAGGAAGATCTCGAACGTTTCCGCTCCTCCCTGAAGAAGGGGAAGCGCGGATGAGGATCATTGCCGGCGAATGGCGCCGCCGTCCGCTGAAATCGCCCCCAGGCGATGCCACGCGGCCCACGGCAGACCGCACGCGCGAAACGCTGTTTTCCATGCTCGCCAGCCGCCTGGGCACATTCGAAGGGCTGACGGTCGCGGATTTGTTCGCCGGATCGGGCGCGCTCGGGCTGGAGGCGCTTTCACGCGGGGCCGCGCATTGCCTGTTTGCGGAAAACGATGCTGCCGCTCTCCGTTCGCTGCGCGCCAATATCGCCGCCTTGCGAGCCCAGCCGCAATGCGATGTGCGCGCAATATCGGTGATGCAGCTTGGCAAGGCGCCCAAGCCGGTGGACCTGATCCTGCTCGATCCGCCCTATGGCAGCGGGGCCGGCGCAGTGGCGCTCGACAAGCTGAATCGCCTCGGCTGGATCGGCCCGGCCAGCTGGATCGCACTGGAAACGGCCCGGGGGGAGGATGCGAATGTGCGTTCCCTGCAAGTTGAGGCAGAACGCGAAAGCGGCGCAGCGCGAATCACGCTTCTGCGCGCGCCCGAACCGGAAGGCTGATCGTTACCCCGGACTGCTGCGTCAGCTGCCCGGTTCGCCTGCATCTTCGGCCTCACCCGGAGAAATGCACTCGTCCTGGATATCGCCGCCGCACACCGGATAATCCCTGTTCAGCGCAGAAGCGGGCGGCGGCCCGTAATTGTTGGGGATAGTATAGGTGATCGTCGGCCGTCCTTCGAACTCGCTCGGGTCGAGCGTGGCCAGCTTGTATTCGATCTCTCGCCACACCTGTTCCTGCTCTTCAGGCCGCAATCGCATGATCCCGCGGACCTGTTCCTGGGACAAGATCCAGAAAGCCTCCCACTGCATGGCGGGCAAGGTCCAGAAATATTCGCGGAGATCGGACGGGAGCCTCTCGTAAGAGGCTTGTTGGGGGGCTGGCCAGCTCTCCACGATCGCCTGCCGCTCTGCCAGGACTTCGGTGGATGGAATATCCGCCTGCGCTGCAAGCGGCGCACCACCCGCCCCCAATGCCACGGCGACGGCGCCGATGAAGATCGTATTTCGCATGAATAGTCCTCCTTGGCAGAACCCTCTTTCCAGACAGACGGCCTGTTCTCCGGCTGGTTCCGATCCCTGGCATGGCTCATGCTTGCGCGCATTGCGTATGTTCCCTAGCTGTTCGCTGTGAACGATACGCCTCTGCCCTCGCCCATGACTCCCCCGGAAGCTGCCCCCGCCTGGCTCGACGGCCTGAATCCGCCGCAAAAGGAAGCCGTGCTGACCACGGATGGCCCCGTGCTCATGCTGGCCGGTGCGGGCACGGGGAAAACCGCGGCGCTGACTGCGCGGCTGGCCTATCTGATCCGATCCCGCCAGGCATGGCCGAGCGAGATCCTGTGCGTCACCTTCACCAACAAGGCCGCGCGCGAAATGCGCCACCGTGTCGGTCAACTGATCGGGGAAGCGGTGGAAGGGATGCCCTGGCTCGGCACTTTCCATTCGATTTGCGCCAAGATGCTGCGCCGACATGCAGAACTGGTCGGGCTGGAAAGCAATTACACGATCATCGACCCGGACGATCAGCAGCGCCTGCTGAAACAATTGATCGCGGATCAGAAACTGGATGAAAAGCGCTGGCCCGCCAGGCAGTTGGCCGGATTGATCGACCGCTGGAAGAATCGCGGTCTAAATCCGGAAGACCTCGACCGGCTGGAAAATGAAAGTTACGCCAATGGCCGCGGGCAGGAGATGTACAGGCTCTATCAGGATCGGCTGAAGAGCCTGAATGCCTGCGATTTCGGCGATCTGCTGTTGCACATGCTGAATATCTTCCGCCGCGATAGGAGCGTGCTGGCGCAATATCAGCAGCGCTTCAAATATGTGATGGTGGACGAATATCAGGACACCAATGCCGTCCAGTATCTGTGGCTCCGGCTGCTGGCGCAGGAACGGAAGAATATCTGTGTCGTCGGGGATGATGACCAGTCGATCTATTCGTGGCGCGGGGCCGAAGTGGCCAATATATTGCGCTTCGAGAAGGATTTTCCCGGCGCGAAAGTGATCCGGCTGGAACAGAATTATCGCTCCACCCCCCAGATTCTCGCCGCCGCCTCCGGGCTGATCGCCGCCAATAGCGAGCGGCTGGGCAAGACCTTGTGGACCGAACTGCCGGAAGGGCAGAAACTGCGCATCGTCGGCGTGTGGGACGCGCCGGAGGAAGCGCGCCGCGTGGGTGAGGAGATCGAGCGGCTGGAACGCGAAGGCGCACCGCTGGAACAAGTGGCGATCCTTGTCCGGGCCCAATACCAGACCCGCGAATTCGAAGACCGTTTCATCCAGATCGGCCTCAATTACCGCATCGTCGGCGGCTTCCGTTTCTACGAACGGGCCGAAATCCGCGATGCCCTGGCCTATCTGCGTGTAATCGCCCAGCCGCAGGACGATCTCGCATTTGAAAGGATCTACAACCAGCCAAAGCGCGGGCTCGGGGCCAAGACGCTGGAAAAGATGCATGCCCATGCAAGGCGGCAGGGCCTGCCGCTGGCAGCCGCGGCGCTGGATCTGGCGGATACGGACGAACTGCCCGCCCGCGCGCGCGGGACGATTGGCGCGCTGATGGGCGATTTCCTGCGCTGGCGTGAAATGGCCGAAAAAGTCACTCCGTCAGAACTGCTGCGCACCGTGCTGGAGGAAACCGGCTATGACGCGATGCTGAAAGCGGACCGTTCCACCGAAAGCGCGGGACGTGCGGAAAACCTCGTCGAACTGGCCCGGGCGATGGAGGAATATGAAACGCTGGGCGATTTCCTCGAACATGTCAGCCTGGTCATGGATAATGACGCGGCCGATGATGAGGAAAAGATCACCATCATGACCATGCATGCGGCCAAGGGGCTGGAATTCGATCATGTCTTCCTGCCCGGCTGGGAAGAAGGCGTGTTTCCCAGCCAGCGTTCGCTGGATGAAGGCGGGCTGGCCAGCCTGGAGGAAGAACGCCGCCTTGCCTATGTGGCGATCACCCGCGCGCGCCGCCGCTGCACCATCTTCCACGCGGCCAACAGGCGGATTTACGGCCAGTGGACCAGTTCCATCCCGTCTCGCTTCATAGAGGAACTGCCCGACGAGCACGTGGAAGTGGAAAGCACGATGAGCGGGGGTGCATCCCTGTGGCGCGCGAACTGGAGCGAGCAGGAAGATCCCTTTGCCCACGTTTCCCGCGACCGGCCCGAACGCGCCCGGTCGCGCGGCCCCGGCTGGCAGCGCGCACTCAGCACGGGATATGATTCCACGCCCAAAAGGCTGAAGGAGCCGGGCCGCAGCGCCGCCAGTTTCGCCGCCAAGCCACGCGGCGACATCGCCATCGGCGCCCGCGTGTTCCACGACAAGTTCGGCTATGGCACAGTGACCGATCAGGAAGGGAACAAGCTGGAAATCGAATTCGAAAACAGCGGCACCAAGCGGGTGATCGACAGTTTCGTAAAACTCGCCTGAAGCTCTTTCTGCCGGGAGAAAGAGCCATGGAAGCTTGATCCTCTGACGGGTCCCGTGTTTCCTGCGGTGCAGCCCCACGCCAGCTGATGTCCCGCCCGGAAAACCGCACAGGAGAGGCCCTTGCACGCCGGAATACCCTATCTGCGCGAAGTTCTGATCTTCCTCGCCGCAGCCGGGCTGATCGTCCCGCTGGTGCGGCGGCTGCGGATCAGCCCGGTGCTGGGTTTCCTGTGCATCGGTTTGCTGATCGGCCCCTATGGGCTCGGCCGCCTTACCTCTCTCATTCCCAGCCTCGAACTCGTCGTCATCACCGAGACGGAAGGGATCGAGGCAATCGGCGAACTGGGCGTCATCTTCCTTCTGTTCAGCATCGGGCTGGAAATGTCGTTCCGCCAGATCTGGAACATGCGGCGCGATGTCTTCGGGCTCGGTTCCGCCCAGATTGTGGTCAGCGCAGTGGCCATTGGCGGCACTGCCTATTGGCTGGGTGTGGACATACCGGCCGCCATTCTGCTCGGGCTTTGCCTGGCCCTGTCTTCCACCGCCATTGTCATGCAATTGCTGTCCGAACAGCTCCGCCTGAGTTCCACAGCAGGACGAGCGACATTCAGCATATTGTTGATGCAGGATCTCGCCGTGGTGCCGATATTGTTCCTGGTGGGCATATTCGCGAGCCAGGGCGGCACGGGTGCCGTTGCCGGGCTGATTGCGCTGGTGGAAGCAATCGCCGTAATCGGGGCAATCTTCCTTGCCGGACGTTTCCTGGTCCGCCCCCTGCTGCGCTATGCAGGCGGCAGCGGCAGCCAGGAATTGTTCATGGCCTGCGTCCTGCTGCTGATCATCGGAACCTCGGCCGTTACTGCCGTGGCTGGCCTTTCCATGGCGCTGGGTGCCTTTCTTGCCGGCCTGCTCTTTGCGGCGACCGAATACCGGCACCAGATCCATAACGATATCGAACCGTTCAAGGGCCTTCTGCTCGGCCTGTTCTTCATTTCGGTGGGCATGCAGCTCGATGTTACAGCCGTCTGGGACCAGGCCGAATATGTGCTGCTTGCCGCATTGGGGCTGATCGCACTGAAGGCAGCCATATTGTTCCTGCTCGCACGCATCTTCCGCCATTCCACGGCGATTGCAGCGGAGATTTCCATACTTCTTGGCGAAGGCGGGGAATTCGCGCTGGTTGCCGTGGCTGCCGGGACGGCGGCCGGGGTGATATCGGTGGGCGTGGCGCAATTCGTCGTGCTTGTCGTCGTCGTCACCATGTTCACCGCCCCGCTGCTTGCCGCGCTGGGGCGCCGGGTGGGGCAGAAACTTTCCGCAGCACATGCCATGGATATTGCCGGTCCGGATGCGGAGAATGCTGACCGGCGCGTGGTTATCGGCGGGTTTGGCCGCGTCGGCCGGGCCATCGGCAAGATACTGGAAGATCAACGCATTCCCTATCTGGCGATAGATAGCGATGCCGATCTCGTGGCGCGGGAACGCAATGCCGGCCTGCCGATCCATTACGGCGATGCCAGCAATGACCGCTTCCTGCGCGAAATAGGGATCGACACGGCGATCGCCTTCATTTCAACCATGGATCGCCGCGCCGGGGCCGAAGCAGTGGTAAGCGCGCTGCACAAAGCCCATCCGCATCTGCCGATCTATGCCCGCGCGAAAGACCCGGCCCACGCGCGGGCCCTGAAAAATTGCGGGGCGGAAATGGCGATTCCGGAAACGACCGAGGCCGGTCTGCAGCTTTCCGAAGCCGTGCTGATTGCCACCGGCATTCCGGATGAGACGGCGAACGCAATCATCGAACAGGAACGATCGAATATCTGAAGATCGCGCAAGTGGCAGGTTTCCGCCAAGCGCACTTTCCTGCTCCCGCGCCGCCAGCTGATTCCGGCAGCCAGCTCTTTGCGAGGTCGGGTCTGGGCCGCCCTCTGGCAGAGGTCTGCCCATATTAGTGGGAGGGGCGCAATCTGTCCGGTCCGGCCAGGTCAGCCCAACCGTCCAACGCGCCGTCTGAATCAGACACACGAAATCAGCGAACGCCCTGCGGCGCCCGCTTCATTCACGCGACAATCGGAGGCGGTCAGCCCGCTGAAATATTGAGGAAATCGGGGATCGGGCCGTTCCATTCGCCCGGCTTGCCCGGTTGCGCGGCTTCCTGAGCCGGCTCCGTGCGGCGCGGCTTGCGCGCTTCACGCCTGGGCTTCGCTTCGGCCTTGGCTTTCGGCTCGGCCCTCTCTCCGGCCCGGGGTGTGTCGTCAGACTTGCTTTCGGACTTGCGGCTGCGGCTCCGCTTGGGTTTGTCCGCAACAGGCTTGCTCTCGGCGGGCGCCTTGTCGCTTTCCTGTTCCTTGCCGTCGCCATCGGCGAACTCGAAGACGGGAATTTCGATGCCGGTCAGTTTTTCGACATTGGCAATGGCTTCGGCGTCTTCGGGGGTCACGAAGGTAAAGGCACGTCCCTTCGCCCCTGCCCGGCCAGTGCGGCCGATCCGGTGAACGTAATCGTCCGGATGCCAGGGCGTGTCGAAATTGAAGACATGGCTCACGCCTTTCACGTCGAGACCGCGCGCGGCCACATCTGACGCGACGAGGATGTTGATCTCCCCGCTCTTGAACAGGGCGAGTTCCGCCATGCGGCTCGACTGATCCATGTCGCCATGGATTTCACCTGTCGCGAAACCGTGGCGCTTCAGGCTCTTGTTCAGATCGCGCACTGTCGTCTTGCGATTGGCGAAAACGATCGCCGTATGCACATCGTCCGTCCGCAACAACTGGCGCAACGCCTCGCGCTTCTTGCGCGGCGTCACCTTCACCTTGAACTGGGCGATATTGATATTCGCCGTCGCCGGGCGGGCAACCTCGATATATTTCGGATTGGTCAGGAAGCGGTCGGCCAGCTTCTTGATCGGTCCCGGCATCGTCGCCGAAAAAAGCAGCGTCTGCCGGTTGGTCGGCAATTTTTCGCAGATGGATTCGATATCCGGGATGAAGCCCATGTCGAGCATGCGATCCGCTTCGTCGATCACCAGCAATTCGCAGCCGGTCAGGAGGATCTTGCCCCTCTCGAACAGATCCATCAGCCGGCCCGGAGTCGCGATCAGCACGTCCACGCCTTCGTCCAGCGCCTTGACCTGATCGCCCATCTGCACGCCGCCGATCAGCAACGCCATCTTGAGATCGTGATTGACGCCGTATTTCTCGAAATTTTCCGCGACCTGCATGGCCAGTTCGCGGGTGGGCGCCAGGATCAGGGATCGCGGCATCCGCGCGCGGCGGCGGCCGGCGGCCAGAATGTCGATCATCGGCAGCACGAAGCTCGCCGTCTTGCCCGTGCCCGTCTGCGCGATTGCGATCAGATCCTTCATCATGTGGACCTGCGGGATCGCCTGCGCCTGGATCGGCGTAGGCTCGGTATAGCCAGCGGCTTCAACCGCTTGCAGCAATTCGTCAGAGAGGCCGAGATCGGCAAAATTCATATGGTGTGCAATGTCCGGGTCGGGAGCGGGCGAACCCGCAGCTTCTGGTACGGCACCATAAGGTACCGCCATGATCGTCGCGCCCTATGCACTCACGGGTGCAAGAGTCAAGGAAACGCAGGCGTAAAGTCTAGTTTGAAATGGCGACCAGGCGGTTAAGCTGCTTCAGCTTGCAGGCCGAACCGGCGCGCGATTGCAACTGGTCACGCCCGCTGCAAAGTTGCCCGTCATCATTCCGTTCGACATAGAAGCCGGAATAGAAATCCTGCGCATTACAGGCCCGTTCCAGCGCGGCGGACAGGATCCGCCGATCCCGCATGAACAATAACAGCCGGTTTTCATTAGCCGGCTGTACCCCTGCGATTGCGGAAATCGGCACGCAGTTCTGGATCTTCTCTTCCTGATAACGCTGGGGCATCGGCCGGCGCGGCAGATCCGCCAGCAAACGGTCCCGCGCATGTGCCGGGCCTGGTGCAATCCGGATGATGACGCGTTGTTCGATGCGCACCTGGTTCTGCCGGGGCGTCCGGCGGGCGCGCTCCATGGTCAGAACCGGATCCGGCAAGGACTGCATCGCCAGCGGCAGATCGGCCCCGGCCTGCGATTTTTCGGCCAATAGCCGCGCAGTCTGCGGCGCCGCACTGTCTGACACAGCGATCGGCAGCAGCAGAGCCAGGGGAGCTATGAAGGCGGCAAGGCTGTTCATCTGGAGCAGTGCTTCGTTGCTCGGAACCGCATCATGCAATCCCGCAGCGCCCTCCTTAATCCGCGCGATTGAATGCTGGCTTAACTTGCCAATTGACCTTTGCAACCCTCTGCCGCGACTGGCAAAGGCAGCAGCATGGCACAGACAGAGGAATTTCTCGCCGCAGCCCGGGATGCACTGGGCGAACGCGGGCTGACCACCGATCCCGAACTGCTCCAGCCGTGGCTGACGGACTGGCGCGGCCGCTTCACCGGCAAGGCGCTCGCCCTCGCCTCGCCCGGTTCGACCGAGGAAGTCAGTCAGCTGATGAAATTGTGCACCCGGTTCGGCATCCCCATTGTGCCGCAGGGTGGAAACAGCGGGATGTCCGGCGGCGCCACGCCCGACGATACAGGCCATGCCGTCCTGCTCTCGCTTCGCCGCATGAATGCGATTCGCCGGGTCGATGCCGACGCGAAAGAGGCCGTGTGCGAAGCGGGCGTGATCCTTCAGACCCTGCATGAGGCGGCGGATAAGGAACAATTGCGCTTTCCCCTGACCCTGGGCGGCAAGGGGTCCGCCACCGTTGGCGGGCTGATCGCGACCAATGCGGGCGGATCGCAGGTTCTCCGGCACGGATCCATGCGCGCGCAGGTTCTGGGGATCGAAGCGGTTCTGGCGGATGGCAGCGTGTTCGACGCGCTGGTTCCGCTGAAGAAGGACAATCGCGGCTTCGACCTGAAACAGATGCTGATCGGGTCCGAAGGGACGCTGGGCATCGTGACCGCGGCCACGCTCCGCCTGCTGCCCGCAGTGGCGGAACGTAGCGTGCTGTGGATCGGCCTTGGCGATGTGCGCGATACGCGCAAGCTGTTCCTTCATGCGGACCGGATGGCCGGGGACGCTCTCGAAGCCTTCGAAATCCTCCCCCGTCACAGCCTGGAAGCAGTGCTGAAGCACACGCCTGATGCGCGTTCCCCGTTGCAGGGCGATCACGAATGGCACGTATTGATCGAACTGATAGCGGACGCGGCGGGCGCCGATGCCCTGCCCGATCTGGCCCAGAACCTGCTGGAAAGCGCGTTTGAAGCGGGCCTGGTGGAAGATGCCACCATCGCCGCAAATGAGACGCAGGCCGAACAATTCTGGACCCTGCGCGATGAAATATCACCGGCAGAACGGGCACTCGGCCCCGCCATGCAGCACGATATTTCCGTACCCGTTGCGCGAATGGCCGATTTCGTGGCCGAAGCTGTCCCGCTGGTCGAACAGAAATTCCCCGGCTGCACCGGCATCGCTTTCGGCCATCTGGGGGACGGTAATGTGCACTTCCACGTCCTGTCCCCGCCAGGTTCCGAACGCGGGACCTGGGAAGCTGGCGAAGGCAAGAAAATCAGCGCCTTCGTGCACGATCTGGTCACGCGATGGGACGGTTCCATCAGTGCCGAACATGGCATCGGCCAGTTGAAGGTGGATGAACTTGGAAGGCTGGGCGACCCGGTGCATCTGCACATGATGCGGGCGGTGAAACAGGCGCTCGATCCGAATGGCCTGCTGAACCCGGGGAAGCTCGTCCCGCCTTGCGCGTGATCGGCTCCCCCGATAAAGCGCCCCGAATTCGATGCGGGGGCTTCCTCCCGCGACCGCATTACAGCCAAACCGGAGAGTGATAATGGCCAGTGCGCCGCAAGCCCAACTGCCCCTGTTCTACAAAGACCTGATGCCGCTCAACAGCCGCGATCATGCCAAGTGGCATGCCCGCTCTGTCGATCGTGCAGGATGGGTCGGCAATCAGCACGCCATCCCGCTGACCGTGGACGAATTCGCCCAGGCACAGCGCGATTTTCCGATCGTCTTTTCGGCCGGTGATAACCCGGTGCCGCTGGCGCTGATGGGCCTGAATGAAGGCATCAATGTCTTCTTCGACGACGAGGGCAAGGCGCTGGAGGATTTCTACGTCCCGGCCTATATCCGTCGCTATCCGTTCCTGCTGGCACGGCTTGACCCGAATTCCACCAATATGTCGCTGTGCTTCGATCCGACCAGCGATCTTCTGGGCGAGTTCGAGGAAGGCCACGCCCTGTTCGATGGCGAACAGGCGACCGAGCATACACAGAACCTGCTGCAATTCTGCGAACGCTTCGAAGAAGCCGGCCAGCGCACCCAGGCCTTCATCGACGAGCTGAAGAAGCACGAACTGCTGATGGACGGCGAAGTTTCGATCCAGCGCAACGACAAGCCGGATCAGCCCTTCATCTATCGCGGCTTCAAGATGGTGAACCAGGAAAAGCTGCGCGAAGTCCGCGGCGACCAGCTGCGCAAATGGAATGAAAGCGGCCTTCTGCCCCTGATCTTCGCCCATCTGTTCTCGCTGGACATGATGCGCGTCGTCTTTGCCAAGCAGAGCGCGCAGGGCAAAGGCCCGGGTGCCGCGAATAGCGGCGATGCATCGCTGAATGCCGCCCCCGCCACCAACTGATCTGCCATAGGATCCGGGCCTGCCTTCATCGGGCAGCGTCCGGCGAAAAACACCAAGGCCCGGCGTGTCACGGATGTGGCGCGCCGGGCCTTGAACATTGGCGGTTGGCGATTAAATTGCACGCGTCCGCTCGGCGCTTCCCTCATGGCCCGACCGGATAGGTACGTCTCTACGTACCTCCTCCCTGAACCTTGGCCGCCTCGTGCAATGCACGGGGCGGTTTTTTCTTGGCTGTTTGCCCGCCTCCGCCGCTATTCCGCGGCTTGCGGCACGCTCCGCCCTGCGGCCAGAACCGAGGACAAGCGCCGCACCAGCCCGGCCAGGTCGCGCACCACGGCGGCCATCCCCTTGCCCGGTTCACGCATCTGCGAATCGAGATAAGCCGTGCGGCAGACCTCGATCTGCATCGCATGGAACGATCGGGCCGGCGCGGAATGCCGGTCAAGCACGTAACCGCCGGCATATGGCCTGTTATGCGCCGCCCGCCGGCCGATAGCCGTGAAATAATCGAAAGCCATTGCCGCCAGCACCGAATCGCAGGAACTTCCGAACCTGTCGCCGATCACGAAATCGGGCGCCGCGTCGGGCCCTCGTTTGGGGCCGAGCGGAGGCATCGAATGGAGATCGAGCAGGAGGACCGAACCCCACTGATCCCGCAGCCGTTCCAATGCGGATTCCAGCGTCGAATGATAGCTGCGATGGACGTGCTCTATCCGCGCATCCAGCTCTTGGGCCGTCATGCGCCTCCTCCACAGCTCGCCCATTCCCGGCAGGCGGCGGGGCACGAGGCCGAGGCCGCTGCGCGCCCTTTGCCCGGCCGCAAGGCGAACCCTGCCTTCCGGCGCACCGCCGGCGACCATGTCCCAATCCATATCGTCGGGCGCGCGGTTGAGATCGATCATCGCGCGCGGCGCATGGGCAATCAGTAGCGTCGCCCCCGTCTCCCGCGAGATTGCTTCCGCCAGCAAATCGGTAAAGCGATCCTCCAGCCTGAGGCTGGCCGTGCCGGCATTGCGCATCCGGCCGGCCAGATCGGCCGGATAGATCCGCCCGCCATGCGGGGCGGCAATCAGCACCGGCACGGGCGCCGGATCGCAACGCGTGATTGACCAGGCCGGCTGGCCCGCTGTTCCGGGGATCCGGCCGCCACGCTCCCTACGCGAATCGCGCGCCGGAATTTCGCCATTCACCATCCACAGATAGCTGGCCCGGATTGCCGCCTGTGTCAAAGCTGGGCACTGCCGAGACTCATCGAGATTCTTGACGCTGGTCCGATTATGCGGGGTCCGACACCGACAAACAGGGAAAGACACGATGATCCGCATCCTGCTGGCCGAAGACGATGACGCAATGCGGACCTATCTCGCGCGTGCCCTGGAAAAGGCGGGCTATTCGGTGGTCGCCGTGGATCGCGGCACTGCTGCCCTGCCCCTGCTGGAAGTCGAACGCTTCGACCTGTTGCTGTCGGACATCGTGATGCCGGAAATGGACGGGATCGAACTGGCCCAGCGTTGTGCCGATCTCAGCCCGACTACCCGCGTGATGTTCATCACCGGATTCGCGGCTGTCACCTTGCGCGAAAACCGCCACACGCCGCAGGCCAAGATGCTTTCCAAGCCCTTCCACCTGAAAGACCTGGTGATGGAAGTGGAACGCATCTTCGAAGAAGAAGCGATGGCCTCTCACCGATAGTCGAAATGCAGGCTTGATAAGCGCCGGCAGCGGCGCTAATGGGCCCGCCTGCCGAGCGATCTTCGCATCCTCGGCAGTCCGGAATGGATCGGGCGTATAGCTCAGTGGTAGAGCACTGTGTTGACATCGCAGGGGTCGGAAGTTCAACTCTTCCTACGCCCACCATTCGAAAACCCCGCAAAGCCTCGGCTTTGCGGGGTTTTTCGTTGCCTGAAGCGATTTCAGACACGGCCGCGGATCAGGATGATCGGACGCTCCGCTGAAATGTGTGCTGGAGAAAACCGAAAAAGGGTTTCAGCCTCGATCGGACACCGCCCTTACACCATGCAATGGCATTTTACCGATCGCGCCAGCATGAATCACCACCCGCAATTCATCGCCCAGGAGCTCTCCTTCGCAGCGCAAGGTCATCCTGATCGGCTTGGTCAGATCCATCTTCCAGCTGATCCGGGCCCCATCCACCCTGCCTTCCAGGAATTCCAGCGTGCCGGTATTGCTTTCACTCGTGCCGGTGAAGCTCTGCCCGTCATCGGCCATGACGAAGGTGAGCGTGCTGTCCTGGACGCCGATGGGCGTCTTCGTCTTGCAGATGAACACACCGTCGAGATTCATAGGGCCTCCTGCTTCGCCGGGCGCCCAGCCGAATTCTGGAAGCGGCGCGCCGGATACGGCGATAACCGCCCTCCCTCACCTCGCCAATATCAGGCTACGCCCTGGAACCGGATTGGGTCAGAATGGCACCATCATCAGCGCTCTGGCTTCTGCTTCTTCACTCCGCGCGAAATCCGGCTAGGGAAAGCGAGTGCACAGGACACAGATTCCAACTCCGCTGAAAGCGATTGAGACATGCTGGGAAGAAACCTTCCCGGATCTGGAATTCCTTCCCGATATTCCCTGGTGCGAAACTGGCGCCGATTCGCTGAAGAGCGTCCTCTTCATGCTCCATCTGGAGCAATTGCTCGGCATTTCGATCCCTCTGGACAATCTCACCCGGGATACGACGCCGCGCGAACTGGCCTCGGCCATTGCGGACATCTCCAGCCCGAGTTCCGAAAATGCGCCGATATTTCTTCTGCCAGGCATGCTCGGTGACGAGCCGCGCCTGGTGGCATTCCGCCAATCCTTCACCGACAGGATCAGGTTTCACCTTCTGAACCTGCCGGATATTGAACGCAGCAGCAGGGTACTTTCAAGCATTCCCCTCAGCGCAGCGATACTGAGGGAAGAGATCGAGAAATTGCAGCCCCAAGGGCCCATCCGGCTGGCGGGCTACAGCGTGGGCGGCGTGATAGCGTTCGAAATCGCCACGCAGTTGGAGGCAGCAGGCCGCGAAGTCACTTTCCTGTGCTTGCTCGATCCATTTCTTCGGATTCGGCTGCACAAACCCCTGATCGATGAAGCGGGGCAACAAAGCCCTATCCTGTTTGCCCGCGATTCCCTCACCGTTCCGAAAGGCGCAAAGGCGCTGGGGGAGAAACTGGCGTTCACCCTGCCGCTCCTGTTCGGCAGGCTGGAAAGCGCGCGCCGCCATCTGGTGAAGGTTGCACGGACCATTCCCCTGGGCACCCTCTATTGGCGCCGACAGCGGCTGATCGGGCGCTTGCGATGGATTGCGCTGCGCAGATGGCGCGCATCACCCCTGGGCATTCCAGCTCTGCTTATCTCCAGCGATGAAGCCGAAACGCATTTCGATGTTGAGGAATGGGATCGCCTGCTACCCGCGCTGCAACGCATCCATGTGGGCGGAACGCATCTGGGATTGTTCGAACCGCAACCATTATCCGTGATCACTCCGGCGGTGACCGAAGCCCTCCTCCCCAAATCATGAGCGGGAATACCGCAGAAGGCCAGGTCGGCAGCGCGGCCTTCTGGTCCTATGCCGGCGCCTTTGCCGAACGGGGTCTGCGATTTGCGGTCTTCGTGGTCATCGCCCGGTTTGTGCTCCCCGAAGAATTCGGCATCGTGGTTCTGGCCGGGCTGATCCTCAGCCTGTTCCAGGATTTTTCGCAAATCGGGATGAACGAAGCGCTGGTACGGCGGAAGGACGTCGACTCGCTGACTTTCGACAGCGTTTTCTGGTTCCTGATCGCCATCAGCGGCGTGGCAACGCTGATCTACCTGACCGGCGTCATGCTGTTCGTGGATAGGGAGAATCAGGCGCTATTGTGGATCGTCCTGCTGTCCCTGGCGCCGGCGCTGCCTATCTCTTCGCTGGGCAGCGTGCATCACGCCCACCTGCTACGTGATCTCGGTTTCAAGGAGCTCACCCTGCGGATCGTCGGGGCGAGCCTTGCATCGGGCGTGATCGCGATCCTGCTGGCACTGGCCGGCTGGGGGATCTGGGCACTTGTCGCCAAGAGCCTGCTGCAGGCGTTGTTCCAGACGGCACTATTGTGGTTTTTCTGCGATTGGCGCCCGTCACTGCGGTTTTCATACGAGAAGCTTCGACCGCTCATGCCCGACAGTCTTCGGCTTCTGGGTTCAGGCGCCCTCACCCAGTTCAACCAGAAAGGTTTCGACTTCGCCGCCGGGCTGCTTCTCAGTGCGGCTGCGCTGGGCATCCTGCGAGTGGCCGGGCAGACGATCCTGCTTCTGATTGAACTTACGATCGGCCCGATGACGATGGCCGCATTCGCGATCCTCTCCCGCTATCCGGACGATCCGGTGGTCGGCCGCAGGACATTCGCCCTGCTTACCAAATCGACCGCACTGCTGGTCTATCCATCCTTCTTCGGCCTCGCCGCGATTGCGGACCTGTTGTTGCCCTGGGTCTTCGGCGAACAATGGGGCCAGGCATCCGCTTTCGTCCAGCTTCTGGCCCTGCTCGCCCTGCCGGTTCACCTGCAATTGCTGCTGATGGCGGCCTTCTTCGCGGCGGGACGCACCGACCGCATGCTGCATTGGCAAATCGCGCTTTCCGGGGCCACTGCGCTAGGCATTGCCATCGGCACGCCTTTCGGCCTGTGGGGACTGGCCATCGCGACCGTCGCGCATTTCTATATCCTGCTTCCGCTGGGATTATGGTGGATGCAACGCGACACCTATTTTCAGATCGGCGAGTTGTTCCGTTCGATCTGGCCCAGTTTCCTGTGTGCCGGATTGATGGCGATCGCCGTTCTGGGGGTAAAACCCGCCATCAGCGGGAAGCTGGGCACCCCGCTCGAACTGGCGGTCCTCGTGGCAATCGGTGTGGCCCTGTTTGGCGCCGCGGCGTTGCTGATCGCCCCCGACCTGCTTCGTGCCGGGCTCGATGGTGCCCGCCGCAAGTTCAGGCCAGCATAGCTTCCAGCCGTTTCAGGTCGGGCTTGAAATTGGCCAGCCTCGGAATGGCGTCGAGCATTTCGATGCGGCCCGGCACCATATGTTCCGCGGTGGCCGTTGCAACGGCCCGCCTCAGTTCCGCTGCGGTGGGGGCATCGACAGACTTTTCCGGAACGACATAGGCAACGATCTGTTCGCTGCCACCCGCGCCGATTGCATCCACCACCGCATCCGCCACTCCGCCGCAGGAACGCAACGCGGCTTCCACTGCACCCAGATCCGCCCATTGCCCGCGGATCTTCAATTGGCGGTCCTTGCGACCATGATGTTCGAACAGTCCATCCGGACGAAGACGGACAAGATCGCCCATCGGATATACAAACCAGTCGGGCCTGTCCGGATCCGGCAGGAAGCGCCCCTGGGTCAGTTCACCCTTCTGCCAGCCGCCCCGCGCAAGCATCCCGCGTACCACGAGTTCACCAATCTCTCCGGGACGAACGGAATTGCCGTCTTCGCCAATGATGGCCACCTGTTTGCCGGGGATCAGATAGCCGACCGGGACGCGCCCATCCTCGATCTTGTCCTCCTTGGCGTACCAGGTGAACACCAGGCCGGTTTCGGTGGCGCCCAATGTGATGCTGATGTGGCAATGTTCCGGGAGACTGGACCGCATCAGCGCCATGTCTTCAGGAAGCGTGGCTTCGCCATGCAGATCGAGAATACGCAGGCTGCGCAGCGATTTCTCGATCCCCGGCAGGCCGAACAGCATCCGGATATAGGATGGCACAAAGCTCATGAAGGTGATCTGCTCTTGCTCGATCACCCGCAGGGCTTCCATCAGGCCAGCCCGTTTCACATCGATCAACCGGATTGTCGCACCGGAAATCAGTGCCATGAAGGTATCGCGTGAACCGCCCGATGTGAGCGAGCCCAGCCCGAGAACGATGTCATTCTCGTTGAGATGAAACGTATCGATCGTCTGCGACATGGTAGAGGCATGACGATTGGCGAAAGCCAGCCCCTTGGGCCTTCCCGTGCTGCCCGAAGTAAAAATCACGAACATCGGATCCGCCGGATCGGCAGGGCAATTGATCCGCTCCGCGCCGGTTTCCATCGTCGCATCGACCTTGATCCGCGGCAGATCGGCGGGGATGAAACTGTCATCTACCTTTGCGTTCGCATCCAGCAGCAGCAGTTGGGCCCCGCTCTCCTCGAACAGGGCTCTCTTCCGCTCCAACGGGTGCCCTGCATCCAGCGGCACCAGCGTCCGGCCGACGGCGAAACACGCCAGCACTATGATCGGCGCGGCGGCAGTGCTGCCGACCAGCGATGTGACGACCGCCCCCTTGGGCAGCATCTCGTCGATCTGCCGGGCCAGGCCGTAAACACGGTCCAGAACCTCGGCATAGCTCAGCGACGTCGTTCCGTCATAGATCGCGACCTTATCGGCATAGCGTTCAACGGCCCGTTCAAAGGGTTCGATACCGTGAAAATTCTCTGCCGCTTCCGAGAGGGGGACGTAGCCGATATCTTCCGGCCCGCCGAAATCCATCAGCACGGGCCGCTGGGCAATCCAGTCCACCGCCAGGCCCGAGGGCTCCTCAATCGCTACCGCCATTATCGCCCTCCGAGCGAAATCGATGCCGTGAACAGGATGCTGCGCGGTGCCCCGGCGACATAGCTGGGCAGGCCGAAAGAGACGCTGCCCGTTCCCAGATCGCGGACGTAATCCTGATCGAACAGGTTTTCGATATGGGCCTGCAAGCGCAGCGGGGAATTGTCCGGCTCAAATCCCACATGCAGGGCTGCCAGCGCATAAGGCTGCTGACTTGCCTCGAATGCCAAGGGCCGGAGGAAAGCCCCGGAAAAGGCTGACAGGTCGCCATTGCTGTTGTCGAAATAGACGCGCGAACGCCAGTTCAACGTGGGGGTGGCCGTCAATTCGCCGATACCCAGATCCAGCGCCATATTTGCGCCGAAAGACAGGCTGTGATCGGGGGAAAGGCGCACATGGTTCCCGTCATAAAGCCCGGCGCCGAACCGCGCCCTGGTATAACCATAGGTGGCAAACAGCGTGAATGCGGGCATTACGGCATATCGGGCGGTCAGCTCCGCCCCATGGGAACTTGCCTTCCCCGCATCCATCGAAACGAGCGTGGTGCCTTGCAGAACTTCTGTCTGGAAGTGCCGATAATCGTAATAAAATCCTGCCGCCTCGAGCCTGAACGGCCCAGAGTTGAGCTTGAATCCCAATTCGATGGAATCGACAACTTCGGAAGCGAGATCGCTGAAGCGCGCCTCCCCTCCAGGGCTCAACGGCGGTTGGGTGGAAAGTACTTCGGGACGTCGCCCCCGCGCATAGATCGCGTAGAGATTGAAGTCCGGGCTGGCCTCGTAAATTGCCGATGCGCGCCAGGAAAATCCTCCGGCTTCCAGTTCTCGCTCATCCCGGTTTCCTTCCTGATAAAGCAGACCGAAATTCGGCACCGGATAGCTTGCACTTGCCGGAATATGGGCGGCACCTGGCGCGGCAAGCGCCTGCAACAACGGATCCCTGACGGAAGCGGGCTGCGTCAGCGCGCCGAGAACACCTGCCAGAACGGACCGCTGATAGATGGTAGATTCTATGCCGCTCCGTTTCCTTTCGTCAGTGTAGCGCAGGCCGAGCTCGAACTTCCACCGCTCCGCCGGTTGGAAGACCATGCCAGCAAAGATTTCGCGATACTGATTGTCAGCGCTTCTCAGCAGGCGCTCCGAATGGTCGCCCAACATGTTGTTGGCGAGCGCCAGCGCCAGCGAACCGTCCAGTGCAAAACCGGACGCCGCAGCGATGCCCTGCAATTGCCCGGTCACTGCCGGAGAAGAAGAATAGACCGCCTCTGGCAGCGGTACCGGGTTGGTCCGATCGAGAAATCCGGTCTGCAGGGCCAGCAGATCGCGCTCATCCACCTGCAGCAATATGTCCTGCGATCCGGATTCGTCGGCAAAACTTGCGCCGATGAAGGCGCTCAGGCCATCCGCAGGCTGGTAATGCAACCGCAAATCACCGCTCCACTGCCGGTTTTCCGACTCTTCTCCGGTAGTCGCGGTATCGAAGGCAAAGCCGTCCACATCACCGGCAAACTGCGCACGGAACCTGTTCCACGCGCCGATTGCGGAAATCTTCCACCCTTCCCCGATTGGCTGTTCGTAGAGCAGCGTCATGCCTTCAAGCTTGCGCCTGCCCCCGAGGCGTTCATCGGGAAATCCCGGCGCCGTATCAAGAAAGGCAGGGCTCGACGGATCGAGATCTCCCAGCGGAGTGCCGGTGACTGGATCGGTGGGCGCGAATACACCCGATTTGTAGGAAAGGCCGCTGAAACGGTCCCATTGGGCATTGCCCAGAAGGTCGATCTTGCCGCCCGATGCCAGATCGAAATGCAGGCTGCCGCGCAGGGCGCGGGCGCGGTTGCCGTTCAGCTTTGCCCCACCGGCCAGGTTGCGCACATAGCCATCGCGGTTTCTGGCCAGTCCGGCGATCCGCAATGCCGAACTGCCGGATAGCGTCAGATTGACCACGCCCTGGGCCAGATAGGCCCCCAGATTTCCGCCGCCGACCGTGCCAGTGACATCGAAATCCGCAGGATCGGCCTTGTTCTGGATGATGCTGACCGCGCCTGTAAGGGCGCTCCTGCCGAAAAGCGTGGATTGTGGGCCCTTCAGAACCTCGACACGTTCGATATCGAACAGTTCGAACATGGCCGATTGCGGGCGCGACACATAGACCCCGTCCCGATAGACCGAGACGCGCGGTTCCGCCGAAAGATCGGCCGTATCGCTGCTGATGCCACGAATGACTATACTGGGCGTCGTCGGATACTGACTCTCGACATAGAAGCCGGGCACGAATGGCGCGATTTCGCGCAAGTCATGCAGATCCCTCGCCCCAATCTCCTCGTCGGAAAAGGTCTGAAGCGAAATCGGAACATCTTCGCTCGCTTCCCGGCGCCCCTGCGCAGTTACAATGATCGCGCCCTCATCCAGGGACAGGTCATCCTGCGCGTAAGCCGGCAATGGCGAAACGAGGACACAGGCAAATGTCCCCAGAAAAAGGCGAATTTGATGCAAGTAACCCCCGATGGTTCGACCCCGCGAATACGAAGGATTAAAAGCGGCTAATCCTTGTGACCAGCTGGAACCTGAGGTCGATCTATCTTAGGACACCCGTGAATCTGGATTGAGGGGCTGGCTTGTACACGATCGACGAACTCACCGAGAAACTGCAACTCGCTCTCGCCCATAATCCGGTAGGCCGCTCTCTGCTCATAGATATGGGCGATGAAGGCGTGATCCGGGCGGAAGGCCTGGTCGTCACAAATGAGCGGCAGGAGGCAGAATGCACGCTGAAAGTGAGCAAGGCCAATCTCGATGCAATCCTGCGCGGTGATCTGGATATGGTCGAAGCGGCAAATGATGGCCGGATCGAAGTGATCGACGATCCCAGCGCTGCCATTGCCATGCAGCCGGTTCTCTTCGCGGCCTGGCTCGACTCCTGAACCATGGCTCGTTCGGGCATGTCTGCAATGCGGCTCGCTCGGCTGACCGCCAAATTGCAGGCGCTGATCGACTGCGACGAAATTCCCGGCGCCGTGGCGCTGATCTTGCGCCACGGCGAAGAAGCCCATTGTGACGTGCTGGGTTCGATCGATGGCCAGGGCACACCCATGCGGCGGGATGCACTTTGGCGCCTCGGTTCGATGACCAAGGTCGTCACCAGCATTGCCGCGCTGATCCTTATGGAAGAAGGTAAGCTGCGCCTTTCTGACAGGATAGATCAATGGCTGGCCGAATTGCGGGGGCAGAGGGTGCTGCAGAAACCCAACGGCTCGCTGGAGGATGTCTGTGCGCCGATACGGCCGATCACGGTCGAAGATCTTCTTACGCACCGGGCGGGATTTCCCAGCTATGCTCTGCCGCAGGGGCCAGCGGCGCGAATGGCGCAATCGCTGATGGCGGGATCATCCATGCGGCCCGACATCGGCGTGGATGAATGGCTCGGCAAACTGGCGGAAATTCCGCTGATCCACCAACCCGGCGAGCGGATGGTGATGGGCTTTTCCAGCGATGTACTCGCCATCCTGATCCAGAGGGTTGCCGGCCTTCCCTTCGAACAATTCCTGCAAGAGCGGATATTCGGGCCGCTGGGTATGTCCGATACCGTGTTCTGGGCGGATGAAAGCCGGATCGGGCGCCTGGGGCCAGCCTATTCCATCAACTGGCTGACCGGAAAGAAAATCCTGCAGGATCCCGGCCCCGGTGGTTATTTCAGCCGCCCGCCGGCGCATCCTTCGGGCGGAGGCGGGCTGGTCTCCACGGCGGATGATTTTGCGCGCCTGGGCACCATGCTTCTGCGGATGGGGCGCTGTGAAGATGGCCGTATCCTGTCCCGCAAGACGGTGGAATTGATGACTACCGACTTCCTTACCGCCGAACAGCGCGCCCAACCCTATTTCGGCTACCCCTACTGGCGTGATCGCGGCTTCGGCCTTGGTGTTTTCATCACTGATAACATTGCCGCACGCGGCGGCCCCGTTTCTGTCGGCCAATATGGCTGGCGCGGGGCCTTCGGCACCTACTGGTTCAACGATCCGCAAGAGGACCTGGTGGCGGTGCTCATGCTGCCCGTCTCCTGGCCAGCAGTGATCCCCCAACCCCTGGCTGACTTCGAAACGCTGGTTTACCAGGCAATCGACGACTGAGCGGCGCCGACACTCAGGATCATCCCCCTCACTTTGCGCCGGAAAGACGAGAGGCCGGATGGAACGCAGCCGCCTCACCCCTCCGTTTTGGATGCAACATGCCCGTGCGGATTGGCTGGCACGCGAAGAATCCCGTAACATTCATGCCCGGCGAAAAATGCAGGCCGGGGAATTTGGCCATGAACGTGAAGGGTTTTCGCAATTTGGCGCACCGCCTTGCGCTCGACTGTCACGCTGCCTAAGAGGCGGCGCATTCTCGCGAAACAAAAGCAGCAGGATTCCTACCGCATGGCGAAGATCAAAGTCGTAAACCCGGTCGTTGAAATCGACGGCGACGAGATGACGCGGATCATCTGGAAATGGATCCGCGAACGGCTGATCCTTCCCTATCTGGATGTCGATCTGAAATATTACGATCTGTCCATCCAGAAGCGGGACGAGACGGACGACCAGATCACGGTCGATGCCGCGAACGCGATCAAGGAACATGGCGTCGGCGTGAAATGCGCCACGATCACGCCGGATGAAGCCCGGGTCGAGGAATTCGATCTCAAGCACATGTATCGTTCGCCCAACGGCACGATCCGCAACATCCTGGGCGGCGTGGTCTTCCGCGAACCGATCGTGATCGACAATGTGCCGCGCCTGGTGCCGGGCTGGACCGATCCGATCGTGGTCGGCCGCCATGCCTTTGGCGATCAGTACCGCGCGACCGATTTCCTCGTCCCCGGACCCGGCAAGCTGCGTCTGGTGTTCGAAGGCGATGACGGTGAAGTGATCGACCGCGAAGTATTCCAGTTCCCGAGCTCGGGCGTCGCGATGTCGATGTACAATCTCGACGATTCGATCCGCGATTTCGCACGGGCGAGCTTCAATTACGGGCTCGATCGCGGCTGGCCGGTCTATCTTTCCACCAAGAACACGATCATCAAGGCCTATGATGGCCGGTTCAAGGATCTGTTCCAGGAAGTGTTCGACACGGAAGGCTTCAAGGAGAAGTTCGAAGCCGCGAAGATCACTTACGAACATCGCCTGATCGACGATATGGTTGCCGCCGCGCTGAAGTGGAGCGGCAAGTTCGTCTGGGCCTGCAAGAACTATGACGGCGACGTGCAGTCCGACGTCGTGGCACAGGGCTTCGGTTCGCTGGGCCTGATGACTTCGGTCCTCATGTCGCCCGACGGGAAGACGGTGGAAGCCGAAGCCGCCCACGGCACCGTGACCCGCCATTATCGCCAGCACCAGCAGGGCAAGGCGACGAGCACCAACCCGATCGCCAGCATCTTCGCCTGGACGCGCGGCCTGATGTATCGCGGCCGTTTCGACAACACGCCCGATGTGGTCCGCTTTGCCGAAACGCTGGAAAAGGTCTGCATCCACTGCGTCGAAAACGGCAAGATGACCAAGGATCTCGCTTTGCTCATCGGCCCGGACCAGAGCTGGATGACGACCGAACAGTTCTTCGAAGCGATTGTCGAAGGGCTCGAAAAGGAAATGGCGAACTGGGCCTGATCGGGCCCGGCTGGCCTCATTTCGTATGACCAAGGCCCGCCTGGAGATTAGACAGGCCGCACCGGGCGACGTGGCGTCTATCGCCGCGCTCGTCCGGCGCGCTTATGAGGATCTGCCGCCCTACAAGCACAGCGAATTGCGCGGGCAGATCAATAATTACCCCGAAGGCTGCTTCATCGCGGTGCTGGACGGCAAGGTCGTCGGTTACTGCGCATCGATGCGTATTTCGGGCAATATCGCGCTCAAGCCGCATAGCTGGGACGAGATTACCGGCAATGGCTATGGCTCGCGCCATGATCCCAAGGGTGACTGGCTGTATGGCTATGAGATGTGCGTCGATCCCAAGACGCGCGGCACCCGGATCGGCCGCCGCCTGTACGAAGAACGCCGCCGCCTTGCCGAACGGCTGGAGCTGAAAGGGATCGCCTTTGGCGGCCGTATGCCCAACCTCAAGCGCGTGTGGCGCCGGGTGGATGGGCCGCAGGACTATCTCGACCGTGTGATTTCCGGGAAACAGCCCGATCCCGTGCTGCGTTTCCAGCTGGCCAACGGTTTCGAGCCGATCGGCATCCTCAAGAACTATCTGCCGGAAGACCAGCGGTCCAAGGCCTATGCCGTGCACATGATCTGGCGCAATCCGTTCGTCGATCAGGAAGACAGCCCGCAGCACCGCGTGCCGCGCGGCGTGGAAAGCGTCCGCCTCGCCACGTGCCAGCTACAGGCGCGGGCGGTGAAGGATTTCGACGAATTTCTCGGCCATGTCGAATATTTCGTCGACGTGGCAGCCGATTACGAATCGGACTTCATACTGTTTCCCGAACTCTTCACGCTCATGCTGCTGAGCGCGGAGGACGAGGAACTATCGTCGATTGAAGCGATCGAGGCACTGAGCCGCTACACGCCGAGGATCCGCAAGGCGCTTTCGGAAATGGCGCTCAAATACAATATCAACATCGTCGGCGGCTCTCACCCGACGCGTATGCCGGACGGGGACATTCACAATGTCGCCTATGTCTGCCTGCGCGACGGCTCCATCCATGAACAGGAGAAGATCCACCCGACGCCGAACGAAGCCTATTGGTGGAATATCAAGGGCGGCGATTCAATCGACGTAATCCAGACCGATTGCGGCCCGATTGGCGTAACCATCTGCTATGACAGCGAATTCCCCGAATTGACCCGCCGCCTGGTGGATGAAGGGGCCCGGATCATCTTCGTGCCGTTCTGCACGGACAGCAGGCAGGGTTATATGCGGGTGCGTTATTGCGCGGCCGCCCGCGCGATCGAAAACCAGTGTTTCATGGTGCTCAGCGGCAATGTCGGCAATCTGCCCAATGTCGCGAATATGGATATCCAATATGCGCAGAGCTGCATCCTGACGCCCTGCGATTTCCCCTTCGCGCGCGACGGGATCGCCGCCGAAGCCACTGAAAATGTGGAAACGCTGACCATCAGCGATGTGAACCTGGCCGATATCGCCTGGGCCCGCGCGGAAGGCACGGTGAAGAACCTGGCGGACCGAAGGTTCGATCTCTACCGGATCGAATGGGAAGAAGGCACCGCCGCGGGTGCGGGGCCGCACGGGCTGGCCCCGACCGCGAAGGGCGGCCCCGGCGGCGGTTAAGCCGCGCTGCGGGCCGTTCCCGGCATCGACTTCGCCGTCACCTTGCTCACCACGTAAATGGCCAGCCAGGCGGCGATGAAGCCCGGAATGATTTCATAAATGCCCGTGCTGTCGCCAACGCCCAGCCCGATCCATCCGATAACCACCAATGCCCCCGTCACCAGCCCTGCAACCGCGCCGGCGCCGGTCATTTTCTTCCAGGTGAGCGACAGGGTGATCAGCGGGCCGAACGCCGCGCCGAAACCTGCCCAGGCATTGGACACCAGGCCCAGCACCTTGCTGTCCGGATCGCTGGCGATGAAGATCGCGGCAAGCGAAACCAGCAGCACGCAGATGCGGCCGATATTCACCATCTCCTTTTCGCTGGCATCGTCGCGAATGAACAGGCGGTAGAAATCCTCCGTCAGGGAACTGGATGAAACCAGCAGCTGCGAACTGATCGTGCTCATGATCGCCGCCAGCAGCGCGGCCAGCAGGAAGCCCGTGACGAAGGGGTGGAACAATGTGTTGGCCAGCAGGATGAAGATCGTTTCGGAATCTTCCAGCGTAAGCCCGTTCGCCACCACATGGGCACGGCCGGCAAGGCCAACGCCCAGCGCGCCGATCAGGGCCACCAGCATCCAGCTCATGCCGATATTGCGGGCGGTCTTTATGCCGCCATCCCGCACCGCCATGAACCGCACGATGATATGCGGCTGCCCGAAATAGCCGAGCCCCCAGGCAATCGCCGACAGGAAGCCGATGGTGGACAAGCCGCCGAACCAGCTGAGAAAGTTCGGGTCCACGCCATCGAGGATGGAGGCGACATTCCCCGCTCCGCCCTCACCCATGATCACGACCAGCGGCATCACCACCAGCGCGACGACCATGATGCAGCCCTGCACGAAATCGGTCAGGCTGACGGCGAGGAAGCCGCCGACCATGGTATAGGCCAGCACGACCAGCGCCGTCAGCCAGACGCCCGCCGTATAGGGGCTGAGCCCCCAGACCTGCCCGTCGATAAAGGTGGATTCGAACAGCTTGCCGCCGCCGACAAGGCCCGCCGCGCTGTAAACGGTGAAAAACACCACGATGATGATGGCGGAAATCAGCCGCAGGGCGATTGCCTTGTCCGGGAAGCGATTGGAAAGGAATTCGGGGATGGTCAGGGCATTGCCGTACTGGACCGTCTGTTCGCGCAGACGTGGGGCAACCACGATCCAGTTGATCAACGCGCCGATGAACAGGCCGATGCCGATCCAGGCTTCCACCAGTCCCGACAGATAGAGCGCGCCCGGCAGGCCAAGCAGGAGCCAGCCGGACATGTCGGAAGCACCGGCGGACAATGCGGCCACGGCGGGATGCAATTGCCTCCCCCCCAGGAGATAGCCTTCGCTGTCTTCCGTCGACTTGCGCCAAGCATAAAGTCCTATGCCCAGCATGAGGATGAAATAAAGGGCGAGTGAAATCATTGTGGCTGTCTGCATGGGCGCCATACATACCGACACAGACCTCTATGTCACCCGCCTGCCGGGAATGAGCAAGGTTCCAAGCCTATTTACCGCCTCTGCCATCCGAAGTTGTCGAATCCCGGTATTCTCTGACATAAAGCCCGACAATGCATTCCGAAACGATATCTCCCATCATGTCGGACGCGCTGGTGATCCTCGGTGCCGCGGGCATCGTGATCCCCGTTTTTGCGCGTTTCCGCATCACGCCCGTCATCGGCTTCATCCTGGTCGGGCTGCTGGTCGGCCCGTTCGGGCTGGGCCGCATGGTCTATGACTATGAATGGCTGACCTGGATAACGATCAGCGATCCCGAACGGCTCGATCCCTTCGCTGAATTCGGTATTGTGCTGCTGTTGTTCTCCATCGGGCTGGAACTGTCGTTCAACAGGCTGTGGAACATGCGCAAGCTCGTCTTCGGATTGGGCGCGCTGGAACTGATCATCACAGCCACGCTGATCGGATCTTTCCTTTCCATGCTGGGGCAATACTGGACCGGCGCCCTCGGGCTTGGCCTGGCGCTGGCCCTGTCCTCCACCGCGCTGGTGCTGCCCATGGCGGGAACGCAATCGCCAGTCGGACGTGCGGCCCTGTCCATGCTGCTGTTCGAAGATATCGCCATCGTGCCGATCATCTTCATGCTGGGCGCACTGGCACCCTATGCGCAGAGCGACGGCGTGGATAATCTGATCGATACGATCTGGATGGGGCTGGTGGTCGTCATCGGGATGATGATCGTGGGACGCTATGCCCTGCCCCGATTATTTGCGCAGGCCGCCCGGACCAAGAGCCCGGAAGTATTCCTGGCCGCTTCCCTGCTGGTGGTAATCGGCGCCAGCCTCGCCACCGGCGTGGTCGGCCTGTCCCCCATCGTGGGAGCTCTGGTTGCCGGGCTGCTGATCGCGGAAACCGAATATCACGCCGAAGTTGAAGGGATCATGGAACCCTTCAAGGGGCTGGCGCTGGGCATCTTCCTGATTACCGTGGGCATGGGGATCGATCTCGCCACGATCTGGCAGAATCTCGGTATGATCACCATGGCCGTCGTCGGCGTGCTGGTGCTGAAAGCCGTCGTCACGGCCGTATTGCTGCGCCTGATGGGCGCACGGCGCAGCACCGCGACGGAAACGGGCATATTGATGGCCAGCCCTTCCGAAACCACGCTGATCGTGCTGGCCGCGGCCACCGATGCCCTGCTGATCCAGCCCGGCACCGCCCAGTTCTGGCAGATTGTCACCGCCATCGGCCTGACCGTAACGCCGCTGCTCGCCATGCTCGGCCGCCATCTCGGCCGCCAGGTGGAACCGATTGCCGAAATCGACGATACTGGCGTGGATACGGATCAGCCGCCCGTAATCATCATCGGCTGCGGCCGTGTCGGCCGGCTCGTCGCACAGATGCTGACCGCGCATGGCAAGCCCTATGTCGCGATCGATTCAAATACGGATTTGATCGAAGCCTGCAAACGCGAGGGCTATAACGCCGTATTCGGCAATGCCGCGCGGGTGGACGCGCTGGACAAGCTCGGCGTGGAACGCACGCCTGCCGTCATCCTGACCATGGACGAACCTGTTCTGGCCCAGCGTATCACCAAGAAATTGCGCGCCGCCTATCCCGATCTGCCCATTATCGCGCGTGCCCGCGACACGATCCATGCAGCGGAACTCTACAGGGCCGGGGCCAGCACGGCTGTTCCGGAAACACTGGAAAGCTCGCTGCAACTTTCCGAAGCGGTGCTGGTGGATCTGGGCGTGGCGGTTGGTCCCGTTATCGCATCGATCCACGCGAAGCGGGACGAATTCCGCGAGAGGATCATGGAAGGCGGAGCTTTGGAAGAGAAACCGAAGCTCCGCACCTCGACTGCCGACGCAGCCTGAAAAGCAGGACCGATTGCCGGAGCTGAGCGTTTGCTTCTCCGAGAGGAGAAAGAAAATGGCTGACGCGAAACAACGTCCTGACGGCACACCCGATCAGAAACCGCAAAACCAGACCGGTGCGAACAAGGGCCCGATCAAGGCCCCCCAAAGAGATGGCCATTCCGTGCGGGGCGAGGATCTGCCGCGCGGCAGCGAAGGCGATGTCCGCCGCGCGAGCCAGAACCGCTAGCTTCCCGGAGCCGAAAGCTATTCGGCGGGCACCTGCTCGCCGGCCAATATCGCCCTGACGGCGGCGAGCGCTTCTTCCGCCTTGCCACCGTCCGGGCCACCGCCTTGCGCCATGTCGGCGCGGCCACCGCCGCCCTTCCCGCCCAAAGCCGCGACGCCGGCCTGAACCAGCTTCACTGCATCGAAACGATCGACAAGATCATCCGTCACCCCCACGGCAAACGCGGCCCTGCCCTCGTTCACGGCAACTATCGCGGCAATGCCGGAGGTCATGCGCTTCTTGGCTTCGTCCAGCAGGCCGCGTAATTCCTTGGGATTCATCCCTTCCAGAACCTGGCCGGAAAAGCTGACACCGCCCACTTCCTCGTCCGCCGCGCCCTGCGCCGAACCGCCGCCACCGAGAGCGAGCTGCTTCTTCGTTTCGGCCAGTTCCTTTTCGAGCCGCTTGCGCTCATCCACCAGGGCAGCAACCCGCGTCTCGACGTCTTCAGGCACAGTCTTGAGCGTTGCGGCTACTGATTTCAGCGCTTCTTCGCGGTTCACGATCCAGCGTCGGGCCGCTTCACCGGTCAATGCCTCGATCCGGCGCACGCCGGAGGATACAGCGCCTTCGGAAATGATGCGGAACAGGCCAATATCGCCCGTGGCGCGCACATGGGTGCCGCCACACAATTCGACCGAATAATTGCGGCCGCTGCCCTGCCAGTCCTGCCGACCCATCGACAGGACGCGCACTTCCTCGCCATATTTTTCGCCGAACAAGGCCATGGCGCCGGCTTCGATCGCATCGTCGGGCGTCATCAAGCGCGTGACGACCTCTTCATTATTGCGAATCTCGGCATTCACTTCGGCTTCGATCGCGGCGATTTCTTCCTGCGACAGCGGCTTGGGATGCGAGAAATCGAAGCGCAGCCGGTCTTCCGCGACCAGTGAACCTTTCTGCGTCACATGCTCGCCCAGATGATTGCGCAGGGCAGCGTGGAGCAAATGCGTGGCGGAATGGTTCGCCTTGATGCGTTCGCGCCGTTCAGCGTCAACTTTCAGATGGACAGTGTCGCCCACGGCGATGCTGCCGCTTTCGATCTTGCCATGATGAGCGTGCAGACGGCCCAATGGCTTGGTCGTATCGCTGACCGCAATCGACAAGCGCTTGTCACCCGTGATCGTGCCGGTGTCGCCGTCCTGGCCGCCGCTTTCGCCATAGAACGGCGTCTGATTGGTCAGCACCACCACTTCGCTGCCGGCATCGGCGCGGTCGACTTCCTTGCCATCCACCACCAGGGCCACAACGCGGCCTTCGCCTTCGGTCGAGGCATAGCCGGTGAATTCGGTCGAACCTTCACGCTCGGCAATATCGAACCAGAGTTCCTGATCTGCCGCCGCGCCGGAACCCTTCCAGGCTGCCCGCGCCGCCGCCTTCTGCTGGGCCATGGCTTCATCGAAACCGGCACGGTCCACTTCGATGCCGCGCGGGCGCAATGCGTCCACTGTCAGGTCATAGGGGAAGCCGTAAGTGTCATAGAGCTTGAAGGCAGTCTCGCCCGGCAGGCGGGCACCTTCGCCCATATCGTCGGTTGCTTCATCAAGCAGGCGCAGGCCCTTGTCCAGCGTCTGGCGGAAACGGGTTTCTTCCCGCTCCAGCACTTCGGAAATCAACGCCTGTGCGCGCGGCAGTTCCGGATAGGCGGCGCCCATTTCCCCGACCAGGGCCGGGACAAGGCGGTGCATCAGGGGCTCTTTCGCGCCGAGCAGATGCGCATGGCGCATGGCACGGCGCATGATCCGGCGGAGCACGTAACCGCGCCCTTCATTGGAAGGCAGCACGCCATCGGCGATCAGGAAACTGGTGGACCGCAGATGGTCGGCAATCACGCGGTGGCTGGCTTGCTGTTCGCCTTCCGCCTTCGTGCGGGTCAATTCTTCGCTGGCCTGGATCAGTTCGAGGAAACTGTCCGTGTCGAAGACATTGTGAACGCCCTGAAGCACGGTCGAAATACGCTCCAGCCCCATGCCGGTATCGATGCTGGGGCGCGGCAAATCGCCGATGATCTGGTCATTTTCCTGCATGTGCTGCATGAAAACGAGATTCCAGATTTCAACGAAACGATCGCCATCCTCTTCCGGCGATCCCGGCGGGCCACCGGCGATTTCCGGGCCATGATCCCAGAATATCTCCGAACAGGGGCCACAGGGGCCATCGGACCCCATCGCCCAGAAATTGTCCTTGCTGGCGATACGAATGATGCGATCATCCGGCAGCCCGGCAATCTTGCGCCACAGGTCGAACGCTTCGTCATCCGTGTGATAGACGGTGACGAGCAGCCGCTCCGGATCGAGACCGAATTCACCGGTAACCAGCCCCCAGGCCAGTTCAATCGCGCGTTCCTTGAAATAATCGCCGAAACTGAAATTGCCGAGCATTTCGAACAGGGTCAGGTGCCGGGCGGTATATCCGACATTGTCCAGGTCGTTATGCTTGCCCCCGGCGCGAACGCATTTCTGGCTCGTCGTCGCCCGCGGAGCAGGCGGCGTTTCCAGCCCGGTAAAGACGTTCTTGAACGGGACCATGCCCGCATTCACGAACATCAGCGAGGGATCGTTATAAGGGACCAGAGGCGCCGACGGGCGCACTGCGTGCCCATTGGCAGCGAAATAGTCCAGAAACGTGCGGCGTATATCGTTTGTCGAATGCATCGTGCCTCGCGAATTAGGGCGCATGAACGCCCGCGACAAGGCGATTAAGCCGCAGACTGTGTACGAAGATGGCGATCATGGCCTTATTGGCCGTTGCGGGCGGACACGATCCAGGCTGCCGCGCGCAGCAGAACGATGCCGTCATGGCAGTGTTGTTCCAGCAGACCACGCAAATCGTCGAGGAAGGATTCGCGTTCCTCATCCGCAAGCATGGGCATCATCCGGGCGGCGGGACCAATGGTCGTATAATAGCCCACGGCATCTTCGATCGGGTCCGAACCTGCACCTGCGATCATCCCAAAATCGAATGATTCGAAGGAGATATCATGCCAGCCGCCTTGCAGGAGGATGTTTTCAACATGCTGCCTGTCGGCAAAGGCGAAGGGACCGGGAGCCTTGGGATCACCCGCTTTCTCCTGCCTGGGCAGGAGCTTTCCTATCTCGGTAAAGAAGGAATTTGCGCTGAGGTCGCGAAAGCAGGAAAAGAGCAATGCGGCACCGGGTGCGGCAATGGAGGAAAGATGCGCAAAAGCCGCCACGGGATCTTCAAAAAACATGACGCCGTGGCGTGAAACGAGGAAATCCGGCGCGAATCCTTCTTCCGGCATCCACTGGCTGGCATCGGCCAGTTCAAAACTGGCATTGGGGTGATTGATCCCGCGTTCCCGGGCAGTTTCGATCAGCCGTGGCGAAATATCCACACCCACAACCTTGGCGTGATTCCGGCTCCGGGCGATGGCCAGAGATATTTCCCCGGCGCCACAGCCGATATCCAGCACCTTGTTGAAGTCATGTTCGCGGCTGCGCCGGAGAAGCCGTTCGGTCAACATGCCGAAACTGCGATCCGTGCGGCGCCATTCGGCGGCCCAGCTGTCTCCGGCCTGTCCGGCCCAATCGAACTTGTCGGTCACTGCGTGCCAATCCTCATCCCGGGGCGCGGGCCAGCGCGTATTTCATCCACGCGAACATTAGTGCCAAGTGACGGATTGCGGAAGTACCGAGACGAAACTGCCTCAAACCGATTCACCTGAAGGATGATCGATCGGGTTGCCCCACATAAGGAAGAAGCCGGCACGGGCCCCGTAGGACGCGCAGTGCCGGCTCCGGTTCTGCAAGCGCGTTTGCCCCTCGCCATGCGGGCGCAGCGCTTCTTGAGGATCAGCTGTTGGAGTCCGCGTCCGGCCCCGTCATCATCTCCTCGGCAACCTCGTCGGTGCGGCCGCGAATCGCAGCTTCCAACCGGTCGCAAACTTCGGGATTTTCCTTGAGGTAGTTCTTCGCGTTTTCGCGGCCCTGCCCGATCCGGATGCTGTCATAGCTGAACCAGCTACCCGATTTTTCAACCACACCGGCCTTGACGCCCAGGTCTAGGATTTCGCCGATCTTGGAAATACCTTCGCCATACATGATGTCGAATTCGACCTGCTTGAACGGCGGGGCAACCTTGTTCTTGACCACTTTCACGCGGGTGGAGTTGCCGATGATCTCGTCCCGATCCTTGATCTGGCCGGTGCGGCGGATGTCGAGACGGACCGAGGCATAGAATTTCAACGCATTGCCGCCCGTCGTGGTTTCCGGATTGCCGTACATCACGCCGATCTTCATGCGCAGCTGGTTGATGAAGATCACCATGCATTTGGAGCGGTTGATCGAACCGGTCAGCTTGCGCAGAGACTGGCTCATCAAGCGGGCCTGCAGGCCAACATGGCTATCGCCCATTTCCCCTTCGATTTCAGCGCGCGGCACGAGAGCGGCAACCGAATCGACCACCAGCACGTCGATCGCGTTGGAGCGCACCAGCGTATCGGTGATTTCCAGCGCCTGTTCGCCCGTATCGGGCTGGGAGACGACCAATTCATCGATATCGACGCCCAGCTTGCGGGCATAGACCGGGTCCAGCGCATGTTCGGCGTCGACAAAGGCGGCAGTGCCGCCGGCCTTCTGTGCTTCCGCGATGACATGCAGGGCCAGCGTGGTCTTGCCCGAACTTTCAGGGCCATAGACTTCGATCACGCGGCCCTTGGGCAAACCGCCCACGCCCAGCGCAATGTCCAGGCCGAGGCTGCCGGTGGAAATCGCCTCCACCTGCATGGTTTCCTTCTGGCCCAGCTTCATGGCCGAACCCTTGCCGAATGCGCGATCAATCTGTGCGAGTGCGGCGTCGAGCGCCTTCTGACGGTCCACGTTAGCTTCCTTGCCTTCTACCAGTTTCAGACTCGCCGCCATGACATGGCCTCCGTCAGTTTCCTAGGGTTGCACACCAACTCTTCAACTGGGGCCTTCGTACCCACTTTGTTCCAATAGAACAAGAGGGGAACGATAATTTGTCTAGTCGAGTTCCGTGCTGCTCACCCGCCAGCCCACGTCACGGATGGAATTGGGCGGCAGGCGCAGGTCCACTTTGCGCTGGCTATTCTTTACCTCCATCCGGCGCAGGCCCTTGATCTGCCACTCATTTGGCGATCCCAGCTGGATCCGGAACGTGACCGGGAAAGGGTTGGCATTGGTCAGGCGCAGCTGCATCGGCAGCTTGCGGATCGTGCCGTTACCGTCTTCCCCATCCGCCCCCGAACGCAGGCAATGGGCGGTGACTTGCGAGCTAGCGCCGAGCGAGATTTCCACATCCTGCCCTTCCGCATAATCGCGGATTCGCTGTTCGCCGACCATCATGTCGCCCGCCGAACCGGGCTCGAACAGGGTGATTCCCCCCATTGGCAGGGCCATGCCCAGCCCATGCTTCTCGTCATTGACGGTCGAGAACAGCATCTCTGCCGGCGCGGCTTCGTCCGTCTCGTGCCATGGAGTGCAATGCGCCTCGTACAGCATCCGGCCCTTCACTTCCTTCCGGTCAAGAAAGGCCACCTGCTTCAGCCCCTGCGCCGCGACCGTCACCCTTTCAGGCACGCGATAGAGCTTAAGATCACCCAATTGCTCCTCCCCCGCCATCATGGCGACAGGGGAGGATTGCAGTTCATCGCGCGACACGCGGCCGCCGGTGACGACGATGCTCTGCGCTTCCGCCATCATCCTGGCCGGCGGCGGCGGTGCGGGCGGAGGCGGCGCAAAAGGCGTACCGGCGGCAGTGCTGCCAAAGGGGTAACAGGTTAGCCGCAGCGGTTGGGCCATGGGCGGATCGGACAATTCCTCGAAATCGCTTTCGACATTGATCCGCCCGGCCACGACCAGCAGTTCCGCATCGGGAAAGCTCTGCCCATTATCGTTGAGCACGGTCAGCCAGCTGCGCAGATGCATGCGGACATCGTCGCGATCGCCGCCTTCGGCCAAGGTCCCGACATAATGCGCCTGCCAGTCGAAGCCCCATGCGAGATAGGTCAGCTGGACATCGTAAGTGCCGCCGGTCTCGTCCCGCGTGTCTATCGTGAAGACTGGCTGCGCGGAGAGCCCATCCGGCACACGGTCGAAAGTCAGCTTTTCCGGCAGGCCGGAACAGCGCACTGCCTCGTAACCTTCGGCCGTCTGCAGCACCAGGCCGCCATCGGCCCGTGTGCGCACGATGGCCTGTTCGCTCTCCTGCATGCCGGTGGCCGGATCGGTGCGCGTGATCCGCACCCTGTTGCCAAGAGTGCCATCGACCAGAGCGGCGGGGCTCAGCAGGTCGGCATTGCGGTTCTTCTCGATCGTTCCGCCCGGCAGGCCGGTGACGATGGCGCTCACCGCAACCATGCCTTCGGCAACGCCGGTGAAGCGGATCGTCGACCGGCCCGGCGGTAGAGTGACCCGGCGGGTTTCGGTGATCATCGCGAAGCCCTGCGGCCAGTCGCGGTCCATGTCCTGCCATTCGGCCCGATCGGGATCACGATACAGGGTGACGGCCAGATCTTCCGGCGGGGAGGCATCGACCACTTCACGTGCGGCGGCCGGGCTCGCCACGCCCAGAAGCAGGATCAGGAAGGCAGCGCGTCGCATTGCCGGCCGCTCAGTAACGGGTTTCGTAGGTTACCCGCACCACGCGCTCGCCATTGGCCGGCACGCTGATCACATATTTGCGGGCGTCCGCATTCAACTGTTCGCCGGGAACATCCTCGCTCGGGATGCGATAGTCGCTGGCCCACCAGCCGCGGTCGAGGCCCGACTGGACCAGCTCAACCTCCACGGGCTCCGGCTTGGCATTGGTCAGCGTGTAGCGCATCGTCGTGCGGTAATGGGTAACGGCACGGTCCAGCTGCACTTCCCGCACTGCCTCGCCATTCTCGATCACGCGATAGCGGGCACTGCGTTCATATTCGGCGGCATTGATCGGTTCGCGCTTTTCCACTTCGGCCTGCACGAAAACGTCAAAGGCGTCGCCCGTGCTCAGCACCAGTTCGCTGCCCATCGGCGTGTGGCCAATGCCATTTTCGCCGATGAATTGCGGATTGCCCTGTCCGTCACGCTGATAGAAGCGCACCGTGCCGGCAGGCAGCGCATCGCCCAGCCCGCCCTCCTTCGAGGAGGAAAAGGCGATCTGGCTCGACACATTGACCGGCTGCGTATCCGAAGCCAGCCAGCCGACTGTCCGGCCATAGATCTTGCGCGCCGGCACGCCCTGCACGTCGAGGAAGCTGACCTGCTTGGTCTGATTGTTGGCAATCGTGGTGCGTTCGGCAATCGGATAGAGATAGTAATCGCCCAGCCGTTCCCGCTCGGCAGTTTCGGTGCCGGGGACGGTGCGCGAAATATCCGGGGCGATGCGCGGATTATAGCCACGCCCCGGCTGACGGGAGGAAGAACCGTTGGGATTACCGGCCACCAGCAATGTATCTGCCGAATGGAAGGTCGTGCCGGTGGAATTGGTCAGCGTGACCCAGCCCTGCATGTCGACCGTGCCCCGCCCCTCGTCGTAAAGAGCGACATAGTCCGAAGACCAGCCAAGGCCGGGCGTCAGATAGCGGATCGAAGCGGGCCGCGTTCCGCTGCTGCTGCTCTCCACCGTCACCGACAGGGTCGGCTTTGCGCGCAGATTGGGCGGCACCCGGTCGAACACCACGCGGACCGGCAAGCCATCGTCCCGCAGCACCTCGATCCGGTCACCGATCTGGACGACCGTGCCGCCGGCGGTGGACAGGACCTTCGCCCGCTCACGCGTTTCGGCGCCGGTTGCCGGATTGGTGCGGACAAGCGTGACCGTCTGGCCGATTGCCTTTTCCATCATCTTGGATGGGGTCAGCAGATCGAAATCGAAATTCTGTTCGACAATCGCGGTATCCCGCGCGGCGAAGCTCAGCGTTTCAGGGCGGATCTGGGCGGAAACATCGGGAAAGGCGATACGGCTGCGCCCGGATGCGATCTCCAGCTGCCGGACATCCTGCACGAGCGCGAGATTGCCATTATAGATCGTCACCGAAAGATCGCCCTGCGCGCTTTCACCGTCAGCACTGCTTGTCTGGGCGGAAACCGGCGGCGCGGACCAGGCGAATGTGGCGAGCGAAATGGCCGCAATTGTCAGACGATTCTTCTTCATGGCTGTCCTCCCCCAAGACCCTGCGGTGATCCCCACCATCCACCCGGCTCGTTTACGCCTCGTGAATGCGGCGCCTGAAATCAACGAGGGCTGGCGCGCAGCGCTTCCTCGACCTTCTTGGCGATCTGCTGCACGCTGAAAGGCTTGGCGATGAAATGCATCCGGTCGAAATCGATCTCCCGCCGCAATTGTTCCTCGGCATAGCCGGACATGAACAGGACCGGGATTTTCGGGTGCAGCTTGCGAATTTCACGGGCCATGGCCGGCCCATCCAGCGTGGGCATCACCACGTCGCTGACGACAAGATCGAATTCCTGCCCGTCATATACGGCTTCGACGCCTTCATCCCCGTCACTGGCGGTAACGACAGTATAGCCCTGCCGCGTCAGCGCCCGTTCGGCGACGGCGCGAACCATGTCTTCGTCCTCGACCAGCAGGATCCTGCCGCCGGCGGACCAGTCCCGGCTTTCCTCTTCCTCCACCTCTGCCCTTGCCAGCTCTTCTTCGCTCGCATGGTGAACCGGAAGATAAATGGTAAAGCGCGCGCCCTTGATCGTGCCGCCGGGATGCTGCGCATTATCGACGAAGATGAAGCCGCCCGATTGCTTCACGATGCCATAAACCGTGGACAGGCCGAGGCCCGTGCCCTTGCCCAGTTCCTTGGTTGTAAAGAACGGTTCGAATATCTTGGAGAGGTTTTCCGGTGGAATGCCGCCCCCGGTATCCTCCGCCACCAGCACGGTGTAATCGCCCGTCGGGATGATTTCGCTGCCCATGCGCTGAATGTCATTGGCCAGCACACGCCGCGTCGTGAAGGTCAGCGTGCCATGCGCATGTTCGCCCCGCTTGGCCTGGATCGCGTCGCGGGCATTGACTGCCAGATTGATGATCACCTGTTCCAATTGGCGCGGATCGGCACGGACCGGCCCCAGATCACGGTCATGATGAGTGCGCAGGGTGACCTTGGCGCCCAGCAACCGCTTCAGAAGCTGGGAGACTTCGGAAATCACATCCGGCAATTGCAATACTTCTGGCTGCAATGTCTGCTGGCGCGAAAAGGCCAGCAACTGCCGGGTCAGCGATGCAGCGCGGTTGGAATTGGCGCGGATCTGCTGGATGTCGTCATAATCGCTATCGCCCGGGGTGTGACGCAGCAACATGAGGTCGCAATAACCGATAATCGCGGTCAGGACGTTGTTGAAATCATGCGCCACGCCGCCCGCCAGCTGGCCAACCGCTTGCATCTTGGTGGCCTGCGCCACCTGCCGCTTCAACCGCGTCTCCTCCGTCGTATCGGCCAGGCTGAGCAGGACCGCCGCCTCGCCCAGCCCGCGCACGCCGGCCAGGCCCAGCGACACCGGCTCGTCCGGATCGGCCGCCAGCCGGACCGCGATATCCCCGCTCGATGCCGGGCCCTTGCCATATCGGCGCACGGCGTCCGACAATGCCGTCTTGTCCTGCCTGACCACGAGATCGGACGGATAAGGCGGCAGGCCCTTCACCTCCGTACCGGCTGCGCGCATGAAGGCCGGATTGGCAAACAGGAAATGTCCGTCCCGATCAGTCATCGCGAGGCCGAGCGGCAATTGTTCCAGCAGGGATTCAAGTTGCGGCGTTTGCCCCTTGGCATCCGCTCCCCAGCCGCCAAGCCCGACCGACGAATCGAGCAGCAGCATCAGCGACGGCGCCTCGTCCACGGCGACCGGCGGCGAATCCGGATCGGACAGGGGCACCTGCACCAATGTCTGCGGCGATCCCTTGCGGCCTTCCCGTGCAAAATAAATCCGGTCGCGATCGTCGGAGCGGAGCATCGAGACGAAGTCCTGACCGACCAGGCTGGCATCGCCATCACCGCAGGCGCGGCGGGCGAAACCCTCATTGACCGCCCGGATCGTGCCGTCAGGCCCGACCAGTGCAACTTCGATACCAGCCGCGCTGAGAATGCGCCCGAATACACCGGCAATCTGTTTGCCGATGCCAGCCAGCGGTTCGATCCTGGCAACGGGGGTAAAACGCCAGATCAGATATTCATCACCGCGCCCGGCGCGCTGGACACTCGCCGTCCAGCCCTGCCCTTCATCGGCAATGGTCACCTCTTCCGCTTCGCCATCGCGCCAGGCGGAACGCGCCGCACGGTTGAGCTTCTCGCTCGAAACGCCGTCCACCGGCAAACGCGGCGGTGCGTGGGATGAACCGAACCACAATTCGAAAGCGGCATTGGCACAGGCCAGCCGATTGGCCCTGTCGGTGATAGCCACCGCCACGCCCGGCTGTTCGATCGCGGCCACAGTCACCGACCAGTCCGGATCGGCATTTTCCGTGACGGCTACCGCACGCGGGCGCCTGCGCCCGGCCGCGAACGCCACCAGGCCGAGCACCACCAGCCCTCCGGCATAGGCCAGGGTTACAGGCGGGCTACGCGTCACGAGCTGGATCATGGCGATACTGGCCAGCACCGCCGCCGCGACTGCCAGCGTATCAACCAGCGGACGCGTGCCCTGCTGATCGGAAAATCCCAGCCGTTTCATACCCATTATTCCGCCGGCAACCTGCTGAAGCGGCCCGGCCTGCGGGTCCAGCGGCGCGCCACGACCGCCCGCCAGATCAGGCTTGAAACGAGATAGCCGACCGCGGCGGAAAGCAAAGACAGCACGATGAAGCCGAAAGCCGTCACGCCCGCAGTTTGCAGGAACCATCCGAATTGCTGCCAGCGGCCGCTGGCAATTTCGCCCTGTGCCATGCCACCCGTTACCGCATCGATCTTGAGCACGAAACGCCCGACCTTGTTCGCCCCGACCAGCCAGAACGGCAGGGTAAAAGGATTGGTGATGAAAGTGACCAGCGCAGCCAGCGGCATATTGGCGCGAGCCGGCAGGGCGAGAAAGGCGGCAAGGAAAATCTGGCCCACGGGAACGATGAAGCCGGCGAACAGGCCCAGTGCGACACCGCGCGGCACCGATCGGCGTGTGAACCGCCAGAGTTCCGGACTGAGAAAGCGATGAGCGATGGGCGCCAGGAAGCGGTTAGCAGCCATCTCTTCCCGCGTGGGCATTTTGGGCATCCTGCGCCCGAGCCATTTGCGGATTCTCCTCGCCATCGCGGCTTCCATACACCTTTCGCATCTGCGCGAAAGTGCACCCTAGCGCGCCAAGGACAAACCGCTGCTTAACGGCGGTGGAATGATGAAAAAATTATCCCCGTTCGCGCATCAGGCGCGCCTTGTCGCGCTTCCAGTCGCGTTCTTTGATCGACTGGCGTTTGTCATGGGTCTGCTTGCCCTTGGCCAGGGCGAGTTCGACCTTGGCCCTGCCCTTGGAATTGAAATAGATGCTGAGCGGAACCAGCGTCATGCCCTTGCGCTCCACGGCGCCGACAAACCGCTCTATCTCGCGCGCATGGAGCAGCAGCTTGCGCGGCCGCTTCGGCTCGTGATTGAAGCGGTTGCCATGGCTGAATTCGGGAATGTTGGCATTGATCAGCCATGCTTCCCCGCCGCGAATTTCGGCATAGCTTTCAGTAATGGAACCTTCGCCAAAGCGCAGGCTCTTCACTTCAGTGCCGGACAGGGCGATCCCGGCCTCGAACGTATCCTCGATAAAATAGTCGAACCGTGCACGCCGATTCTCGGCAACGGTTTTCTGCTTGTCGAAAGTCGAGGGTTTGGGACGAGCCATAAGGATGGGCCATGTAGTATCCCCCGCCACGAAGCGAAAGCCCCTCGGACCACCTTAATTGTTTCCCTTTCAAGGTCGGCTGAGGGGCCCTGGAGCCGGAACAATTCTCTCGGGCACGGCATTCCAGACGGCCTTGCCGCATCGGAAGAAGTATTTCGCTTCAATCGGGCGCGTGCCGCGCCTCCTAGGTCAGCCCCACGCTTGTCAAGGCGGCATCCACTGCCTGGCGGGCGGGTTGGCTGCAGGGGGCAATGGGCAGGCGAACTTCGTCGGTCAGCCAGTCATGCAGCCTGGCCAGCGCATATTTGACCGGCGAAGGGCTGGCATCGGAAAACAATGCCCGGTGGAGCGGGAACAGGCGATCATGCAATTCGCGCGCGCGGTCGAAATCACCTGCGGCCGCGGCGGCATGGAAATTGGCACAGAGGCGCGGGGCGACATTGGCCGTCACCGAAATGCAGCCCACCTGCCCCAGTGCATAGCCGGCAAGGGCCAGCGGATCATCGCCCGACAGCTGGCAGAAATCCGCCCCCGCACCCAGCCTGTGGGCCGTCACCCGCGCGAGATCGCCACTGGCGTCCTTGATGGCGACGATCTTTTCCGGAAAACGGCGGCGCAGTTCGATCACCGTATCGGGTGAAATGTCCGTAACCGTGCGGCCCGGCACATTATACAGCACGATCGGCAGGACGCTGCGTTCGGCAAGATAGGAAAAATGGGCGAGCAGACCTTCCTGGCTCGGCCGGTTGTAATAAGGCGCCACGATCAGCACCGCATCCGCGCCTGCCGCGGTCGATTCCTTGATATGCCAGAGCGCGGTCTGCGTATCGTTGCTGCCGCAGCCGGCGATGATCTTGACCCGGCCCGCCGCCTGTTCGGCGCACAGGCCGATCACCCGATGATGTTCGTCATTATCCAGAGTGGAGGCTTCGCCTGTCGTCCCGCAGGGGACAAGGGCGCTTGAGCCATTTTCGATCTGCCAGTCCACCAGGCGTCGGAAGGCAGCTTCATCGACCGCACCATCGCGGAAAGGCGTGGCAAGCGCCGGAATCGAGCCAGAGAACATTTGCGCCGCTCCCGCTTTTTCCATTACATCGAAGGCAGTAGCCCCCATGCGAATTCATTTCGGAGGGCGCCCCGTTAAGCGCCTGATAAGGAGCCGGTCAACACAATGTCGCACATGCTCCGCACCTCAATGATCGCCGCCCTCCTTGCATCCGCCTGTGCCACATCCGCGCCGGCCCTCGCCAATCAGGGCAATGAATGGGATCAGGCACGGGCAAGCCTTGTCGCGCGGGAACCGGGCCGCATGGTTCAGGCAATATCCCGCTGGGCGGAATTATCGGGCAATTCCAAGCTGTCCTTTACCGACTATGCCGATTTTCTGCTTCGCTATGACGATTTTCCCGATCAGACCCGCTTGCGGGCCTATGCTGAAAACCGACTGCGGGAAGAATTCGTCGATAATGGCGCCCTGATCGCCTTTTTCGACAAATTTCCGCCCGTCACCAATTATGCGAGAGCGCATTATGCGCTGGCCCTGATGGGCAGCCGCCCCGGCGAAGCGCGGGCCATTGCCCGCGAGGCATGGCGCGGCGGCGAGATGAGCGACACCGCGGCATCCTCGATTCTCGCGATGTATGGGCAGGATTTCACCCAGGATGATCAGGACGCGCGGATGGATGCACTGCTGTGGCAGCGCGACCGCGAGGCGGCCGAACGGCAATTGCCGCGCACTTCGGGCAATCGGCGGGCAGTCTTCGCCGCGCGTCTTGCCATATTGCAGGGCGGCGATGGCGCCGTTTCCGCGCCGGAAGCTTTATCCGACCCCGGATATCTCTATAATCGCAGCCGTGAATTGCGGCTCGAAGGCCGGCCGCAACAGGCCGTGGCCATGTTGGCGGAACGTCCGCTGCTGACTTCGATCCCCTTCGACCAGGCGGCCTGGGTCGAGGAATTGCTGAACGTCGCACGTCTGGGCACGGCGCGGCAGGCACAGCGTATCGCCGCTTCGGTGGACGATGGCTTCAGAAGCGATGCGGACATTTCTGACAAGGGATATTCACTGCGCGACGATTACACATCGCTGATGTGGCTGGGCGGAACGCGCGCCTTGTGGGAACTGGGCGATGCGGCCAACGCTTCCCCCCTCTTCTACCGCTATGGTGCAGCGGCACGCACGCCGCAGACCCGCTCGAAAGGCTTTTTCTGGGCCGGCCATGCGGCAAAGCGCGCCGGCGATACGGATAGTGCGGCGCGCTATTTCGAAATGGCGGCCGATTACCCGGATCGTTTCTATGGCCAGCTCGCCCTTGCGGAACTTGGCCGCAGCCTGCCGGCATTCGCGGAAGGGCCGGCCTATGCGCCGACTGAGGAAGAACGCCGCGCCTTCATGAACGCGCCGCTGACCGCCGCCGTCACCGAAGTTGCCCGTGATGCGCCCTGGAGCCAGGGCATCCGTTTCTACCGTGCCATTGCCGACCGGGCGGAAACGCCGGGCGAACATATGCTGGTGGCGGAACTGGCGCGGCAGATCGGCCGCAGGGATCTGGCAGTGAACCTGTTCGATTCCGCGGAAGAAGATGGCGTGCGCGGCTTCACCCGCATCGGCTTCCCCACTCTGGTGCCGCCACAGGGCACGGACTGGACAATGGTTCACGCCATCGCCCGGCAGGAAAGCCAGTTTGCCGAAAATGCGATCAGCCATGCCGGCGCGCGCGGCCTGATGCAGTTGATGCCCGCCACTGCCCGTGAAGAAGCCGGCAAGGCCGGACTGACCTATATGTCAGCCTCGCTGATTGCCGATCCGGGCTATAATGTCCGCCTTGGCAGCAATCATTTCGAACGGCTCTATGCCCGTTATGGCAGTTATCCGCTGGCGGTTGCCGCCTATAATGCCGGGCCGGGCAATGTGAACAAATGGCTGCGTCAGAACGGCGATCCGCGCACCGGCAGCATTGCCTGGATCGACTGGATCGAGCAGATCCCGTTCTTCGAAACGAAGAATTACGTCCAGCGCGTGCTGGAAAACGCCGTGATGTATGAAACGCTTTATCCCGACAAGGCGACCAAGGGCCGATCGCGCACGCTCGGCGAGTTCCTGCGCTAGACATTTACCACATGAAAACAGCTTCCAATCCCATTACGCCAGCCGGACTGGCCGCGCTGAAGGCGCGTTATGACCATCTGCTCGGGAAAGAGCGGCCGGAAATCGTGGAAATCGTCAGCTGGGCAGCCGGTAATGGCGACCGCAGCGAGAATGGCGATTATCTCTATGGCCGCAAGCGAATGCGAGAGATCGATCGCGAACTGGCGCATCTGGCAAAGCGGATGAAAGCGGCGAAGGTCATCGTTCCGTCCGACCAGCCGGACCAGTCGCGCGTATGGTTCGGGGCGCTCGTCACCATCGCGGATGAGGACGATCAGGAACGGGAACTGATGCTGGTTGGCGATGACGAACAGGATCCCTCGGCCAACAGGATAGGATGGAGCGCGCCCATCGCCCGCGCCCTGCGCGGTGCGGCCATCGGCGATCTGCGGACCGTGCGCCTCCCCGCCGGGGAGAAGGAATGGGAAGTGATCGCAATCAGCTATCCCGGCTGACCGGCCGGGCATTCAAGGACAGGCAGCATGGCGGAAATCGTCAATTTGCGCATGGCGCGAAAAGCCAGAAGCCGTGCGCAAAAGGCCAGGCAATCGGCTGAAAACCGGGCAAAATTCGGCGAAAGCAAGATCGCAAGGCTTGCTCACCGAAAAGAGAACGAGCGCACTGACCGGACGCTCGACAATGCGAAGCTGGATCACGACTGATGCGCACAACCTATGGCGAAGCAAGCGTCCGGCTCTATCACCTGGACGGATCGAGCGAAGGCGGCGCCGCCAATACGCTGTTCTACGGGCCATTATCCGAAGCCATGCGGATCGCCGCGCAGCAACCGGAAGCCGTGCAGGACGGCCTTTATCTGGCAACGGATAATGATGTTGTCAGCTATCTCGACCTGCTCGAAAGCTGAGAGACGCCCCGGCAAAAACGGGGCGCCCCCGCCCGTCTTCTATTCGCCCCCGGGCGCCGGATTGCCATCCCCCACACTCTGATCGGGCAAGTCGTCTTCATCCAGTGCAGCGCTTCCGCCCGCCACGGAATTTTCCATTGTCGGCGAAATGCCGGCCGGACCGGAAACGAGACTGCTGAGCGAACTTCCATCGAGGCCGAGTTCCTTCATCAGCCCGTCCAGAACCGGGGCCTGCGCCCGATAGGCCAGGGCCGCGGCGACGGCATCGCTGGCAAGATTGCCGCTGCCGCCATTGCCGATGGTCGCGCCGGGCGCACCGGTTTTCTGGGTAAGGCCGTCCACCTGGACGATCTTGATGGAATCGATCGCTTCCATCGGCTTCGCGCTTTCACGCACCAGTTCTGGCAGAACCTTCAGCAGCGCAAGCTTGGTCTGCAGCGAGATCTGATCCATCGAGAGGATATTCGCCGCTTCGTTGATGGCGCGCTGGCCGGCCGCTTCCACCTCAAAGCGCACGCGGTCCGCTTCGGCGCGAAGCTTCTCCGCATCGGCCTGCCCCTGCGCTTCCAGCCTGGCGGCTTCCGCGCGGTTGGTGGCAGCATCGCGTTCCGCCTCCGCCTGCACCTTGATCCGGATCGCATCGCGTTCCGCAGCCTTTGCCGCCTCTATCAGTTCGATACGCTTTTCGCGTTCAGCAACTTCGGTATCGCGCGAAGTCGCGACTGATTCCTCGGCCGCGACGGCCTTGGCGCGCGCCGCATCGGCTTCAGACTTTGCCTGGCTTTCTTCCCGGCTCTTGTTCTGGACCGCAATCTGCTGTTCCTGGCGGGCAATCTCGACCGCCTGCTGCTGGGCGATCCGGGATTCTTCGACCGAACGATCGGCTTCGATCTGCTGACTGTCGATCTCGCGTTTGGCCTCGATCCGGGCCGCCTCCGCCTCGCGGTTGCGGGCCGCCTGTTCGCGCGCGATTTCCGCCATTTGCGAGGCGCGGCGTGTCTCCACTTCGCGTTCCTGTTCCAGCCGGGCGAATTCATTGTCGCGGCCGATTTCGAAACTGCGCTTGTCAGCTTCGAGATTCTTGGTTTCGATCTGGACGCGCGTATCCATCTCGATATCGTTGCGCAGCTTCTTGCGCGCCTCGATCTGTTCGGTGAGCTTGGTAAGGCCTTCCGCGTCAAACGCATTGTTGGCGTTGAAATGTTCAATGCTGGTCTGATCGAGGCCGGTCAGCGAAACCGATTCCAGTTCCAGCCCGTTCATCGCCAGGTCGCTTGAACTGACCTGCTGAACTTTCTGCACGAATTCGGCGCGCTGTTCATGCAGCTCGTTCATGCTCATCCCCGCCGCCACCGACCGGAGTGCGTCCACAAACTTGCCTTCGACCAGATCCTTCAGCGCTTCGGGATGCATGGTGCGCTGGCCCAAAGTCTGCGCGGCCATGGCAATGGCGCCCGCATCGGGGCGAACGCGAACATAGAATTCAGCCTTTACGTCGATCCGCAGGCGATCCAGTGTAATCAGCGCCTCTGCATCCCGTCGAACAACCGGCAATACGACCGTGTTCATGTTCACGGGCATGGTTTCATGGAAGACCGGGAGCACCATGGCGCCGCCGTTCATCACGACCTTTTCTCCGCCGACACCCGTGCGAACGAATGCGACTTCCTTGCTCGCCCGACGATAGAGCTTGGCGATCATCATTCCGATGATCAGCAGGACAGCGAATACCGCCCCGGCCCAGATCACGATCTCAATCAAATTCGAACCCATTACCTCTCCCCTCGGACGAAATTGCGTTACCGTTCGGGCTCCAGCCGGCGATCCTCCAAGGCCACGCAATAGAATATTTCCTTATCGCGCCTGACCACGAGCACCTGCTCCCCTTCCCGCAGCTCTGCAGCGGGTTCATGCGGTTCGACCATCACGTGGTGGGGATGCCCATGCCGGTCGTGGATCCGTGCCCGCGCCGGATATCCGGCGGCAGCCCTTCCGTTGAGGATGATGCCACGCCGGCCGACAAGGCTGTTCAGATCGACAGCGCTCGTCTCGTCCGCCGGCAGGATCCGCGCCAGCGGTCGCACCAGTGCGCCAGTGACAGGCAGCGCCGCCGCGCCCGCCAGCACGGCCGCCAGCCAGCGATCGAGCGGCCCGTAGGCCAGATTATGGGCCACCCCCTGAATGCTTACGCCGATCGCTGCAAAGACCAGCAGGGCGACCGCCAACCAGATGAGGAAAGGAACACGCCCTATGCCAAGGATGCTGAGCAATCCGCCCGAAACGCCCGCATCCCCATCGGCATCCATGTCCGGATCGACGCCGACATCGGATTCGCCAAACAGGTCTCCAAGGCCGGCAGCCTGCAGAATGGCAAGCATCACCATCAGCATCAGTGCGACGGCGAAGGGCAGATTATGGTCTGCCAGAAGACTCATCCCCAATTCCCCCAATTGGAATCGTCAGGAATCGAACCTGCCCTGAAAAACGCCGCCGGGCAAAGCGATTCCACAAGGCCGCCATGCCTGCCCCGATTGAGGACGGGCAGATGTTCCCGTCCGGAGGGGGCGCGGCATTATTTGCCAAATGCGGCACCGCTGCTAGCAAGCGAAAGCCCATGAAGCGCTTTGGCCTTGCCCTGATCCTGTTTGCATCCAGTGCTTCGCTTTCGGCGAAGGACAGTCTTGGCATATTCGATGACTGGGGGGCGTTCCGGGATGCGGGCGTACCGCGATGTTATGCGATCAGCGCGGCGGAAGGCGAAGCGCGCGATCAGCCGGCTTATGCCGCCATCGGCATCTGGCCGGGCCGCCAGATCAGGGGGCAGGTCCATATCCGGCTTTCACGGTCCATCCCTTCGGGCGGCGGCGCCACGCTGCGCATCGGCAATCGGCGTTTCCGGCTCGGCGGCGGCGGACCGGATGCCTGGGCGGAAGATACGGCGATGGACGCCGCGATCATCACGGCCATGCGCGCCGAAAACCGCATGTGGGTGACGGCAAGGGATCGTTCGGGCCGGCGCTTTACCGATTCCTACAGCCTGGCCGGGGCGGCTACTGCCATGGATGCGGCGCAAGTGGGATGCGCCCGGTCCCGCTGACCGGGTTACGCCTCCGCACAATGTGCAAATGAAATGGGCCGGAAGGCAAACCTCCCGGCCCACTGCATGTCAGGCTATGACTGGCTCAGAAACGCAGGCCGACACTCGCCACGATCTGATGGCGGTCCGTGTCGATATCGAAACGGTCGCTGTCGGGAATGTCCTCGGCTTCGAAATCGATCTCGCCCTCGCTATAGTTGGAGTAGCGATATTCGAGACGGCCGAAGGCGTTGCTGGAGAACTTCTGTTCAAGACCCGCGCCCACGCGGAAACCGTCCGTATCCAGACGCTCGTTATAATCCGTCGTCCCGTCAGAGCCGACGAAGTTGAAACGGGCATTGGTGTAACCACCCTTGGCATATAGCAGCGTGCTGGGCGTTACCTTGTAGCCGGCGCGCGCACCCACATAGATATCGCGGCCCGCATCCACGGTTCCGAGACCGAAAGTGGAGAAGTTGTTGTCATAGTCGGAATCGGCGGTGGAATCGGTCAGTTCCGCTTCGGCACCCAGAACGACATTGCCCATGTCGACGTCGTAACCGATCGCCGCACCATAGGTCAGCCCTTCGACGCTTTCATCGGCATCGGGGTTGAGATCATCGTCCTGGGAACTGCCGGCCTTGTTGATGTCATAACCGGCAATGCCTGCAATCCAGGGGCCGGAGAAATCCGAATCCTGGGCGAAAGCCGGCGTGGCGATTGCTGCCATCGAACCGGCGGCGATGAGTGCGAGACCCTTTTTCATTTCTTGTACTCCATTCACTTCAATCGCGCGGCATCGCGCCGCGGACCTGTGTAATGTCGCAACCCGGCAGTAAGTTTCCTGAACGTAACACAACGATAAGATTGATGTTTTTTTGCCACAGTGCAGTGCAGCAAAGCGATGCGGCGCTGCGGCAGAAACCGGGAACCGAATGAGCGGGACGGCGATTTCGCGCGCTGGCGCGCGTGTTTTTGCGGATGCTGCGCAGCGGGTTTTCCGGATGGCTGGCATGATCCGCCGCTGCGCCCTATATGCGCCCCCATAATGGCCGATACCGCACTCATGAGCATTCCCGGACAGGTTGATCCGGTTCCCGTCGCGCGTGACATCACGCCGCGCCCCGATGGCCGGGTGGACTTGCTGGGCCTTTCCAGGAAGCGGATAACGGAACTGTTCGCCGAAGCAGGCTTGGAAACCAGGCAGGCGAAGCTGCGCGCGAAGCAGGTGTTCCACTGGATATATCATCGCGGCGTGACCGATTTCGCCGACATGACCGACATCGCCAAGACGATGCGCCCCTGGCTGACGGAACGCTTCGTGATTGCCCGGCCGGAAGTGGTGGAAGCCCAGCACAGCAGCGATGGTACGCGCAAATGGCTGCTGCGCACGCCGGACGGCCACGATTTCGAAATGGTCTTCATCCCCGACGCGGATCGCGGCACGCTGTGCGTATCCAGCCAGGTCGGCTGCACGCTGAACTGCCGTTTCTGCCATACGGGAACCATGCGGCTGGTGCGCAATCTGACACCGGGCGAGATCGTGGGACAGGTGATGCTGGCCCGCGATGCGCTGGGCGAATGGCCCAAGGGCCGGATGGATGTTCCCGACGAGGAGGATGTTGCCGAATACAGGGCCGATGGCCGCCTGCTGACCAATATCGTGATGATGGGCATGGGCGAACCGCTGTATAATTTCGACAATGTCCGCGACGCATTGAAACTGGTGATGGATGGCGAAGGGCTGGCCCTGTCGAAGCGCCGGATCACACTGTCCACCAGTGGCGTGGTGCCGATGATGGAACGCTGCGGGGAAGAGATTGGCGTCAATCTCGCGGTTTCACTACATGCCGTGACCAAGGAAGTGCGCGACGAGATCGTGCCGCTCAACAGGAAGTTCGGCATCGAGGAATTGCTGGAAGCCTGCGCCGCCTATCCCGGCGCGTCCAATGCCCGGCGCATCACGTTCGAATATGTGATGCTGAAGGACAAGAATGACAGCGATGAGGATGCGCATGAACTCGTGCGCCTGCTCAAGCAGTTCAAACTGCCTGCCAAGGTCAATCTGATCCCGTTCAACCCCTGGCCGGGCGCACCCTATGACTGCTCCACGCCGGAACGGATCAGGCGCTTTTCGGACATCATCTTTGAAGGCGGGATCAGCGCCCCGGTCCGCACCCCCCGCGGCCGGGATATTGACGCCGCCTGCGGCCAGCTGCGCACCGCCGCGGAAAAGAAAAGCCGGGCAGAGCGCGATCGCGAAGCCGCTCAGGCGGTGGCGGAGGCAGATCAGGAAGTAGGCTGAGCGCGCGCTTCCGGCCGGCTCGTCCTAGATTTCCCCCGCTTCCCGGTCGAAAGCCTGCCTTGCGGCATCCACCGCTTCGCGATTGGCAACGGCCCAGTCTCCCAGGGCAAGCACGGGCTGACGCAGTGATCGGCCCAGTTCGGTAAGCGCATAATCCACGCGCGGCGGCACGCTGGGCGTCACGGCACGGCTCACCAGCCCATCCCGTTCCAGTCCGCGCAATGTGCGCGTCAGCATTCTTTGCGAAATACCATCGATTTCGCGCCGCAATTCATTGAAGCGCAGCGATCCTTCGGACAGGCTCATCACCACCTGCATCGACCATTTATCGCCCACGCGCGCGAGGATCTGGTTCACCGCCTGGCAACAGCGCGCGGGATGGGTCTGAATGGTCACATCCATGTGACTATCGGACAGCGAAGTGCCTTCTTGCACGATCGTGGTGGCAGTATCCATATGGCCTGCAAGTTATCAATCGTAACCTTGGAAGGAAAGCCATGCAGATTCTCCGTATCGACAGCGCCACGACGGGCGACAGTTCCGTCAGCCGCGTTCTCACCCAGGCCGCGCTGGATCATTTCCGGTCCAAACATCCCGAAGCCCGGATAGTCGATCGCGATTACGGCAAGGCCCCCCTGCCCCATCTCGACGATGCCCGCACCGGGGCGATCCGTCTCCCGCAGGACCAGCACACTGACGCCATGAAGGCTGTTTTTCCTGAAGAGCGCGCCGTGCTGGATGAATTCCTGGCTTCCGACATCGTGGTGATCGGCGCGCCGATGTATAATTTCACCGTGCCGAGCCAGATCAACGCATGGATGGACCGCCTGGGCGTGCCCGGCGTCACCTTCAAATATTCCGAAGCCGGCCCCGAAGGTCTGGCTGGTGGCCGGAAGGTAATCGTCCTCTCCACCCGTGGCGGTGAATATCAGCAGGATGGCGCCTTCGAACATCAGGAAACTCTGATGCGCGATTTCTTCGCCTTCATCGGGATTACCGATCCGGTCTTCATCCGCGCCGAAAAGATCGGCTTCGGCCCGGAAGCGCGGGAAGAAGCGATCAATTCCGCAAAAGCCGAAATCGCCAGCCTCTGAAGCTGACGCCTGAATCCGGGTGCGAAGGAAGGGCGGGACAAAACTGCCCTTCCCCACCCGGACTCAAATGGCCGAACCGACCACTCGATCCATCGCGGAATTGGCGCAAATCGCCGCAGTTGAAGGCGGAAACGCGTTTGTTCATCTCAGGTTGGGGATCGGTGAATGCATGGTGGCGTTGACCCGCAAAGTTACACGGAAAGGCACCCCAATGCGTATCTTCATGCTCCTCGCCGCCGCAACTGCAATGGCGATCCCCGCTGTGCCGGCAGAGGCCGGCTCGCGCGATCGCCATGATCGCGGCCTGCATCGCGGGCATCATGCAAAATATGACCATCGCGGCCGCTATGTGGAACCGCGCCGCGTCAAGCGCGGCGATCGCGTATGGCGCGGGAATGATGGCCGTTATTATTGCAAGCGGGACAATGGCACGACCGGGTTGATCATCGGCGCCGCAGGCGGTGCCCTGCTCGGCCGCGAGATCGATGGCGGGCGCGACAAGACGCTGGGTACGATCCTTGGCGCCGCCGCCGGTGGCCTGCTGGGGCGGGAAATCGATCGCGGCGAAGCGCGCTGCCGCTGAGCCAGGATTTGCAAGCAAACGCCAGGGCGGTTCCGCAAGGAGCCGCCCTTTTGCATTGCGGCACCCCCGATCGCCTGCCATCAAGCTTCGCAAGCTAAGCAAACAATGCATCGGGAAGAGCTGCCATGATCGAAACCGCCCTTGTCTCCTGCGACGACCATCTGGATCTCAACATGCTGCCGGCAAATGTCTGGACCGGACGCATGGCCGCAAAATGGGGCGACCGCGCGCCGCAAGTGGTCGAAAATGGAGACGGCCCCGCGATGTGGATGGCCGATGGCCAGAATTGGGGCATGTGGGCAGGCAAGCCGTTCAGCTTTGGTGGACCAAAGCCCATTCACACGGCCTATGACCGGGGCGGGATCGAGGATGTCAGCGAATTGCGCGCCGGCAATCCGAAATTGCGGCTGGAAGACATGGACCGGGACAGCGTGTGGGCCCATCTGGTCTTCGGCCCGGTAACCAGCATCAAGAGCGATGATGCCGCCTTCATGCAGGATTGCTATTCAGCCTATAATGACTGGCTGTATGACGAATTCTGCACCGTCGCGCCGGAACGGCTGATCGGCGTCGCCATGTTGCCCCCGCATCCGGAAGCGGCATTCGCGGAGCTGAAACGGCTCGCGGAACGGGGCGGCTGCCGGCAGGCCAATCTGCAGATCGCAATGGCCGAACCGCGGCTGGAAGACAAACGCTGGGAACCCGTCTTCGACCTGCTCGAACAATCGGGCATCGTGCTCAGCTTCCATGTCACCGTCTTCCCCGGCGTGACCAAGGCGTTCGACAAATACAAGGGGTCGCCCGGCGCGACATTTCTCCACGCCAAGATGTTCATCGAACAATTCCTCGATCCCTTCGTGGACCTGTTCGCCTGGGGCATTCTGGAACGCCATCCGAAGCTGAACATCGTGATCGCCGAAAGCGGCGTGGGCTGGGTTCCATGGGTGGTGGAAGAGCTTGATTATCGCCACTGGCGGCTGTGGGAATGCAAGGAATTCTGGGACGACAAGGGCGGCATCCCGCACAAGATGAAGCCCAGCGAAGTGTTCAAGCGGCAGGTTTACGGCACTTTCCAGCAAAGCCCCACGGCCATGCGGCTGCTGGAATTCTGGGGGCCGCACAATCTGCTCTGGGCCAGCGATTACCCCCATCCGGACAGCATCTGGCCCAACAGCGTGCGGACGATCAACGAAACAATGGGCCATATGGCGCCATCGGACGTGGCCGATATCGTGGGCGGGAACGCGGCGCGGCTTTACGGCCTGGATCTTTCAAAGGCGACGACGAAAGCCCGGCTGGATATTGGCGGACAGCGCGAAGCCGCCTGAGGGATTGGCGGTTCCGCACAAACGCCCCGATAGCGCCCCTGTGCGAGGGAGTTGGCGTGCGGGCCCACTCTCCGCTAACGCATGGGCAGGCTCCAGCCGATACAGGGACGTGCAGTGACGATAACGGGTGACGGAACCCATCCATTCTACGACATGCACCAGCATGGTTTCGTGCGCGTGGCGACCAGTACGCCGCGCGTCCGCACGGCCGATGTGGCCTATAATGCCCGCGCCATCGTGGAAGAGGCGAAGCGCGCACACGAGGCGCAGGTCGATCTCCTGGTCTATCCGGAACTGAGCCTGTCATCCTACGCGCTGGACGATCTCGTCATGCAGGATGCGCTGCTGGACGCGGTGGAAGCCGAAATGGCCGGCATTGTCGCGGCCAGCAAGGGGCTGACCCCGGTCATGCTGATCGGCGCACCCTTGCGCCATAATGGCCGGCTTTATAATTGCGCCCTGGCAGTGGCCGACGGAAAATTGCTGGGCGCCGTGCCGAAAAGCTTCCTGCCCAATTACCGCGAATATTACGAGAAGCGCTGGTTCGCCCATGGCCGCAATATTCGCGGTGCCACGATCACGGTCAGCGGGGATGAAATTCCCTTCGGCACGGATCTGATCTTCGCGTCCAGCCAGCTTCCCGGTTTCAGGCTGTTCGTGGAAATCTGCGAGGATTTCTGGGCGCCCTCCCCGCCATCCACCGCAGGCGCGCTGGCCGGGGCGACAATCCTGGCCAATCTGTCCGCTTCCAATATCGTTATCGGCAAGTCGGACGAAAGGCATATGCTGTGCCGCGCGCAAAGCTCGCGCACGGCCAGCGCCTATGTCTATTCCGCCGCTGGCCACGGCGAAAGCACGACTGATCTTGCCTGGGACGGCCAAGGCATGATCTTCGAACTGGGCGATTTGCTGGCCGACAGCCAGCGTTTCGAATTGCAGCCGGAACTCTGCATCGCCGATGTCGATTGCGACCGCATCCAGAACGACCGGCTGCGTTTGCAGACTTTCAACGATGCGGCAGAACATGCCGGGCGGCCGGAAGACAGCTTCCGCTTCATCGCTTTCGACCATGCACCGGCAAAGGGCGATATTGGCCTCAACCGCCCGATCCGGCGCTTCCCCTTCGTGCCCAATCGCCCGGAAAAGCTGGACGAGGATTGTTACGAAGCATTCAACATCCAGGTCGACGGGCTGATGCGCCGGATCGAGGCGACACGGCCCAAATCGCTGGTGATCGGCATTTCCGGCGGGCTGGATTCCACCCATGCGCTGATCGTTGCAGCCAAGGCCTGCGACCGGCTCGGCCTGCCGCGCACCACCATTCGCGGCTATACTATGCCGGGCTTCGGCACTTCGGACGAGACGAAAGACAATGCCTGGAAGCTGATGAAAGCGCTGGGGATTTCCGCCGAGGAAATCGACATTCGCCCAGCCGCAAGCCTTATGCTGGAAGATATCGGCCACGCCTTCGCCGGCGGGGAGCCGGTCTATGACGTGACATTCGAAAACGTGCAGGCGGGGCTGCGCACCGATTACCTGTTCCGCCTGGCCGGGCAGCATAACGGTTTCGTGATCGGCACGGGCGACCTGTCCGAACTGGCTCTGGGCTGGTGCACTTACGGCGTGGGCGACCAGATGAGCCACTACGCCGTCAATGCCGGTGTGCCGAAAACGCTGATCCAGTATCTGATCCGCTGGTGCACGCGCACCGACCAGTTCGATGCGGCCACCGATGAAGTGCTGGGCGCCATCCTCGCCACAGAAATCAGCCCGGAACTGGTGCCTGCCGATGCGGAAGGCGCGATCCAGAGCACCGAGGCCAAGATTGGCCCCTATGAACTCAACGACTTCTTCCTCCACCACGTGATGCGTTTCGGCCAGCGGCCGAGCAAGGTCGCCTTCCTCGCCTGGCATGCCTGGCGCGATAAGGGCGAAGGGCTGTGGCCCGCCGAATTCCCGGCAGCGAAGAAGAACGAATATGATCTGGCCACGATCCGCCACTGGCTGGAAAGCTTCCTGAAACGCTTCTTCGCCTTCAGCCAGTTCAAGCGCAGCGCCATTCCCAACGGCCCGAAAGTTTCCAGCGGCGGCGCGCTGAGCCCACGCGGCGACTGGCGCGCGCCGAGCGATGCGGTGGCCGATGTCTGGCTTGAGGAATTGAAGGCGAAATTGCCGGAAGGTTCGTGAACTGGTTCGCGATCTCTGGAAAACTCGCCAGCGCCCTTTGGCCCAGGCGCGCCAGCGGCTAGGCAGGGGCAATCGTGAACAGCAGAATCGAAATCGGCACCGACGAGCGCGGGGCCCCCGTCGGCATCGATATCGAGGAACTCCTCGCCACCCGCCTGCTCGTCCAGGGCAATAGCGGGTCGGGCAAATCGCATCTGCTGCGCCGCCTGCTGGAAGAAAGCGCCGCCTTGGTGCAGCAGGTCGTGATCGACCCGGAAGGCGATTTCGTCACGCTGGCGGAAGAATTCGGCCATGTCGTGATCGACGGATCCGCCTATGCCGATAGCGAGATCGAACGGCTTGCCGCGCGCATCCGCGAACATCGCGCATCCGTAGTGCTGGCGCTGGACGGGCTGGAGGTGGACGGGCAGATGCGCTGCGCCGCCCTGTTCCTTTCCGCGCTGTTCGATGCGCCGCCGCAACATTGGTATCCGGCCATTGTGACGGTGGACGAAGCGCAGCTTTTCGCCCCTTCCGCCGCGGGTGAAGTGAGCGAGGAAGCCCGCCGCCTGTCGCTGGGCGCGATGACGAACTTGATGTGCCGCGGGCGCAAGCGCGGTCTTGCGGGCGTCATTGCCACGCAGCGTCTGGCAAAACTGGCCAAGAATGTCGCCGCGGAAGCATCCAACTTCCTGATGGGGCGGACTTTCCTGGATATCGACATGGTCCGGGCGGCCGATCTGCTGGGCATGGAACGGCGGCAGGCAGAACGGATCCGCGATCTGGAACGCGGCCATTTCCTCGGCCTCGGCCCGGCGGTCAGCCGGCGGCCGGTGTCGGTAAAGATCGGCTCCGTTCGCACGCAGGGCCGCTCCATGATCGGCGGCCTGATGCCGCCGCCCGCCGCTTCTGGCGAAGATATGCAGGCCCTCCTGCATGATGGGCTGGCGGAAGAAGTGGCCGCTCGCCCTGCTCCGCCGCCGCCCCCTCCTCCGCGTGAGGAATCGGAAGAGCTGCAAAGCCGCATCGCCCATTTCGAAGCCCACGCCCCGGTGCCGGACCTGCCAGCAGCCAATGCGGAGGAAACCGAGGCGCTGCTGCGCCAAGTGCTGATGGAAATGGCGGCAGAGGAGGATGCCTCCTTCCAGCAGCCGGCCTCGCTCTATCAGGATTTCTCTATCCGCTGCCGGATGCGCGGCGCGCCCGCCAATGCGTTGAACGCCGCGCAGTTCAAACGGCGTTTCGCCATGGCATTGGCCGGTTTCGATGACAGCGATCCGGAACTCGCCCCGATACTGGAGCTGGCAGCATCCGTGCCGGACGAATTGCTGGCCCCGTTCCTGCTTATTGCCCGATCCGCCGGGGCGGGCGATCCCTGCCCGGATGATGACGAACTGGCGCGTGTATATGGCACGAATTCCCCGCGCCGCGTCCAGCGCCTGATGGATTATTTCGAACGCCAGGGGCTGATGGTTGTCCGCACCGATTTCGGCGGAAGGCGCACCGTGGCCATCCCCCATCTCAACCTGACGACCGCTGCTGCCTGAAGGGCGCCATCAAGCGCCCGCCCTTTCCTATTCCAGCCGGTTGTGCTGCAATGGGTGAATGAGCGCGTTTGTTTCATCGCATTCTCCCGGCATCGCACATGACATTGTCCGGGTTCGATATTTTTGCGCACAGAACCGTGTTCCAACTGTTCCAGCCGCCGGACGGAAAGGCGCGCCATGACGCGGCCCTGCGTCCTCGTTACCGGCGGGGCGAAGCGGATCGGCGCTGCCATCGCCCGCCGCTTTGGCGAAGCGGGATGGCATGTCGCCCTGCATTGCAACACTTCGCTGGTGGAGGCGGAAAAGCTTGCCGCCCAACTGGATAGCGCCGAAGTGATCCGCTGCGATCTGGCGGACAATCAGGCGGCACGGCGCATGATCGCCGATCTCGCCGCGCGACATGGCGATTGGCGGGTGCTGATCAATTCCGCATCGGTATTTCGCCCCGATTCCGCGACCGGACTGGACCCGGCAACGAATGCGCAGGCGATGCAGATCAACGCACTGGCCCCGGCTCTCATGGCCCAGCTCTTTTTCGCCCAGGCGCGCTCCGCCAATGGGCGGCGGGTAATCCAGCTGACGGACCAGAAACTGGCCAATCCCAATCCCGACTTCTTCTCCTACACGATGAGCAAGCACGCATTGGCGGCGACCGTGCCCATGCTCGCCATGACTGCGGCGGTTGAGGACAGGATATATGAACTGGCCCCCGGCGCCATCCTCGCCAGTCATGACCAGGCGCCTGAAGATGCCGAGCGCACGCACCGGATGAACCCGCTGCGCCGCCGCACTTCAGCTCAGGAGGTTGCCGATGCCGCTTATTTCCTCGCCACCGGCCCGATGGCGAGCGGCCAGCGCCTGTTCATCGATTCAGGCCAACACTTGCTGTCGCAACCGCGCGACGTGATGTATCTCACCGAAGAGGGAGATGAGCGGCGATGAAAAAGCACGCGTTGACCACGCGCATCTGGCATTGGCTGAATGTTGTCAGCCTGGTCGTGCTGTTCATGTCGGGGCTAAACATCTCCAACGCCCATCCCCGCCTCTATTGGGGAGACTGGGGTTTTGAACCTTCCGCTGCCTGGCTGCATGTGCCGCGCTTCCCCGGATGGGCGACGATCCCGGGATATTACAGCCTCGCCACGGCGCGGGACTGGCATGTCATCTTCGCCTGGGTCTTCGCGGTATCGTTGCTGCTATTCATGCTCGTGGCGCTGCTGAACGGCCATTTCCGGCGGGACATCGCCACGCGCCGGGCGGAATGGGCGCCAGCAGCCATCCGGTCCGATATTCGCGCCCATCTGAAGTTCGATTTCCACCACGGGCCGGGAAAGTACAATTTCCTGCAAAAGGCATCCTATGGCGGGGTAATCTTCGTGCTGCTGCCACTGATGATCTTCACCGGCATGGTGATGAGCCCCGGCATGGAAGCTGCCCTGCCCTGGCTGACCGATATTTTCGGCGGGAGGCAGAGCGCGCGTTCGATCCACTTCATCTGCGCCTGGCTGATCTTCGCCTTTTTCGTCATTCACATTCTGCTGGTGCTGCTGTCCGGGCCGTTCGGCCAGCTGCGCGACATGATCACCGGAGGTCGGATCGATGAAAAGGCGTAACGTGATCGCCGGTCTTGCCGCCACGTTGACGGCCGGCTGTTCCAAAATCAGCGACAGCAAATGGTTCGGCGCGGCGGTGGACAAGGCGGAGGACCTGCATCGCGGCGCCCACCGCGCGATCGGCGGCGATCAGGCACTGGCGCCGGAATATACGAAAGCCGACATTTCACCCTTCTTCCGCGGCAATGGCACGACCCAGATTGAGGACCCGGCCTATCAGGCGGCTCTGGAAAACGGTTTCGCGGATTGGAACCTTGCCATAACCGGCCTGGTCGAACGGGAATTGTCGCTTTCCATGGCGCAATTGAAAGCCATGCCGCAGAGAACCCAGATAACCCGGCATGATTGCGTGGAGGGTTGGAGCGCGATCGGCCAGTGGACCGGGCCGCAACTGGGCCATATCCTCGACCTCGCCCAGCTTCGGCCGGAAGCGAAATTCGTCGTGTTCCACTGCGCCGACACGCTGAATGGCGGCAAATATTACGAAAGCGTCGATCTGGCGGATGCCTATCATCCGCAGACCATCATCGCCCATGAACTGAACGAGGAACCGCTGCCCATGCGCAATGGCGCGCCGCTGCGCGTGCGGATCGAACGGCAACTGGGTTACAAGAGCGCGAAGTATCTGACCGGCGTGGAAGCCGTGGCGAGCCTTGCCGATGTGGGCCAGGGACAAGGCGGTTATTGGGAAGATCGCACCGGCTACCAATGGTATGCGGGGATCTGATCCGGCGCCGGCGCATTTTCGGCCACATCTGCGGGCCATGGCCAGATTGACAGCCGGCAATGCCCCCGGTCTAGTGGCATTCACATAGCGATATCTGGGGGACACGCACCACATGTGGTTGCTGAATAAGATGCTTGGGAAGCTGATCCGAAAAGGCCAGCTGATTATTACCGACCACGATGGCAAGATTTACGAATTCGGCCCCGGCGGCGATAGTGGAGACACGCTGAATATCCGGCTGACGCATCCGAAAGCTGCCGCCCACATTGCCCGCTATCCGCAAGTGGGCGCGGGCGAAGCCTATATGCGGGGCTGGCTGGAAGTCGATCCGCCCCACGATATTCGCGACATGATCCTGTTCGTCACCGAACAGTCCAAGGCCCATGGCGACCGCGCGCTTCAGCCGCAGGGCCCGCTGAAGCGTCTGGCGCAAAAGGTCGCGGCGAAAGCCGACAGCATCAATTTGCGCAGCAAGGCGCGCAAGAATGCCGAACACACCTATAATCTGACCCGCCGCCTGTACGAGCTGTTCCTCGACGAGGACCGCCAATATACGATGGCCTATTACCGCGACACGGCGAACAGCCTGGAAAAGGCCCAGCTCGACAAGAAGGCCCATATGGCGGCCAAGATGTATCTGAAGCCGGGCATGAAAGTGCTCGATATCGGCTGTGGCTGGGGCGGCTTCGCCATGTATCTCAACAAGCATTATGATTGCGAAGTGCTCGGCGTGGCGCTCGCGCCGGACCAGATCGCCTTCTGCCAGGAACGTGCGAAAGCCGCCGGCGTGGACGACAAGGTGAAGTTCGCGCTGATGGACTATCGCGACGTGCAGGGACAGTTCGACCGGATCAGCTCGGTCGGTCTGCTGGAACATGTCGGCACGCCGCATTATCCGCAGTTCTTCGAACATACGAACCGTCTGCTGAAACCGGACGGCGTGATGTTTTCCCATTGCTGCGGGCGTGCGGGCCCGCCGGGCTTCACCGATGCGTGGACCCGCAAATACATCTTCCCGGGCGGTTATATCCCGGCCCTGTCCGAACTGGTGACCCAGAGCGAACGCTATGGCTGGCAGGTGATGGATGTGGAGGCGATGCGCTTCCATTACAGCCATACGCTGGAAGAATGGTACAACCGCACGGTCATGCACAGGGACGAGATCGTCCATATGTATGACGAACAATTCTATCGCATGTGGCAGTTCTATCTCGCCGGGGCGGAACAGAGTTTCCGCCACGGCACGCTGGTCAACTGGCAGATCCAGTATGTGAAGGACCGGGCGGCGATCCCCATGACCCGCGAATATATGGAAGAAGAAGCCACGCGGCTGCGGGAAAGCGAGGATCCGCCCGTCTGGCATCTGGCACAAGCCGCAGAGTAAACATAACCAGAGAGCACCAGAGCATGAGCACACGCCTGATCGATCGATTGCTGTCCTCGCTCATTCACAAGGGCACGCTGGAACTCACCTACGCCGACGGGACGAAAAAGACCTTCGGGGAACCGGCGCCCGGTTTCCCCGATGTCGCCATTCGCTTCACGGACAGCAAGGTTCCGCGGGACATAGTCCTGGATATCAGATTGGGCGTGGCCGAAGCCTATATGGATGGCCGGATCCAGCTCGATCGCGGCGACATCATGCAGCTCGTCATCCTCGCCCGCGCGAACAGCCGGTGGGATGCAGGCCGTGACCTGGGCTCACCCAAACTGCACAAACGCGTTATATCGCGCGCAAAATCCCTGATCCGGTCTTTCAACAAGCCGGGCAGTTCCAAGCGTAATGTCGCCCATCACTACGATATCGGCAACGCGCTTTACGAGCTGATGCTCGATCCCGAACATATGCAATATAGCTGCGCCTACTGGGCGGAAGGCGTGGAAACGCTGGCCCAGGCGCAGGAGGCGAAGCTCGCGCATATCGCCGCCAAGCTGGACCTGAAACCCGGCCAGCGCGTGCTCGATATCGGCTGCGGGTGGGGCGGCATGGCAATCTTTCTGGCCCAGCGTGCCGGGGTGGATGTGCTCGGCATCACTCTCAGCGAAGAACAGCTCGCCCTCGCCCGGAAGCGGGCAGAGGCCGCGGGCGTGGCCGACAAGGTTCGCTTTGAACTGATCGATTATCGTGAATTGCCGGATCGCGGGGACCAGTTCGACAGGATCGTGTCAGTCGGCATGTTCGAACATGTCGGCACGCCGCAATATGAAACCTTCTTCCGCACCTGCGCGCGATTGATGAAGGAAGACGGCGTCGCCTTGATCCACACGATCGGCCGCATGGGCAAGCCCGGCTTTACCGACGCATTCACCGATAAATATATCTTCCCGGGCGGCTATATCCCGGCCTTGAGCGAAACGGTGGAAGCCAGCGAGAAGGTCCGCCTGATCGCCAGCGATGTGGAGACATTGCGCGTCCACTACGCAAAGACGATCGACGAATGGTATGCCAACTGCATGGCCAACAAGGATGCGATCGTCGCCATGTATGACGATCGCTTCTTCCGCATGTGGACCTTCTATCTCGCGGGCGCGGCCACTTCCTTCACATTCGGCGGAATGTGCAATTACCAGATCCAGTATATCCGCCAGCGCGACGCCCTGCCCCTCACCCGCAACTATATGGAAAAGGCGGAGAACGCGCTGCTCCAGGCGCCGGAACAGGAACCCCGGCCGGCCAGGTAACGACAAGCCGGGGGCAAGCGGGTAAGGCCCCGCCCCATGCAGAAGACCCAGCCCCTCACCCGCGCTTCGATCTTTGCGCAGGCCTGGCCGATAATGCTTGGCCAGGCATCTGTCCCGCTGGTCGGAATTGTCGATGCGGCCGTGGTCGGCCGAACCGGGGATGCCGCCGCGCTGGCCGGCGTGGCTCTCGGGGCAACGATCATTTCCATGGTCTTCTGGAGCTTCGGCTTCCTGCGCATGGGGATGACCGGGCTGACCGCCCAGGCCGAAGGGTCCGGCGACGAGCGCGAGGTGGCCGCATTGCTGCTACGTTCACTGGCCATCGGGGCTGCAATCGGTTTTGTTCTGGTGCTGCTGCAATGGCCCATCGGCGAACTGGCCTTCGCCCTGCTTGCCGGAGGAGAAGAAGTCAGCCGCGAAGCGGGCGGTTATGTCGGCGCGCGCTTTTTCGGCGCCCCCGCAGCCCTGTGCGTCTTTGCCATCAATGGCTGGCTGCTCGGCCTTGGCCGAACCCGCGCCGCGCTGCTGCTGCAAGTGGTCATGAACATCGCCAATATCGCGCTCGATATCGGCTTTGTCTGGGGCCTCGGCATGGGTGCACGGGGCGTGGGACTGGGCACGGCCGGCGCGGAATGGATTGCGCTGGCAACCGGCCTTGTGGTGGCCACGCAAATTGCCGGCCGTTCGCCATTCGCCATCTTCCGAGATCTCGGGGCCAGCATGGTGTTTGATCGGGCGGCACTGGCGCGGCTCTTCGCGGTCAATCGCGACCTCATGATCCGCACCATCGCCCTGCTTTTCCTGTTCGCCTGGTTCGCCAATGCCGGTGCCCGGCTCGGCGCCGTGACCCTGGCGGCGAACCATGTGCTGCTGCAATTCGTGAGCGTGGCGGCATTCGTTCTGGATGCTTTCGCCTTCACCGCCGAATCGCGCATCGGCAAGGCGATCGGCGCAAATTCGCCGCAGCAGTTCCGCCGCGCAATCAGGCTGGCGGGTGAGTTCTCTCTGCTTGGCGGCGTGCTGCTTTCGCTTGTCTTCTGGCTTGGCGGCAGCGCGGCCATCCATGCGATAACCACGGATCCCGAAACACGCGCTATCGCGCGCGATTTCCTGTTCTTTGCCGCATTGATCCCCGTTCTGGGAATGCCGAGCTGGCTTCTGGACGGGATCTTCATCGGCGCCACTGCCGGCCGGGCGCTGCGCAATGCTGCGGTGATTTCCACGCTTTCCTATCTGGCGCTTGATTTCGCGCTTCGCCCTCATGGAAATTGGGGCGTGTGGATCGCTTTCACGGCCAGCTATATCCTGCGTGCCGCCGCGCTTGGCGCTCACCTCCCTTCACTCATGCACCGCATATCGAAACGGGCCCCTCTTGCGGAGGCAAAACCGGCTGAATAATCTTCTCCGATGCGTCAGTCATTTCCGGATGCCTGCACCGATGCCGAGAATCTGCCGTGCAAGCCCAGGGCCTGGCTGGACCATATCTCGCGGTTCAATCCACAAAGGGATGCCGCACAGATCGATTGAGGGAACTGGCCTAATTCCGCCGGGCCTGTTAACGGCGCGCGATCAACCCCGCAGGAGCCTTTCGAATGTCCGATATCAAGCGTGTCGTCCTCGCCTATTCCGGCGGCCTCGACACCAGCGTGATCGCCAAGTGGCTGCAGGTGACCTACAATTGCGAAGTCGTCACCTTCACGGCCGATCTGGGCCAGGGCGAAGAGATCGAACCCGCCCGCCAGAAGGCGCGCCTGATGGGCATTCCTGACGAACATATCTATATCGAAGACGTGCGCGAGGAATTCGTGCGTGATTTCGTCTTCCCCATGTTCCGCGCCAATGCCCGGTATGAAGGCGACTATCTGCTCGGCACTTCCATCGCGCGACCGCTCATTTCCAAGCGGCTGATCGAAATCGCGCGCGAAACCGGCGCCGATGCAATTGCCCATGGCGCGACCGGCAAGGGCAACGACCAGGTGCGTTTCGAACTTTCCGCCTATGCGCTCGATCCCGATATCAAGGTGATTGCGCCGTGGCGCGAATGGGATCTCGGTTCGCGCAGCGCGCTGATCGAATGGGCGGAAAAGCACCAGATCTCGGTGCCCAAGGACAAGCGCGGCGAAAGCCCCTTCTCCACCGATGCCAATCTCCTGCACACATCTTCCGAAGGCAAGGTGCTGGAAGATCCGTGGGAAGAAACGCCGGATTATGTCTATTCCCGCACGGTCAATCCCGAAGATGCGCCGGACACGCCCGAATATATCGAGATCGGCTTTGACAAGGGCGATGGCATTTCGCTCAACGGCAAGGCGATGAGCCCGGCCACGCTGCTGACCGAGTTGAACGAACTTGGCCGCAAACATGGCATCGGCCGGCTCGATCTGGTCGAAAACCGCTTCGTCGGCATGAAGAGCCGCGGCATGTATGAAACGCCGGGTGGCACGATCTATGCCGCCGCCCATCGCGGGATCGAACAGATCACGCTGGATCGCGGCGCGGCCCATCTCAAGGATGAGCTGATGCCGAAATATGCGGAGCTGATCTATAACGGCTTCTGGTTCTCGCCAGAGCGTGAAATGCTGCAGGCCGCAATCGACCACAGCCAGGAACGCGTGAACGGCGCCGTACGGCTGAAGCTGTACAAGGGTCTCGCTTCCGTCGTCGGACGCAAGAGCCCGGATTCGCTCTATTCCGAACGTCACGTCACGTTTGAAGACGACGCGGGCGCTTATGATCAGCAGGATGCGCAAGGCTTCATCAAGCTGAACGCATTGCGCCTGCGCCTGTTGGCCCAGCGCGACGGCAAGTAATTTCGGACGATTCGTCAAGGCGTTGACGAAGCCATCCGTGAACAGGGGCCGGCCGCAAGGCTGGCCCCATTTCTCTTTGTGCCACCATATTTGCGAATCGATGCGGCACACTGCCCGCTCCTGCACGAGTAGGGCAGCAGCAACCGACTCGCACTCACGGCTAACCGTTCACCAGCGCCGACAGGCAGCGTCCAGTTGTGCGGGGAGGTTTCCGAATTCTCACTGTTTCGGGATGAGTCGAGTGCACCGCAGGGCGAAGTGCCCGCCACAGGGTATTCCTTCCCACAGCGCTCCGGTATTGGGTCGGCCACTCATTGGACGGGAGTTTCGGGCAATGATGAACCGTATCGCGATTGGCGCCGTGGCGCTGCTCGCCCTTGTCGGATCGCTTACCGCGGTGAATGCCGCGGATGCCGTAGAGGTGGCGACGCCTGCAGCGGAAGCGCCTGTGGACATGCCGCGCTTTGCCCCCTCCGAAGAAGATTTCGACGCAGCCTTCGTCAAATATGACCGGCCGCCCAGCGCCCTTTCCGTGCCGGACCACGCCGTCGATCTCGAAACGATCGAACCGGCGCAGGCAGAGGATCTCGGCACCGGCATCGCTTCCTATTACGGCAAGCGTTTCGCCGGCCGCCCCACCGCCAGCGGCGAGGCGTTCGATCCGCAACAGCATACGGCCGCGCATCGCACCCTGCCCTTCGGCAGCAAGGTCCGCGTCACCAACCCGCGCAACGGCCGTTCGGTCGTAGTGCGCATCAATGATCGCGGGCCGTTCGTGAAGGGCCGCACGATCGACCTTTCACGCGGCGCCGCCGAGGAAGTCGGCATCGTTGCTGCCGGCCACGGAACGGTCCAGCTCGCGCTTCTTTCCGACTGACGCCCTACCCCCGCAACTGGCCGCGCACCACGCCCTGGGGGAAGCTGCCGGTGTGGATATTGACGTAATAATTGCCCGGGCCGGCAATCAGCGCCTGCGCCATCTCCGCCCCTATATCCACGCAATCGCCGCTCGCTCCGTCCACCGGAGTAGCCAGCGGAATGACCACATCGCCCCTTTCACCCTTGGCGCCCGCATGGATATGGGCGCCGGTTGCCGCTTCATGCGTCGCGATATTCAGCATGTAGCACATCTGCCCCGCTTCCTGATCGATCACCGCGGTGAAATGGCCGCTGCCCACGCCATCGTCGATCGTGGCGGAAAGAACGGGGTTCTTGCTCTGCTGGGCCGTGGCCGTCGTGGTAAGCGCCAGCGCCCCCAGCGCGATGAAGGTGGATTTGCAGATCGCGTGCATCATTCTCCCTTTCCAGTCGGGAGGTGACACCGGCCAGAGGGGGATGCGGGCAACCGGCGCCACCCCTGCCGCGAAAATGCACGGGCCCGCGCCGGGGTTCCCGCCGTCAGCCCATCTGCCCGCGCACTGCCCCGCCCGGATGCGCCTGTGTGTGCACATCCACGTAGTAAGAGCCGGGATCGCGCGCCATCCATTCCAGCAGCGTCCGTTCCAGCGTCATACACACCTCGTCCGCATCTTCGGCCGGCAATTCCAGAGTGGCCACTTCCGGCCCGGCCTTGCCCTCTGCCGCTTCGTGGATATGGGCCGATTGCGCATCCGCCAGCCCCGTCCCTTCAAAGTAATAGCACAGCCGGTCCTGGGTGAAGTCTATCTCCCCATTGAAATCCGCGCTGGCATCGCCGCCTGCCCCGCCGCCCGGTATGGAGGTGCCGAACAGATTGGCACTTATGCCGACATAATCCTGCGCCCCGGCCGGGCCGGCCAGCAGCGCAGCCGACAGGGCGCATAGCCCCGCATTCCGCGTGAATCCCATTTCCACTCTCCCACACGCGTTTGCGACGCGCCGCGCAGAGAGCCCGGCCACGTCGGACCGCTGGAGGGGAAGATACCGCAAATCGCCCGTGGGAGGAAATCGCCCCTCATTTCATCGCGCGCCATGCACGGCTGGAACGGCTGGAACACTGTCCTGCGATCAGAAATTCGCCATGCGCATGGCCCGCAAATCCTCCTCATCGGGAGTGACCAGCCACCATTCCTCTTCACCCGCTTCAAAGGCGAGGAGCTGCACCGCCTCCACCTCCCCCGCATCGCCGAGAGCGCTGAGCGGCGGCGCATCGAAGGGCCGCGCCGCTTCCATCGCGTGCAAGCGCCGTTCAAAGGCAGGGATCACTTCCCCGTCATCCTTGTCCTGAACCTCGCGCCGCGGGGACAGCGCCCCGCCCGGCCCCGCCACCGGCGCGCCATGGGCCAGCGCGTCCAGCGCCTCATCAAAGCCGCCGCCATGGGGGGAGCCTGCCCCGCTTTCCTCCATCTTTTCGGCCATCCGGTCCAGCCGGGCGAGATGGGCAAGCAGCAGCCGGGTATCATAACGCCGCCGCGTGGCGACCTCCTCCCCATGATAGAACACCGCTTCCTCCACGCCGTTCAGCGCCCGGTCCGCCAGCACCGCCTCCGCATGATCGCGCGCGAGCAGCAATGCCGCATCCCAGCAGGCCCGAAAATCCTCCGAACCCCGCTTCGCGCGATAAGCCGTCTGCGGACTGACCCCGGCCGCCCGGCAGGCCACCCGGACATTGCCATGCTGCGACAGCGCCTCGCAAAAATCCCTCTGCCGGCGGGGCGAGAAGAGCGGCGGGCAAGCGGGAACGGGGAAAGCGGCGGGGGAGAGATCGGACATGGTTCACCTGTTTGGGATGCAGGGAACCGGGCGGAGCATGGATTGGGGGCTGTAGGGAAGGATCAAATATAGGCGGGAAGCGATCCCACATCGATCGCTTGGTGAGTTTCGACAAGCTTTACAGTATTTAATCCGATTCCACCAAGATCCAACAAATGTTTAGTCAAATCAGCTATATCCATATCATTATACCAATCAAATTCTTGAAGTATATCTTCTGCAAGAATTTTACATTCGTCAAAACTTGCATTCTCGCGCCTCTGAAAAAGGCTATCGATATCGCTTCTCTTTAAGGCCGAATTAATTGACTCGAGTGAAAAATCAATCACCCTGCGATCCCCGAGGATCGTCAAGGCCAAAGTTCGAACTGCCCAAAAAAAACGCCTTCTTATCTCCTCATTGTAGGCCCAATCAGAACGCGATGTCAGACTTAGAATAGCGAGAGCCATCTCACGCTCCTCTTGGTAACTTTCTTTCCACTGAAAGCAGCTTTTCATCTTTCCTAAAAAGCGCTCACCGTAGAGTATAGAAACACCTTCGAACGCAATATGACAGGCAAATAGATCTCCTTCCCGCGCCTTCAAGACTAGCCAGTCTTGAGGGTAAATGTGAATACTTAGCCCATCAAACTTTCGGGGCGCCAAAGGGTTACCTTTAGGCGGGCAAACGAGGAGGTCTACGTCAGAGCCTTCGCGAGCATCTTCCCGAGCGCGACTTCCATATAAAATTAACGCTGAACTCATCTCACTCTCGAGAGCCTTGCTATTATTGTCCCAAAGAAGATAGTGTAAAAAATTACAGCCAAGACGGCGTGAATACTCTGAAATATAGCCAAGTTATTATGCATACCAATAACGTATTCATTACTATAACCGGCTAAAATTGTGATGTTGAAACTTTTTTGCCACGGCTGCCCTACACCAAAGAGATGCAGATAACCCCACCCAGAGACAAGCCATAATCCGGCAATTCCAATGAGCGGCCGTAAGGCTGATGCGCCCCACCCATTCAACAAACCTATAAGTCTAAGAAGCAGATTCTCAAATAAATTGAAAATTAGGCCAAAAAATGATGACAACCGGCTGCGATCTTCCGGAAAAAGGATATTAAATATATTCGAAGCAATTTTTGCCTTTGATTGCTGAAGATCATGCAACTTCGCCGTCTTGTAAAAGGTATAATCATCTCCGACTGAATCGTGCGATGAGAGCAATGTCCTTGCAAGATGAGCTCTCGTGCCCTGCAGCCTGAACCATTGATATAGGCTGTTTTTCCATTTTCCTTCATCTGGATGTACGCCACTGCACCCCGCTTCAATTAATTCATTTGGATTCGTCACAAATGTTCTATCAAAGACGGTCTTGCTTCCAGATATGCCAATTTTTTTGAATTTGTTACTCCTAAATTCACATCGATTGAAATGTGATAATGAAAACGAACAATTTTCAAAAATACAATTTCGAAAATGGGCATCTATCCATTTTGAATACGCAAAGTCACAGCGGACAAATATACATCTGTCGAACATAAAAAGCGTATCAGAGTCGAACAGTCCTTGGAAATCACAGTCCTTAAATGTAATGCCAATAACTTTGAACGTATCTCCACGAGACACAACGCCATCAAGCTGTTTTCCAATAAAGAACTTTTGGCATGGCCCGGCGGTTTGATTAAAATTCCAGTCGCCCTCTGTGAGCTCTCCATCGAGGTCCGGACTATAGATTGGATCCCACCAACAGTCTCTCCTTCTGTGACCCATGTGTCCTGTTAAATGTTGTCTTTTCGGCTCAACTTTCTCGAGCACTGCCTTTGACTTCGGACAAACAAGAGATTTAATCGCACTCCACATCCCCCCCCCTTCAATATCGACAACCCCAACTCAAATTCTGCTAGACGTTCATTCAATTTACTGAAAAAATAAAGCCCCTATCAAGTCTTCCGGCGCAGTATACTTAACTTGCCAGCGGCTCGCTCGATCCGCCTTCCCATACGGTCAAGCTAAGACCGGTTGTGCTGCGCCCAGCATTCCTTGTGCCCCCGAACCGCCCGCACGAGTAGAATACTGGCCCCGCCCCCCTCGCTAGCGGGAGGGCGTTCAGACAGGGCTGGCCCAGCGCCCTCGCCCCTCCACCGCCTTTGGCGGTCCCCCTCCCCGAACTAGTTCGGGGAGGATCTTTTTTTTTTGCTGCGGTTCAGGCCTTCTGATCCTCCCCGAGCTTGGCTCGGGGAGGGGGACCGCCCGGCGCAGCCGGGTGGTGGAGGGGCAGGCGGGACCGCGCATGGTCCAGCAGTGCCTCGGCCGCACGCGCCGGATCGGCGAGGATCTCGCGGGCGGGAATGCGCAGAGTGCCGATCCCGTGGCGGGCGAGCCAGGCATCGCGCGCTTCGTCCCGCGCGGCGCGGGTGGGATCGTCATGCGCCTTGCCGTCCACCTCGACAGCCAGGCTTGCATCCATGCAGTAGAAATCCAGCACATAGGGGCCGGTCTGGTGCTGGCGGCGGAACTTGATGCCGCCGGGCTGCCCGCGCAGATAGCGCCATAGCAGCACTTCGGGCAGGCTCATGCGCCGGCGCAGGCTGCGCGCGCGGCGTGTGGTGGCTTGCGTGGATTTGGGGGCGGGATCGCGGAACATCTGGTGTTGTGGCTTTTTGCCCCTCCATCGCCTTTGGCGGTCCCCCTCTCCGAGCTAGCTCGGGGAGGATCTTTGCGGCTTACTCGGCGGGTTCTTTTGCGCGGGTGAGCATCGGTTTGAGATATTGGCCGGTATAGCTGGCCTCTGTCGCGGCGACCTGTTCCGGGGTGCCCTGGGCCACGATCTCACCCCCGCGCACGCCGCCATCGGGGCCGAGATCTAGGATGTGATCCGCCGTCTTGATGACGTCCAGATTATGTTCGATCACCACCACGGAATTGCCCTGCTCCACCAAGCGGTGCAGCACTTCCAGCAATTTGCGCACATCTTCGAAATGCAGGCCGGTGGTCGGCTCGTCCAGAATATAGAGCGTCTGCCCGGTGGAGCGCTTGGACAATTCCTTGGCCAGCTTCACCCGCTGCGCCTCGCCGCCCGAAAGCGTGGTCGCCTGCTGGCCGACCTTCACATAGCCGAGGCCGACTTCGCACAGCATGTGCATCTTGTCGCGAATGGGGGGGACGGCCTTGAAGAATTCTTCCGCATCCTCGATCGTCATGTCGAGCACGTCGGCGATGCTCATCCCCTTGAACTTCACCTCCAGCGTTTCGCGGTTGTAGCGTTTGCCGTGGCATTCCTCGCACGTGACATAGACATCGGGCAGGAAGTGCATTTCGATCTTGATCAGCCCGTCGCCCTGGCACGCCTCGCACCGGCCGCCCTTGACGTTGAAGCTGAACCGGCCCGGCTTGTATCCGCGCGCCTGCGCTTCCGGCAGGCCGGCGAACCAGTCCCGGATCTGGGTGAAGGCGCCGGTATAAGTGGCCGGGTTGCTGCGCGGGGTGCGGCCGATGGGCGACTGGTCGATCTCGATCACCTTGTCGCAATATTCCAGCCCGGTGATCTTTTCATGCGGGCCGGCAACCACGCGCGCGCCGTTCAGCGTCCGCGCCGCACCGGCATAGAGCGTGTCGATCGTGAAGCTGGACTTGCCCGAACCGGACACGCCCGTGATGCAGCAGAACGTGCCGAGCGGGATTGAGGCGGTGACGCCTTTCAGATTATTGGCCGTGGCGCCGTGAACGGTGATCTGGTGGCCATTGCCCTTGCGCCTCTTCGCCGGCACCTCGATCTCGCGCGTGCCGTTGAGATAGGCGGCGGTGAGGCTGGTTTTCGACTTGAGGATCTGTTTCAGCGTGCCCTGCGCCACCACCGCGCCGCCATGCACGCCCGCGCCGGGGCCGAGATCGACGATATGATCGGCGGCGCGGATCGCATCCTCGTCATGCTCCACCACGATCACCGTATTGCCCAGGTCGCGCAGCCGCTTGAGCGTTTCCAGCAGCCGGTCATTATCGCGCTGGTGCAGGCCGATGCTCGGTTCGTCCAGCACGTAGAGCACGCCGGACAGCCCGCTGCCGATCTGGCTGGCGAGGCGGATGCGCTGGCTCTCGCCCCCGGACAAGGTGCCGCTGGTGCGATCGAGATTGAGGTAATCCAGCCCGACATTGTTGAGGAAGCCGAGCCGTTCCACGATCTCCTTCAATATCGCCCTGGCGATCTGCTGCTGCTGCTTGTTCAGCTTTTCCGGAAGGGCGGTGAACCATTGCAGCGCATCGGAAACGGACAGCCTGACCGGCGCCGCGATATGTTCGCCCGCGACCTTCACCGCCAGCGCCTTTTCATTCAGGCGGGCGCCGTTGCAGGTTTCGCAGGGCTGCGCGGTCTGGAACCTTGCCAGCTCGTCCCGCATGAAGGCGCTGTCCGTCTGCATCAGGCGGCGGTTGAGATTGCCGATCACCCCTTCAAAGGGTTTGCGTACCGTATATTCCTTGCGCCCGTCCTTGAAGGTCAGCTCCACCGGCATGCCGCCCGTGCCGTGGAGGATGATCATCTTCTGGTCCGGCTCCAGATCTTTCCACGGCGTTTCCAGATCGAAATCATACGCCTTCGCCAGGCTGGAAAGGACCTGCATGTAATAGGGTGACGGCGGATTGCTCTTGGCCCAGGGCACCACGGCGCCCTTTTTCAGCGTCAGTTCCTCGTTCGGGACGACGAGCTGCGGATCGAACAGCTGCTTTTCCCCGATACCATCGCAGGTCGGGCAGGCGCCCTGCGGCGCGTTGAAGCTGAACAGGCGCGGTTCGATCTCCTCGATCGTGAAGCCGCTGACCGGGCAGGCGAATTTTTCGGAAAAGACGATACGGTTGGCAGGAACGCCCGCGCCTTTCAGATTGCCGCCGCTTTCTTCCGCTTCGCGCCCGGGAACATTGCCATCGGCCAGGTCCACATAAGCCAGCCCGTCCGCCAGTTTCAGCGCGGTTTCGAAGGAATCCGCCAGCCGCGTCTCGATCCCTTCGCGCACGGCCAGCCGGTCCACTACGACTTCGATGTCATGCTTGTATTTCTTGTCCAGCGTCGGCGCGTCCTCGATCTGGTAGATCTCGCCGTCGATCCGCACACGGGTGAAGCCGGCCTTCTGCCACTCCGCCAGTTCCTTGCGATATTCACCCTTCCGCCCGCGCACGACGGGCGCCAGCAAGTAAAGCCGCGTCCCTTCGGGCAATGCCATCACCCGGTCCACCATGTTGGACACGGTTTGCGCTTCGATCGGCAGGCCGGTGGCGGGTGAATAAGGCACGCCCACCCGCGCCCATAGCAGGCGCATATAGTCGTAGATCTCGGTCACGGTCGCGACGGTCGAGCGCGGATTGCGGCTGGTCGTCTTCTGCTCGATCGAAATCGCCGGGCTCAGCCCCTCGATATGTTCGACATCGGGCTTCTGCATCATTTCGAGGAACTGCCGCGCATAGGCGCTGAGCGATTCCACATAGCGACGCTGCCCTTCGGCATAGATCGTATCGAAAGCGAGGCTGGACTTGCCGCTGCCGGAAAGCCCGGTGATCACGATCAGGCTGTCACGAGGGAGGTCGATATCGACGCCCTTGAGATTATGTTCACGCGCGCCGCGGACGGAAATGGTAGTAAGGCTCATAAGGGCGTGATGTTCCGCAAATGTTCGTGCCGGTCAAGGGGCACGGGGGATACGTCCGAACTCTGCCGGGCCCGAACTCTGCCGAGGATGTGGGAACGTGACATGGCAGATGCAACTTTGCATCTTGCCCCTCGTCCTGAGATAAGGCCGCCCAGCCATGCCCCGTCTTTTTGTTGCCATTCGCCCGCCGGAAATCGTCCGCGATGTGTTGCATGATGCGATGGAGGGGATCGATGCGGCGCGCTGGCAATCGGATGAACAATTGCACCTGACGCTGCGCTTTGTCGGCGATGTCGATGTGCCCCTGGCGAATGATCTGGCGGCGGAACTGGCGCGAGTGAAAGCGGCACCCTTTCCCTTGCAGATCAAGGGCGTGGGCCATTTCGAAAAGAAGGGGCGGATCCACACCGCATGGGCCGGGGTGGTGGCGGAGCCTGAACTGCTGGATCTTCAACGGCGAGTGGAACGGGCCTGCCGCACAGTCGGCATTGCGCCTGAAACGCGCAAATTCACGCCGCATGTCACGCTGGCCCGGCTCAATTCTTCCAGCGGCCAGATCGGGGACTGGCTGGCCGCACATGGCGCGTTGGAGGCCCAGCCTTTCATAGTGCGGGAAATGGCCCTGTATGAAAGCACGCTGGGCCGCGAAGGATCGCATTATCAGCCGGTCGTCACCTATCCGCTCTGAACCGGCGAACCCCTTTTAATTCAAACACCTGATGAAATTCCGGACCTTTCACCCCGGCCAGCCGTTAATTGGCTGAAGCCGCAATTGCCGTGTCCAACGGGCACGCATTGCAGGCAGGACATCGCCCCTTCGCCAACTGGAAAAGGAGAAGTCGCCTATCGCTTCCACAGCGCAAACCAGCAGCACCCCCTCCCCCGCACGAACCGACCGCAAGGACCGCAACCCCAGGGGCAGGCGCGAAAAGGTGCGCACGCTGATAGGCCGGATGCGGCAACGCCGTTCCGAACGGCGGGCAAGACGGGCCGCGCGCATGCCCCATCGGCGCAAGCGCAAGGCCGCCCTCGCCCTTTCGGCCGGGGTAATGGGCCTTAGCGCAGGGGCGATGCACCAGGCCCCGCAATCGCAACCCGCCTTCGCCATGCAGATGATCGGCCCGGAAGAGCGCAAACCGGCCGCCGAAATGCAGCCGAGCGATGCATTGATGGAAATACTGGTGGAGGAAGAAGGGGTGCGCCACACCGTCTATCGCGATGCGGCGGGGAACCCCACTGTCGGCGTGGGCCATCTGGTCGCGGCATCGGACGGGCTGCGCATTGGCCAACGCGTCGGGCAGGACCGGATACTGGATTTCCTGGAAGAGGATCTGAAAGAGGCGAAGCGCGCCGTGATGCGGCTGACCGGCGATCTGCCTTTATACCAGCATGAATTCGATGCGCTGGTGGACCTCGTCTATAATGTGGGTGAAGGCAATCTGTCCGAAGATCGCAGCCCCCGCCTGAACGAGGCGATTGCCGCCGCGGATTATGACGCGATTGCCGAAGAACTAGGCTATCATCAGGCTTCGGGCGTGAATGCACGCGGTCTTGTCTATCGTAGCGAGCGCCGCGCCGCGATCTGGGCGGAAGGGGAATATGAGGACCCCCGCCCGGCCCGCCATCAGCTCGAAACAAGGCGAGCCTGATTCCTTGCCTCGGCCCGGTAACGGTTTGGAGAGCATTCGTCTTCATCTGGCACGATGCGCAATGATGCGCTGCCTTGCCGCCCAAGAGGGACTACGCGCCGCTGGCGCGCCCGGCGGCAGCCGGCGGCAGATGAAGGAAACCGGGTTTGGGCGATCATTCGCCAACAATCGACACGATCCCGCAGGACTTCCACGCGAAGTTGACCCGTCGCGGGCGGTCGCGCCCGATTTCGGCGCGCCGCCGGTCGGTCGGTCGGCAAGGCATCGCCGTGCTGGGCGCGGCAATCGCATTGCCGGCAATTGTCGCACCGCAGGGCTGGAACTTTTCCGATGCGGGCGCCGTGGTTCCGCAGGTCACGCCCATGGGTTTCGAGACACCGGGCGAAAGCTTCCCCGGTTCCGCTTTCTACTATCTCGACGATCTTCCCTATCTGCCGCAGGGTGATAGCGTAATCGCGGACCGTGACACCGCCGGGGGCGATGCGAATCCGGCAGACGCACCGGCCCGCCCGATGCTGGCGGATGGCACGCCGCTGGACCGGGTGCGGGCGCAGAAATGCCTGACCATGGCCATCTATTACGAAGCCGCGCTGGAACCCGATGCCGGCCAGCAGGCAGTGGCGCAAGTGGTCCTGAACCGCGTCGCCAATGGCAATTATCCGGATAATATCTGCGGCGTCGTGTTCCAGGGCTCGGACCGCAGCACCGGCTGCCAGTTCACTTTCACCTGCGACGGATCGCTGGCGCGGCAGCCCGAAAAACGCTGGTGGGACCGCGCGGCAAAAGTCGCCCGCGCCGCGCTGTCAGGGGCCGTCTACAAGCCGGTCGGCCTTGCCACCCATTATCATACATTGGCCGTAAATCCGCATTGGGCAGGCAGCCTGCAGCCGGTCGGAACAATCGGCGCGCATCGGTTTTATCGCTGGCGCGGCATGGCGGGCACTTCATCTGCCTTCACGCGGGCCTATGCCGGCGGGGAACCGCTGCCCGCGCCTTATCTGCCCGCGCCCCCTGCCGCGAAAGCCGGGGTGGCCGCGCCTTCGGCAAGCGTGCAGGCTGCGGCCGTATTGACGGGGTATGAGCCGGTTTCCATTCCGGAGCCGTTCCCCGGGACCAAGCCCGCAATTGCACAGCCGCCGGGCGCGAATCCGCTGGACCGGTCCGGCACGGTGAAGCCCCAATATGCACGCAGCGGGCAATGGCTGGACAAGCCCTAGGCGGGCCGCAGCAAATTCTTAAAATCCTGATGTAATCTGGAAACCATAGCTGCGAACCACAGCTTAGAGCGACAGCCTTAGCACGGCGGAAGAACCGCAGTTCGCGGTGCGATAATTCCAGAGGTTGAGCGAACCATTCATGTCGATCCGCTTTGCAGCACCACCCCACGCTTATGGCACCCGCCTCGCCCCACAGGATGCCCGCGAAGCTTGCGGAATCGCCGCGAATGACAATGGCACGGACCAGTTGAACGACCCTATGTTGCAGGCCGCCCTGCGGCATTTCGCGCAGCATGGCATGGCCGCGGCGCGCAATGCCCGGCAACAGGCGCACAAGGCCCAGCGTCAGGGCGATCAACAGGCATATCTCTGGTGGCTGGAAATCTGCCGCGCGCTGGACCGCCGGATGGCCAATGCACTGGATGCGGAACCGCGCATCGGCACCTGACCGACACGCCCGATCCGTTACACGGCCATTAACCACTCGGTGATCTCTTGCCATTAACCCGGCGGGGCGAGGAGAGTAGCCATTAAGCGCTGGCGCCAGATCTACTTGAAACATTTCGGCGGCAATGACCGTGATGACGACGTGCGCCTGAAGCTGGTGGAAACATTATACAATCAGCCGACCAGCCTGATGATGGCGGTACTGACGGGTGCAATGGGCGGAATCACGGCGGCAATTGCCACGCAGAATCCGGTCATTACCGCGGTTGGCGTGGCGCTCGCCCTGACAGGAATCGTCCGGTTCGTCCTGTATTACCGGATGCACCGCAATGCGCTGGACCATGATGCGCGAAAGCTGGAACGGATATTTGAAGCCGGCGCCTATGCCTTTGCCGGCCTGTGCGGCCTGTTGGCGGCCCTGACGATCTATCTCCACCCGCCCGGCGCGATCCAGGTGCTCACCGTCTCGCTCTCCCTCGTCTATGGCGTCGGCATTTCCGCGCGGAACGCTGCACGGCCGCTGATCGCCACCGGCCAGTTGCTGCTGGTGTGCCTGCCCATCGCCATCGCGGGCCTGCTTGCGCAAGACATTGTCTATGCAATCCTGTCCGCCCTGCTGGTGCTGGTCTTCGCTGCGGTCGTTTCCGTCACGCTGAACCTGTTCCGGATATTGCGGGACCAGATCACCGCAGCCGAAGTCAGCGCACGCATGGCAGACAATATGCGCCGCCTCGCGCGGACCGACGTAGTGACCGGCCTGCTCAACCGTGCCGGACTGAATCACGACCTTGTCGAACTGCTCATGGCACTGCCCGAAGAGCGAATGCTGGCCATGTTCTGGCTCGATCTCGACAAGTTCAAGGAAGTGAATGACACGCTGGGCCATCCGGTGGGCGACCGCGTATTGGCGGAAGTGGCCGCCAGGCTGCGCGCCCAGGCTCCGGACAAGGCCGCAGTGGCCCGTTTCGGCGGGGACGAATTCATCGTCGTGGCCGAAGTCGGCGACCGTTTCGAAAGCGAAAGGCTGGCCCGCGCCATTGCAGAAGACATTTCCCGCTCCATCCGGATCGACCAGCGGCGCATAGATATCGCCACTTCCATGGGCGTCGCGCTGCTGCCCAATGACGGGCACGACATCGACACGCTGATGCAGAGTGCGGATCTGGCCCTGTATCACGCCAAGGTCGGCGGCCGGAACCAGGTCTGCTTCTTCGACACGGCGATGACCCGCGACCTTGTCCGCCGCAAGGAAATCGAGGTGGAATTGCGGTCCGCGATCCAGCGGGACGAATTGTCCATCTTCTTCCAGCCGATCGTCGATCTGGAAACCGGGCGGATCCGCAGTTTCGAAGCGCTGGTCCGCTGGTTCCACCCGGAAAAGGGCGAATTGCGGCCCGACGAATTCATCCCCGTGGCGGAAGAAACCGGCGCCATCATCACGCTGGGCAACTGGATCACGGCGCAGGCGGCCAAGGCCTGCGCGCAATGGCCGGAAGACGTGACGCTGGCGGTCAATCTCTCCCCCATGCAATTGCGCGCACCGGGCGCCGCGCTGGGGATACTGACGGCGCTGCGCGATGCCGGGCTGGCCCCGCATCGCCTGGAACTGGAAGTGACGGAAAGCCTGTTCCTCGACGACAGTGCCGATACGGTCCGCTTCATCGACGAATTATCGGCCGAAGGGGTCCGCTTCGCGCTGGACGATTTCGGAACCGGCTATTCCTCCCTCCATTATGTGAACAAATATCCGTTCAAGAAGATCAAGGTGGATCGCAGCTTCGTGTCCGGCCCCAATGCCGGCCGCAAGAGCGATGCGATCATCCGCGCCGTGGCGGGAATGGGATCGACGCTGGACATGGATATCGTGGCCGAAGGGCTGGAAACGATCGAGCAGGTCCAGGCCGTGAAGGCAGCGGGCTGCACATTGGGCCAGGGCTATTATTTCAGCCGCGCCGTGCCCGATTATCTGGCGGCCATGCTGCTGGCCCAGGAACGCGAACGGGATGAAAAAGCCAGGCGGGCCTGACGGCAATTGCGCATAAGCGAAAGAGCGCTTGCACAAGACGCCCTCAAAACTCATTAATGATATTGCAAACTGATATCAAAAATAGTTTCAATAGAAGGGCTTTTCGCGGTTGCAATGCCCCCTGCGCGCGCCTAGGTCGGGCTCGTCAACCGGGGCCCCTCCCTCCGCGGACGCGGGGAGGCGCCGGAACCGTTGCTTTCCAGCGCCCGCGCAGCTTGGAGGAATCGGCAAAAGCTCATGGCTCGCAAGAAGATAGCGCTCGTAGGCGCCGGCATGATCGGCGGCACATTGGCACATCTGGCCGCAATGAAGGAAATGGGCGACGTCGTCCTGTTCGACATTGCGGAAGGAATGCCTTCGGGCAAGGCCCTGGATCTGGCGCAGGCTGCGCCGGTGGAAGGCTTTGATTCCAAGCTCAAGGGCACGAATGATTACGCCGATATCGCCGGGGCCGATGTCATCATCGTCACCGCCGGTGTCGCCCGCAAGCCGGGCATGAGCCGTGACGATCTGCTCGGCATCAATCTCAAGGTCATGCAGGCCGTCGGCGCCGGGATCAAGGAACATGCGCCCGACGCATTCGTGATCTGCATCACCAACCCGCTGGACGCGATGGTCTGGGCGCTGCGCGAATATTCGGGCCTGCCTACGGAAAAGGTCGTCGGCATGGCCGGCGTGCTCGATTCCGCGCGTTTCCGCTGCTTCCTGGCGGAAGAGTTCGATGTGTCGGTGGAAGATGTCACCGCCTTCGTGCTGGGTGGCCATGGCGATACGATGGTGCCGGTGCTCGAATATTCGACCGTTGCCGGCATTCCCGTACCCGATCTGATCAAGATGGGCTGGTCCACGCAGGAAAAGATGGACGCGATCGTCAAGCGCACCCGTTCGGGCGGCGGTGAAATCGTCCAGCTGCTGGGCAATGGTTCCGCCTATTACGCCCCGGCCACCAGCGCGATCATGATGGCTGAAAGCTATCTGAAGGACAAGAAGCGCGTCCTTCCCGCCGCAGCCAACCTCACCGGCCAGTATGGCGTGGACGGGCTTTATGTCGGCGTGCCGATCGTGATCGGCGCCAATGGCGTGGAACGCATCGTCGAAATCGAACTGAACGATGAAGCCAAGGCCAATTTCCAGGTCAGCGTCGATGCGGTCAAGGAACTGCTCGAAGCCTGCAAGGGTATCGACAGCTCGCTGGCGTGATGTTTTCGCGGCCTTGGGGGCGGGTTGGCCATATCAGCCTGCACCGCCCCCAGGTGCCGCCGCGTTTTTCTGGAGTGCATCCTCGAACCAGCTTCGACGTTGATTCAGCCTCCCTTTATCCAGGCACTCTAATATTGATCAGCGTCCTGCCTGTTTGGACCGCCAAGCGAATTCGGAGTAGATAATGTCCATCCTCGTCAACAAAGACACCAAGGTCATCACCCAGGGGATGACCGGCGCCACCGGCACCTTCCACACCGAACAGGCTCTGGCTTACGGCACGCAGATGGTTGCGGGCGTGACGCCGGGAAAGGGCGGCAGCACCCATATCGGCCTGCCCGTCTATGACACTGTGGCGGAAGCCAAGGCGGCAACCGGCGCAACGGCCAGCTGCATCTATGTTCCGCCGCCCTTCGCAGCGGATTCCATTCTCGAAGCGATCGACGCCGAAATGGAACTGATCGTCGCCATCACCGAAGGCGTGCCCGTGCTGGACATGGTCAAGGTGAAGCGCGCCCTGTCCGGTTCCAAGAGCCGTCTGATCGGCCCGAACTGCCCCGGCGTGCTGACGCCCGGCGAATGCAAGATCGGCATCATGCCGGGGTCCATCTTCTCCAAGGGCAGCGTCGGCGTGGTCAGCCGCTCCGGCACGCTGACTTACGAGGCCGTGCACCAGACCACGGCGGTCGGCCTCGGCCAGACGACGGCGGTCGGCATTGGCGGCGATCCGGTCAACGGCACCAATTTCATCGACGTACTCGACCTGTTCCTGGACGATCCCGAAACCGAATCGATCATCATGATCGGCGAAATCGGCGGTTCGGCGGAAGAAGAGGCCGCAGAATTCATCAAGCAGGAAGCAGCCAAGGGCCGCAGCAAGCCGATGGTCGGCTTCATCGCCGGCCGCACCGCCCCTCCGGGGCGCCGCATGGGCCATGCGGGCGCGATCGTTTCCGGCGGCCAGGGCGGCGCGGAAGACAAGATCGCGGCTATGGAAGATGCAGGCATCCGCGTATCGCCGTCGCCCAGCGAACTGGGCACCACGCTCGACGCGCTGCTGAAGGAGCTTGCGTAATTTAATGTGAGTCCCCGCGAAGGCGGGGACCTCTTTCGGTCCGGGAGGAACTTTTGAAGTGCGGATATGTCTATATCCTGACCAACCGGCCCGAGGGAGTTCTATATATCGGAGTAACGGAAGACCTTGCCAAACGAGTGGCACAACATCGCAGCGGAGCCGTTTCAAGCTTCACGAAGCGGTATAACTGCCATCACCTGGTCTGGTTCGAGCGCTTCGAGAATATTCACGATGCGAGATTGTTCGAAAGGCGGATGAAGAAATGGAACCGCGATTGGAAAATCGCTCGCATCGAAGAAAGAAACCAGGCGTGGCAGGATCTCAGCCACGCACTATTGTGACCGGCGCAATGCCGAAAAAGGCCCCCGCCTGCGCGGGGGCTTACGGAGCCTGATCATGGGTAACGAAGCGCAGAATTTCCTCCCCGAAATGGCCGATCAGGACGGTCCTCAGCCCGGCCCCAGCTGGCAGAAGAAGGGCTGGCCCCTGCCCGACGCCGGAAGCGACCTGGCGGAGGCGATGGACCCGACCGCGATGAAGATCGCAGTGAAAAAGGCTGCTGCCAAATCGGGCAAGCCGATGGATGAAAGCGCGGTGGAATGCGCGGCGGCGGATTCGATCCGTGCCATGATGCTGATCCGCGTATATCGCGTGCGCGGCCATCTGGCTGCGGATCTCGATCCGCTGGGCCTGCACCATTCCGAACTTCCGGCTGACCTGACGCCCGAATATCACGGCTTCACCGATGCCGATCTGGATCGCCCAATTTATCTCGGCGGCAATCTGGGGCTGGAATGGACCACGGTGCGCGAAGTGGTGGAGATCCTGCGCGCGAATTATTGCGGCAAGGTCGGCCTCGAATACATGCACATCGCCGATATCGAGGAACGGCGGTTCCTGCAGGATCGGATGGAAGGCGCCGACAAGGAAATCGAATTCACGGAAACCGGCAAGAAGGCCATCCTGTCTGCCGTGATCCGGGGCGAGGAATATGAAAAATTCCTCGGCAAGAAATATGTCGGCACCAAGCGTTTCGGCCTGGATGGCGGCGAATCCATGATCCCGGCGCTGGAAGCGGTAATCAAATATGGCGGCGCCGGCGGCGTGCGCGAAATCGTTTATGGCATGGCCCATCGCGGCCGGCTGAACGTGCTCGCCAATGTCATGGCCAAGCCGTATCGCGTGATCTTCCACGAATTTTCCGGCGGCACCGCCAATCCGGAAGATGTGGGCGGATCGGGCGACGTGAAATATCACCTGGGCACCAGCACCGACCGCGAATTCGACGGTATCAAGGTGCATATGAGCCTGGTTCCCAATCCCAGCCATCTGGAAACGGTGGACCCGGTCGTTCTGGGCAAGGTGCGCGCGCAGCAGGCCGTGCATGAAGATCTGGGCCAGCACGAAAAGGTGCTGCCCGTGCTGATCCACGGTGACGCGGCCTTTGCCGGGCAAGGTATCGTATGGGAATGCTTCGGCTTTTCCGGCGTGCGCGGCTATAATACCGGCGGTTGCATCCATTTCGTGATCAATAACCAGATCGGTTTTACGACCAGCCCCCAATTCGCCAGATCGTCCCCCTACCCGTCGGACGTGGCCAAGGGCGTGCAGGCGCCGATCCTGCATGTGAATGGCGATGATCCCGAAGCCGTGACCTTCGCCTGCAAGCTGGCGGTCGAATATCGCATGAAGTTCAAGCGCGATATCGTGATCGACATGTGGTGCTATCGCCGCTTCGGCCACAATGAAGGCGACGAACCCAGCTTCACCCAGCCGCTGATGTACGAAAAGATCCGCAAGCATCCGCGCGTCAGCGAGATCTATGCGAAGCGCCTGATCGAAGAAGGCGTGATCGACAGCAAGTGGCACAGCGAGCAGGTCGAACACTTCGTCGCCGCGCTGGACGAGGAATTCGAGGCCGGGAAAAACTATCGCGCCAATGAAGCGGACTGGTTCGGCGGAAGGTGGAGCGGGCTGCACAAGCCGGCCGATCCGGAAACCGCGCGCCGCAACGTGGAAACCGCGATCGAAGGCAAATTGTTCGAAAGCCTGGGCCGCACGCTGACCACGATCCCGGAAGATCTGGAAATTCACAAGACCTTGCGCCGCGTGATCGACGCCAAGGCGAAGATGTTCGAAGCGGGCAGCGGGTTCGACTGGGCCACGGCGGAAGCGCTGGCCTTCGGCAGCCTGGTGACGGAAGGCTTCGGCGTGCGTCTGTCCGGCCAGGATTCCGGGCGCGGCACGTTCAGCCAGCGCCACGCCATGTGGATCGACCAGAAGACGGAGCGGAAATATATCCCGCTGACCACACTGCCGCATGGCAAGTTCGAGGTCTATGACAGCCCGCTCTCCGAATATGGCGTGCTCGGCTTCGAATATGGCTTCGCCTCTGCCGATCCGAAGACCCTGGTATGCTGGGAAGCGCAGTTCGGCGATTTCGCCAATGGCGCGCAGATCGTGATCGACCAGTATATCGCCGCGGGCGAGGCAAAGTGGCTGCGGGCCAACGGCCTCGTCCTGCTGCTGCCGCATGGCTATGAAGGCCAGGGTCCGGAACATAGCTCCGCCCGGCTGGAACGCTTCCTGCAACTCTGCGCGAACGACAATATCCAGGTTTGCAACATCACTGTCCCGGCGAACTATTTCCACGTTCTGCGCCGCCAGATGCTGCGCCCGTTCCGCAAGCCGCTGGTCATCATGACTCCCAAGAGCCTGCTGCGGCATCCGATGGCAAAATCGGCCGCGAGCGAGTTCGTGGGCGAAAGCCACTTCATGCGGATCATGTCCGACTCGAAAACGATCCCGGACGAGAAGATTCGCCGGCTGGTCCTGTGTTCGGGCAAGGTCGCCTATGACCTGATCGAAAAGCGTGACGAGGAAAAGCTGGAGGACATCTCCATCGTCCGGCTCGAACAGCTCTACCCCTTCCCGGGCGAACCGCTGGCCGTGCGGCTCAAGCGGATGACGAATCTGGAAGAGGTGATATGGTGCCAGGAAGAACCCAAGAATAACGGCGCCTGGTTCTTCGTCGAAAGCAAGATCGAGGATTCGCTGATCGCCGCCGGCCACAGGAACATGCGCCCGCGCTATGCCGGGCGCGAGGTATCCGCCTCTCCCGCGACCGGCCTCGCCAGCCGCCACGCTGAACAGCAACAGGCGCTCGTGGAGGCCGCGCTCGGCCTCTCGGACGCCGGCAAGACCCGCTCCTAATCGGAAGGCCTGAAGGAAACGACACATGGCCAGTGAAGTAAAAGTCCCCACACTGGGGGAATCGGTAACCGAAGCGACGATTGGCGAATGGCTGAAGAAGCCCGGCGATGCGGTTGCTCTGGATGAACCGATCGCCAGCCTCGAAACCGACAAGGTGGCCGTGGAAGTACCCGCGCCCATCGCCGGCATCATGGGTGCCTACAAGGCGGAAGTGGGCGAGACGGTGGAAGTCGGCGCGGTGATCGCGGTGATCGAGGAAGGCCAGGCCCAGTCCGGCCCCGAAGATACGCATCTGCGCAAGGACGAGGCTGAAAAGGCCAGCTCCGCCGAGGAAGAGATCGAGGCCCTGCCCTCTGGCGAGGAAGGCGGCGATGCCTCCACCACGCTTTCCCCGGCCGTGCGCCGCGCCGTGTTGGAACACGGGGTCGATCCGACCACGATCAAGGGCACGGGCAAGGATGGCCGCCTGACCAAGGAAGACGTGATTGCCGCCGCCAAGGCGAAGCAGTCCAGCCCGGCGCCGTCCGCTTCCGCCCCGGCGCCCTCCCCCACGCCCGCCACGGCAGAGGGAGAGCGTGTGGAAGAACGGGTGAAGATGACCCGTCTGCGCCAGACCATCGCCAAGCGGCTGAAGGGCGCACAGGAAGAAGCCGCGCTGCTGACCACGTTCAACGATGTGGACATGACTGCGGTGATGGAAGCGCGCGCTGCCTACAAGGACGTGTTCGCCAAGAAGCACAATATCAAGCTTGGCTTCATGAGCTTCTTCGCCAAGGCGGCCTGCCTTGCGCTGAAGGACGTGCCGGCCGTCAACGCCCGGATCGACGGTGACGAGATCGTCTATCACAAATATGTCGATCTCTCCGTCGCGGTCAGCGCGCCGAACGGCCTTGTCGTGCCGGTGGTGCGCAATGTCGAACGGATGAGCTTTGCCGAAGTGGAACAGGCGATCGCCGATTACGGCCAGAAGGCGAAGGACGGCGCGCTGACCATGCAGGACATGGCCGGCGGCACCTTCACCATTTCCAATGGCGGCGTATTCGGTTCGCTGATGTCCACCCCGATCATCAATCCGCCGCAGAGCGCCGTGCTGGGCCTGCACCGGATCGAGGAACGCCCCGTCGCCGTGAATGGCGAAGTGGTGATCCGCCCGATGATGTATATCGCTCTCAGCTATGACCATCGGATCATCGATGGCCGCGAAGCGGTGACGGCGCTGAAGATCATCAAGGAAGCGATCGAAGATCCGATGCGGATGCTGATCGACCTGTAGAGTGGACCGTGCCACATCCTTCGACAAGCTCAGGATGAGCGTGCTTCGACAAGCTCAGCTGAGCGGATGTGGATGAAGGATGAATACCAAACCCGCGCGTGCTGAGCCTGTCGAAGCACGCGCGCGACGGAAGAGACCAATGAGCGACCAGACTTACGACTATGATGTCCTCGTTATCGGTGCCGGTCCCGGCGGCTATGTCGCGGCGATCCGCGCGGCACAGCTTGGGCTGAGGACGGCCTGTGCCGAAAGCCGGGAAACTCTGGGCGGCACATGTCTCAATGTCGGCTGCATACCCTCCAAGGCATTGCTGCACGCATCGGAATATTTCGAAGCGGCGGCCGGAAAGACCATGGCCCGGATGGGTATCAAGGTCACACCGGAACTGGATCTCGACACGATGCAGGGCCAGCGCAAGGATGCCGTGAAGGGTCTGACCGGCGGGATCGAATTCCTGTTCAAGAAGAACAAGGTCACCTGGCTGAAGAACCATGCCAGCTTCGTCGATGCGCATACGTTGAAAGTGGGCGATGAAACGGTGACGGCGAAGAATATCGTCATCGCCACCGGATCTTCCGTGACCCCGCTGCCCGGCGTGGAGGTGGACAATGAAAAGGGCGTGGTGGTCGATTCCACCGGCGCGCTGGAACTGTCCGCCGTGCCGAAGAAGATGGTCGTGATCGGCGGCGGCGTCATCGGGCTGGAACTCGGCTCGGTCTGGCGGCGTCTGGGCGCCGAAGTGACCGTGGTCGAATATCTCGACCAGCTCCTGCCCGGAATGGATGGCGATATCCGCAAGGAAGCAGGCAAGATCTTCAAGAAACAGGGCATGGAACTGAAGCTCAAGACCAAGGTCACCGGCGTGACGGTCAAGGGCAAGAAGGCCACGCTGACTGTCGAACCCGCCGATGGCGGCGACAGTGAAACGATCACCGCGGATTGCGTGCTGGTTTCCATCGGCCGCAAGCCGAATACGGACGGGCTCGGCCTCGATGCAATCGGCCTTGAAACCAATGCGCGCGGACAGATCGAAACCGATCATTCCTTCCGCACCAAGGTGGACGGCGTGTGGGCCATTGGCGACGTGATCCCCGGCCCGATGCTGGCGCACAAGGCCGAGGATGAAGGCCTGGCCGTCGCGGAAAACATCGCCGGGCAGACTGGCATCGTGAACCATGATGTGATCCCCAGCGTCGTCTATACCATGCCCGAATTCGCAGGCGTCGGCCTGACGGAGGAAGCCGCGAAGGAAAAGGGCGCGGTGAAGGTCGGCAAGTTCCCGATGCTCGCGAACAGCCGCGCCAAGACCAATCACGAACCCGACGGTTTCGTGAAAGTCATCTCCGATGCGGAAACGGATCGTGTTCTGGGCGTGTGGATGATCGCCTCGGTCGCGGGCACCATGATCGCACAGGCCGCGCAGGCGATGGAATTCGGCGCCACCAGCGAAGACATCGCCTATACCTGCCACGCGCATCCGACCCATTCGGAAGCGCTGAAGGAAGCCGCCATGGCCGTGCAGGGCAAGCCGATCCATATCTGAGGACGCTTAACGCATCCTTCGGCAAGCTCAGGATGGGCGGAGATTGGCTTCCGGCCTCTATCCGCCCATCCCGACCTGTCACCCAGATTCGCTCATCCTGAACCCGTGGCAGGATGCGCGCCCACCGGATGAGAAACGAAATGTCCCTGCGCCCCTTCCACCTCGCCTTTCCCGTTCGCGACCTTGCGGAAGCGCGCCATTTCTGGGGCGAAGTCATGGGCTGTCCGGAAGGGCGCAGCAGCGATCAGTGGATCGATTTCGATTTCTACGGTCACCAGATTGTCGCCCATCTGTCGGAAGGCTCCGGAGATGCCGCCTCGAACCCGGTGGACGGGCATGTCGTGCCCGTGCCGCATTTCGGCATCGTGCTGACACTGGAAGACTGGAAAGAACTGGCGGATCGGCTGCGGGCGGCGGGCTTGGAGTTCGCAATCGAACCCTATATTCGTTTCGAAGGGCAGCCGGGGGAACAGGCGACCATGTTCTTCCGCGATCCGTCCGGCAATGCGATCGAGATGAAGGCCTTTGCCGATCTCGGCCAGCTTTTCGCTACCGACTAGCGCCGCCGCCACGGGCGCGATAATCATTCCGTCATGGCACGCCTACGCATCATGCAGCGCTTTGCCCGCTGGCACATCTGGCTTGGATGGCTGATCGGCGTTCCGTTCCTGATCTGGACAATCAGCGGGCTGGCCATGATCGCACGCCCGATCGAGGAAACGCGGGGCGACCATCTGCGCAGCGCCATTGAACGCAAAATAGATCCGGCACAGCTGGCCGTGCCCCGCGTGGGCGAACCGATCCTGTCCGCAGAATTGATCCAGAAGCCGGAAGGGCCGGCGTGGATCGTCACCACCGCACGCGGCGCGCGTTATAGCTATTCGGCCCTCGACGGTTCGCTGGACGCACCGATGACCCAGGAAAAGGCGCGCCTGGTCGCCGAAAGCGCCTATCGCGGCGATGCGGCGCTGGCGGAAATGAGGTATTTTGCGCCGGGCGAAGCGCCGATGGATTATCGTGCAGGGCGCGCGGCGTGGCAGGCCCGCTTTGCCGATGGCACCCATGTTTATGTGGACGATGCCACGGGCGAAGTACTGGCCCTGCGCACAAGCTGGTGGCGGTTCTATGATTTCATGTGGGGCCTGCACATCATGGATTTGCAAGGACGGGAAGACATGCACCACCCGGTCCTGATCCTGTTCGCCGCATTGGGCGTGGCCGGGTCCATGCTGGGCTGCATCCTGCTGTTCCGCCGACGCAAATCACGCGTGAGGACAACGATTTGACCACCACGGCCACCGCCCTGCCTCCGCTGCTCGATCTCGCGGGCACTGCCGTCTTCGCGCTGAGCGGCGCGCTGGTTGCCGCGCAATTGCGGCAGACCTTCGTCACCATGGCCTTCTTCGCATTGGTCACCGGGGTCGGCGGGGGAACCTTGCGCGATCTGCTGATCGAAGCGCCGGTATTCTGGCTGCGCGATCCATGGGTGGCGCCGGTCATCATGCTGGTCGCGCTGATCGCCTGGTTCACGCCGCGCCGCTGGTGGGAAGGTCATCTGCTGGAATGGGCGGATGCGCTCGGCCTGGCCGCCTTTGCCGTGCTCGGCACTGCCAAGGCGCTGACATTCGGCGTCGCGCCCCTGCCGGCAGTGATCCTGGGCATCGTATCGGGCTGCGTGGGCGGGATCATTCGCGACGTGCTGGCCGGCGTGCCTTCGATCCTGATGCGGCCGGAACTCTATGTCACAGCCGCCGCCCTGGCCGCCACGCTCTGCGCGCTGGGCATCTATCTGGACCTGCCGCAGAGGCCGGTCTGGGCGGTTGCGGCAATGGCCGGCTTCCTGTTGCGCGGCGCGGCCATGGTCTGGCGGATCGAACTGCCCATCTATTCGCGCGAGGGCAAGGCAGAGGGCGAGAGCTAGAAACGCTCCGGCGCGTCAAGATCGCCGTCAATCCCGCCTTGCCCTGCGGGCGCAAGGTCAGGCGTGGAATAACGCAGGCGGTCACGGGCGCGGTTATAGTAATCGTCGCTCCACTGATTGTCCCCTGCGCGGTCTGCGGAACGATCATCGCCGTTGCTGCCATAGCGATCCCGGTCATGGGAACGGACGCCATATTCATCGGCGCCATATCGATCTTGGACGGTGACATCGCGGATGCGGCCATCATTCCCGATCCAGCAGGAAAAATTGGCCCCGCCCTGCAATATGCCGCCGACATTCCAGCCATCCCCGGTACGTGCCGCGCTTTCGACAGAACTCACACGTTCTCCACCGCGCTGGATTTCGGCCACGCAGATATCCATCGCATTATCCAATCCGCGGGTCTGCGGACCACTGGCATTGCCGGCCCGGTTATAGTCCGGCCGCGAGGGATAGGGTTCCCGCTCGGGATAGCGCTCCTGCCGGTCGCCGGACTGGCTGGCGGCGCTGGCCACGGCGGCAATACCGCCCAGGATCAGAACCCCGGCCAATATGTCGCCCGCATCCACTCCCCCGCCGCGATGATGGCGATGGCGGCGGTGATACGCACTTGCCATATCGCCATCATGTATGCGCGTCTCGCCCGCAGGCCCCGGCAGGCCGATCGCCGCTGCCGGTGTCGCGGCCATGGAAAGGGCTGCGGCAAGCGCGCTCGCAGCGGCCAGGCGGTTTGTTCCCAGTGCCATTGCACCATCCCTTGCATTGCCGGAGGCGGCCATGCCGCGCTCCCCGTCTGAACAGGCCAGGCGGCGCAGGCGCATCTGCCTGAACCGCCTTTCCCGGCCGGTAGAGGCCGTTACAGCCCCCTGATGCCGCTATAATCGATATCGACAACGCGGCCATATTTCACGCGGCAGGTAAACCGCCCGCTGTCATAACCGCGATAGCGATCGTTCCAGCCACGATAGTCATTATCCCAGCCACGGCCATAATTGCGGTCCCCCCGGCGCCAGTCGCGGCCATTCTGGTTCACGGCAATGCGGCCCTTGATCTTGTAGCCATTGCTCTTGCGGTCGACGTCGCGAATATCCGTCACCTTGGAGCGGCCGCCATAGGAATAGCGATTGGCCGTGCGTTCCGCTGCGCGGACGCATTGCTCCACCGCATTGCGCGGATTGTCGCGATAATCGCGGTCACGATAGCGCCTGTCGCGATAGCGGCGGTCGTCGCGATTACTGGCGGCAGCGGCCACGGCGGCGATCCCGCCAATGATCAGGGCGCCGGCGATCACATCCCCGGCATCGATCCCGTCATTGTCCCGATGGTGACGCCGATCCTGCGCGAGAGTCGGACTGGCAGAGGCCATCGCCATCGCGCCTGCGGCAAATGTTCCGACCAGGGCCTTGCTAATGGTCATCATGGGCTAAATCCTCAATTCGTCCGGGTCGCCGGATTGCGCCGGATGAGGATGGTTCTAGCCTCTCGTCACTGGGCCGGGCCTGAATTGCACGGACAGGATATATTCAGGAATAGGATCAGTTTCCTGAACAACTATTCCACAGGTGTCAGGCCCGTCCAGTATGCAAGAAATGCCGCGATATCGGATGCTTCCTCTATCGCCTTGTCCGTCGGCTTCCCCGATCCATGCCCTGCCCGCGTTTCGATCCGGATCAATTGCGGTTTCGGCCCCAGATCCGCCGCCTGCAGCGCAGCCGTATATTTGAAGCTGTGACCGGGCACCACCCGGTCATCCGTATCCGCCGTGGTCACCAGCAGCGCCGGATAGGGCGTGCGCGGGGTAATGTTATGATAGGGGGAATAGCTGCGCAGAATACGGAAATCCTCTTCCTTGGACGGATAGCCGTAATCATCCACCCAGTACCGGCCGGCGGTCCAGCGGTCGAAACGCAGCATGTCCATCACGCCCACTGCCGCATTTCCGGCAGCAAACAGATCGGGCCGCTGGTTGGACACGGCGCCGACCAGAAGGCCGCCATTGGACCCGCCCTGTATGGCAAGCCCGTCTGCGGAAGCGATGCCTTCCGCCTTCAGATATTCGCCCGCGGCGATGAAATCATCGAACACGTTCTGCTTGTTGGCGAGCCGCCCGGCATCATGCCACGCCTTGCCATATTCCCCGCCGCCGCGAATATTGGCGAGCGCGAAGGCGCCGCCTGCCTGCACCCAGGCCATCCGACTGGCCGAGAAACCAGGGGTCAGCGAAACGTCGAAACCGCCATAACCGTAAAGCAGGGTCGGCACCGGCTTGCCGCTATCTGCCACATCCTTGCGCCGCATGATGAACATCGGCACCACCGTGCCGTCTTTCGAAGTGTAGAAACGCTGCTCGACCAGGAAATCATCCGGATCGAAGGCAAGTTTCGGTTCCGCGAAGACGGTCCGTTCACCCGTTTCCAGATCAAGGCGATAGATCGTCGCCGGACGGTTGAAGCTGGTGAAGCTGTAGAACGTTTCCTTATCGTCCGGCCTGCCGGTAAACCCGCCGACCGAACCGATGCCTGCCAGGTCTATCGGCGCCATTTCCTCGCCCGAAAGAGCGAATACGCGGGCAAGTGAACTGGCATCCTTCAGATAGGTCAGGATCAGCCGGTTGCCGACGATGGAGGCCCCATCGATTGGCTGCTCCATATGCGGCACCACTTCGGCCCATTCCGGGCTCTTACTATCGAGATCGATAGACAGGACGCGATAGCGGGGAGCATCCTTGTTGGTGACGACCCATAACTTGCCGCCGATCCCGTCCACCACGCTCCAGGCGTTTTCGAAACCGGTGACAAGCGGGCGGGCCTGCCAGCCCTTTTCTGCTCGTGCGGCGAGATCGATGACATGGACCTCGTAACGCGCATCGGTCCCGATGGAACTGGTGATGATCGCCCAGCGCCCGTCACTGGTGACGCCCGCGCCATGATTGTAATCAGGGTGATCCGGCGTGGAATAAACCAGCTGGTCCTCACTCTGCGGAGTTCCTACGCGGTGATAATAAACCGCCTGTTTGTAGTTCAGCGCCTGGAAGTCCTCGCCCTCCTCCGGTTCCGGAAAGCGCGAATAAAGGAAGCCTTCGGAACCGATCCAGGACAGGCCCGTAAATTTCGCCCAGCGTATCTCGTCTTCCAGCGCCTTGCCGGTCTCAACATCCAGAACACGCAGGATGCGCCAATCCGTTCCGCCATCCTGCACGCTGTAAAGCAGCTTCGTGCCATCGGCCGATGGCTTCCAGCCCGAAAGCGCCGTGGCACCATCCTCGGCCCACTCATTGGGATCGAGCAAGAGGCGCGGCTCGCCATCCAGACTATCCATCACATAGAGCGGGCTCTGGTTCTGCAGGCCCGAATTGCGGGTGTAGAAATAGCGCCCGCCTTTCTCCACCGGCGTGGAAAACCGCTCAAAATCATAGAGCTGCCCAATCCGTTCCGCGAACCAATCGCGGGCGGGAAGCTTCTCTAGATATGCGTCCGTAACGCGATTCTGCCGCTCCACCCAATCGGCGACATCCGCGCTGTTGCGGACATCATCCTCCAGCCAGCGATAGGGATCGGCGATTTCCTCGCCAAACAGGGTTTCCACCACGCCGCCTCGGCGCGTTTCGGGATAATCTGGTGCGGTCATGTCCTGAGCCTGTGCGGGAAAAACCAGGGTTGCGGCAAGGGCCGCGGCAATCTGCAAACGCATGAACACTCCGGACACAAAAAAGCGGTTGCGTTTGTAATTAACGCAACCGCTTTTGCAATGTCGGAATTCACCGTCCTATGAGGAGGACGTGGAAGGCTTATGCTTCTTCGAATTCGTCCTCGTTCATCACCGGGCCGCTGTCCTGGCCCTTGGCTTCCACATCGCGGTCCACCAGTTCGATGATCGCGATCGGCGCCGCGTCGGACGCGCGATAGCCGGCCTTGATGATGCGGGTATAGCCGCCTTCGCGGCCCGCATAACGCTCGGCCAGCACGTCGAACAGCTTCTTTTCCTGCGCATCGTCCATCAGGCGGCTATGCGCCAGACGACGGTTGGAAAGACCGCCACGCTTCGCCAGCGTGATCAGCTTTTCGACATAGGGGCGCAGTTCCTTCGCCTTGGGCGTGGTGGTCTGGATCTGCTCGTGCTTGATCAGCGCGGCTGCCATGTTGCGCAGCAGGGCGGCGCGGTGGCCGGACTTGCGCTGCAGCTTACGGCCGGAAATACCATGACGCATATTACTTCACTCCGTTCGTAGGGGGCCCGTGTGAGGTAGCCCGATCCCGGCGGCAGTTCGGGTCGCCGCCTTCACCCGGTAGAAGCCCCGGCCGAAACCGGGGCTGAAAGCTTAGCCCAGCAGTTCCTGCTCGAGCTTCTTGGCCATTTCCTCGATATTCTCAGGCGGCCAGCCCGGAATGTCCATGCCGAGGCGCAGGCCCATGCTGGAGAGGACTTCCTTGATCTCGTTGAGCGACTTGCGGCCGAAATTCGGCGTACGCAGCATCTCGGCTTCGGTCTTCTGGACCAGGTCGCCGATATAGATGATGTTGTCGTTCTTGAGGCAATTGGCCGAACGCACCGACAGTTCGAGCTCGTCCACCTTCTTGAGCAGATAGCGGTTGAGCTGGTTGGCGTCGCTCTCTTCCGGCTGCGCGGCAACGCCGATCATGGCGCTCTGCGGCTGCGGGATGCCGTCTTCGAAGTGGACAAACAGGGTCAGCTGGTCCTGCAGGATGCGCGCGGCATAGGCGATCGCATCCTCGGGCGTGACCGTGCCGTCGGATTCGATGGTCAGGGAAAGCTTGTCATAATCGAGTTCCTGCCCGACGCGGGCATTCTCGACCTTGTAGCTGACCTGCCGGATAGGCGAATAGAGCGAATCGACCGGGATCAGGCCGATCGGCGCGTCGACCGGGCGGTTCTGCACGGCCGGGACATAACCCTTGCCCGTGTCCGCGGTCAGTTCCATGTTCAGCGTGGCGCCTTCGTCGAGATGGCAGATCACGAGATCCTTGTTCATCACCTCGATATCGCCGGAAACAGCAATGTCGCCCGCCTTCACTTCAGCCGGGCCGGTCATGGAAAGCTGCAGGCGCTTGGGACCCTCACCTTCCATCCTGAGAGCGATCTGTTTTACATTCAGGACGATGTCGGTGACATCCTCGCGCACACCGGCGAGGCTGGAGAATTCGTGCAGCACATTCTCGATCTTGATCGAGGTGATCGCCGCACCCTGAAGGCTGGACAGGAGAACGCGACGCAGCGCGTTACCGAGCGTGAGGCCGAAACCACGCTCCAGCGGTTCCGCGACAAAGGTGGCCTTCCGGCTCTTGTCGCCACCGGCCTTGATATCAAGCGCGGTGGGCTTCTTCAGTTCCTGCCAGTTCTTCATATTGACGGACATGGGCTTCCCCTAAAGGTCTGGTTCTGGCGGCAACGGCCGCGGAGCGCTGGGAGCGCCGCGGCCGATGCGAATTGCTTGTTGCGGCCCGAAAGCCGCGGCAGGTTCGATCAGACGCGGCGGCGCTTGGAAGGCCTCACGCCGTTATGCGGGATCGGTGTCACGTCGCGGATCGAGGTGATGGTGAAGCCCACCGCCTGCAGAGCGCGCAGCGCGCTTTCACGTCCCGAGCCGGGGCCCTTGATCTCGACTTCCAGGGTACGGACGCCGTGTTCGGCGGCCTTCTTGCCCGCATCGTCCGCAGCCACCTGAGCGGCATAGGGGGTCGACTTGCGGCTACCCTTGAAGCCCATCATGCCCGCGCTGGACCAGCTGATCGCATTGCCCTGCGCATCGGTGATGGTGATCATGGTGTTGTTGAAGCTGGCGTTCACGTGAGCGACGCCGCTCGAAATATTCTTGCGCTCCCGCCTGCGGATGCGCTGAGGTTCGCGTGCCATTGGTCTAATATCCTGTACTGAATCTGACGAAGAGAAAGCTGCAGCCTGACGGCGCGCTTACTTCTTCTTGCCCGCGATCGGTTTCGCCTTGCCCTTGCGGGTACGCGCATTGGTGTGGGTGCGCTGACCGCGGACCGGCAGGCCCTTGCGATGACGCAGGCCGCGATAGCAGGCCAGGTCCATCAGGCGCTTGATGTTCATCGCGGTTTCGCGACGAAGATCACCCTCAACCGTGAGATCAGCGTCGATCGTCTCGCGGATCTGCAAAACTTCGGCGTCGCTCAGATCCTGCACCCGGCGGGAGTGATCGATACCCAGCTTGTCAGCAATCCGCTTGGCCGTCGTCGGGCCGATTCCGTGAATATAGGTAAGCGCGACAATAACGCGCTTGTTGGTGGGGATATTTACCCCGGCAATACGAGCCACTTAATTCTCCATGCTCCACAGAGGGTCGGCCTAGCCAACACCCCCTATCTCATCGCGTTTACCAATCCGCGCAATACTAAAGTGCCGCAATCAAACAACAATAGCCCGGATGGCGCGCATCTGGACTGCCGCCTGCCGGACTGGACTCCGATTGAACGAATGGACTGGCCGCTTAAGCCGATTCGGCATCCAGGTCAACAGACGAAAACAGACCAACGGGTTACACCCGTTGGCCGCCCGTCCGCCTGTTCGCGGACCGCCTTCTCTATAACCAAGGCTCGGCATTTCGTCAAAACAGCGATCAGGGCGTCCCGCTTTCAAGCAAATTGCCGAGGCGCATCAATTGTTCGGACATCACGCTATCGACTGCGGGAGCGAGTTGCTCAAGCGGATAACGCGCATAGCCGCCAACGACATAGGTGAAACTGATTGCCGTACCCTCCCCTTCCGCCTGGAGGTCGATCGTCAACACAGCCTGGAGCGCTTCTCCCTGTAACGGGCCGAGTGCGCCGACCATACGCAATTGCTGACCGGGCACGGCATTTATCACGCGCATATGTTCCACGGAGCCGGCCTGGCGCCCTTCGGCCGCAGGAATCGTCTCGCAAAAGCAGCCCCCGGCCCTGGGATCGAGCGAAAAATTGTCCGCATCGGTTGACCAGCTATGCTCGCCATTCCACCAGCTTGCCGGGTTGACCAGCGCCGCCCAGACCCCGGACGGAGACGCAGCTACGCTCGCTCTATTTTCCGAAACGAAGCCCTCGGCAGACGCCTGCCTGACCTCGCCCGCAACTGGCGAAGCCATGCAGCAGAAACCCACGCCAGAAATCGCGAGAATCTTCTTCATGCATCCCTCCTGACATGCAGGAGGGTATGCGAGCGTTATTTCGAAGCCAAGACCGCTTCGATCCCTGCGGTGACATCGTCAATCGGTGCCATGCCGTCGATCCGGCTGACAATGCCGCGCGCTTCATAGATCGGGAGGATCGGCGCCGTCTTGGCCCGATATTCGGCCATCCGCGTGCGCACAGTTTCTTCAGTGTCATCCTTGCGCCGTTTGAATTCCGTACCGCCGCATTTGTCACACACGCCATCGACCCGCGGGCGCTTGTGGTGTTCGTGATAACCCTCGCCGCAATTGGCGCAGGTGAAGCGGCCGGTAATCCGGTCGACCAGGGCATCCTCGTTCACGCTCAGCTCGATCACATGATCGAGCTGGCGACCATGACGGGCAAGAATCGCATCAAGCTGTTCAGCCTGCGGAGCAGTACGCGGATAGCCATCGAAAATGGCTCCCACATCGCTGCCCATCGCCTCCAGCTCCGCATCGATCAGTGCAGTCACGATCTCGTCCGAGACAAGCTCGCCGCGATCCATGATGGCCTTCGCCTCGAGCCCGACAGGCGTTTCCGCCTTGACCGCTGCCCGCAACATGTCGCCGGTAGAAAGCTGGCGCATACCGTGATGCTCAACCAGCAATGCCGCCTGCGTGCCCTTACCCGCGCCCGGAGGGCCCAGAAGGATGATATTCATCGCCTACCCTCATCATGCTGCGCACTCAACGCAGCCGGCCCTTCAGCTTGGCCTTCTTTATCAGGTCACCATACTGATGCGCCAGCAGGTGTGACTGGATCTGACTGATCGTATCCACGGTAACATTCACCACAATCAGCAGACTTGTACCGCCAAGGAAGAGCGGAATGCCCGTCTGCGCGATCATGTATTCGGGAATGACACAGACGATGGTGAGATAGATCGCGCCGACAACAGTGATGCGTGTCAGGACATAATCGAGATAATCCGAAGTCCGTTTGCCAGGACGAATGCCCGGAATGAAGCCACCATTCTTCTTGAGATTCTCGGCCGTCTCCTCCGGGTTGAAAACCACGGCGGTATAGAAGAAGCAGAAGAAGATGATGCCGGCAGCATAAAGCGCCATATACAGCGGCTGACCGTGCGCCAGATACTGGTTGAGCGTCTGCACCACACCATAGAACGCGCTACCCGTATCAACGGAATTACCGGCGAACTGGCTGATCGTCAGCGGCAGCAGCAGCAGCGAGCTGGCGAAGATCGGCGGAATGACGCCGGCCGTATTCAGCTTGAGCGGCAGGTGCGAACGATCGGCCTGCATCATGCCGCGCTGGGTCGCACGCTTCGGATACTGGATCAGCAGGCGGCGCTGGGCGCGCTCCACGAAACAGATGAACAGCACCAGCGCGACGATCATGAACACGAAGCCGATGATGACCGCTGCGCTGATCGAACCGCTCCGGCCGCCTTCGAACATATTGGCCGTGAAAGTCGGGAACTGCGCGACAATACCGGCCATGATGATGAGCGAAACACCATTGCCGATACCCCGGCTAGTGATCTGCTCACCCAGCCACAACAGGAACATCGTGCCGCCGATCAGGCTGATCACCGCGCCGATGCGGAACATAATGCCGGGATCGACCACAGCCTGCAGCCCGCTCTGCGCGCCATAAGCTTCCAGCCCCGAGGCCAGGAACCAGCCCTGGATAGCGCACAGAAACACCGTGCCGTAACGGGTATATTGGTTCAGCTTCTTGCGGCCAGCCTCGCCTTCCTTCTTCAACGCCATCAACGATGGATGAAGCGAAGCCGCCAGCTGGATCACGATCGAAGCCGTGATGTAGGGCATGACGCCGAGCGCAATGAGGCTCATGCGCTCAAGGCTACCGCCCGAGAAAGTGTTGAACAGATCGAGAATTCCGCCGCGGGTCTGCTCGTAGAGCGACTCCAGAATCAGCGGATTAACGCCCGGCAGCGGAACGAAGCTGAGAAAGCGGAACACAATCAGCGCACCGATGGTGAACCAGATCCGCTGGCGCAACTCGGTCGCCTTGGAGAAATTGGCGAGACTGAGATTGCTCGCAATATTATCGGCGCGTGATGCCATGGGTAATTGTTTGCCTTGCCTGGACCGGCGAGGAAAGCCCCGCCCCCTTTGTCAGGTCAGCCCATATAGGGGCCGGGCGGGGATGCAAGAACCCCCGCCCGGATTATTCCATCGCTTTTATTCGGCGTCTGCCGCAGCCTGGGCCTTTTTCGGGGCAGTTACTTCCACCGAACCGCCAGCCTTTTCAACAGCTGCGACCGCGCCCTTGGACGCGCCGGCAACCTTGAAGTTCAGCTTCGCAGAGACTTCGCCCTTGCCCAGAAGGCGGACGCCGTCCTTGCCGCCGCGGGCCACGCCGGCCACCTTAAGCACTTCGTGATCGATCACGGTCTTGCCGTCGATCTTGCCGGCATCGACGAGCTTCTGCACCATGCCGATATTCACTTCAGCATAATCCTTCCCGAACGGGTTGTTGAAACCGCGCTTCGGCAGGCGCATATGCAGCGGCATCTGACCGCCTTCGAAGCCCTTTACGGCAACGCCGGAGCGGCTCTTCTGGCCCTTCTGGCCACGACCACCGGTCTTGCCCTTGCCGGAGCCAATGCCGCGGCCCACACGCATGCGTGCCTTGCGGGCACCTGCATTGTCACGGATATCATTCAGTTTCATAGTCTTGCACTCGCTTTCGCTGTCTTCGCGCCAAAATGAAGGCGGCCCGGTACGCGACCGGGCCTGCCTGAGTCAATGGAAGCAGGTCTTATTCGACCACTTCTACCATATGAGGCAGCTTGGCAATTGCCCCGCGCACCTCTGGTGTATCCTCGATTTCAACAACCCGATGCATCTTGCCGAGGCCCAGGCCGATCAGAATCTTCTTCTGGCTTTCCGGGCGGCGGATCGGGCTGCCGATCTGCTTGATCTTGATCTTTGCCATGTCAGCTTACTCCGCGATGGCTTCGGCAGCGGCCTCGGCCTCTGCTTCGCTCGCACCGCCGCGACCCAGCAGGTCGGCGACCTTCTTGCCACGGCGCTGCGCAACAGCCTTCGGGGAAGACTGATTGGTCAGAGCATCGAACGTGGCGCGGATCATGTTGTACGGGTTCGACGTACCGATCGACTTGGTCACGACGTCATGCACGCCGAGGCTTTCGAACACGGCACGCATCGGGCCACCCGCGATGATGCCGGTACCGGCCGGAGCCGAACGGACATTCACCTTGCCGGCGCCGAAGTGGCCGCGGCCATCATGATGCAGCGTACGGCCTTCCTTCAGCGGCACGCGAATCATCTTCTTCTTCGCCGAAGCGGTAGCCTTGGTGATTGCTTCCGGAACTTCGCGAGCCTTGCCGTGACCGAAGCCAACGCGGCCCTTGCCATCGCCAACGACCACGAGCGCGGCAAAACCGAAGCGCTTGCCGCCCTTCACCGTCTTGGAAACACGGTTGATGTGGACGAGCTTCTCGATCAGCTCTTCACCGTCATCGTCACCACGGTTGCGGCGATCGTCACGATCCCGGCCACGGCCACGGCCACGGCCGCCGCCATCGCGTCCGCCACGGCCACCACGGCCGCCACGGCCTTCGCGCTGCTGCGGCTGACCGCCGGCTTCAGCCGACTGATTGTCCGCGGCTTCGGTCGAAGCAGTGGTCGGCGTCGGCGTGCTGCCGGCGTTGTCGACCTTGGTTTCGGCCGCCTGGGTGTCTTCGTTCTTGTTTTCGTCTGCCATCATCAGAACTCCAGCCCGCCTTCGCGCGCGGCATCGGCCAGCGCCTTGACGCGGCCATGGAACAGGAAACCGCCGCGATCGAACACGACAGTGGACACGCCCGCCTTCTTCGCAGCTGCGGCGATGTCCTTGCCGACCTGTACGGCGGCATCGACATTGGCACCGGAATTCTTGGCACCCAGCGTCGAAGCGGCAGCGACGGTACGGCCCTGCGCATCATCGATGATCTGCGCATAGATGTGCCGGCCAGTGCGATGCACGGACAGACGCGGACGGTCGCTTCCGCGCTTGCGCAGTGCGGTGCGCACACGGCGACGGCGGCGTTCGAAAAGGGAAAGCTTGGCCATCTTACTTCTTCTTCCCTTCCTTGCGGAAGATATACTCGCCGCGGTACTTGATGCCCTTGCCCTTGTAAGGCTCAGGCTTGCGCCAGCGGCGGATCTCTGCGGCGAGCTGGCCCACGGCCTGCTTGTCGATACCGCTGATCTCCACGGTGGTCTGATCCGGTGTCTTCACCTCGAGGCCTTCAGGCACATCGATATCGACATCGTGGCTGTAGCCGAGCTGAAGCTTGAGCTTCTTGCCCTGCGCCTGCGCACGATAGCCAACGCCGGAGATTTCCAGCGTCTTGGTGAAGCCTTCGGTCACACCTTCGACCAGGTTCGACACGAGAGTGCGCTGCATGCCCCAGAAGGACCGCGACTTCTTCGTGTCATTGGTCGGGTTGACGGAGATAGCTCCGTCTTCCAGCTTGTATTCCACCAGATCCGACAGACCCATGGTGAGAGTGCCCTTCGGCCCCTTCACGCTGAGCGTGCCGTTATCGATATTGGCGGTGACGCCGCTCGGGATCGCCACCGGCCGTTTGCCGATGCGGCTCATCAGAACACCTCCGCCAGCACTTCGCCGCCGACATTCTGCGTGCGCGCTTCGGCATCCGAAAGCACGCCACGAGGCGTCGAGACGATGGTGATACCAAGGCCATTGCGAACATTCGGCAGCTCCTTGGAGCCCGAATAGATCCGGCGACCCGGCTTGGATACGCGGGCCAGATGCTTGATAGCAGGCTCGCCCTCGAAATATTTCAGCTCGATGCGCAGCGCCTTGTGCTTGCCGGTGGCATCTTCGCTGTAGCCACGGATATAGCCTTCGCGCTGAAGCACTTCGAGCACGTTCGCACGCAGCTTGGAAGCAGGCGACAGGACGGAATCCTTCTTCGCCTGCTGGCCGTTGCGGATACGGGTGAGCATATCACCCAGGGGATCGGTCATTGCCATCTTATATGATCCTCACCAGCTCGACTTGGTCACGCCCGGGATCAGGCCCTTATTGGCCAGGTCCCGCAGTTCGATACGGTTAAGACCGAACTTGCGATAATAGCCGCGCGGGCGGCCGGTGGTGGTGCAGCGGTTGCGCACGCGGGTGGGATTCCCGTTGCGCGGAATCTCGGCCATCTTGAGGCGTGCGATCATGCGTTCACTCTCGTCGAGCGACGTATCGTCGGCAATTGCCTTCAGACGGGCGTATTTGGCCGCATACTTCTTCACGAGCTTCTTGCGACGCTCGTTCTTGTTGATCGAACTCAGTTTCGCCATTGGACTTAAGCTCTCTTTCGCGTGTTCATTCCGAAGGCGCGGCTCACGCCGCTTCCTTCTCGGCGGCTTCGTCGGCCGGGAACGGGAAACCGAACAGGCGCAGCAGCTCGCGCGCCTCTTCATCGGTCTTGGCGGTGGTGGTGACGATGATGTCCATGCCACGCACCTTCTCGATCTTGTCGTAGCTGATCTCCGGGAAGATGATCTGCTCTTTAAGACCCATCGCATAATTGCCATGGCCATCGAACGACTTCGGGTTCAAACCACGGAAGTCGCGAATGCGCGGCATTGCGATCGTCACGAGACGGTCGAGGAATTCGAACATGCGGTCACGGCGCAGGGTCACCTTGCAACCGATCGGCATGCCTTCACGCAGCTTGAACTGCGCGATGGACTTCTTCGCCTTGGTGATAACCGGCTTCTGACCGGCAATCATCTGCATTTCCTCAGCAGCCGTCTGGACCTTTTTCTTGTCCTGGCTAGCCTCGCCCACGCCCATGTTGAGCGTGATCTTTTCGAGACGCGGCACTTCCAGAGCGTTCTTGTAACCGAACTTCTCGGTCATCGCCTTGGCAATGCTGTCGTCATAGGCCTTCTTGAGGCGCGGAGTATACTTCTCAGCCATCGATAGTTTCCCCGGACTTGACGGCAACACGGACCTTCTTGCCGTCACGCTCTTCAAAGCGGACGCGGGTCGGCTTGCCATCCTTGGGATCGGCCACGGCAACCTTGCTGATCGCCATCGGCGCGGGCTTGCGGTCGATACCGCCCTGCGGGTTGGACTGGTCGGGCTTGCGGTGGCGGGCGACGACATTGACGCCTTCGACCACAACCTTACCGTCCTTCGGCAGAACCTGGGCTACCGTGCCGGTACGGCCCTTGTCCTTGCCGGACAGAACGACGACGCTGTCACCCTTCTTGATCTTCGCGGCAGCCATTACAGCACCTCCGGAGCAAGAGAAATGATCTTCATGAAGCCCTTGCCGCGCAGTTCACGCACGACCGGGCCAAAGATACGGGTGCCGATCGGTTCCTCGGACTTGTTCACCAAAACCGCGGCATTGCTGTCGAAGCGAATGACGCTGCCGTCGGGACGGCGAACGTCCTTCTTGGTGCGCACGATCACCGCACGGTGCACGTCGCCCTTCTTGACGCGGGCACGCGGCTGAGCCTCCTTGACGGAGACCACGATGACATCGCCCACGCTCGCGGTGCGGCGCTTCGATCCGCCCAGCACCTTGATGCACTGGACGCGCTTCGCGCCGCTGTTATCCGCGACGTCTAGCGTTGACTGCATCTGGATCATCGATCCGGTTCCTTCTTACTCGGCTTGCCGGAACCAGTCCGGCAGTTCCAAAAACTCACTTACGGGCCAAAGGCTCAGTTGCCAGCAGCTTCCACGTCAAGGTTCGCTTCGACCGCGACGCCCTTGCCGGCCTGGACACGGTCCAGAACCTTCCACGTCTTGGTCTTGGAGATCGGTCGGGTCTCCTCGATGCGGACCTTGTCGCCCGGCTTGTACTCATTGGCTTCGTCATGAGCGTGATAGTTCTTCGAACGGCGGATGATCTTCCCGTAAAGCGGGTGCTTCACCTTGCGTTCGACCTTCACGGTCACGGTCTTGTCGGTCTTGTCGGAAACGACGGTCCCGGTCAGAATACGTTTCGGCATCGTTCGCTCCTTACGCTTCCGCCGAAGCGCTTGCGCGCTCGGTCTGGAGAGTCTTGATCTGGGCGATCTCGCGGCGGACTTCCTTCACGCGCGCGGGACGCTCGAGCTGGTTGGTCGCAGCCTGGAAACGCAGGTTGAACTGTTCACGCTTCAGTTCGACGAGAGCATCAGCGAGCTGATCGTCGGTCTTCTGGCGCAGGTCTTCGATCTTGGCCATTATTCGCCTCCGAGATGCGAGGAGTCGCCAAGACGGGCGACGACCTTGGTCTTGATCGGCAGCTTCATCGCAGCGCGGCTGAACGCTTCGGCGGCCAACGGGCCGGGAACGCCGTCCAGTTCGAACAGGATGCGGCCCGGCTTCACGCGGGCAGCCCAGTATTCGACCGAACCCTTGCCCTTACCCTGACGGACTTCGGCAGGCTTCTTCGAAACCGGCACGTCCGGGAAGACGCGGATCCAGAGACGACCCTGGCGCTTGATGTGGCGCGTGATCGCACGACGAGCGGCCTCGATCTGGCGTGCAGTGATACGTTCCGGTTCCATAGCCTTGAGGCCGTAGGAGCCGAAGTTCAGAGCAGTACCACCCTTGGCATTGCCATGGATCTTGCCCTTGAACGCCTTGCGGAACTTGGTTTTCTTCGGTTGCAGCATTGTTTTTACTCAGCTCCCGATCAGCGCGCCGGACGGACGCCGGAGGTTTGAGCCTCCATCATCAGCCGGTCCTGCGCCATCGGATCGTGGCCCAGAATCTCACCCTTGAAGACCCAGACCTTGATGCCGATGATGCCATAGGCGGTCAGCGCTTCGGCTTCGGCATAGTCCACATTGGCGCGAAGCGTATGCAGCGGCACGCGGCCTTCGCGATATTGTTCGACACGAGCGATTTCCGCACCGCCGAGGCGGCCGCCGCACATGATCTTGATACCTTCGGCACCCAGACGCATGGCGGACTGCATGGCACGCTTCATTGCGCGACGGAAAGCGACACGGCGCACCAGCTGATCGGCAATGCCCTGGGCGACGAGCTTGGCGTCGATTTCCGGCTTGCGGATCTCGACGATGTTCAGCTTCACTTCGCTTTCGGTCATCGCGGACAGCTTGCTGCGCAGCTTCTCGATGTCGGCGCCCTTCTTGCCGATGATCACACCGGGACGGGCCGCGTAGATCGAAATACGGCAAAGCTTGGCCGGACGCTCGATCACCACCTTCGAAATCGCTGCCTGCGGCAGGTTCGAGGTGATGTATTTCCGGATCTCGATGTCTTCCTTGAGCAGCTGCGCATAGTTGGCGCCTTCGGCATACCAGCGGCTGTCCCAGGTACGGTTGATCTGCAGACGCAGGCCGATCGGATTGCTCTTATGACCCATGGATCAGGCCTCCTCTGCTTCGCGAACCACGATGCGCAGCCGACTGAACGGCTTGAGAATGCGCGTGGACTTGCCACGGCCGCGCGTGTGGAAACGCTTCATGGTGATCGACTTGCCGACACTCGCCTCGGCGACGACAAGAGCGTCGACGTCGAGGTCGTGGTTGTTCTCGGCATTAGCGATCGCGCTGGCGAGGACCTTCTTGGCTTCAACCGCCATCGCCTTCTTGGAGAAGGAGAGGATGTTGAGAGCCTCTTCGGCCTTCTTGCCGCGGATCAGACCAGCGACGAGGTTCAGCTTCTGGGCGGAACCACGGATGGTCGTACCGACAGCCAGCGCCTCGTTATCCGCGACGCGGCGGGGAGCTTTCTGCTTACCCATTATCGCTTGCCCTTCTTGTCGGCGGCATGGCCCGGAAAGCTGCGCGTGGGCGCAAATTCACCGAGCTTGTGGCCGACCATGTCCTCACTGACGGACACCGGAATGAACTTGTGGCCATTATAGACGTTGAACGTCAGGCCAACGAACTGCGGAAGAACGGTGCTGCGGCGCGACCAGGTCTTGATCGGCGCACGGCCACCGCTTTCCTGCGCGTCTTCTGCCTTCTTCAGCAGATGCAGGTCGACGAAAGGACCTTTCCAGACGGAACGAGCCATTTGCGTTTACCTCTTCTTCTTCGCGTGACGCGACCGGATGATCATCTTGTCCGTCTGCTTGTTGTTGCGGGTACGGGCGCCCTTGGTCGGCTTGCCCCACGGAGTGACCGGATGACGGCCGCCCGAGGTCCGGCCTTCACCACCACCATGCGGGTGATCGACCGGATTCTTGGCGACACCGCGGGTGAGCGGCTTGCGCCCCATCCACCGGCGACGGCCAGCCTTGGCCAGCGTCTGGTTGGCGTTGTCCGGGTTAGAAACCGCGCCAACAGTGCCCATGCAATCGGCACGCAGGTAACGCTGCTCGCCCGAGTTGAGACGGACAATCACCATACCGCGGTCACGACCGACGAGCTGGACATAGGTGCCGGCCGAACGGGCGATCTGGCCGCCCTTGCCCGGCTTCATCTCCACATTGTGGCAGATGGTGCCGACCGGCATCTGGCCGAGCAGCATCGCGTTACCCGGCTTGGTGTCGGTCCGTTCACCAGCGATTACCTTGTCGCCCGGCGCGAGACGGTTCGGGGCCAGGATATAGGCCAGCTCACCATCGTCATACTTGATCAACGCGATGAAGGCGGTGCGGTTGGGATCGTATTCAATACGCTCCACAGTGCCCTGCACGTCCCACTTGCGACGCTTGAAATCGATATAACGATATTTCTGCTTGTGACCGCCGCCCTTGCCGCGTGAGGTCACATGGCCCTTGTTGTTACGACCGCCGGTCTTGTTCTTACCTTCGGTCAGCGACTTGACCGGCTTGCCTTTGTACAGGCCGGACTTGTCGACGAGGATCAGGCCGCGACGAGCGGGACTGGTCGGATTGTAGTTCTTGAGTGCCATCGTTCCTGCCCTCAGATCCCGCTGGTGATGTCGATCGAATCACCCTCTTGGAGAGTGACGACCGCCTTCTTCACGTCGGTGCGCTTGTAGGGACGACCCTTCCAGCGCTTGGTCTTGCCCTTGGTCACGATCGTGTTGACGCCGGTGACCTTGACATCGAACAGCGCTTCAACCGCTTCCTTGATCTGCGGCTTGGTCGCTTCGTCGGAAACCTTGAACACGACTGCATTATGCTCGGAGAGCAGCGTCGCCTTCTCGGTGATGTGCGGAGCGAGGATCACGTCGTAGTGACGCGCATCCACTGTGCCTGACTTAGCCATTGAAGCGCGCCTCCAGTTTCTCGACCGCCGCCTTGGTCAGGACCAGCGTGTCATGCTTCAGGATGTCGTAGACGTTGGCGCCCATGGCCGGCAGCACGTTGACACCCGGCAAATTGCCGGCAGCCTTACGGAAACCGTCCTCGACTGCGTCGCCGTCGATCACCAGCACCTTGCCGTTCCAGCCATTCTTGCCGAACGTAGCAGCCAGGGCCTTGGTCTTGGCGTCCGTCAGCTCCAGGCTGTCAACAACCACGAGGCCGTCCTTAGCCTTGGCAGAAAGAGCCATCTTCAGGCCGAGCGCACGGATCTTCTTGTTCAGCGAGACGTCGAAATCGCGCTTGCGAGCACCGTGAGCCTTACCACCGCCGATAAAGACGGGAGCAGCGCGGTCACCATGGCGAGCAGTACCGCCGCCCTTCTGGCGACCCCACTTCTTGCCAGTACGGGCCACGTCAGACCGTTCACGGGTCGGACGAGCCGTGCCGCGACGGTTTTCAAGCTGCCAGGTCACGACACGGTGCAGGATATCAGCACGAGGCTCGACACCAAACACGGCATCGTTGAGCTCGATATCGCCCGACGCCTTGCCGTCAATTTTCTGGACCTTCACCTTCACGGATCAGCCCTCCTTGCCTTCGTCGGAAGCCGCATCGGCTTCGACGGTGTTGGTCTCTTCGCCGGCGGTTTCCGCAGCATCAGCCTGATCGGCGAGCTTCGGCTCATCCTGCTCCGGCTTCGGAGCGTTCTTGTCGATGATCGCACCCGGGAACGGAGCCTCGGACGGGATCGGCAACTTCACCGCATCGCGAACAAGCAGCCAGCCATTCTTCGAGCCCGGGACCGATCCCTTGACGAAGAGCAAGCCGCGATCGGCGTCGGTGCGCACGATTTCCAGGTTCTGCTGAGTACGCTGACGGTCACCCATATGGCCGGCCATCTTCTTGTTCTTGAAGACCTTGCCCGGATCCTGGCGGTTACCGGTCGAACCGTGCGAGCGGTGACTGATCGAAACGCCGTGCGACGCACGCAGACCACCGAAACCCCAACGCTTCATGGCACCGGCAAAGCCCTTGCCCTGCGTGTGCCCGGTGATGTCCACCTTCTGACCCGCAATGAAGTGATCGGCACTGATCGTCGCACCAACCGGCAGCAGACCGTCCTCGTTTTCGAGGCGGAATTCCGCGACCTTCATCTTCAGCGGCACTTGAGCCTTGGCAAAATGCTCGCGCTGCGGCTTTGCCACGTTTTTCTGTTTCGCTTCGCCGGAACCAACCTGCAACGCAACGTAACCGTCACGATCGGCAGTGCAGTGAGACACGACCTGACAATCTTCCAGAGCGAGGACTGTGACCGGCACGTGGCGGCCATCCTCCTGAAAGAGGCGGGTCATCCCGACTTTTTTCGCGATCACGCCTGTGCGCATGATCCATTCTCCTCACAGAGGCACCCGGACCCATTCCAGGTGCTTGTCAGCCCAATGAATTCATGCGTCGCCCCGCCCGGGCTGAGATGCTCTCCGGTTAGGAAGAGCGAGACGGGGGACGCAGCCCGGACATGATGCCCGGCGGTATCCCTATGTCTTGCCGACCCTCTGGGCCGACGGGGCCATACGGCGCCCCAAACTTTCCCGATCAGTTAAGGTCCATCAGGAGGACCGAGACCCCCGTTTTCACGGAGGCCCCCAACAGACCCGCTTAGGCGAGCTTGATCTCGACATTCACGCCGGCAGCCAGGTCCAGCTTCATCAGAGCATCGACCGTCTGGGCGTTGGGCTGCACGATGTCGAGCAGCCGCTTGTAAGTACGCACCTCGAACTGCTCGCGCGACTTCTTGTCGATGTGCGGACCGCGGTTCACGGTGAACTTTTCAATGCGCGTCGGGAGAGGAATCGGACCCCGGATAAGAGCGCCCGTGCGACGGGCGGTGTCCGCAATCTCGCCAGTTGCCTGGTCGAGCACGCGGTGATCGAAGGCCTTGAGGCGAATACGGATATTCTGAGCGTCCATGTCCTGTACCGATGCGAAAGAGCCAAGAAAGTCCCGCAGGACCTCCAAAAAACAAGGACCGCCCCGCCTCACCGTGCTTCCTGGAAGCTCCGGGAAGGGGCGGCCCCTTCAAAACTGCAACCGACCGAATCTCGAAGACCCGGCCGGTTGCGCGCCTATATTACTTCGTGATGGAGCTGACAACCCCCGAACCGACGGTGCGGCCACCTTCGCGGATAGCGAAACGCAGACCTTCGTCCATCGCGATCGGAGCGATCAGCTTGACGCCGATCGTAACATTGTCGCCCGGCATGACCATCTCGGTGCCCTCGGGGAGGATAACCTCACCGGTGACGTCGGTCGTGCGGAAGTAGAACTGCGGACGGTAGTTGGCAAAGAACGGCGTATGACGGCCACCTTCGTCCTTCGACAGCACGTAAACTTCGGCGCTGAATTCGGTGTGCGGGGTAACGGTACCCGGCTTCGCCAGGACCTGACCACGCTCCACGTCTTCACGGCCGATGCCGCGGATCAGGGCGCCGATATTGTCGCCAGCTTCACCGCTGTCGAGCAGCTTGCGGAACATTTCCACGCCGGTGACAGTCGTCTTCTGCGTGTCACGGATACCGACGATTTCGACTTCGTCACCAACCTTCACGATGCCGGTTTCGACACGGCCGGTCACAACCGTACCGCGACCCGAGATCGAGAACACGTCTTCGATCGGCATGAGGAAGGGCTTGTCGACCGGACGATCCGGCTGCGGGATGTATTCGTCGACGGCCTTCATCAGTTCCTTGATGGAGTTTTCGCCGATTTCCGGATCACGGCCTTCAAGAGCGGCCAGAGCGGAGCCCTTGACGATTGGAATATTGTCGCCGTCGAAATCGTAGGAGCTGAGCAGCTCGCGAACTTCCAGTTCGACCAGCTCGAGGATTTCCTCGTCGTCAACCTGGTCAACCTTGTTCAGGTAGACAACCAGAGCCGGCACACCGACCTGACGGGCAAGCAGGATGTGCTCGCGAGTCTGGGGCATCGGGCCGTCGGCAGCGTTAACCACCAGGATGGCGCCGTCCATCTGCGCCGCGCCGGTGATCATGTTCTTCACATAGTCGGCGTGACCCGGGCAGTCGACGTGAGCATAGTGACGCGCATCGGTTTCATACTCGACGTGAGCCGTCGAGATGGTGATGCCGCGCTCGCGCTCTTCCGGCGCCTTGTCGATGTTTGCGAAGTCAACCGCGGCGCCCTGCACCTTGGTGATGGCAGCAGTCAGCGTGGTCTTGCCGTGGTCGACGTGACCGATGGTGCCGATGTTGCAGTGCGGCTTGTTCCGCTCGAATTTTTCCTTGGCCATTGTTCCACTAACCTCTGTTCTTCAGAATGCGATTTTCACGGGGAAATTGGACGGCACCCGGTGAATCAGGCGCCCGCCCCTAGACTGTCGACCTGCCTTAGGCAAGCTTCTCCTTGACCTCCTGGGCCACGTTCGCCGGCACTTCGTCGTAATGCGAGAACTGCATCGTGTACTGAGCGCGCCCCTGAGTGAACGAACGCAGCTCGTTCACATAGCCGAACATGTTGGCCAGCGGCACGTTAGCCAGGACAACCTGCGCATTACCGCGGGATTCGGTGCCCTGGATCTGTCCACGACGGGAGTTGAGGTCGCCGATCACGTCACCCATGAATTCTTCGGGTGTCACGACTTCGACCTTCATCATCGGTTCGAGCAGCTTGATGCCGGCCTTCTGGGCGGCTTCGCGCATTGCACCGCGACCGGTGATTTCAAACGCCACCGTGCTCGAGTCGACGTCGTGATAGGCGCCGTCGATCAGGCGGATGGTGAAGTCGATGATCGGGAAGCCGACGAGATAGCCGCTTTCGGCCTGCTCGCGCATACCCTTTTCAACCGACGGGATATATTCGCGCGGGATGTTGCCGCCCTTGATCTGGTCTTCGAAAATGACGCCCTGACCGCGTTCGCCGGGGCTGACAACGACCTTGGCGCGACCGAACTGACCGGAACCACCCGACTGCTTCTTGTGGGTGTAATCCACTTCGACTTCGCGGGCGAGCGATTCGCGATAGGCCACCTGCGGCGCACCGACATTCGCTTCCACCTTGAATTCGCGCTTCATGCGATCGACCAGGATATCGAGGTGAAGTTCACCCATGCCCTTGATGATCGTCTGACCCGATTCGTGGTCCGTCGAAACGCGGAAGGAGGGATCCTCGGCAGCGAGACGGTTGAGGGCAACGCCCATCTTTTCCTGGTCGGCCTTGGTCTTCGGCTCCACCGACAGTTCGATAACCGGCTCGGGGAATTCCATCCGCTCCAGGATGATCGGAGCGTTCGGCGCACACAGCGTATCGCCGGTGGTGGTTTCCTTGAGGCCGGCAATGGCAACGATGTCACCAGCGAATGCTTCTTCGATGTCCTCACGGTTGTTGGAGTGCATCAGCAGCATGCGGCCGATCTTTTCCTTCTTGTCCTTCACCGAGTTCAGGACCTGCCCCTTGGACAGCTTGCCCGAATAGATGCGGGTAAAGGTGAGCGAGCCGACGAACGGATCGTTCATGATCTTGAAGGCCAGAGCGGCAAAAGGTGCATCGTCGGAGGACGGACGCGTGTCTTCCTCTTCACTGTCCGGCTTCACACCGCGAATCGCCGGAACATCGACCGGAGACGGCATGTAATCCACGACCGCGTCGAGCAGCGGCTGAACGCCCTTGTTCTTGAACGCGGAGCCGCAAATGACAGGCACGAAGCTCTGGTTCAGCGTGCCCTTGCGGATCAGCTTCTTCAGCGTTGCCGCATCAGGCTCCTGCCCTTCGAGATAGGCTTCCATGACATCGTCGTCCTGCTCGACGACCGTCTCGATCAGCTTCTCGCGATATTCGGCAGCCTTGTCAGCCAGGTCGGCAGGGACATCGACATAGTTGAACGTCGCGCCAAGACCGTCATTTTCCCAGACGATACCGCGATTGTTCACGAGGTCCACAACGCCCTGCAGGTCGCTTTCCGCGCCGATCGGCAGGTAAAGCACCAGCGGCGTCGCACCGAGGCGATCGATGATGGACTGCACGCAATAATAGAAATCGGCGCCCGTACGGTCCAGCTTGTTCACGAAGCACATCCGCGGAACCTTGTACTTGTCCGCCTGACGCCACACGGTTTCGGACTGCGGCTCCACGCCCGCCACGCCGTCAAACACAGCCACGGCGCCGTCAAGCACGCGCAGCGAACGCTCGACTTCAATGGTGAAGTCAACGTGTCCGGGCGTGTCGATGATGTTGATGCGGTGCTTCGGACCCTGGCCATCCTCGGCCGACCAGAAGGTGGTCGTCGCCGCGGAGGTGATGGTGATCCCGCGCTCCTGCTCCTGCTCCATCCAGTCCATCGTCGCGGCGCCGTCATGGACTTCGCCGATCTTGTAGGACTTGCCGGTGTAGTAGAGGATCCGCTCGGTCGTGGTGGTCTTGCCGGCGTCGATATGCGCCATGATGCCGATATTGCGATAGCGTTCCAGCGGATAGTCGCGGGCCATGGATAATTCCTCGAGTGTGTTGGGGACCCGGGTTAACGGGTGGCTGACCCCATATAGTTAGTAGTGTGACCGCTTGAAGACCTTCCTGCGGCCCCTCCCCACTCCCCTTTTCGGAAAAGCGGCGAAGGGGCCGGAAGAAGACTTCCTGCGCGCCTCTTACCAGCGATAGTGGCTGAAGGCGCGGTTGGCGTCGGCCATGCGGTGCGTATCTTCACGCTTCTTCACCGCATTGCCGCGATTATTGGCCGCATCCATCAGCTCGCCCGAAAGACGGGCGGCCATGGTGGTTTCCGCACGGCCACGCGCGGCCGTGATCAGCCAGCGGATGGCGAGCGCCTGCGCACGCTCCGGACGGACTTCGACCGGAACCTGGTAGGTCGCACCACCGACACGGCGGCTGCGGACTTCCACGGCGGGCTTGATGTTGTTCAGCGCGTCATGGAACATCTGCACCGGATCGGTCTTCGCACGGGCTTCCACCGTGTCCAGCGCGCCATAGACGATGCGTTCGGCGGCAGATTTCTTGCCGTCATACATCAGGTTGTTCATGAACTTGGACAGCACCACATCCCCGAACTTGGGATCGGGCAGGATTTCCCGCTTCTCGGGACGACGACGACGACTCATGTCGCTAATTCCTTCTCTTGTCCGGCGCACCGCCCCATTTCATCATTCCCGCGAAGGCGGGAATCCAGGGCGGCACCGGGTAGAACCTATTAACCCTCGGGACTGAATCCCCGATAAAATCGCCCATTGCGATCTTTCAAGGATGGCCTGTCCCCCGGACAGATCACTTGGGCCGCTTGGCGCCGTATTTGGAACGGCTCTGCTTGCGGTCCTTCACGCCCTGCGTGTCGAGCACGCCGCGCAGCACGTGGTAGCGCACGCCCGGAAGGTCGCGCACACGGCCGCCGCGGATCAGCACCACGGAGTGTTCCTGAAGGTTGTGGCCTTCACCGGGAATGTAGGAAATGACTTCGCGCCCGTTGGTCAGGCGAACCTTGGCCACCTTGCGAAGAGCCGAGTTCGGCTTCTTCGGGGTGGTGGTGTACACACGAGTGCAAACACCGCGCTTCTGCGGGTTCTGCTCCATCGCGGGCACCTTGCTCTTCGCCTTGATAGGCTGGCGGCCCTTGCGGACCAGCTGGTTGATCGTCGGCATACTTTCTCTTCACCTGTTGGGATCTGGATCGCGCCCTGCAATTCCGTTCGTGCTGAGCTTGTCGAAACGCCGCCACCTGAAAAAGGCAAGGCGCGGCCTATCGACAAACCCAGGGCGAACGAGAACGGGGTTCAAACCCTTCACCCGTTGCTGGCGCCACATGGAAGGCGGGATGAAGGAAAACGGGGTCGTGCCCCTCGCCCTTTTTCCGCAAGCGCGGAAATCCGGCGAGACATGGGTCGCCACATGGGCGCCCCGAAATGCACGAGCTCGAAACACTCCACCCGCGCCGCTAGGGCACCGGGTTACTTTGACGGCTGCCCCAGGATGCATGGCATCCAACGATAGAAGGGCCCCTGCGAGTTACCTCGCCAAGGCCCCGGGACAACACCGGCAATGTTCAGCTCTATCTACCCACGGCGGGACAGGATTGCTCTCACCCTGCCTGCGGATAGGCGGCCCATTAGTTGGATTCGGATACGGGGTCAACCAATTCGATATACCCCTTGGCCGCGATGGCTGAGCGCTTGCGCCCCTATACCGGTTCGCGCGCCACCAGTGCATCGCAATCCACCCATTCCAGCGCCGCGAGTGCGGAACTGCCGGCCATGGCGCGGATGAAGCCCGTCTTGCCATGCGTGCCGAACACGACCAGATCCGGATCAAGCCTTTCCACCATGGCCAGCGTTACGGTGCCGAAATCCCCGCGCTGCAAGTGGGTGGTGATGCGGTCTGCCAGACCTTCCGGCATATCGGGCCCACGCAGGAACTCCGCCATATGCTTGCGCGCGCCCTCCTCCGTCCGGCGGGCGAGATCTTCCGTCTGCGACCAGCCGCCCGGGGCAGCGTGCCAGGCGTGGAACAGATGCAACTCCGCATCGGGAAACATGGCAGCCGCAAGTTTCAGCGCATGGAGCGAACAGGGCGAGAAATCGGTGGCGGCGAGGATCCGGCGATATGGCTTATGAGCGCGGCGCTTCACCACCAGAACGGGTTTGTTCGCCTTCCGCACCAGATGCATGGCCGTATTGCCGAGGATGTGCCCGCCCGGATTGTCGATATGGGCAATGCCGGTGACGATCAATTGCGCCTTCGCCAGATCCGCCGCTTCGGCAATCGCCTGCGGCGCAGGGCCGACGGGCATGGCGATCTCCACGTCGGCGCCGGGATCGGGCAGCGCGTCGCGCAGAGCCGTTTCCGCAAGATGCGGGTCCTTCGCGCCGGCAGAACCGGGCTTCAGCGCATGGCAGACCAGCAGAGGAGCGCCGAATTGGCCGGACAGCTGCATTGCACGATCTATCGCCCGGTCGCTGCGGGCAGAAAGGTCGGTAGCGACGAGGATCGGTGCAATATCGGCCATGGCCGAGAACTGACCTGAACGACGCGCCCGGTCAAGCCGGAGCAGCGCGTGATTCAGCGGGGGATGCCCTGCCACTCATCCGCCAGCAGCCCCCAGATCAGGCTGTCGCGCGGGCCGATATGGGTGGTCCAGGCCTGACGCAGCCGCCCCTCCAGCGTGAAGCCGAGCTTTTCGACGATTCGGTTGGAGGCGGCATTGTCCGGATCGACATCGGCATAGATGCGGCGACGTTTTTCGGTGCGGAACAGATGGTCGATCAGCGCGGCCAGCGCCTCTTTTGCGACCCCCTCCCCATGTCGGCCCCTGACCACGAGATATGCGATCTCGCTGATGCCGTCACCGCGATCCATGGCCGCAAGCCTGCCGATTACGGGGCCACCTTCCGTCTCGACAATGGCCCAGCTCCGCCCCTCTTCCCACCCGCTTTCGGGTACGAGCCAATCGGCCAGCTCTTCCTTGCTGGAAAAGGGGCCCCGGCTCCACCAGCGCATCACAGCGTCGTCGGAGAAACTGGGATACAAGTCAGCCGCATCCGCCCGCGTCAATTCGCGCAGGATGAAGCGAGGTGTCTGCAATGTCGGCGTGCTCATTGCGCCAGGTGATCGACCAGCGCCTTGACCTTCTTCTGCCGCCATTGCGGACGCGGGGCGAGCAGCCAGTAAGCGCGCCGGCAATCGGCCGGGCCTTCAAGCGCGGAAAGCGATCCATCCTCCAGCGCGCCGGCCACGAGCGGCAGCGGCATGATCGCCCGCCCCAGCCCTGCCAGGGCGGAACTGAGCGCCTGCCCGGCATTGCCAACCTGCAACAACGCCTTTTCTTCCGCCCCGTCCGGCAAGGGGAAACCCGGCCATGCGATCCAGCCATCGGCGGCATCCGGCGCGGCCACGACAACACGATGGCCGGGCGCAAGCTGCACGCCTTCCAGTTCGCCCGGCCCTTCCACCAGCCGCACGGCGACATCCAGATTGGCCTCAGTAAAATCGGCGTCCTCGTCCGCCACCAGGTTGAAGCGCACATCGGGATGGTCGAGCCGGAATGAAGCAAGACGCGGGGCCAGCCATTGCGCATAGAATTCACGCGGAACCGCGATCGTATAGCTGGAACTGGCCTGCCCCGCCTGCATCGCCTGCACGCTTTCTTCAAAGCGCAGGAAGCCTTCGCGCAAGGGGTCCAGACCGGATACGGCCTCGTCCGTCAGTTCCAGCCCCTTGGAAGTGCGGCGAAACAGCACCACGCCCAGAACATCTTCCAGCGCGCGGATCTGCTGCCCCACCGCGGCCGGCGTTACTGCCAGTTCATCCGCCGCACGGGTGAAGCTCAGATGCCGGGCGGCCGCATCGAACACGCGCAGGGCGTTAAGGGGCAGATGTGTGCGTTTCATCGATCACGCGTCCTATTGCGCGCGGGCCGTAACGGCAAGCAGCAGCGGACGCACCATGCCTTGGGGTGCCGATATTTCTGCTTCGCCGCGCCGTTGCAAGACATGGAAAAGGCCACCCCCCGCCCAGCGAGAGGTGGCCTTCCCACCGTCAGCTCTTAATTCGGGTCGATCAGAATTCGAAACCGACCGCGAAGATCGCCTGGCGCGGGGCGATATAAGTCTCGAAGCCCTGGGAACTGCCATAGGGATCCGAGAAGCGCGAATTCACGCCGTCAACGTCGAACAGGTTCGTAACCGTCACGGAGAAGGTCACCGGCGCATCGTCCAGCTTGTAGCTGGCGAACAGGTTCACCGTCTCATAGGCAGGCGTGACGTCGTAGAATTCGTCGTTGAACACGCGGTAATAGAATTCGCCGCGATACTGGAACTGCGCACGGGCCGTGAATTCGCCCGGACCCACGATATTGGTGTAGGTCAGCGCGGCCGAGCCCTGCCAATCCGGCAGTTTCGGCACTTCATTGCCATTGATGTTCACGCGCGCCGCATCGCGGGCCACGGCGGCCGGATAGTAGTTGCTCCAGAACAGCCAGTCCGGATAACCCGCAGCGTTCTGGGCCTCGGTGGCGTCCACCGGATCCAGGGCCAGGTAATCCTCGTCGAATTCGCCGCGCAGCGCGGAAACGCTGCCGTCGAATTTCAGGTTCGGCGTGATCTGCCAGAAGCCTTCCAGCTCAAGACCATAGATATATGCGCCCGGTGCGTTGGCCGTGCCTTCGCCGTAGAGGATGGCGTCCTCGTCCAGGAACTGCATGTTCTTGTAGTCATAGTAGAAGGCCGAGGCATTCAGCTGGACCTTGTCGTCGAAGAAACGGTTCTTGGAACCGAATTCAAACGAATCGACCTTTTCCGGCTTGTAGGTCGGACGGATGCCGTTTTCGAAACCCAACTGCGTGAAGGAGTTGTTTCCGCCATTGAGGCCGCCCGGCTTGAAGCCGCGCGTGAAGCTGGCATAGACCATGTTGTCCGGCGTCAGCTTGTATTCCAGCGCCACCTTGCCGGTCCATTCATTGGTCGACAGGCCCTTGGACGGATCCGGCTGCAGGAACGGACCCGATTCATAATCGGCTGTATCGCTGTTGGTGGCGGATTCGCCTTCATATTCATCGTGGTTGTAACGAATGCCGGCGGTCAGGCTGAAGTCCGGCGTGAATTCATAGGTGCTCTGGAAATAGGCAGCCCATGCCTTGCGGGTAACAGAGGACAGTTCCGCATAGGTAATGACATCAACCGCCGGATCATCAAAAGGCGTGTCGAGCGGCAGGAGCGGGCGCACGAGCTCCTCATCGCTGCCGCGATATTCCAGCACATACTGCTCATTGGTGGATTCCAGATAGACCGCGCCCACGATCCAGCTCAGCGGGCCGCTGGAGTTGGAGGAAATATTGACTTCCTGCGTCCAGCTTTCCGTATCGCTGAGCCATCCGGCGACGTGGTCATACCGCGTGCCGCCATAGATCAGCGGGTTGTAGGTCAGGTCGTAGAACAGATCAGCGGTCAGGCCGTCCGCGTCCCAGGCCTGGTTGCTGTGCAGCTTCTGGTAGCTGGTGATCGACTTGATCGTCGCGAAATCCGTATCGTACTGGACGACGCCATAATAGAGTTCGGTATCGACAACCGAGCTGCCCGGATAATCCTGCGTCAGGATACGCGGATCATCTTCCGGATCGAGCACGTTCTTCTGTGCCGGGCCGTTCGTGTCGCTCTTGGAGTGGATCGTCGTCAGCAAGATGCTGAAATCGTCGGTCGGCTGCCACAGGCCGGAAAGCTTCCAGCCGAAATCATTGGCATCGTCGAGTTCATAATCGCCCTGCACACCGACCACGTCTGTCGCCTTGGCATAGCCATCATGCTGATAAGACTGTGCCGCGGCGCGAATGGCGAAGGTGCTGCCGATCGGCACGTTCACGGCCGCATTGGCTTTCACCAGGTTGTAATTGCCAAGACCCATCTGGGCGTTGCCGGTGACGATATCCAGTTCCGGCCGCTTGGACACGACGTTGATCGTGCCGCCCGTGGAACCCTGGCCGAAAGTCGTCCCCTGGGGGCCACGCAGGATTTCCACCTGACCCACATCGATGAAGGCGGAATTCGCGGCAATGGAGTTGAAGATATACACGCCGTCGACGTGGTAGGACACGCCCGGCTGGGTATTGGTGTTTTCCGGCGTTTCGGACCCGATGCCGCGGATCGTGATGATACGTTCCGCGCCGCCGCTGCGGGCGACGACGAGGCTGGGCACCGAACCGTTGAGGCCGGTGATGTCGGTCACATTGGCCTGGGCCAGAGTGTCCGCGCTGAGCGCCGTCGCCGAAAGCGAGGCATCCTGCATGCTGACATCGACCTTGGCGGCGGTGATGACGATCTCGTTCAGAGTCGGCGTGCCGGCCTCGTCCGCGGCTGCTTCCTCAGCGGCTGCGGCACCAGGGACCAGGACGGCGAGAGCGACTCCTGCCAGAAGGTGTTTCTTGTTGTTCACGAATTTGTCGACCATGTCTCACGATCCCCTGAATGGCTTGCTACCTCAAGGTCCCCTCATCGCCATGTCGGACCGCGATATGCTCCGCGGTTCCGTCTCGGGTTTCATAAGGCCACCAAGCGCATTTCCGATCTTGAGGCGAGGCGTAATACTTATTGACGGAATGGCTCCTGACACCTGGAAGACACAGTCGCAGCGGCGCCCGTCCCGGAATTGGCCGGTTCCGGGTTCGTTGCCGGAACAGGTTTTCTGCGCAAACAGCCAAGACGCTGTCGGGCCGCCATTATAGTTTCCATAGTCAGAATGGTGCCGGCCAATGTCTGACCGCGTACCGAGTCCGGACGACAAGGGAGTCGCCAACACATGTCCGAAATCATCGAGCTGGAACCTGTCAGGACCGACGCCGCATGGCGCGGGGACGAATTATCCACCAAGCAGGACTGGATCTATCTGCTTTCCGAGGAACAGATTGCCGAACTGGAAGCGCTCGGCCAGCGTTTCGTCGAGGAAAATCCCGATCTTCGCTATGTGAAGAAGGAAGACTACCCGCTCGTCGCCTGTGCGGATGCGATCGAGGAATGGGGGCGCGATGTCGATTACGGGCGCGGCTTCACCCTGGTCCGCGGGCTGCGCACCCATATCTATTCCGATGCACTATCCGCCGCGATCTATTACATCCTCGGCCTCTACATGGGCGAGCCGATGCGGCAGAACCAGATGGGCGACGTGATCGACCATGTCTATGCCACTTCGGACAAGACGATGGATGATCCCACCGCCCTGTCCGCCAAGGTACGAGACAAGCTGGTCTATCATTCCGACAGTTCGGATATCGTGTCGCTGATGTGCCTGCGCCCTGCCAAGACGGGCGGCGCATCCTGCCTGGTATCCGGCGCGCAGATCTATAACGAAATCCTCGAACGCAGGCCGGACCTGGCTCCGCTTTTGCTGGAACCCTTCCACTGGGACTGGAAGAAGCAGGATCACGAGGCGCCGTCCAATACCTATACCTCGCCCATCATCAGCATGAAGGATGGCGTGTTCAGCATGTATGCCGGATCGCTCTATATCCTGACTGCGCAGGATTATCCGGAAGTGCCGCGCCTGACGCCGGAACAGATCGAAGTGCTCAAGCTGTTCGACGACATCACTTATGAAGACGGCATGGCAATCGAAATGGATTTCCGCCCCGGCGATATCCAGTGGCTGTCGAACTATGCCGCCCTCCACGCGCGCACATCGTTCGAGGATTTCCCCGAACCGCAGCGCCGCCGCCACCTGCTGCGGCTGTGGCTGCACCGCGATGCGGGCCGCCCGGTGGTGGACGGTTTCGGCAAGAATGGCGTGATCACCCTGCGCGACATGACACCGGCCAGCGGCAAGGAGCATGAGGAGGCGCATTTCCACATTGCCGAAATGGCAGTGCCGCGCCTGATCTCCTGATCGATCGGCCCATTACGCCAACGGAAAGGCGCCGCCGCGATACACGCGGCGGCGCCTTTTTCATTCAGGCCGGAAAATTCCCGGCAAAAGCCAGCTGGGAAACCGGCATACGGCCAGACGGCCCCTCCCGCTCGCGCAGGCCTTCCGGCAATTGCGCGGCATCGCCAATCTTGCCGACCGCTACCGCCGCTTCGATGCGATAGCCTTCGGGGATGCCCAGTTCCTTTTCCGCCTTTTCCATTTCGATGCCGGTCATGCCGTGAACATGCAGCCCGTCATGCGTGGCCTGCAGCGCCATATTGGCCCATGCCGCACCCGCATCGAAGGAATGGCTGTGCGATTCCGCCTTCGGGGACCCGTCCGCCTCGCGCATGAAACGGTCAGAAATCACGAAGACCAGCGCGGATGAGCTTTCCGCCCAGCTGCGATTGAACGGGATCAGCAGGTCGAGAAAACGCTCCCAATCGGGCCCGCCGCGCAGGGCATAGAGGAACCGCCAGGGCTGCACATTATAGGCCGAGGGCGCCCAGCGAGCGGCCTCGAACAGGCTCAGCAGGCTGGCTTCTTCCATCGTGCTGCCGTCAAAAGCACGGGGGGACCAGCGCTGCGTGAAGATCGCTTCTACCGGGTGATCCGTTGCGCGAGTGGGGGTATCCGTCATCTGTGTATCAACCTTCCTTTCCGAGCATTTGAAGAATGCCGAATGTGTCCTTCACATCGGCGAAATTTATCCGCAGATTCAGCAGCGCCGCATTGTGTTCCTCATCACTCACGGCAGCGCAGGCATCGCCCGCCACGATTACCTTGTAGCCCCGCATATAGGCGTCCCGCGCCGTGCTTTCGCAGCAGACATTGGTCAACGTGCCTGCGATCACCAGCATCTCCACGCCCCGTTCCCGAAGCGTGTCGTGCAGGCCGCCCGCCGGACAGGCGAAAGCGCTGTAGCGATATTTGTCGATCACGATGTCATCCGGCCCGACCTCCATCGCGGGATGGAGATCATGCGCCCGCGCGCCCGCCCGCAAAGCGGCGACCGCATCCCGGACATGGGGATCGGACATGTCATATTGCCAGGGCGCCATGGCCAGCGGCGGGTCGTCGCTGACGGTCTGCCGGGTCCAGATCACCTGCCCGCCTGCATCGCGCATGGCCCCCGCCAGCTGGTTGACCGCCGGAATGATATCCATTGCATGAGGGTTGCCGAAAGCTTCCCCCGGCGAGAGAAAGGCCGATTGCATATCCACCACCACCAGCGCCGTATGCGCTGGGTCGATGGCATGGAAATCATTCAGATAGCGTCCGCGCTCGACAGCCCAGCCGGGCAGATCGATCTTATGCACCGGCATCTTCCGGAAAGGCGATGGAGCGGGAATAGTGATCCCAGCGCGTCATTTCCGCGCGCAGCCTGTCGGTCTGATCTTCGGCATAATGCAGCGCATCTTCGCCCAGCAGCAGATGCATCGGCGCGTCCGCTTCTTCCAGCGCGGCGATAATCGCAGCGGCGGCACGCGCCGGATCGCCTTTCTCGTTGCCCTGCCCTTCGTTCAGCGATCGTTTGGCGAAATGGGCCGTATCCGCATAATCATCGATATTCTTACCGGCCACGCGCAGCGATCCGCCGGCAAATTCCGTCCTCATCCCGCCGGGCGCGACATTGGTCACCCTGATACCCAGCGGACCGACTTCCTGCGCCAGCGTCTGGCCAATACATTCCAGCGCATATTTGCTGGCGCCATAGATTGCCGTCCCCGCCCAGGGCGCCAGACCGCTGACCGAAGTAATATTGACGATATGGCCAGCGCTTCGCGCGCGCATCGAAGGCAGCACTGCCTGGATCATCGCCACCGCGCCAAACAGGTTCACATCGAACAGCGCACGCGCATCATCCAGCGATATTTCCTCGATCGCGCCGATCAGGCCATAGCCGGCATTGTTCACCAGCAGGTCAACCGTGTCCAGGCGTTCTTCCGCATCGGCCACAATCCTTGCCGGCGCGGATTGATCGGAAAAGTCGAGCACGCTCGCAAAGGCCCTGCCGGGCGCCAGCGCCTCGAAACTGTCGCGACTTTCCCGGCTGCGCGATGTGCCGAACACACGGTCCCCGCGTTCCAGCGCCGCCAGGGCAACTTCACGCCCCAATCCACCCCCGATTCCGGTAATCAGCCAGTTCTTCATTGCGCGGCCCCTCCTTGGACGACCATTCCTGTTCCCTAAGCGAGTCTGTGCGCCGCGCTTTGCAACAAGACCCGCAATTATTGTCCCTCGGCGCACGAACGGCCCGCTCGCTTGCCGCACAGGCCTCAAACATGCTGATGCGATACGGAAAATCTCGCCAAAGGAGGCAGCCCAATGGCCGTGCAGGTCGCAGGTTCCATCAATGTGGACCTGATCCAGTCCGTCGAACTTCTGCCGCGTCCGGGTGAAACCGTGCTCGCACTTTCCTCCAGCCGCCTGCCCGGCGGCAAAGGCGCGAACCAGGCGGTTGCCGCGGCGAGAATGGGCGCTGCGACCAATATGATCGCGGCGATCGGCGATGATGAAAACGGCCAGTGGATGCGCAGCAAACTGGCCGCCGACAATGTTCATGTGGGCGGCATCGCGACCCTGCCCGGCCAGGCAACCGGCACCGCCTATATCGCGGTGGACCGGAAGGGGGAGAATCAGATCATCGTTGCCTCCGGCGCCAATGCCCGGCTGGCGCCGCTGGACGTGGAATACGCCGCTGCGGAAGCGGATATTTTGCTGGCCCAATTGGAAATACCGATCGAAACTGTGCTTGCCTTCTTCACGGCACCGAGCGCGGAAAGCCGCATCCGAATACTCAATGCGGCACCTGCCCGACCGGAAGCGTCAAGCCTGTTCGCACACACCGACATACTGATCGTGAACGAACATGAACTGGCAGTCTATCTTGGCCTTGATGGCGAATTGTCACATGCGGACAGGGCGCGTGCCGCGCGCGGATTGATAAGCCGGCCCGATCAGATAGTCGTCGTAACGCTGGGCGCGCAGGGCGCGCTGGCCGTGCGCATGGACGATGAACTCCACGTTCCCGCCGCGAAGGTGACGCCGGTGGATACGATCGGCGCGGGGGACTGTTTCACCGGCGCGCTGGCCGCGCTGATCGATGGCGGGCTCGCAGTGGCGGATGCGCTCCCCCTCGCCAATATTGCAGCGGCCCTGTGCACGCAGCAACATGGCGCAATACCCGCCATGCCCACGCGATCGGACGTGGATCGGTTCCTCGCCGCAACGAGTGAGGCCAGCTGACCAAGATAATATGCGCGCGCAGTCAAGAATGGGCGGCGCTTGCCAATACATTCGTAGCCAACGCACAAGACGGGATACGTGAAACATGACCGAGCAAAGCCACACGCCTTTCGGGTTGCCCTCCGACACCGGAGCCAAGGATCTGGGCGTTTTCCTGCCCATCGCCAATGGCGGCTGGATTCTTTCCAGGAACAAGCCGAAGATCGACGGATCCTATGATTATTGCCGCGATGCAGCCGTGCTGGCGGAAAAGCACGGCCTCGACTTCGCGATGGCGATGGCGAAATATCGCGGTTTCGGCGGCGAAACCGAACATTGGGACTACCAGCTCGATTCCTACATGACCGTGGCGGCCATTGCCGAAGCCACCAAGCGGGTGAAGGTCTGGGGCACGGTCCACACGCTGCTGCAGAATCCGGGCGTGGTCGCCAAGATGACGGCGACACTGGACCAGATCAGCCATGGCCGCGCCGGGCTGAACGTCGTCACCGGCTCCTACAAGGATGAATTCGCGCAGATGGGCGCGTGGCGCGACGATGTCGATCACGACCAGCGCTATGATCTTGCCTATGAATGGATCCAGGCGATCAAGGCGCTCTGGACCGAGGATTCGGTGACGAAGCACGGCAAGTATTTCACGCTGGAAGATTGCCGTTCGCAGCCCAAGCCTTCCACCCGCCCCTTCATCGTCTGCGCCGGCACTTCCAAGAAGGGTATGCGCTTCACGGCAGAGGAAACCGACGCGATCTTCCTTTCGGGCGGCACGCCGGAAGAACTGAAGAAGGCCAGCGAAGCGGCCAAGGAAGCGGCTGCCGAAATCGGCAAGACCATCCGCACCTATTCGATGATGACCCCGGTGATCGGTGAAACCGATGCCGAGGCGGAAGCCTTCGCGCAGAATATCCGCGACGGGTTCGACGAAGGTGCTCTGCACGGCATGATGCGCGCTTATGGTTTCCTCGACAGCGAAATCGGCAAGGAAAACGACTTCACGCGCAAGAGCCGTGCCGGCTTCATGACGCCGCATGTCATCGGATCGCCCGAAACGGTGACCGAAAAGCTGACCGAATTGTTCGAGGTTTCCGGCACGGACGGCCTGATGCTGATCTTCCCGGATTACATCAAGGACATCCCGATCTTCGCCGAAACCGTACTGCCTGCGCTGCGTGAAAGCTTCCCCGGCAAGGCTCCGGTCAATGGTTGAGGCGTCTGCCGCGCAATTGCCGATGGTCGATCCGGCCGGGCTTCCGCCGATGATCGTGCCTGAACGCACGGCTCTGGTGGTGGTGGATATCCAGAAGGATTTCGCCGCGCCGGACGGGTTGCTGGGCCGGGTCGGCGTCGATCTGGCCTGCGCGGAGGAGGCGATCGACCGGATCGAGGAACTGATCGCCGCGGCCCGCAAGGCCGGGGCGACAGTCGCCTTCATGCGGGTAGTCACCACGCCGGAAACGGATTCCAACGCGCTGAAAACCTATATGGCGCGCACTGGCCAGCCCGGCGGCGAAGCGATCTGCCGGGTGGCGGATGGCGGGGCCGATTACTATCGCGTCTCGCCCGAAGCCGGCGATATCGAGATCGACAAGCTGATGTTCGACAGTTTCCACGGCACGGATCTGGAACAGCAATTGCGGGATCGCGGGATCGATACGGTCGTGATGACGGGCCTCAGCACCGATTGCTGCGTGGATTCGACCGCTCGCGCCGCCTTCCATCGTGATTTTCATGTCTTCGTGGTCGCAGATGCCTGCGCCGCCTATGACGCGGACCTGCACAATCACACGCTGCAAGTTCTGGCGAAGAATTGCGCGATACTGACGAACAGCGATGCAGTCAGGGAAGCCTGGTCAGCATGAATGCAATGGCGGCGAGCAGGCGTGACAAGCTCGGCATCCTGATCGCCGCCACGACCGGCAGCGCGCTGGCCACCACGGCCACCGTCCATGCCGTATTCGGGACGTTCCTTGTCCCACTCTCGGAAAGTTTCGGCTGGAGCCGCGCCAGCATCTCGCTCGTGCTGGCGATCCTCGCGCTCACGGGTGCGATCGTCTATCCGCTCGCGGGGCGATATGCGGACCGGCACGGGACCCGCAGGATGATCCTGGCGGGCAATGCCCTGCTCGCGCTGTCGGTTGGTGCGCTGGCACTGACCAGCGGAAGCCTGTTCCAGTTCTATCTCACCTATCTGGCAATCGGCATTTTCGGCGCCTTGCCGGCCACGGCCATCTTCTCGAAACTGGTGGCGGAATGGTTTGACGAAAATCGCGGTACGGCTCTGGGCGTCACGGCCGGTCTCGGCAACGGCCTGGGCGCCGTGCTCATCCCGATCCTCGCGGCGGTGCTGGTTTCCAGAGAGGGGTGGCGCGCAGGCTATGTGGGCATTGCGGCGGTCATCCTGCTGGTCGGCTTCCCGATCTTCTTCTTCCTTCTGAAAGACGCACCCGGATCTGCCGGGAAAGAAACGGGCAGCGGCACCAGGGCGATAGAGGGGCTTTCCCTTGCAGAAGCCGTCCGCCTGCCCATTTTCTGGCTGATCATGATCGCAATCGCTGCCGGCGGGGGCATTTCCACCGCAGTTCTCAGCCATGTCGTGCCGATATTGGGCGATCGCGGCTTCAGCCTTGCGACGGGCACGGCGGTAGTCAGCATTTTTGCCCTGGTGGGCTCGATCTGGCAGATCGCCACCGGGAGAATTCTCGACAGGACCAAGGGGCCGCAAGTCGTCGTGCCGATGTATGGGCTCGCCATTCTCGGCCTGCTCCTGCTCGAATTCGGGCAATCGACCATGCTGCTGCTGATTGGCGGAGTCTGCCTTGGCATTGCGCTGGGTTCGCAATTCGGCTCGCTGCCTTTCTTCATCGCCCGTTATTTCGGGTTGAAGAATTTCGGGACGATCATCGGCGTCATGTATTCGGGCGTCATCGCGGCACAGGGCATTACACCCGTCCTGCTGGACCTCGCCTATGACAGCCAGGGAACCTATCGCGGCGCGATCTATGTCTGCATCGCGGTGATGGCATTGGGCAGCCTGCTGCTGTTCCTTCTTCCCGCCTATCGGATGGATCCTGCCCTGCCCGAAACCGCGGGCGTGGCGGCACATTGACGAAATCGCGTTGCCAAGAGGCTGTGCGCCGGCAATCAAGACGGCTTGCAGTACCGGCCACATATTCCATGACCATAGGGTCAAAGCAGAACGAGTCGGGCAATGGTATTTGACGGACGACTGAAATATCTCGTCTTGGCAGCGCTTAGCCTGCTATTCTTCGTGTTAAATGCCTGCACGTTCAATGGCTTGGGCGTAGTTCTTCCCTATATGGTTGAAGAATTGGGCTGGGCCTGGGCCGTTGCTGGCCTTGGTTTTACATTTCTCGGCGTTGCCTGCGGGCTTTCCAGTCTTGCCCCGGCCATCGCCATTCGCCGTATCGGTGTGGCAAAGACCATGCTTCTGGGCGGCGTGATCCTGCTGATCGGTTTCAGCTGCATGGCCATGGCACAGACGGCCTATTCCTATTTCATCGGCACGATCTTCCTCGGCATCGGATTTTCGCTTTGTGGGACCACTACGGCGGTCAATGTGATCTCCCACTCCTTCCAGCGGGCATCCACTGCGATCGGCATTTATTTCACCGCCGGCGGATTGGGTGCAGTTGCCGGTCCTCTGATCGTTTACGCCACGCAGGAAATCGCCGGCGACTGGCGCTATTACTGGGCCGGTGCTGCTGTTTCCTCCATGCTGCTCTCGATCTTCGCCGCCATCGTGACGCGCAATCGCAGCGATCTGCTGACGGATGACAAGACCGCCCGCCCCGCGGCACCGCAGGCTGGCTGGCTCGCCCGCGATGCGTTGCGCACCGTGCAATATTACATCGTCGTGGGCGCCTACACCGCGTTCCTGCTGATCAACACCACCGTGCATGGCTTCGCCGTGCAGCATCTTGCCGAAACGGGCCTGACCATGGGCGGCGCCGCCACGGCCATGAGTGCAATCGCGCTGATCAGCGCCGCCGGATCCATGGGTGCCGGTGTCGCCGGTGAAAAGCTGGGTGCGCGGGAGCTGACCATGATCTCGCTGGGCGCGACCGTTGTGGGCGTGCTGGCGCTGGTCGCCGGGGGCAGCTGGCTGGCCGTCGCCGTTGCGATCATCGGCCTCGGTATCGGTTTCGGCTTCAGCTATGTCAGCACGGCCAATCTGCTGCTGGACCTGTTCGGCAAGCGTTCCAATCTCGAACTTTATTCCACGATGAGCCTGATCTCGACCGCGGCGGCTGTCGGCCCTGCACTGGGCGGCATGATCCGCGACGATACGGGCAGTTTCTCGCTGGTCTTTATCGGCTGCGCAGCCTTGGGCTTCATCTTCCTGGTGGCCCTGTTCGGAATGCGCCCGCCGCAGGAACCGGCCGATATCGTGGATGCCCAGCCTGTTCCGGCTGAATAGAATCATGACTGAAAATACGACAAATGCCGGCGTGCCTTTCGCCGATCCCGCCAAGGCCCCTTATCCGATCAGCGAGCAGGAGCGCGCCGCCATCGCCGCCGCAATCGACCAGGACGAACTGGTCGAACTGGCACTGGAACTGGGCAACATTCCCAGCCGGAGCCGGGAAGAGGCAGAAGCCGCGCAATATGTCTTCGACTGGATGGACCGCGAAGGTTTCCAGCCCCGTCGCTGCGGAGCGACACCCGAACGGCCGAATATCATCGGTGAATATGGCGGCAGCGGCGTTGGCGCCAATCTCCTCTTCACCGCCCATCTGGATACGGAAAGCCCCAGCGGCGATTATTCGCAGGACAAGTTCCGTTACAAGGAAACGACCCTGCGCGATCCGGAATGGACCCAGTGCTGGAAGGACGAGGAAGGCCGTCTGCGCGGCTATCCCATTTCCAATGATCGCGGGCCCATGTCCTGTTTCATGATCGCGGCAAAGGCGCTGAAAAAGGCCGGGATCGGCCTGGCCGGCAAATGCTGGCTCACCGCATGTCCGGGTGAAATCGGCCCCGAACCCATAGAGGAGTTCGAAGGGATCGATTATCTGGGCAAGGATATCGGCGCCCATTATCTGTTCCATCACGGCGGCGTCGCGCCGGATTATGCGATTGCCGCGGAAGGCACCGATTTCGGCCTCACCTGGCAGGGATGCGGCTATGCCGTGTTCCGCGTGCGTATCTTTGGCTCGGGGATGTTCACGCCCATCCTCGAAACGCCGGAATCGGTTTCCGGGCATCCCAATCCGATCTACCGGCTGGGCCCGGTGATCGAAGCGCTGCACGGCTTCGGCCGGCGCTGGGAAGCCGAAAGCGCGCATGAAACGCCGGGCGGCCTGTCCCAGCCAAAAGTGCAGATCGCATCCGTTCGTGCGGGAATGCCGACCGATTATGGCGCCGGGACAGAAGTCTGCGCCCTCTATGTCGAAGTCGGCCTCGCCCCCGGTCAGAAATCGGCCGACGCCTATCACCGCATCACCGCCGCCATGCGCGATGTCGATGTGCAGAGCTTCGATGTCGAACCCGTGGTCGTGCGTCACGGATTCGAGGCAAGGCCGCAGGAAGTAGCGCCTCTTTCCGGCGCGGTCGACGCGGCGACCCGGCTTGCCCGCGGCGCCCCGCTGGAACGGGCCCATCCGGTCTATTCGAGCATGTGGCGCGACCAGAACGTGTTCAACATGCACGGCATCCCCGCAGTCACTACGGGAATGCCGCGCTGGAGGCCGACACCGGAAGACATGGCCAGCAGCGCACTGGTCTATGCACTGACCATGCTTGCCATTTGCGGCCGGGACGATAGTGGCCTGTCCGGGAATGAGACATCTTCCGTCTATGGTGGCAACGACACGCCATTCTGACGGCGTCTTTTCGTCCCTCTTCAACGGAAGGAGTTCCCTTCCCGGCCCGGATTGCTATTAGGGCGTCGGGGGACCTGAGCTTGTAGTCAAGAGTGCCCATTTGCGTTTCACAACCAATGCCTATCCCAAGGAACAGCGCCGCGATTCCTGGCGCTTCGCCCTCAAACGCGTGTCGATTACGCTGGAGGCGGCGGAGGAGGCCAATCTCTACGGCGAGCTGATCCAGTTTCGCAGCGATGCGGGCATGGGCTTCGTCCGCATTGTCGGCACTGCGCAGGAATATGGCGTGGATTTCCGCGATGCGCCCGGCAGTCTGTGGCTGGTCGTTCTGCTCGACGGATCGGGCGTGGCGCGCAGCGGTTCCGAAACAATATCGCTGAATGACGGCGACATGGTCTGCGGCCGGGGCGAAACGCCGCTCTCGCTGGAACTCACCACGGATCACCGCATCCTGCTGCTGAATATTCCCGCAGCTTCGCTGGACCAGCGGCTGAAGGCTCCCCTGCCGGAAAAACCACGCCATCTGGCGGTGGAAGGCGGCCCCGCCCGTGTTCTGTCCGGTATGTTGCGGTCCATCGGCGAAATGGGCAGCGAAGTCACGCAGGAGGATCTGCGGCCGGTGGAACTGGCGCTGCCCGAATTCCTGCTGGCCAGCCTGTTGAGCGATGCGCCCTCGCGCGCGCTGGGCGGTGCGGCCGGTATGCGCGCAGCCCTGCTGGAACGTATCTTCCAGACGATCGAGATGCGCCTTTCCGATCCGAACCTGAATTATCAGCAAGTGGCCAGCGAGCACGGCATTTCCCCGCGCTATCTGCAGAAATTGTTCGAATCCATCGATGACAGTTTCGGCCATTATGTGAAGGTACGGCGGCTGGAACGCTGCCGGCTGGACCTGCGCAGTCCGTTGCACGCGCAGAAATCCATCTCCGACATATTGTTTCAGTGGGGCTTCAACGATTCCGCCTCCTTCAGCCGCGCCTTCCGCGAACAATATGGCGTGTCTCCGCGCGAATATCGCAAGATGCCGCCCAGCGAAGAGGCGGAAAACACCGAGACGCTGCGACGCGGCCGGCCGACCCAGGCAAGCAAGCGCGGATCGGGCGATGCGGAAGAAAGGCTGGAAGAAACCGATCTCGGCACGCTGGAACCCGTTGTTGCCCTGCCCATGTCGGATGAAGGCACCGTGCGGCATCACCACCTGCCGGTCAGCCCGAAGACAGTGCACTGGGGCTATTTCAGCTCGCTGATAAAGCCTGCGATAACCGTGCGTTCCGGCGATTTCGTGACAGTGGAAACGCTGACCCACCACGCAAATGACGATCCCGAACGGATGGTCCAGGGAGATGAAGGCGCGGAGAGCGTCTATCACTGGGACAAGGATGGAAAGGCCGTTGAACGCCGCGGCGCCGGTCCGATGGATGCCAGCGCCCTTGGCCGCGGCGCGGGCGAAGGTTTCGGCGTACATATCTGCACGGGCCCCATCGCGATCACGGACGCGCAGCCGGGTGACATTATCGAGGTCAGGATCCTCAGCCTGGAACCGCGCCGCAGCTGCAATCCCCGCTTCCAGGGCAAGGCTTTCGGCAGCAATGCGGCCACGTTCTGGGGCTTCCAGTATAATGACCTGCTGACGCAGCCGAAGCGCGAAGTGGTGACCATTTACGAGGTGGAAACCGGCAGCGAACGTATGCCGACAGCCCATGCCGTCTATTCCTATCGCTGGACGCCGCAGACCGATCCCTATGGCATCGTGCATGACCGTTACGATTATCCAGGGGTGCCGGTCGATCCCGAAACGATCGAGCGGAAATATGACATCCTGCGCGACGTGGAAATTCCGATCCGCCCGCATTTCGGCGTGATCGCCCTCGCCCCGGCCCATGCCGGCCCGGTCGATACCATTCCGCCCAGTTCCTTTGGCGGCAATCTGGACAATTGGCGCACCGGCCCGGGATCGAGCGTGTTTCTGCCCGTGCAGGTCGCAGGTGGCCTGCTGTCACTGGGCGATCCCCATGCCTCGCAGGGTGATTCCGAGCTTTGCGGGACTGCTATCGAATGTTCGATGACGGCCCTGATCCAGGTGATCCGCCATCCCGCAGGCGAATTGCAGGGCCAGTTGCGCGATCTGGATTACCCGCTGATCGAAACGGACACTGAATGGGTGATCCTGGGATTCAGCCATCCGGATTATCTGATGGAACTGGGCGAGGATGCGCAAAGCGAGGTCTACAAGACCGCATCCATCGACAGCGCCATGCGCGATGCATTCCGCAAGGCCCGCCGTTTCCTGATGACGACCAAAAATCTGGACGAGGACGAGGCGATTTCCCTGCTGTCAGTTGCCGTGGATTTCGGCATCAGTCAGGTCGCCAACGGCAATTGGGGCGCCCATGCGGTGATCCGCAAGGAATTGTTCACCGCCTGATCGGCAGCAGACACCAGCCTTCGCAAAGAAAAATGGCCGGGGATCACCCGGCCATTTTTTTATCAATAAGGCTTGTCACCCGCGATCGTGACGCGGAAGCCGGAACGCGTTTCCGGGAAATAGTCCCAGGTGGCGAAATGCTGCGTGCAGCGATTGTCCCAGAAGGCCACCGAATTCGGCTGCCAGCGGAAGCGAACCTGGAAGTTCGGGTTCTTCACATGCTCTGTCAGGAAGGTCAGCACGGCATCGCTTTCTTCCTTGGACAATTCATTGATCCGCGTCGTCTTCGACTTGGAAATGAACAGGCATTTCTTCTTGGTCACCGGATGGGTGCGAACGACCGGATGGGTGTTGCGCGGATAGGTCTTTTCCACATCGGGGAAGAGTTCGCGATAGATGTGGTTGGAATCATGCACGGCCGTAAGCGGATCAAGGAACGCCTTCATCGCAGGCGATAGCGCTTCATAGGCGGCATACATGCTGGACCACAGCGTATCGCCGCCTGCCGGCGGGACCGTGTGCATATACAGAATGCTGCCCATTGGCGGTTCGGCATCTTCGGACAGGTCCGAATGCCAATCTTCCCCGGCCACGAACTTGCTGTTCGCATCCGCATGGATCGCCACGATTTCGGGATGATCCTCCAGCCCGGAAACCCCGCTATGCAGCGCAAGGTCGCCGAAATAGCGGCCGAGACGCTTGTGGCCTTCATGTTCCAGATTCTGATCGCGGAAGAAGATCACCTGATGTTCCATCAGTGCTTCATGCAGTTCGCCCACCACTTTTTCATCAAGCGGTTCGTTCAGATCGACGCCAAATATTTCCGCGCCGATCCGCTTCGTCATCGGGCGGACATCGAGCACATCATACGTCATGGAATTGTTTCCTCGGAGAGTGGACTGACAGGATAGTAAGCCAGCCCGCCCCTGCAAATCTTGCCTTTGGGCGCAGGCTGGATTGTCCGGCAACGCGCCTCAATGCACTTCGCCGGTGGCACGGGCTCGATTACGGGTGTCGCGGGGCGCCTCGCCATAGCGTTCGCGATAGGCGCGGCTGAAATGGGCCGACTGGCTGAAGCCCCAGCGATAACAGATTTCGGAAATACTCAGCTGGGCATGGAGCGGGCTCTGCAATTCCGCGCGCGCGCGCTCCAGCCGGCGGGCCTTGATATAACCGATCACGGTCTGGCCGAACTTGGAGAATAGCTGCTGCAGATAACGGACGGAAACGCCCTCCCCCGCGGCGACCGACCGGACGCTGAGATCCGGATCGCCCAGCCGGGTTTCGATGGCGCGACATACCCGTTCAAACTGGCGCGCACGCTGCCCGGCCATGCCCCCTTGCGCCGCCGGCCCGCCGGATTGGGCCAGCGCCGGAACCAGCAATTCGATCAGGGCGCTTTCAACCGGCCCGTGATCCCCGGCGTGTTTTGCATCCAGAGAACCGGCTAGGCTGTGCAGCAGGGCCAGCAAGGCGTGGCTGGAAAGCGTTTCGGGTTCGAGGATGGAAACGCGTTCATCCACCGGCGCCAGAAGCCTGGTGTCGATCGCCACTTTGGGAATACGCACGAAGAGCTGGCGGAACGGGCCGCCGAACCGCAATGCGGCATCGACGCCCGTCGCACCGTAAATCAGCATTCCCGGTGAAAGATCAACTGTCTCCTGGCCGACTTCCAGCCTGCCGCAGCCTTCGATCAGCAATCCCAGCCACAAGCCGGGAATTGCCCCTGGCGTGCGCCCCGCGATGATCTGCGGGCCGCCCGAAACCAGCGCATATTCGAAGCCCATCGGCGTCGTCACGGCCGTAACCGTGCCTTCCGCCCCGGCATCGCGCGCCGGTTCCGCAAATGGCAGATGGAGGCGGCGCATGGCACCGGCCCATGCGCTTGCCCGTTCTCCCAGGGGCAGGCAGGCCGCATTGAACGACCAGGCCGCCCCATCGGCGGGTGCGGCCTGGTTCATTGGCTCACTCCGGATCCTTTACACTGCCCTTGGCAGGAAAGATGCCGCGGTCGATCTTCACATGGATGCCCTGCGTGCCATCGACGACCTGCGTGACGCCGAAATCGGCGGCGACGCTCATCAGCGAATAGGCATCTGTCCTGGACAGCCCCTGCTGTTCATTCAGCAGCTTGATCATGTCGAGCGAGGCGCCCTTCATGGCCTGGTCGAGATCATCGCCGAAACCGTGGACGATCCAGTGATCGGGCGTTTCCAGCAGCGGAGACGGGAATTCGAAGTCCTTGCGCACGATCACCTGAAACAGCACGTCCAGCGACGCTTCGATCGCGGTACCGCTGATCTCGCCATCGCCCTGGCCGACATGGGGATCGCCGATGGAGAACAATGCGCCCTTCACCTGCACCGGATAATACATCCGCGAATTCGCGCCGATCCGCCAATTGTCGATATTGCCGCCATGCACGCCCGGTGGGATCGTGCTAATCGGTTCGTTCACTGCCGGGGCCACGCCGGCGGTGCCCAGATGCGGGCGAGCGGGAATGGTGACACCTTTCAGAGCCGGCTGACGATCGCAGGCCGGGCAGTGGGTGATGCGCCCTGGCGTGAGATATTTCTCTTCCACGTCATAGGCATAGAGCGCCCGCGCCGTATTGGCATTCGGGTCCAGCTCGTAAATGGTGACGCGTTCCGTCTCGCCGAATTCCTGGTAGAGATGGCCCCAGTTCGCCTGCAGGTTGCAGCCGTAATTGAAACGCGGCGTCATCTGGAAATAGCGGACTTCCAGCATATCGCCCGGCTCCGCATCCTCGACATAGATCGGGCCGGTCATGATGTGCACGCCGGGTGAGCGGGTGGACGGATCGATTTCGGTGAAGATACGCTGGATATCCTCGTCGAACATCAATTCGGGATCGTCGCCCGCGTGATGCGTGACTGCCTGCGCTTGAATCAGGTCGCCGCTCTGCACTCTCAGGGCCGGCTTCAATTCGGGCGAGAAGAAGCCCCAGTGAACCGTTTCGGGTACTGCCCGAAGATAATGCAGGGCACGCGGCTGGACTTCCGCACGCCGCAAACCGTGGTCACAGATCAACGCCATGTCTTTCCCCTGATAGTGGACTGTAAGGCCGACGGCGCAAGCGTCATTCGGCACCGATCAGGATGCTGGTCATCCCGAGCGACTTGTGATGGATGAAATTCGGGTGGAGCTCAGCCGCCTCGCCCGGATGGCGCGCACCCAGGACATAAAGCAGCGGCCAGAAATGATCGGGCGTCGGCACGGAAAGCCGCGCCGCATCGCCAAGCGTTTCGTAATCGATCACCGCCTGCGGCCGGTCTTCGACAACGGCATCCAGCATCGCGGTGTTGAACTGGTCCGCCCACGGATAAGGGTCCGCGTCCGGATGATCCCAGTCCATGGCCGGCAGATTGTGCACGATATTGCCCGTGCCCATGATCAGCACGCCTTCATCGCGCAGCGGGCGCAGCGCCTGGCCGACTTCCCAATGCTGTTGCGGGGTCTTGGCCACATCCATGCCAAGCTGGACGACGGGAATATCCGCCTCCGGATAGGCATGGCACAGCACAGTCCATGTGCCATGATCCAGGCCCCAGTTCGCATCCAGCCCGACAGGCATCGGATCCAGCAATTCGCGCACGCGAAACGCCAGTTCCGGATCGCCCGGCGCGGGATATTGCATGTCGAACAGGGCCTGCGGGAAAGCCCCGAAATCATGAATGGTGCGCGGCTGGGCCATGGCCGTGACCGCGGTTCCCCGCGTCTGCCAATGCGCCGAAATGCACAGGATCGCCTTCGGCCTGCCGATCCTGTCGGCTATGCCTTTCCAGGCGGCGGTGGTGTCGCTCTTTTCCAGAGCGACCATCGGGCTGCCATGCCCGTAAAATACGACCGGAAGGCGGCTCATCGGAAAAGCCCTTTCGCCCCGAGGCTGGACCGCGATTGCGCGGCAGTTATTTTTGTTTTGGTTATCATGCGCTTGGTTCTGTTGCAGACCCTTGAAGGAACGACTTCACGCTATGGAGGGGGAGCGGCGCGGTCTTGCATGTACGCGCACAAGATATTGTTGCGCGCCTGCCGGACCCCGCCGCACCAACGCTTTATTCCCTGGTGTAATCGTCAGGAATCTCGGGATTTTCCCCGCCCTTCACCCACAGCAGGATCTCGTTGCCCCAGGGGTCGCGGAAGCAGTGATTCTTCCCGTTGAATTCGGCCCAATAATGGTTGCGCCAGAGGATTTCGGCGCCCAGCTTCTCGGCCGTTTCCAGGATGCGTTCGGGCGTATCATCATCACCCACCAGCACCCAGATACGCGGCCCGCGGCCTTCCTTCGCAATGAAGCGCGGCTCCACGCCTTCCGGATTCGGATTGGGGCGGACATTCGCGACATTGGAAATGCCCATGTGCAGATTGCCGATTTCGCTGTCGGTCCCGTCCTTCTTCTTGAAGAAGCCGCCGGGCACCATGCGGTGATATTTGCCGAGCGGACGGGGATCGTTTTCCCAGCCGAAGACCTCGGCGTAGAACTCGCCGGCGGCATTCGGATCGTCCGACGGAATATCGAAGAAAATCAGAGAATTCGTCATCTAAGCCCCTTTGGTAAAAGCTTCTCGGAGTGCTGATTCCGGAGCTAACAGGGGCGGCAGCGCGGGGGCTGTCTGTCTGGCGAACAATCTTTTGATTTTCCAACCGCCCGCCGGTGAGGGATGAAACGGCGGGCGGCTGGAGGGAGGTAACTCAGGAGGTAGCGTGCAGTTTCGTTACCGGGGCGGATGGGCCGCGGCGGCGATTCCATTCGGACATGTAGCGATCGACCAGCCAGACATTGAACTGGCGCTGGGCATCTTCCTGCCAGCTATAGCGGCCACGCGGCGCGAATTTTGACCCGAGGCCCTGCTGGATCAGAAGGTCCGTGTGCAGATCCTGCGCGAAGATGGAATTGGTGTAATCCGCCGTCACCTTCGCCTTGGTTTCAAACAGCGGATCCTCCATCGCTTCGGGCATATAGAGGCTGCCGAACGTCACATTGTGGGTATTCGCCGAATTGGCATCCATAATGATATAGATCGCCACGTCGTTTGTTATCACGAGCGACAGGCTGGGCGGCACGTTCACGAACAGCAGACGGTTCTGCTCATCCTCCGAAAGGTTCGGGAAAACCGGGAACAGCGCCTTTTCCGTCGGGTTGAAGGCGGCATTCTTGTGCAGCGTGCCGTTCAGCCGGTAATATCCGGCCGTGCCCTTCGGAACTTCCGGGAAGCTCGCCTTGGAACTGGGGATATAGTCATGCAGGCCGTGATGCAGGCGGCTGGCGTGATAACCGTCATTGTTGTTTTCGAACTGGACCTTCCAGTTCCAGGCAAATTCCTCAACGATCGGATCGGTGCCGCGCAGATCCTCCAGCCCGTAATTGGCCACCACCGCATCCAGCGGCGCCAGGCGCGGAATCAGCGATTCCGCTTCCGGATCGAAATTGACGAAGACGAAACCCTGCCAGACCTCGACCTTCAGTTTCGGCAGGCTGTTCTTCGCCTTGTCGAAATTGCAGGTCTTGGTCATCGCCGGCGCGCCGACAAGGCGCCCGTCGAGATCGTAGGTCCAGTGGTGATAGGGACAGACGAAGCTGCGGACACTGCCCTTGCCTTCGGCCACCAGCATGGCGCGATGCTGGCACACGGCAGACATGGCCTGCAAATTACCATCCCGGTCGCGCGTGACGATGATCGGTTCGTTCGCATGGGTGGCGGTGAAATAGTCGCCGGCTTCCTTGACCCATTCCTGGCGCCCGACGCACAGCCATTCGCGATAGAACAGCGCCTCTTTTTCGAAGCGGAAGAATTCTTCGCTGGTGTAGATTTCGGGCGGAAGCGTTTCCGCCTCTTCCGTCGGCTTTACCGAGCTGGCGAAGCTGTCGAAGAACTGATCGGTGAGAAGCGTCATTATGTCACCTCGTTTAGGTTGGACCCGTTATTGTGCGGTGCACAAACACGTTACGCCGGATGAGGATGAAGGCAAGAGCCTCTCCACCGGATGACCGGTTGCGCCGCACCGGGCTTTCTGCCGCGATACGTCCATAGTGATAGGCAATCGCCGGCTGCGGCGCTTTGCAGAATGCGTGCAAATTGTTGTTTCGCGCACTTCCCGCGCCTTCGCCCCAACCCTGCCATCCAGCGCAGGCACCCGGTCTGCCGTCAGACGATTTCGGCGAAGAAGCCCTTGAGGTCGGCGGACATCCTGTCCCATCCATGGTTGGACATATCCGGCCGTGCACCTGCCGGAATCTGCCGGATAGCAGAAGCAAAACGGGCTATGTCTTCTCCGGAGAGTTCACCATCATAGAGGTGGACCCATTCACGGCCGAAGCTCTGCTGCAATTCCGGCATGGATCCAAGATTCGGCACCAGCACCGGGCGCGCCCGCGACAGGGCGTGGATGGCCGATCCGCTGTTGAGAACTGCCCTGTAGGGCAGGACCACGCCATGCGCCCCGTCGATCATCCGCTCCAGTTCTTCATCGTCGATCCGCTCGTCGGAAAGTGACAGCCGCAGATTGGCGATATCCTCCGCCTGCTCTTCCACCTCGCGGGAATAGACCGGATCGTGGCGCCGCCCGGCCAGGTTCATTTCAACCGGCATGCCTTGCGTGGCGCGCATGGCCTTTATCAACGCGCCATGCCCCTTGTAGCGGCGGATCATCCCGAAGCTCATCAATCGACATGCTTCGTCCACCGCCGGCGGATAGTAGGGCGTGATCGGCAAGGCGCTGTCATAGCGCGGATGGACAGTCACAAGTTCTCGCGTGTGGGGGGCCACGCGGTATAGTTGGTGGAGCAGTTCCCGCGATCGTTCCGACAGGTAGATGATGCCGTCCAGTTCCCGGATGAAGCGGCGGGGGATGAACTGATGCCGCGCTGCGCCGTCATGCTGTGCCAGATTATGCGCCACCCACACGAACCGCGTCCGCCCCAGCCGCCGCGCGCCCATGATCCGAAGCAAACCCTTGGCGGTAGCGGTCAGCGGTACATCGCCCATGAAGAGATAAGGCCAGTGCATGATGACCACATCGCTGGACATCATCGGCTGGAGATGGAACGAAAGCGGACGCACTTCACATCCTGCACCCGCCGCAGCGGCGGCGAATTGCGGCACAAAACTGTTATACACGCTATCGAATGGGTCGATCGAAACTGTCAGTTTCTTCAAGACTTGTCGGTCCTTCCGTCCACAGATGCCCTTTCGATCTCACGGCCGGCCATCAAGGCCCGGCAAATCACGCATCACCAACGCATCGCTAAAATCACAGTTTTGAATGCGGTGCAGCAAGAAATTCGGTCAATGCGCCGGTTTACACGGCGAGAGGCTCAGCCCGCCATTGCCATGAGCAATCGGCCGGACGCGCAGCCAAGGCTGAGAAGACGGACGGAAGATGCACGCTCGCAGACGGCATCGAACACCGTCTGCGAGCGTGATCAATCAGTCCTTCGCCGGGACAAAGGGCAGCAGCAGGCTGGAAGCATGGGCGCCGCCGGTATGGAACACATGCGTGCCGCGATTGCGCGTGTCCTCATGCAGGGCGAAAGGCAGCATCAGCCCCTCTTCCTTCTCGTAGATATCCGCCCCCGCAATCACCAGGCGCAGGGTTTCACCTGCGGCGAAGCGCACCGAAAACGGCCAGAGCTCGATCTCCAGCGAAACCGGCTCACCCTCTGGCAAGGGATCTTCACGCAGATGGGTATGCACCGGCCGTTCGGGCCGGGACCGCTCCTCGTCCAGTTCCCGGTGGCTGGCACGAAGCCAGCCGAGAGAGACGGGACCGTTCTCGAAAAAGGCATAGAAGGTGAAGCCGACTTCCTGCCCGTCAGCATCCAGCTTCTGCAGGGCGAGGAAGATATCGGCATCATCATTGCCGCGCGTTTCCAGCCATAATTGCAGGCTGGCATGGCCGGTGATCTCGGTTTCTTCATCGAATTGGATATCGAAATGCGCCTTGTCGGAAACGGCATCCTGCTCAACCGATCCCTGCTCGGGCAAATCACGAGTCAATGCGCCCTGCCCTGCATCGAGATACAATCTCTCGAACTCGGTACGCGTAAGCGGGAATTCGGCTTCTTCCCGTTCTTCAGCCACACCGTGGCGATCACGGATCTCCAGCCTCACATTGGGCCAGGCGGCGATTGCCGTCGGCCGGTCGCGCATGAAATGATCGAAAAATGCGAGCTGCCGCTGCCTGCTTTCCGGCCGGTAATAATGCGCCCATTTCTTCTGGCCATGGACGTCGAGCCATTTCCGTTCACTTCCGATACGGGCATAGGCTTCGATCGTGCCGCGCAGGTGCAGGCCCATGTCCGACCAGCTTGCAACCATATATGCCGGCTGGGTAATCGCTTCGAGATCGACATCCTTGCTGTGCCAGAAAGCATCCATCAACGGATGCGCGCGGACATTCTCCCAGGTATTTTCCGTCCGGTTGAGTGAATAGCTGATATTGTCCGATGCGCGCGGCAGGAAGTTCGTTTCCAATATTCCGCCGTGATAGGCGAATTCGCGATACCAGTCGGAAAAGGCTTCCCACACATTGATCGCGGCCAGCGCGGGCGGTTTCAGCGGCGCGACATAATACTGGATCGCCCCCAGATAGGAGACCCCGCTCATCCCCACGCGGCCATTGCTCCAGGGCAGGCGCGCCAGCCATTCAACCGTATCCGCGCAATCTTCCGCTTCCTGGCGGCCATTATGATGGAAATCGCCGCCCGACAGCCAGGCACCGCGCGGATCCACCACCGCCACGCCATATCCTTGCGCACCCCACCAGACGGGATCGGGGCCTTCAAAAGGCGTGAGCGTTGAAAGCCATTCCGGATTGACGCCCGAACGCGGCCAGAAGACCTGGTTGCTCAGCGAATGCTTGCCATAAGGCCCCCAGGCCAGCAGGATCGGCACATCCCGCTCTGCGCCTTCCGGGCGATAAAGATCAGCGAAAATCTCCGTTCCGTCGCGCAACGGGATCACGCAGTTTCGCTCTATCGTCAGCCCCTGCTCATGGCGGAGCGCATAATCCGCAGGCGGCAAAGGCGGCTTGTGCGATGCGCTGAACGGATCGACGCCCGGCCGCATGATCGGCTGGAAAATCTCGCCGCCCATCACCGCACCACGAAATAATGAATGCGATTGGCGCCCGGCATTTTTTCCGCCACGCCAACGAAGACATGGCGCGACATCCATTCATGCGGGCCGGCCGGCGCATCGAATTTCGGCGTGACGCGCATGTAATAATCCTTGCTCGACACGGCCTCGTCCCGGCGCATCTTCTCCGCGATGGCATCGTCATATGCCCAGCGGTAGCCCTGGTTCTGGAGGTAGATCACGGCCCCGTCATCCGCTTCGAGAAGGTAGCGAGCATCGAAATCGATTACGCCGTTCCCTCTTTGCAGGGGAAAATCGCCGCCGGACATGGGAATCACCCGGCCATTCAGCAGCGGCCCTTCCACCGTCCCGGCCGCCGCATAGATGGCCGCCCGCGTATCGCCGCGCGAGCTTGGCTCTATCCAGTATGGTTTGGAAAGGTCGATCGAGATCGTGAAGGCGTGATCGAAGGTCGGTGCAAAGGGATGTGTATCGGACATGCAGCAGAGAAACCGGCTATTTGTTGATTAGTCAACAGTTCTGTGCGCAATGATTCATGAAAGCCGAGAAAGACACACGGCGCGTTCGCGAGCCCGATGGCGACGCTGGCGGCGAAAAAGCCGAAATCGATGTCGGGATTTGCCGCTTCCAGGGTGCTGAAATGCTGGAACGCTTGGTTCTCTCGGAGAGAGCAATTTTATCGCGGGAATGCCGAACCGAGGGGTTCTGCAACGCAGACCTGCCCTTGGCGCAAATTTCAGATTAAGTGGCGGAGAGGGAGGGATTCGAACCCTCGGTACCCGTGAGGGCACAACGGTTTTCGAGACCGCCCCGTTCGACCACTCCGGCACCTCTCCGCAGGAAAGCGCATGGGGGCGCGAGCGCCCGGTCGGCTGGGAGCGCGGCGGTTAGCCGAAGCGACGCGGCTTGCCAAGCCCCTGAAAGCGCACTTTCACACCAAAGTCGGGGATTGCGAATTGTGCAAGACTTGCCCCTCGCCCACGGCTTTCTATATTTTGGCGATATGGATCATTCCAGATACTTCTCTCCGCAAGCAGGTCGGCAGGTCAAGGCGCCGCGCCATGCAGAAGCGCGCTTTGCAATCGGCGATGTCGTCCGGCACCGCATGTTCGATTTTCGCGGCGTGGTATTCGATATCGATCCGGTCTTCGCCAATAGCGAGGAATGGTACGAATCCATTCCTGAAGACATGCGCCCGCGGCGCGACCAGCCATTTTATCACCTGCTGGCCGAGAACGAGGAATCGTCTTACGTCGCCTATGTCAGCCAGCAGAACCTGATGGTCGATCGCGATGGCGGACCTATCGACCACCCGAGCCTTCAGCAGCTGTTCGACGATTTTACCGACGGGCGATATCGCCTGCGTCGCGGCTTGACCCATTGACGAAGGGCGCCGTCCGGCGCCCCCGTCAGCTCTTGATCTTCCACCCGCTTTTCAGCACGCGATAGGTCACGAAACCTAGCGCGAGGTTCAGCACGCCCACGCCCACTGCCGCGCCGATCACCGCGTGGTTGCTGTTGCCGATGTCGCTGGCACCCAGAAACCCGAAGCGGAAGCCCGAAATCATGTAGAAAAACGGGTTTACGCGGCTGATCGCCTGGAAAGCGGGGGCAAGATTGCCGATGACGTAGAACGTGCCCGACAGGAGCGAAAGCGGCGCGACCACGAAATTGGTGATGGCCGCCGCGTGATCGAACTTGTCGGCCCACAGGCTTGTCAGCAAACCCATCAGCGCAAGCAGGGTGGCGCCCATCAGGCCGAACCAGATAATCGCCCAGGGATGGGCCGCCATCAGCGTGACGCCCGGCCACAGGGCCATGGCGAGAGCAACCGCGCCGCCGACCATGATGGCGCGGGTGATTGCCGCGCCGACAATGCCAATCATCAATTCCGCTTCGCTCAATGGCGGCATCAGCACGTCGATGATCGTGCCCTGCAACTTTCCAGACAGCAGCGAGAAGCTGGAATTGGCGAAGGAATTCTGCATCATGCCCATCATGATCAGGCCCGGCGCAACGAAAGTGGCGAAAGGCACGCCCAGCACTTCGCGGCCGCCACGGCCCATCGCGACGGTAAAGATCACCAGAAACAACAGGGTCGTTACGGCCGGGGCCCAGACAGTCTGCGTCTGGACCTTGAGAAACCGCCGGATCTCCTTAATATAGAGACTCCACAGCCCGATCCGGTTGAAGCCCGTGATCAGGGGCTGCCCCTTGGGCGGAAATCTGCGCCCTGCCTTGGTACCGGGGTCGACAAATTCGGGTGAGGTGCCGGCGCCGTCTGGTGCTGCTGCTTGGACTTGATCGACCATGTGGAGCCGACTATCGGCCCTCGCCTGTGCTGGCAAGATGCAGCGCGGCCCGCCCGCATGATGAATTGATGGATTTTTGATGAGCTGGACCGAAGAACGCATCGCGACGCTGACCAAGATGTGGGAGGGCGGCGCAACTGCCAGCCAGATCGCAGAAGAGCTGGGCGGCGTGTCCCGCAATGCCGTGATTGGCAAGGCGCATCGTCTTGGCCTGAAGTCGCGCCCCTCGCCGGTGAAGTCCAATGACGATAAGGGTGCGAGCAAGGGCAAGGCCGCTACCGCGAAACAAGCCGCGGCCAAACCGCCCGCCGCCAAGCCGAAGCCCCCGGCGCCCAAACCGCAACCGCAACCACAGGCGAAGCCGGCCGAACCCGCGCCACGGCAGCAGGAAGCGACAGTCCAGCGGCCGCCGGAAGAACAGCGGCCCGCGCAGAACATGCCCCGTATCGTTTCCGTTGGCCCCGGCGGCTTTCTTCGCCAGGGTCCGGGCGACCAGCAGGCCCCGATTCCGCCGGCCCCGCCGCGCCGCCTTGTGCCGGCCAAGCCGAGCCCGGAAATCGCGGACAAGACCAGCCTTCTCGATCTCAGCGAGCGGGTTTGCCGCTGGCCGATGGGCCATCCGGGAGAGCCTGATTTCCACTTCTGCGGTGAAAAGGTGAATCCCGGCTTCCCCTATTGCGTCGAACATTGCGGCCGGGCCTATCAGGCACAGCTGCCGCGCGGCGCCCGCCGTCCCCCGCCGCCCCTGCCCTTTGGCGGCCCGCGCGTGCGCTGATCCGCACCGCGTCATAATCGAATCGAAGACCCGCCGCGCCCACCCGGGACGGCGGGTTTTTCGTGTCCGGCAGGCAGGGTCGGCCAATCGCCTGGAACAGTTGAAACACAGTCCCGGCGGAGCAATTCCGCGCATCAGCCCGGCCAGACGCTTCCTGCTCCCGTGGCTTCGCACTCGGCATAGGGCGGAGGGACTCAACTCCGCCAGCAGGGTTTACCCCGCAGCCAAGGAGGTGCCCTCCAGCCGACGGCCACAACGGTTCGTCGCACAGAGCGCTCGAAACACCCCTTTAATTAACCATCGCGCCAAAAGCGTTCATGTGCCTGCAAGGTCAAGATGAACAGGCGGGGGCCGTTCACGTGCGGCATGCGCGCCGTACGCCATGCCAACCTTGTGACGGGAGCTTTCACAGCCGGTCGGACCATCATCGTGGTGGGTAGACGATAGGTCGCGAACACGCTGCGCCGGCTGATTTAGTTTGAGGAGAAACCTAGTGAATATCATGTCCCGACGAACCGCCCTTTTCCTTTCCGCAATGCTGGCCGTGCCGGCGACGAGCGTTTCGGCGCAGGAACTGGAACCGGCCAGCAATCTGCGCACGGCGCAGAATGAAGAATCCATCAATGTCTTCGGCGCGCTTCCCGATGACCTGACCGGCCTTGCTGCGGGTCCTGAAGTGGAAGGCTTCATTTCTGCGCGCCGCGGCCGCGAAATGCAGATCACGACCCCGGCCGGCGAAGCGACCAAGGTTCTCGTTTCCGACGCGACAGAGATCAAGGCCAAGGGCGGCTTCCTCGGCCTCGGCCGCACGCAACTGGCCGCCGATGCACTGCTTAACGGCCTGCCGGTCACCGTGGAGACGGTTGAATGGGAAGGCGGGCTGATCGCCAGCAAGATCCGTTTCAAGGACGACGATCTGGAAACCGCCGAAATGATTCGTGGCGGCACGGCCCAGCGCTTCGCCGAACATGACGTGGCGATCGAAAAGAACGCAATGGCGACCGAGGCCCTGCGCGGCCGGATGGGCGATATCGACCAGTACAATCTCAAGGGCACGACCAACGTGCATTTCGACACCGGCAAATGGGCGCTTTCGCGCCAGGCCGAAGCCGATCTGTGCGCCACCGCCAACCAGGCAGAGGCAATGGACAACGCCCTGCTGCTGGTCGTCGGCTACACCGATTCCGTGGGTGACGAGGAATACAACCAGGTGCTGAGCGAGAAGCGCGCCGGCCGCGTGGTGAACTTCCTGCAGCAGCGTTGCGGATGGAAGCCCTATCGCATGCTGACGCCGACCGGCATGTCGGAAGCCGATCCGCTGGCCAGCAATGACACGGAAGCCGGCAAGGCCCAGAACCGCCGCGTTTCGGTGAATATCCTCGTCAGCAAGGCGGTTGACGAGCTGTAAGTTCTCCCCGGGGTGGGCTGCGGCCCACCCCGGCTTTTACGATACCTGACCAATCGGCATTTCCCGATCCGTCTTGACGCCTCGACAATACATCGGGTATTTCCGATGGAATGAACGAGGAAGACGCTCTCTCCGCTTTGGCCGCGCTGGCCCATCCTACCCGGCTGGCCACTTTCCGCCTGCTCGTCCGCCACGAACCGCAAGGGCTGGTGACGGGGCAATTGGTGGAAGCGATGGGCCTTAGCCAGAGCACGCTTTCCACCCATCTGGCCGTGCTGGTGAAGGCCGGGCTGGTTCAATCCGAAAAAAGCGGGCGCAATTTCATCCAGCGTGCACAGATTGACCGTCTGCGCGCCCTCATGCTGTTCCTCGCCCGCGATTGCTGCGAAGGGCGGGCCGATCTGTGCGAACCGCTATTCGCAGATCTGGCCGTCTGCTGAGGATCGCCTCATGCCAGCCGACATCATCATCTACCACAATCCCGATTGCGGGACTTCGCGCAACGTCCTGGCGATGATCCGCAATGCCGGGATCGAACCGCATGTGGTGGAATATCTGAAGACGCCGCCATCCCGCGCTATGCTGGAACGCCTGATCGAACGGGCAGGTATTTCCCCGCGTCAATTGCTGCGGGAAAAAGGCACGCCTTTTGCGGATTTGGGCCTGGGCGATCCCGCCCTTTCCGATGCACGATTGATCGACGCGATGATGGAACATCCGGTGCTTATCAATCGTCCGATCGTGGTTTCGCCGCTGGGCGTCGCACTGTGTCGTCCATCGGAAAAGGTGCTGGACCTGCTGCCTGGACCGCAAATGCGTGCATTCGCGAAGGAAGACGGCGAACAGGTTATTGATTCCAGCGGCCGGCGCATCCTCTGACCGGGAAAGAGGCAAGACCATGAACCAGCAATTGGCCGCCTCTCCGGCCGTTTCCTCTCCGCTCGGTTTCTTCGAGCGTTTCCTTTCCTTGTGGGTGGCGCTGGCGATCATGGCCGGTATCGCGCTGGGCCTGACCATGCCGGGCACGGTCGGGCTGATTGCCGGGCTGGAATATGCCTCGGTCAATCTGGCGGTTGCCGTGCTGATCTGGGCGATGATCTATCCGATGATGGTAGGCGTCGATTTTGCCAGTGTGCGGGATATCGGGCGCAAGCCCAAGGGGCTGGTCATCACTCTGGCGGTCAACTGGCTGGTCAAGCCCTTCACCATGGCCGCATTGGCCGTGCTGTTCTTCGATCATCTCTATTCCGGCCTGATCGGCAGTGCCGAAGCCGACCAGTACATTGCCGGGCTGATCCTGCTGGGCGCAGCACCCTGCACGGCAATGGTCTTCGTCTGGTCGCAGCTTACCCGTGGCGATCCGGCCTATACGCTGGTGCAGGTATCGGTGAACGACCTGATCATGATCGTCGCCTTCGCGCCCATCGTGGCCCTGTTGCTGGGCGTGACCGATATCGAAGTGCCATGGGAAACCCTGCTGCTTTCCGTCCTGCTTTATGTCGTCGTGCCGCTGGTGGCAGGCGCGATCACCCGCCGGCAGGTCATCGCCCGCCATGGCGGAGACGAAGCGGCGGTGGACGCGTTCACCGCGCGGCTGAAGCCCTGGTCGATCATCGGCCTGCTGGCCACGGTCGTCCTGCTCTTCGCCTTCCAGGCGGAAGTGATCGTGGGCAATCCGCTGCTGATCCTGCTGATCGCGATCCCGATCGTGATCCAGAGCTATGGCATATTCGCAATTGCCTATGCGGCGGCCAAGGCCTGGCGCGTGCCGCACAATATCGCCGCCCCTTGCGCGCTGATCGGCACGTCCAACTTCTTCGAACTGGCCGTGGCCGTGGCGATCGGCCTGTTCGGCCTGTCCAGCGGCGCGGCACTTGCCACCGTGGTCGGCGTGCTGGTGGAAGTGCCGGTGATGCTGTCGCTAGTCGCCTATGCCAATCGCACGCGGGGCAGTTTCCCCGCCCCCTAGGCCATGGCGAGCCGCCGCCTTTCCGCTTCTGCCAGGCTCGGCACATGCCGGTCCACCACGAAGGCAGCGGCGGCAATCAGCGCGGCCGACACGGTCAATACGGCGAAGAAAGGCATCGTGCTTTCCCCGCCCGCTGCCAGCAATCCGCCGCCAAAGGCCGTGGCGGAAATCGCGCCGACCCGGCTCATGAAAATGCCGAAGCCGATCCCTGCCGACCGGCAGCTTTGCGGATAGGCATAAGTCATCATCACATACATGCCGGCAATGGCCGCGCTGAAGAATCCGCCCGCCGCGGCGATCAACCATGTAACCAGCGCCTGCTGCGCCGCGTCCGGCGAAGCGGGCAGGCCTTCGACAGCCGATCCCAGCCCGATCATCAGCGCCATCAGAACCGCGCTGATCACCAGCATGACCGGCTTCGATCCGAAACGGCGCATGGCAATGCCGACAATGATCGATCCGATCATGGACGTGATGCCCGCCCAGGCCACGGCATTGCCCGCCACCGCCAGGGTGAAACCGCGCTGGGTCAACATCACGGTGGTCCAGCTCAAAATGGAATAGGCGACCATGGCCGCCGCCGCGAAGGCCAGTGCGATCCCGGCATTCACGCGGGCATTGCTCTTGTGCAGGACGCCGATCGAAGGGCCGTCTTCCGTATCGGTTTCATGCCTTTCCGGCAGCAGTGTCAGATCGTCCTTCAGCACCAGCTTGGCATTGCGCTGTGCCCGTTCAGTCTTGCCGGAAGCGAGCAGGAAGGACGGGCTGTCGCGCAAGGCGGCGGCGATGATCAGCACCAGAACCATGGTGGCGAGGCCGATGCGGACAAAAGTCCCTTCCCAGCCATGCGCAGCGGCAAGATCCGGGCCGATCCAGCCAACGATCGTGCCGCCGATGGGCGTGCCGACCGAAAGCGTGCTGACCGTGACCGGGCGCCAGCGATCAGGCAACCATTCGCCTGCCATGGCCAGCGCATTGGCATAGGCCGCGCCGAAGCCCAGCCCGCCGACCAGCCGCCATCCGGCCATTTGCCACACATCCGTGGCCGTGCCTGCGCCCACTGTCGCCAATGAGAAGACCAGCGCGGCAATCGCCAGGGTCCAGCGCCGCCCGATCCCGTCGCCCAGTTGCCCCCCGGCCCATGATCCGATGCCGAAACCGACCAGGGCCGCGCCCATTGCCCAGCCGAATGTGGTGCTGTCCGTGCCGAAGCTTTCCATCACCAGCGGCGCCACGATGCCCAGCAATTGCAGGTCCATCCCATCCGCCACCAGGATCAGCATGCAGACCGCCACGGTCAGCCACTGAAATGGCTGAACGCTGATGCGCGACAAAGCGTCGCTGAAAGTCGTCTTCATATCTCACCCTCTCCCTGCCGGTGTTTCCCGGCTTGTGTATATTCTTGCGGTCAGCCTTCCGGCAGCGAAGGCACCACCACTTCTCCATCGCTGATTTCCACGACGCCCACGCGGTTGCCTGCCGGATCGACCAGCATCCCCAGGATCACGACGCCGGGCACCACCATGCGCGGGAAGCCGACAGCACCGCCCAGTTCGACCGCCCTTTCCTGCACGGCGGTAATGTCCTCCACACCGAAATAGAGCACTTTTTCCGCCACCGGCGCAGCACCGGGCTGTTCGACCCGCAAGCTGGCCGAAACCGGATCATGCGCCGGGATGGAGAAACGGCCGTCCTCGCCGATTTCCCAGCCAAACAATTCGCTGTAGAAACGGCGCTGGGCAGCGAGATCGAAAGCGGCAATGTCGAAAAAGACAAGCGGCGCCGGCTTAGTCATGCGGAAAACTCCCCCATCCTGACGGGATGGGCCGTGCCCCGGCGCTGCGCCGCCACCGCATGGGGGGCCCGCTTCCACGCCCTATCCGCGCCGTTCCGGCACGGGGCGATTGCCCGGCGCCATCAGATTGCGAACCATTTTCCGCCCGCTCACTCTCGAACCGGATTCTTCCGGGCGGCGGATCCTGGATCGGGAAGGCATCCTCTATCTCGCGATGGCGCTGCCTTACCTCTTCCAGAAATTCGCGATTGGTGAAGATGTAGAACCGGTTTTCCCTGATCGCTTCCACCACGGCCTTGCCCGTATCGAAGGGATCAATCGCTTCGCGCATCGCCTGCCAGAGATTCTTCAGGAATTGGGGCGCGTTCTCTTCATCCACCGTGCCGGGATTATCTTCCGGCAAGGGCACGATCGCCGTGCGCGTGGCGCCGGGAAACAGGCAGGATACGCCGATACCCTGCCTTGCCAGTTGCAGGCGCAAACTCTCCGAGAAACCGCGCACGGCATATTTCGACGTGGAATAGGCACCCAGATTGGGCAGCGGGACAATGCCCGCCATGGAACTGGTGTTGATGACATGGCCGCCTTCACCCTGTTCGCGGATGATCGGGACGATGATCTTGGTGCCGTTTATCACCCCGCCGAGATTGACCGACATGGCGCGGTCCCATTCCTCGAAATCGGGATCGCCCGCCTTGCCGCCGCCATTCACCCCGGCATTGTTGCACAGGACGTGGATCTTGCCGAACACCTCCAGCGCTTCCGCCGCGGCTGCCCGCATGCTTTCGCGATCGGCCACGTCTGCACGCACGAAATGCACCGCATTATTGCCGGAAAGCCCCTCTTTCGCCGCGGCGATATGCTCCTCGCTCCAATCGGCCAGGACCACTTTCATCCCTTCTTCCAAGAATGCGCGGGCCATGCCCAGCCCGATTCCGCTGGCGCCGCCGGTGATGAAGCCTACCTTGCCGGCCAGAACCTCCATCGGCCTATCCATCCTCTTCCCGGAACCTGCCGAAATCGGGCGCATCCTCGACCTTGTCCGGTGTGGCCCCCAGCACGGCCTGCGCCCGCGCCCGCATGGCATCCTTGTAGAAGCCATGGGTGATTATGTAGGTCTGGTTGGCAAGAATGCCGTCAGCCACCAGCATTCCGGCCTCTTCCGGCTCCATCCAGTTTTCACCCACGATCCGGCGGGACAGCTTCTTCTCGCTATCCTTGAACCCACTTCCTTCAAGCAGGTGCGCGGGCCGGTTCTGCTGCGTTTCATGGATATTGGATTTGACCGGGCCCGGCAGCAGGATTGATACGCCGATGCCCTTTTCCATCAGTTCCGGCTTCACCGCTTCGCAATAATGGCACACGGCGGCCTTGCTGGCGGCGTAGATCGCCAGATGGGGCGGCATCACCACTTCGGCGGCCAGGCTGGCAGTGGAAACGATATGCCCGCCCCGGCCATGGGCAACCATCTGCGGAAGAAATTCGATAAAGCCGTTGATCACGCCGCCGACATTCACGCCGAAACCAAAATCGTAATCGGCATAGGTGGCTTCCAGTATCGGCCCTTCCAGCCCGACACCGGCATTGTTCACCAATATATCTATCCCGCCGAATTCCTTCTGCATCCTGGCCGCCGCCTCGCGATAGGCTTCGCGATTGGTGACATCGAGCTGAAGCGCGCTGACGGCATTGGATTGTCCGCCCCCGGCGAACCGGGCCAGCGCATTATCGATATGATCCTGCCGGAGATCGGCAAGGACGACCTTCGCCCCGCGTTCCACCAGCACTTGCGCGATGCCCAGCCCGATGCCGCTGGCACCGCCGGTGATGAAAGCCGTTTTCCCGTCGAAACTTTCGATGGGCATATCTCTCTCCCGCAATTCACTGCACTGTGTGGCAGAGCCTCGCCGGGTCGTCTATGGCCCGCAGAGATAACCGACAGAGGACTGCCATGACCGTTTCACTACATGCCGCAATCATCCCCGGCTGGCTCCAGATCCTGGGCGCCGGAAAGGGTTGGCTGGACAAGGCCGCATCCTGCCACATGAACGAGGAAGAGGTGGTCAATGCCTGCCTGATCGAGGACATGCTGCCCTTCAAATACCAGATAAAGAGCATGGCCGTGCACAGCCAGGGCGCCATCGAAGGCGTCCGCAAGGGCGTGTTCAATCCTGATATGAGCGAGCCGCCCGCAACGCTGGCCGCGCTGGGCGAGAAACTGGACGCGGCTATCGAGTTCCTGAACGGCGTAACCGAAGACGAGATGGAAGGCTTTGTCGGTCAGGACATGCGGTTCGAAATCGGCCCGAAGCGGCTGGATTTCACGGCAGAGGAATTCCTGATGAGCTTCAGCCGGCCCAATTTCTATTTCCACGCCACCACCGCTTACGGCGTGCTGCGCGCCAAGGGCGTGACAGTCGGCAAGCTGGATTATCTCGGCCAGCTGCGCCTCAAGGCTTAATTGCCACCGGGCGAAAGCATCGCCCCAAACGGAAAAAGGGCCGCGGGATTTTCAGCCCCCGCGGCCCCCTCCTCTCCAGTACGGAAAGCAAAACCCCCGCACCGATTATTCGGCGCGGGGGCAGCTTGATCTCTATCAGTCGTCCTTCAGGAAGGCTGGCATGTGATCGGGATTGCCCCCTTCCTTGCCGCCGCCTTCGCCGCGATCGCGACGGGGGCCACCGCGGCCGCCACGGCCACCGCGGCGATCTCCACCGCCACGGCCGCCACGATCACCACGATCCCCACGGGGTTCGCGAGGTTCACGCGGCGGGCGGGTATCTTCCAGCTCTTCGCCGGTTTCCTGATCCACGACGCGCATCGACAGGCGGACCTTGCCGCGATTGTCGATCTCCAGAACCTTGACCTTCACTTCCTGGCCTTCGGACACGACATCGGTCGGCTTCTCGACCCGTTCGTTCTTCATTTCGGAAACATGGACGAGGCCGTCCTTGCCACCCATGAAGTTCACGAACGCGCCGAAATCGACGATGTTCACCACCTTGCCGGTGTAGATCTTGCCGACTTCGGCTTCTTCGACGATGCCTTCGATCCACTTCTTCGCGGCTTCGATCTGGCTGAGGTCGGAAGAGCTGATCTTGATCACGCCCTCATCGTCAATATCCACCTTGGCGCCGGTTTCCGCCACGATTTCGCGGATGACCTTGCCGCCGGTGCCGATAACGTCGCGGATCTTCGACTTGTCGATCTGCATCGTTTCAATACGCGGCGCATGGGCGGACAGTTCGGTGCGGGCAGTGCCCAGCGCCTTGGTCATCTCACCCAGGATATGCGCGCGGCCGGCCTTGGCCTGTTCCAGCGCCTTGGCCATGATTTCCTTGGTGATGCCGGCGATCTTGATGTCCATCTGCAGGCTGGTGATGCCCGCTTCGCTACCAGCGACCTTGAAGTCCATGTCGCCCAGGTGATCTTCGTCACCCAGGATGTCGGACAGGACGGCGAATTCATCGCCTTCCAGGATCAGGCCCATCGCGATGCCCGAAACCGGGCGTTCGATCGGCACGCCGGCATCCATCATGGACAGGCAGCCGCCGCAAACCGTCGCCATCGAGGACGAGCCGTTGGACTCGGTGATGTCGGACAGGATGCGGATCGTGTAGGGGAAGTCATCCTTGCTCGGCAGGACCGGGTGCAGCGCACGCCATGCCAGCTTGCCATGGCCGATCTCGCGGCGGCCGGGGGCGCCGAAACGGCCAACTTCGCCAACCGAATAGGGCGGGAAGTTATAGTGCAGCATGAAGCTCTGATAAGTCAGGCCGTCGAGGCCGTCGATCATCTGCTCGCTGTCCTTGGTGCCCAGCGTGGTGGTGCAGATCGCCTGCGTTTCACCGCGGGTGAACAGTGCCGAACCATGGGTGCGCGGCAGGAAGCCGACCATGCTTTCTATCGGGCGGACCTGGTCCAGCTTGCGCCCGTCGATACGCTTGCCCTCTTTCAGGATGGCGGTGCGCACGATTTCGGCTTCCAGCTTCTTGGTCAGCTTGATCGCGGTCATGCCGGTCCGGCCGTCGGCCTCGGCATAATGTTCCTTCACCTTCGCGCGGGCGGCATTGAGCGCGTCCGAACGGGCCGACTTGTCAGTCAGCTTGTAGGCGGCGGCGATATCGTCACCGATCAGCCCCTTGATCTCGGCCTTCATGGCGGAGCCATCGTCGCTCGTGTCGAGTTCCCACGGTTCCTTGGCGGCCTGTTCAGCCAGATCGATGATCGCGCCGATGACCTTCTTCGATTCCTCATGCGCGAACATGACCGCGCCGAGCATCTCTTCCTCGGTCAGTTCCTTCGCTTCGGATTCGACCATCATCACCGCATCCTGAGTGGCGGCGACGATCAGGTCGAGCCGGCCTTCTTCCAGCGCGGCGGACTGCTGCGGGTTGAGGACATATTCGCCATCGACGAAGCCCACGCGGCAGGCACCGATCGGCCCCATGAAGGGCACGCCGGAAATGGTCAGCGCAGCGGAAGCGGCGATCATCGCAACGATATCCGCCTCAGTCTCGCCATCATAGGACAGGACCTGGCAGATCACGTTGATTTCGTTATAGAAACCTTCAGGGAAAAGCGGGCGGATCGGACGGTCGATCAGGCGGCTGGTCAGCGTTTCCTTTTCGGTCGCACCGCGCTCACGCTTGAAGAAGCCGCCCGGGATACGGCCGGCGGAGGAGAATTTTTCCTGATAGTGGACGGTCAGCGGGAAGAAATCCTGGCCTTCCTTCACACTCTTCGCGGCGGTGACGGCGCACAGCACCACGGTTTCGCCATAGGTCGCCAGAACGGCGCCATCGGCCTGACGGGCGATACGCCCGGTTTCCAGAGTGAGGGTCTTTCCGCCCCACTCCAGCGATACGGTTTTCGTGTCGAACATTCTATTTCCTTTTGCCCGCGGGCCCTATTGCCGGCGGGGTTTACTGCCGGGGATACCGTCCCGGTCCGGTGTGGGGCATTTTGTCTCGCCCCAAGGCGACACTCGCCGAATTGCGAGCTGCACCCCGATTTTTCATTCCCGCGAAAGCGGAAATCCAGTTTCCAGAGCATTCTTTCGCCCCGGCCCCGCATCAGCGGGATACGAATGCGAAACGGCCCGCCAGAGGCGGGCCGAAGCATTCAGATCACTTACGCAGACCCAGCTTCTGGATCAGGTCGTTGTAACGCTGCACGTCCTTCTTCTTCAGATAGGCCAGCAAGTTGCGACGCTTGTTGACCATCATCAGCAGACCACGGCGGGAATGGTTATCCTTGTGGTGGTCCTTGAAGTGTTCCGTCAGGTTACGAATACGTTCGGTCAGGATTGCGACCTGCACTTCCGGGGAACCCGTGTCGCCCGAAACGCGCGCATTGTCCTTGATGATTTCAGTCTTCTTTTCGGCGGTAACCGACATTCATTTCACTCCGCGGTATCCTGACAATTGAAACCCCTGACGACCCTGGCCGTCCCATCCGACAATTCCATCAACGCCACGGGCACATCCCCCGTCTTGGCGAAATAGTGCCCATCGGAAAGGGGCATTCCGGAAAGGATCCGACCCTGACGGGCCGCCTGCGCGCTCTCCGGGTCGAGGGTAAGGGCCGGGATACCGTCCAGCCCCGCCTCCAGCGGCAGAAGATGATCTTCAAGCCGCGCGCCGTTACCGATTTCCTCCAGAATGTCCAGCGAAATCGCCTGACTTTCAGTGAAGGGTCCGGCCTTTACACGCCTCAGCCACGTCACATGGCCGACAGTGCCCAGCGCATGGGCGATGTCGCGCGCCAGGGAACGTATATAGGTACCCTTGGACACATTTGCCACCAGCGTCACCGTATCGGCCAGTTCCAGCGGCGGTTCGGGATCGAAGGGATCGGGGCGGCCAAGCGTGGTGGCGAAGGCGGATTGCACCGGATCGCGCTGCCCCCCGCCGGCGACTTCCAGCGAATGGATGGTGACGCGGCGGCTCTTCATTTCCACCTCTTCCCCCGCCCGCGCCCGGTCATAGGCGCGTTTTCCATCCACTTTCAGCGCGGAATAGGCGGGCGGCACCTGTTCGATCTCGCCCACGAATGTTTCGCAGATCGCTGAAATGGCGGCCATTGGCGGGCGCCGGTCGCTGTGCGCCACCACTTCGCCTTCGGCATCCAGCGTATCGGTTTCCTCGCCGAAGCGGATGGTGAAGGCATAGGTCTTGCTGGCATCCAGCATCCGCCCGGCCAACTTGGTCGCTTCGCCCAGGGCGATAGGCAGCACACCCTCCGCCAGCGGGTCCAGAGTGCCGCCATGGCCGGTCTTCACCTTGCCATAGCCCGCCTTGCGCAGAACGCGTTTCACGGCGCTGACCGCCTGGGTCGAACCAAGCGCGCGCGGTTTGTCGAGGATGAGCCAACCATCGGGCATTGGCGGCCCCTAGCGGACCTGCCCGGCCCTGTCAGCCATGCAAGTGCGGGCAAAGCGGCGGGGACGGCCGGATCAGAATGCGCCCGCCACCCATTGGGCAAGTGCCATGTAACGATCCTGAGCCCAGATTACCGGCGGCAGAACCACTCTTTCGATAATGCCCAGCTCCGGGAAGAAATAGGGTATCACCAGCAACAGCATGAACAGCAGCGGGAAGCCCCATGGGCGCAACCTGGCATAGACCCGTGCGGCCGATGGCGGCAGCAATCCTTCCACGATATGCGATCCATCGAAGGGCGGGATCGGCAACAGGTTGAACAGCGCCAGGAAGATGTTGATCATGATGAAGAATTGCAGGGCGACGAAGAAAAAGCCCGCAACTCCGGTCGGCTGCTCCGTCAAACCGCCAGCAAACAGGCCGAGCAGGATTGCCCCCACGGCGGCCAGGATCAGATTCGTGCCCGGCCCTGCCGCAGCGACCGCCATCATGTCGTAACGCGGATTGCGCAGCCGCCATTTATTGACCGGCACGGGCTTGGCCCAGCCGAATACGGGCGCACCTGTCAGAGCCAGCATTCCGGGCAGAATCAGCGTGCCGAATATATCCACATGGCGGATCGGGTTCAGCGACAGGCGCCTCTGTTCCTGCGCGGTCGGATCCCCCAGCATCAGCGCGACCCAGCCATGGGCAACTTCGTGGAAGACAATTGCGATCACCAGCGCCGGTATCAGCGCCAATGCGATAAGGATCGTGTCGGTCATTTGCCGCCTAGGTAGGGTGCGCAATGCCCCGCGGCAACGTAATCCGCTCAGTTAGCGGGAACGCGGCTCTTTGAATCCACCTGGGGCGGCGCTTCGGAACGGCGGATGCTTACGATCCGGCAGGAAATGCCGGTCTGCTGCGCGCGGACGGAAGTGAATTTGTCGATCGGGCCGGAACCGGCATTGTCGAACAGCAGCGTTTCCATCTGCGGAACGGGACGCAGGCAATTGTCGTTCAACTGCACACGGTACCAGCGATTGGCCCGGTCACGCACGAAGAGCAGGGAATCGGTGGATCTGACCACGCTTTCCACACTGCCCGAAGTGATCCTGGTCTCCTCGTCCGAAACACCGGGCAAGGATCCGCCTTCCTGTGCGGCAAGCGGCGTGGCGAGCAGGGCAATGGCACTTGCGATGGCGAACATGATGCATCTCCTTGTTGCCGCAGAACCATTTTCGCCGTGAACTTTGCGTGAATTCCTATTCGTGCAGGCCCAGCGCTTCCGAGAAGTGGCGGCGGCACAGGGCAAGGTAACGCTCGTTACCGCCGATCTCGGTCTGCGCCCCGGCCATTACCGGGCGCCCCGCCGCATCGACCCGCAAATTCATCGTCGCCTTGCGGCCGCATTCGCATACGGCCTTCAGTTCCACCAAACTATCGGCAATGCCCAGCAGGGCGGCGGAACCGGGGAAGAGCTGCCCCTGAAAATCGGTCCGCAAGCCGTAGCAGAGCACGGGAATATCGTGCCGGTCGGCCAGGCTGGCGCATTGCCAGACCTGCCGGTCGGTCAGAAATTGCGCTTCGTCCACCAGCACGCAGGCGAGCGGCGTTTCGCCATGTTCTTCCAGCACATGGGCCAGCAGATCGGTTGTCTCGTCAAAGCGGTGGGCGTCGCTGGACAGGCCGATGCGCGAACTGATCGCGCCGAATCCGGGCCGGTCGTCAATCGCGGCGGTCCACAGCATCACCTTCATGCCCCGTTCGCCATAATTGAACGCGGCCTGCAGCAGGGTGGAGCTCTTCCCCGCATTCATGCTGGCATAATAGAAGTAGAGCTTGGCCATTCAGGGCCGCTCAGCCTTCATCGTCGTCCAGATCGCGCGCAACCTTGGGGTCGGACAGCAATTTCTCGATCCGATCGGCCTCGTCGAAGCTTTCGTCTTCCATGAAACGCAATTTTGGCGCGAATTTGAGACCCAGCCTCTTCGCCACCTCGCGCTGGAAAAAGGCGGTGTTGCGGCGCAGCGCCTTGAGCACCTCTGCCTCATCCCCGCCCAGCAGCGGCTTGGCATAAACCTTTGCCTGCCGCAGATCCGGCGACATCCGCACTTCGGTAACGGAGACGGTATGCGCTGACAGCGTATCGTCATGCACCTGCTGCCGTGTCAGGATCTCGCTCAGCATATGGCGCACGCGTTCGCCCACTTTCAGCAGGCGGACGGATTGATCTTCATTGGAATGGGTTTGGCGTGACATGATCAGTCCATCTTCTCGATAATCCGCGCGATCGACCGGACATTGCGGGCCGTGCCGCGGCAACCCAGCCGCCGGGCGATGAAACCGCCGGTCAGCTTGCTGTTACCCGTCCCGTCGACATAATCCACATGCAATGCCCTGGTGCCGGGGGCAATCCGTTCCGCCCCCTTGCCCGCGTGATCGGCAATCAGCTTGTCAAACGCCTCCGCATCCGGCTGGCCTTCCAGGAAATGCACATGGACGAGATTATCCTCGCCCTCCCCGGCAAAGGGGCTTTCGTCCAGCGCGGCCTGCAATTCATCGCGGCTGCGCACCACCGCGAAGGTTTCGATGCCGAAGCGATCCTGCACGACATAGGCCAGCTTTTCCGCCAGCCCTTCGCTGGGGCGTTCTTCATGCGTGAACAGCACGTTCCCGCTGGCGACGACGGTTTCGACATCCTCGAACTCCTCGCGTTCGAGAGCGTCACGCAGATCCACCATTTTCAGCCGGTTACCACCGACATTGATGGAACCGAACAGGGCAACGTAACGTGTCATCATGTTCCTATCCCCCTCCCACTCGCGGGAGAGGCTGCGCCACCTGGCGGCACGCGGCAAGATCGGCGGGCAAGGCGGGCCCTTGCGGGCCCACGCTTACCCAGCCCTCCCGCAAGCGGGAGTATGTTACAGTGTCCGTTCTTGCTCCGTCACCTCGAAGACTTCGAGATGATCGCCCGGCTTGATGTCGTTCGTATCGGCCAGCACCACGCCGCATTCCAGGCCGGCGCGGACTTCGTCCACGTCGTCCTTGAAGCGCCGCAGGGAAGCGATGGTCGTTGCCGACACGATGACGTCTTCCCGCGTGAGACGGGCATGGAGCCCCTTGCGGATGGCGCCTTCTACCACCAGCAGACCGGCGGCCTTGTCCTTCTTGCCCGCAGGGAAAACCTGCTTGACCTCTGCACGGCCAACCACGTTTTCGATCCGGAGTGGCCCAAGCTCGCCCGCCATCTCCTTCGCGATTTCTTCGGTCAGGTGATAGATGACATCGTAATATTTCATCTCCACCTTGTCGCGTTCGATCAGCTGGCGCGCCTTGGCATTGGGACGCACGTTGAAGCCGATGATCGGCGCCTTGGAAGCGGCAGCCAGGGTCACGTCGCTTTCCGTGATCGCACCCACGCCGGAATGCAGCACGCGCACCTTGATCTCGTCATTGGAGAGATTGTGCAGCGCGCTGTTGATCGCCTCGACCGAACCCTGCACGTCGGCTTTCACCAGCAGCGGGAATTCGATCACGTCGTTCTTGAGACCGGCGAACATGGCGTCCAGGCTGGTCGGCGCCGTCGCTGTCCGCTTCTCGGTCGCCTTTTCCTGGCGATATTCGGCAACTTCACGGGCGCGCTGTTCGTTCTCGACCACTGTCAGCGTGTCACCGGCCTGCGGCACGCCGCCTAGGCCCAGCACTTCGACCGGAGTCGAAGGACCGGCTTCCTTCACCTGCTTGCCCTTGTCGTCGATCAAGGCGCGCACGCGGCCGCTTTCGGTGCCGACAACGAAGCTGTCGCCCCGCTTCAGCGTGCCGCGCGTCACCAGCACAGTGGCCACCGGGCCGCGGCCCTTGTCCAGCTGAGCCTCGATCACGGTCGCTTCGGCATTGCGGTCCGGCCGTGCCTTCAGCTCCAGCAGTTCGGCCTGCAGCATGATCTTTTCGATCAGTTCTTCCAGGCCCATGCCGGTCTTGGCCGAAACTTCCACATCCTGCACATCGCCGCTCATTTCCTCGACGATGACTTCGTGTTCGAGCAGACGTTCGCGAATGCGCTTCGGATTGGCTTCCGGCTTGTCGCATTTGTTGATCGCAACGATCATCGGCACGCCGGCGGCCTTGGTGTGATTGATGGCTTCCACCGTCTGCGGCATGATGCCGTCATCCGCTGCCACCACCAGCACCACAATATCGGTCACATTGGCACCACGCGCACGCATCTGCGTGAAGGCTTCGTGGCCCGGCGTATCGAGGAAGGTCAGCTGCTGCTTGTCCTTCGTAGTGATCTGGTAGGCGCCGATATGCTGGGTGATGCCACCCGCTTCGCCGCGGACCACATCTGTCCCGCGCAGCGCGTCCAGCAGGCTGGTCTTGCCGTGATCGACATGGCCCATGATCGTGACCACCGGAGCACGCGGCTTCTGCGTTTCTTCCGGATCCGCCTCGCTCTCCTGGATGTCGATATCGCTTTCGCTGACACGCTGGATGTTATGACCGAATTCTTCGACCAGCAGCTCCGCCGTGTCCTGGTCGATCGTCTGGTTGACGGTGACCATCATGCCCAGATTGAACAGCGCCTTCACCAGGTCGGCGCCCTTTTCGGCCATGCGATTGGCCAGTTCCTGGACCGTGATGGCTTCCGGCACGATCACGTCGCGAACCTGCTTTTCGCGCGGACGCTGCTGTCCGTCGCCATGGGCACGGCGTTCCTTCTCCCGCGCACGCTTCAGCGCGGCGAGACTACGGGCGCGGCGGCCTTCATCCTCGTTCAACGCCTTGGTGACAGTGAGCTTGCCCGAACGGCGCTTGTCGCCGCGATCACCACCAGCGCTCTTGACCGGTTGCTGAACCTTGCTCTCGCGCTTCTTCTCGGGCGGGCGCTTCGGTTCGGGCCGGGCGACAGGCGTAAACCTGCGCGGTGCCGGACTGGCAGCCTGGGGGCTCCGCTCGGACTTGGGCTCAGGCTTAGGTTCGGCCTCGGCCTTGGCCGGCGCTTCGCTCGCTGCCTTCTCGGCAGAGGCTGCCTGTTCGGCGGCGGCCTTCTCCTGCTCGGCACGGGCCTTGGCGGCTTCTTCCTCGGCCTTGCGGTTTTCCTCTGCCCGGCGCTTTTCCTGCTCGATCTTCTGCAGCCGTTCCTCTTCCTCGCGGCGGCGCGCTTCCTCGGCCATGCGCAGGCGGTCTTCCTCGGCCTCGCGCTGGAGGCGGGCAACGCGTTCCTGAGGAGTCTCGCCAGCAGGCGCCTTGGGCGCTGCGGGCTTCTTCGCCACCGGGGCCGGCTTCGGCTTCGGAGCGGGGGCCGGGGTCTGAGCCGGCTCGGCAACAGGTTCCGGAGCAGGCGCAGGAGTCGGCGCCGTGTCCTCCGCAGGCGCGGAGCCAGGTTTGGTCAGCTTGCGGCGACGCTTCACCTCGACCGCCACCTTGTTGGTGCGGCCGTGGCTGAAGGTCTGCCGGACCTCCCCAGCATCGACCGAACGCTTCAGCCCAAGCGGCTTGCGGGTGCGCGTCGGTGTGGTGTCGTTATCGCTCATACGCCTCTAATATTCCTTCAAAACTCTTTCGTCGCCAAACTACGGTCCGAAACCGCGCCTTCCGACCCGGATTCCATGACCGCCCGGCCTGCATCGCCTTCAGCCGCATCGGCGGCCTTCGTAAAGTTCAGCAGGCGCCCCAGCGGGATCGCGACCCGCCCCGCCGAGGCCCCATCGGCCAGCGCCAGGTGGACGACATTCTCTCTGCCCAATGCCACAGACAGGGCTGTGCGGTCCAGTGGCAGGCGGATACCTGCCATGCCCGACCCTTCCGCATCCATGCCTACACGAAAGGCCTGGTCCAGTTTGCGGCAACCATCATCGCTGGCATCGGCGGCGTGATAAAGCGCCGCGATGCAACCCATGCGCGCTTCGCCCGCAATCCGGTCCGACCCCAAGATAAGGTGTCCGGCGCGCATTTCGAGGCCCAGCCGCTGAAGGAATGCGCGCATCAGCGCATTTTCCATCAAGGCAGGCAGATCCTCAGGTATCTGCAGCTTGCCGGTCTTGAACGCGCGGGCCAGTGCTGCCTTCAGCTTGCCTGATGCCTGCGCCTGTTCAAGCTCTTCGCGCGAAACGCCGATCCACGCACCGCGGCCCGGCGCGCGGGCCAGCGCATCGGGCAGCACGTCTCCATCGGGCGAAACCGCCAGGCGCAACAAATTGTCGCGCGTATCGATACGCCCGCTCACGATGCAGCGGCGCTCGGGCGTGTCGCCACGCCCGCCCCGCTTGCCGGTGCTATTCGCGTCTAGCGATTCATTGCGAGGATTCCGCATCGGCGGCCTCCTCTGCAGCGGCGGCCGGTGCGGCTGCCGGGGTTTCTTCCTCGTCGTCGAACCAATGCGCGCGAGCGGCCATGATGATCTCATTGCCCTGCTCTTCGCTCAGGCCAAAGGCGCCCAGCACGCCGCCCCTGTCCTCGCTGCGCTGGTTGCGGCGCGGCGCGCTGTCGGCATTGCGACGGCGCGGCGCCTCACGCTTCTTGGCGATCAGTTCGTCAGTGGCGAGATCGGCCAGATCGTCCAGCGTCTTGATACCGGCCTTGCCCAGCACGACCAGCATCTGTTCGCTCAGATGCGGCATTTCCGCCAGCGCATCTTCCACGCCCAGTTCGCGGCGCTCGGTACGATAGTTTTCTTCCTGCCTGTCGAGCGCTTCCTGCGCACGGCTCTGCAGCTCTTCGGCCAGTTCCTCGTCAAAGCCTTCGATGCTGGCCAGTTCGGCCAGTTCGACATAGGCGACTTCTTCCAGCTCGGCGAAGCCTTCGGCCACCAGCAGCTGGGACAAGGTCTCGTCCACGTCCAGCTCTTCCTCGAACATCTTGGAACGCTCGGCGAATTCCTTCTGGCGCTTAACCGAGGCTTCTTCCTCGGTCATGATGTCGATCTGGCTTTCGGTCAGCTGGCTGGCAAGCCGCACATTCTGCCCGCGGCGGCCGATCGCCAGCGAAAGCTGGTCATCAGGCACCACCACTTCGATGCGCGATTCATCCTCGTCCAGCACCACGCGGCTGACCGTGGCCGGCTGCAACGCGTTGACGACGAAGGTGGCCGCATCCTCGCTCCAGGGAATGATGTCGATCTTTTCGCCCTGCAATTCCTGCACCACGGCCTGCACGCGGCTGCCCTTCATGCCGACGCAGGCGCCGACCGGGTCGATGGAGGAATCGTGGCTGATGACGCCGATCTTGGCGCGGCTGCCCGGATCGCGGGCAGCGGCCTTGATCTCTATAATGCCGTCATAGATTTCCGGCACTTCCTGCGCGAACAGCTTCTTCATGAATTCCGGATGCGCGCGGGACAGGAAGATCTGCGGCCCGCGATTATTGCGTTCCACCTTCATGATCAGCGCCCGCACACGTTCGCCCACACGGGCGGCTTCGCGCGGGATCTGCTGGTCACGGCGGATCACGCCTTCGGCCCGGCCAAGATTGACGATCACATGGCCGAATTCGACCGACTTGATCACGCCGGTGATTATTTCGCCCGCGCGATCCTTGAACTCGTCATACTGGCGTTCACGCTCGGCATCGCGGACCTTCTGGAAGATCACCTGCTTGGCGCTCTGCGCGTCGATACGGCCGAGATCGACCGGCGGCAGCGGATCGACGATGAAATCGCCGATATTCGCGCCGGGCTGCAACTTTTCAGCCTGCTTCTGGTCGACCTGCTTGAAGTAGTCTTCAACCTCTTCAACCACTTCGACGACGCGCCACAGGCGCAGATCGCCGGTCATCGGGTCGAGCTTGGCACGAATATCGTTTTCGGCGCCGTAGCGTGCACGGGCAGCTTTCTGGATGGCTTCTTCCATCGCTTCGATGACAATCGACTTGTCGATCATCTTCTCCGAAGCGACCGAATTGGCGATCGCGAGCAGCTCTGCCTTATTGGCGGAAATCGGACTGGCCATCAGTCGTCTGCCTTCTCTTCCTCGAGTGATTCTTCGATTTCGTCCGCGCCGCTCATGTCGAGAGGCTTGGTGGCGGCGATCAGTTCATTGGTCAGAACCAGCTTCGCCGAGTGAATATTTTCCAGCGGCACCTCGATCCGGCCCGCCTTGCGGTCTTCCACAGTGACCACATCGCCTTCGATGCCGATCAGCTGGCCGCGCAATTTGCGATGCCCCTGCACTTCTTCGCGCAGTGAAAAATTGGCCTGGTGCCCGGCCCAGTTGGCGTAATCCTTCGCCCGGGTCAGCGGCCGGTCGATACCGGGGGAACTGACTTCCAGATTATAGGCACCCCGGATCAGTTCCTCGCCCGCTTCCTCCACCGCGTCCACCCGTTCGGAGATGCGGCGGGACAAGGCCATGCATTGTTCGACCACCAGCTGCCCGGTCGCCGGATCTTCGGCCATGACCTGCAGCGTGCGCTCGTCCCCGGAGCCGGTCAGCTTGACGCGCACGAGTTCGAAACCGAGAGCTTCCGCCTCAGGCTCGATCACTTGTATCAGGCGCGCAATATCCGCCATCGGCTCTCCATATGGGCCACAATTGTGGCAACAGGGTTTCGGGCCGGCCCCATCAGGCGCCAGCACCAGACTTTGTCACGACAATGTCGGGATGCGGGCCAGATAGGCGGCAATCCATTTTTTTGCAAGCCGATTCATTTGCGGCCACGAACCGTGCCCGGATTATTCGGTCAGCCCATGTTTGCGAATGCAATGGCGCAGCTGGTCATAGGTAAGGCCCAGCGCCTTCGCCGTCTGGCGCTGGTTCCAGCGATTGGCGCCCAGGTGATGCTCCACAATCTTGCGCTCATAGGCATCAACCGCTTCGCGCAGATCGCTGATCGAATCGTAATCCTGCGCAGCCGGCATGGCTGACGCGGTCGGCGCCGTATCCCGCCCGGCTTCGGGCGGGCGCGGCGGCGCAGCGGGTTTCCACGGGCTTTCGAACGGGTCGAACTGCACGTAGGAAATCGGCCGATCCCAATTGTCCCAGCGATAGACCGCACGCTCCACCACATTGCGCAATTCGCGGACATTGCCCGGCCAGGGATAATCCTCGAACTGCTGGCGGACATGGTCGGAAAAGCCGGGCCAGTCATGCCAGCCGAGTTCGGCAGCCATCCGGCGCCCGAAGAAATCGCACAACACGCCCACATCCCCTTCGCGCACGCGCAGAGGGGGGAGAGTGATGACTTCAAAGCTCAGCCGGTCGAGCAGATCGGCGCGAAACCGCCCCTCCTCCGCCAGTTTCGGCAGGTCTTCATTAGTGGCGGCAACGATTCGCACATCGACACGGATCGGGCGGGAAGAACCGATGCGCGTCACCTCCCCATATTCCACCGCGCGCAGCAAACGCTCCTGCGCACCCATGGACAATGTGCCCAGTTCATCGAGAAACAATGTCCCCCGGTCCGCTTCTTCAAAGCGCCCTTCCCGCGCCCGTGTCGCGCCGGTGAAAGCGCCGGCTTCATGGCCGAACAATTCCGCTTCGATCAGCGTTTCGGGCAAGGCCGCGCAATTCATGATGACCAGCGGCTCCTCCCACCGGTCAGACAGGCGGTGGAGACGTTCGGCGATCAATTCCTTGCCGGTTCCGCGTTCCCCGATGACCAGCACGGGCCGGCGCATCGGCGCGGCGCGGCTGGCGCGTTCCACCGCATCGAGGAAGGCCCCGGACTGGCCGATAAACTGCTTATCCCGATCCACGACCGACATATAGTGGGATTTCCCAACATCTGGCAAGAATTACCACGTGTCGGAATTGCCGAATGCGCAAAAACCAAGGAAATCCGCCATTTTCCGGAATTGGCACGGCGCTTGCTGATATGTGAACGTAAACGCACCAGGAGGAATTCACATGTTCGATCGCAGCTTCTTCGCCAGCAAGCTCGGCTTCGCCGCGCTGGTGAGCATCGCCGCGATGAGCGCGTTTAACGTCTTTGCGTTGACGCAACAAATCGGCATGACGCCCCACGCGGCGATGGTCGCCGCGCCGTTGGTCCAGCTGGCATGAGCCAGGAAGACAATAATCCACTGGTGCCGGTGGGCGGCAGCTCATCCTCGCGGATCGACCGCGAGATAGAGCGGCTGCGGACCAGCCCCACCCCGACCCGCGACACGCTTTCCACAGGAGTTCCCTGGATGGGCATCTTTTCCCGAACCCGCGATATCATTGCCGCCAATTTTACCGAGCTGCTCGACCAGGCCGACGACCCGGCCAAGATGATCCGCATGATCATCCTGGAAATGGAAGAAACGCTGGTGGAAGTGCGGGCGAGCGCGGCACGGACGATTGCCGACCAGAAGGAAATGCACCGCCACACGGTCAAGCTGGACAAATTGCAGGCCGATTGGGCGGAAAAGGCTCAGCTGGCGCTGAGCAAGGACCGCGAGGATCTGGCCCGCGCCGCCCTGATGGAAAAGAAGAAGGCCGGCGACATGTCGGACCAGCTGAAGCAGGAAATTGCCGTGCTCGACGATGCGCTGCGCGCTTACGAGCAGGACATCCAGAAGCTGCAGAACCGCCTGCGCGAAGCGCGCAGCCGGCAGAGCCAGATCGCGGCCCGGCTGGAAAGCGCCGAAAACCGCGTCAAGCTGCGCAGCCTGATGACCAATGAACGCGTGGACGAGGCGCTGACCCGTTTCGACCAGCTGGAACGCCGCGTCGATTATGCGGAAGGCCGGGCGGACTCGCTGAATATCGCCGGCGAAGGGAAGAAGTCGCTCGCCGATGAAATCGAGGCGCTGGGCGGATCGGACAAGATCGACGCCGAACTGGAAGAGATGAAGCGCGCCCTGGGCATGGGCAACGAGAAAAAAGGGGACTGATCCATGGACGAAGTTATCATTATTGCGGCCATTTTTCTCGGCCTGCCCTGGATCATCTTCCATTACATCACGAAGTGGAAGACCGCGGCGACCATCACCAATGACGACGAAGCCCTGCTGGAAGAGCTTTACCAGCTCGCCAAGCGGCTCGACGAACGGATGGACACGGTCGAACGGCTGGTCGCCAGCGACAACCCCGATTTCAAACCCGCGCGGGTCCAGCATGACCGCGATATCGACAACCAGCCGCTGCGCGAACTTGATCGCATGCTCGGCCAGAAAGGAGAACGCCGGTGACCAGCGAACGCACCAAATTCTATCGCGACAAGCAGAATGCGAAGCTGATGGGCGTCTGCTCCGGACTGGAAGATTATACGGGCATTGACGCGATCTGGTGGCGCCTGGCCTTCGTGATCCTCACGATTTCGACCGGCTTCGGCATCCCCGCCTATTTCGCGCTCGGCTTCCTTTCGAGCAAGAAACCGCCGCATCTCTATGTCGACGCGCAGGAACAGAAATACTGGCAGCGCGTGCGACAGAGCCCGAAGCGTACGGCCCGCGAAATCCGTGCCCGCTTCCGCGATATCGATCGCCGGCTGGCCGAAGTCGAAACCTATTACGTGACGGGCAACCGCAGCCTGTCGGCCGAAATCGAACAATTGCGCTGAACAATACAGGACGGAGAACGGTATAATGGATGCAGGGACAATCGGAGTATTCATTCCAATCATCGCACTGATGATCCCGTTCTTCGCCATCTGGATCAAGCACCGCGAAAAAATGATGGACCGGCAGATCGACAGTACGGCCGCGTCCAGCGCGGAAAAGGCGGCGCAATATGCCTCGCGCGTTCAGGAGCTGGAAGACCGGGTCCGCGTGCTGGAGCGCATCGTCACCGACGGCGGTTACAATGTCGCCACCCAGATCGAGGCATTGAGAGATCAGCGCCAGGTGGAAGAGCGGCTCGAAAGCAGCCGCGAGAGAGCCGCAAACTGACGGATATTTGAGGGAACACGCCACGGCGGCCGGCCAGGGCTGCAAACCGAGGGAGGCAGATTATGGATTGGGGAGGTCCGGCTTTCATCGTTGCCATCATCCTGGTGAGCACGTTGGGCTGGCTGGTAAATAACTGGATCAGGGCCAAGCACGGCTATCCGCTGGAGGATGAATGGGGCGGCGAGACCGAACCGGCCGAGCAGGAAATCATCGCCCGCCTGCGGGACGAGAATGAACGCTTGCTGGTCCGGCTGAATGCGAGCGAGGATCGCCTGGCCGTTCTGGAAAAGATCGTGACCGAGCCGGGATATCAGCTTTCCACCGAGATCGAGAAATTGCGCGAGGAGGCCGATGGCTCGGCCAGCAAGAGGAGTGCGGCATAATGAACCCGGCAATGGTGATAATACTGGCCTTGATCGTGGTCGGCCTGCCGGTCGTCGCCGGCATCGGGCTGGAAGCTTACAAGCGCCACGTGCGCTTCAAGGAGAAGGAGCTGGAACTCATGGCCAGCAATACTGCCGAGAAAGCCGCCCAATATGCGGCGCAGATCGAACGCATGGAACAGCGCATGCGCGTGCTGGAACGGATTGCGACCGATCGCGGAGCCGACCTGGCGCAGGAAATCGAAGATCTGCGCAACAAGCCGGTGAATTGAGAGGAAACGCGGCAATGGACCCGATCATCAACGCCGACATCGCCTTTGACAGCGATTTCGTCCGGTGGGGCGCAGGTCCGTCCGGACGGGAGAAGGTCCGGTGAGCTTCTGGACTTTCATTTTCCTGATCGTGATCGCCGGTATTCTCTACAAGGCGTGGCGCACCAGGCAGCTCTCCGAACACGGCATGTATGAGGATGAAAACGGCACGCCGCGCCAGTTCGGCAATCGCCAGCGCGAGGCGGAACTGGAACGCGAGGTCGAGGAATTGCGCGAGCGGATCCAGGTGCTGGAACGCATCGCCACCGACAATCGCGGCGCAAAGCGGCTGTCCGATGAAATCGACAAGCTGCGCGACGAATAAGCTCTGGAAGGAGGCAGTGACACCATGATCTTGAGCGAACCCATGCTGATCGCCGCCTGTGCCCTGATCGGCCTGCTGGTAATTGCCGCTGCCGCGCTGAAAGGCTGGCAGGACTGGCTGGCGCTGAAATCGCGCGAACTGGAACTGAACAGGCGCGCCCAGCCCGCGGAAGTGGATAGCGGCCATCGCGAAGGTGCAGCGCGCATCGAACTGGCCGATCTGAAAGAGCGCATTCGCAAGCTGGAAGCCATCGCCAGCGGGGTGGATTTGTAGGGGGCGCCGTGGGCAGCCCCCTCGCTCGTCCGCACGGATGGGCAGAAGATGTTTGAAAACCACTCGCAAGTCGATAGACGCGGCTCATGCGCTCACTCGACGATATCCGCGAAGAATATGAATTCCTCGAAGGCGATGAACGCTATCGCCTGCTGATCGAACTGGGGCGGGAACTGGATGAAATGCCGGCCGCGCTGAAGACCGATGCCACCCTGGTTCGCGGCTGTTCCGCGCAGGTCTGGGTCTATCCCACGGAGCAGGGAGACACGCTGCATTTCCTGGCCGACAGCAACGCCGCCATCACCAAGGGTATCGTCGCGCTCGTAATCTCCGCCGTGCAGGACAAGCCGGCCGAAGAAGTGGCGAAGATGGACATCACCGCCGCGCTCGAACCGTTCGATCTGCGCAACCAGCTCAGTTCCAACCGCACCCAGGGCGTGCCCAATATGATCGCGCTGGTGCAGGAACACGCCGCGCGCATCGCGGCGGCCTGATCATGCCGCGGCCGTTCTGGTTCGCGGCCGGCCTGTTCTTCCTGACACTTGGCTGGATCGGTGTGATCCTGCCGATGATGCCGGGCTTCGTGTTCTTTCTGGTGGCGGCATTCTGCTTCGCACGCGGCAACCCCGCTTGGGAGCGCAAGATGCTGGAGCATCCGCGATACGGCAAGGCCCTGCGCGACTGGCGCGAAAAACGGGCCATTTCCCGCAAGGCGAAGATTTCGGCCATCACGGCAATGGCGCTGGCCGGTTCCCTCACCTGGTATCTGGTTGGCTATCCCTGGGCGCTGTTGTCAGTCGGAATGCTGGTGGCCGTGGCAGTGTGGATCTGGACCCGCAACGAATAGATTGCTTCGCCTCCTCGTAATGACGAGGATATCAGGCGGTACGATCAGCCGCCCGCGCTCTCCCGCACCACGGCGATACCCGCCTCGCGCTGGCGCTTCAGTTCCGCCTTCAGCTTTGCCGGATCGCGGGCGAGGACAAAGCCGAAGCTGACCCCGCCTTCCTTGCCGATGGTTGCATGATGCAGCTTGTGCGCCTGCACCAGCCGCTTGGCATAGCCGCGTTTGGGCACCCAGCGGAAATAGCGCTGATGCACCAGCCCGTCATGGATCAGCGTGTAGATTATTCCGTAACCAAGAATGCCGAGCCCGATCCAGGTGCCCGGCCACCAGGCATTTTCACCCATTACCAGCGGGCTGCCGACGGCGAACATCGAAATGCTCATCACGGCACCCACCAGCCCGTAGAGATCATTCTTTTCCAGCAATTTGTCATGCGGTTCATGATGGTCGCGGTGCCATGCCCAGCCGAAGCCGTGCATGATATATTTGTGGCTGGCCCAGGCGACCCATTCCATGGCCGCCATGCTGGCCAGCACGATCAGCAGAGGTGCGATCCATTCCATGTGGGCTAAATAGGCTTTTCGCGCGCAAAGCGACAGCCCCCGCTTGCCTTGCCAGCAATCACGCGCCATTTGCCCCGGCATGGCCAGCAAACCACGCACATTGTACGAGAAGATCTGGGACGAACACGTTATCGAACGGCGGGAGGACGGCACATGCCTGATCTTCATCGACCGTCACCTCGTCCACGAAGTCACCAGCCCGCAGGCTTTCGAGGCATTGCGCCTGACCGGCCGCAAGGTCCGCCGGCCCGAACTGACGCTGGCCGTGCCCGATCACAACGTGCCGACCACGGCGCGACTCGACGCGGCGGGCAATCGCCTGCCGATCGAAGATCCGCAAAGTGCGCAGCAATTGGCCGCGCTGGAGAAGAATGTCGCCGATTTCGGCATCCGTTATTTCGGCGCAACGGCGCGGGAACAGGGCATTGTCCATGTGGTCGGCCCGGAACAGGGATTTTCCCTCCCCGGCACCACGATTGTCTGCGGCGATAGCCACACGGCCGCCCATGGCGGCGTTGGCGCGCTGGCCTTCGGCATCGGCACCAGCGAAGTCGAACATGTGCTGGCCACGCAGACCCTGCTGCTGAAGCAATCGAAGACGATGGAAGTGCGCGTCGAAGGCGATTTGCCCGAAGGCGTCAGCTCCAAGGATCTGATCCTGCACATTGTCGGCGCGATCGGCACGGCCGGCGGCACCGGCCATGTGATCGAATATCGCGGCAAGGTGTTCGAGGAGATGAGCGTCGAAGGCCGGTTGACCGTCTGCAATATGAGCATTGAAGGCGGTGCCCGCGCCGGCCTGGTCGCGCCCGACGAAAGGACCTTCGCCTATCTCAAGGGCCGCCCCTTCGCACCGCAGGGCGCGGAATGGGATGCGGCGCTCGAATACTGGAAGACGCTGCGCACTGATGAAGGCGCAAGTTTCGATAAATCCGTGGTGATCCAGGCCGCCGATGTCGAACCGACCGTAACCTGGGGCACCAGCCCGGAAGACACGGTGGCGATCGGCGGCGTCGTGCCCGCACCGGAAAGCTTCAGCGATCCGTCAAAGCAGGAAGCAGCGCGGGCCAGTCTCAAATATATGGGACTGGAACCCGGACAGGCCATGTCCGACATCGAAGTGCAGAACATCTTCATCGGCAGTTGCACCAACAGCCGGATAGAGGATCTGCGCGCCGCGGCCGAAGTGCTGAAGGGCCGCAAGAAGGCCGACAATATCAAATGGGCCATTGTCGTCCCCGGCTCGGGCCTGGTGAAGATGCAGGCCGAAGCGGAAGGGCTGGACAAGATCTTCACCGATGCCGGGCTGGAATGGCGCGAACCGGGCTGTTCGGCCTGTCTCGGCATGAACCCGGACAAGGTGCCTGCGGGTGAACGCTGCGCGTCCACCAGCAACCGCAATTTCGTCGGCCGGCAGGGCCCCGGTGCGCGGACGCATCTGGTCAGCCCCGCAATGGCCGCTGCCGCCGCGATTACCGGCAGGCTGACAGACGTGCGGGATCTTGCCCGCTAGTCCGGTCCGCAAATCCGCTTTTCAACCGGTCGTCGCGCCCGATACGCGCGTGCTGATACTTGGCAGCCTGCCGGGTGAAACCTCACTCGCGCAGCAGCGATATTACGCCCATCCCCAGAACCGTTTCTGGCAGCTGGTCGGCCATGTGATCGGGGTGGATTTGCCCGCGCTCGATTACGAAGCAAGGCTGGCTGCCCTGCTCGCGGCAAGGATCGGATTGTGGGATACGGTCGCCTCCGCCCGCCGCGAAGGGAGCCTCGATGCGTCCATGCGCGATGTGCAGCCGCGCGCCTTGCCGGAACTGACCGCGACTTTGCCGGATCTGCGCGCCGTGGGCTTCAACGGCCGCAAATCGCAGGCTATCGGGATGAAGCAGCTGGCCGATAGCGGGCTGGCATTGGTACCCCTGCCCTCTTCCAGTCCGGCCCATGCGAGCATGAGCCTGGGGGAGAAACAAAACCTTTGGGCAGAGCTCGGCAAATACCTGCCTTGAGACTTGTTTCCGCGCCGCGAGAGTAGCATTGAGTGGCCATGAGCAAGAAAAACGAATTGGGCATCGGCGGCAAGGCTGCCATCGCCGGCGCGATCGGTTCCGCGGCTGTGGCTGCGGCGCTGCTGTTCGTCAGCAAGAAGAAGAAGGACGAGAAGCTGAAAAGCTTCACCACGCCCTTTGACGAACAGCCGGAGACGGATTGATGGAACCCGTGCGCGAAGTGGAAGGCCGCGCCTATCCCTTCGGCCGCAAGAATGTCGATACCGACCTGATCATCCCCGCGCGCTGGCTGAAAACGATCAGCCGCGAAGGTCTGGGCGAAGGCGCATTCGAGGCCGTGCGGGAAGACAAGGACAATATCTTCGACAATCCGGAATTCGCCGGCGCGCCGATCATTGTCGCGGGCGATAATTTCGGCTGCGGTTCCAGCCGCGAACATGCCGCCTGGGCCCTGCTGGACATGGGCGTGAAGGCAGTGATCGCGCCAAGTTTTTCCGACATCTTTTCCGGCAATGCCTTCAAGAACGGCATCCTCACGGTCTCCCTGCCGCAGGAACAGGTGGACCGTCTGCTGGAAGTGGCACAGACCGATCCGATCTCGATCGATCTGGAAAACCAGGTCGTCACCACGCCCTTCCAGGACCGTTTCAGCTTCGACATCGATCCTTTCCGCAAGCATTGCCTGCTGGAAGGGCTGGACGAAGTGGGGCTGACGCTGGCGCAGAACGATACGATCCGCAAATATGAGGATCGGCTGGCTGCGCAAAACCCTGGCTGGCCCGGGGCACAAGCGTCGCGGCCTGACAAATCCTGCCGGCGCATATTTCCCGGCCTTGTCGTCGCAAGGCTTTTGCTTATAGCGCCGCTCTTGCAAGAAGCCCGACGGTCCGACAGGCTCGGAACGAACGGTTCTTCATAATCGAATCTATTGGCGAAAGGCCCGAAACACATGACCGATTTCAAGGATCGCGAGCGCGGCGAAGAAGCCAAGTTCGCCATGGACGAGGAAACCGCGTTCCGCGTCGCCGCGCGGCGCAATCGCCTGCTGGGCCAGTGGGCGGCGGAAAAGATGTCGCTGACCCCCGAAGAAACCGAAGCCTATGCCAAGGCGGTGGTCCAGGCGGATTTCGAAGAAGCGGGCGATGAAGACGTGATTCGCAAGGTTCTGGGCGATCTGACCGCTGCCGGATGCGACATTGACGAAGCCGGTGTGCGTGCCGCTCTCGCGGAAATGGCCATCGAAGCGCGCCGCCAGTTCATGACCGGATCATAACGCCATGGCGATGCCGGCAGCCGAAATCGAAGCGCTGATCAAGGCCGCCCTGCCCGATGCCGACGTGGTGATCGAAGATCTTGCAGGCGATGGCGATCATTATATGGCGCGCGTCATTTCCCCCGCATTCGCCGGGAAAAGCCGCGTGCAGCAGCACAAGATGGTCTATGAAGCACTCGGCGGCCGCATGGGCGGGGAGCTTCACGCCTTGCAACTGACGACAGCCGTTCCCAACTGACTGTCACGATCGAATTCAAGCAAGGCCAGGTAATGTCCGAAACCAACGAACGCATTTCCAAGATCGTGGGCGACCACGACGTCGTCCTTTTCATGAAAGGCACGCCGCTTTTCCCGCAATGCGGTTTTTCCAGCCGTGCGGTGGCAATTCTCGACCATTGCGGCGTCGCTTATGACAGCGTCGACGTGCTGCAGGATTCGGAAATCCGCCAGGGCATCAAGTCCTATTCGGATTGGCCGACCATTCCGCAGCTCTATGTGAAGGGCGAATTTGTCGGCGGCAGCGACATCATGATGGAAATGTACGAAGCCGGCGAATTGCAGCAGCTCATGAACGAAAAGCAGGTCGCCAAGGCCGAATAAGGCCGGGCAGACAGGTTTGAACGGCCCTCGGGCCATGTCGGGCTCCCGCAAGCGGGGCCCGTTTCATTTGCGGCATGGTGAAACCCGCCTCCCGCCTTGCCCGCAATACGATATGAGAGCGGATGGCCGGGATCAGGCCGGTGGGAAGGCGGCACATGGCCGCCTTCACGCCATTATCAGTCGGCGAAAGGATCCCGCACCAGGATTGTATCGTCGCGTTCAGGACTGGTCGAAACGCTGGCCACCGGACATTCGATCAATTCTTCGATCCGGCGGATATATTTGATTGCCTGGGCAGGCAGTTCGGCCCAGCTGCGTGCGCCTGCGGTCGTCTCGCTCCAGCCTTCGATCTCTTCATAGACCGGTTCGACACGGGCCTGTTCGGCGGCGTGGCTGGGCAGATAGTCGATTACTTCTCCATCCAGGCGATAGCCGGTGCAGATACGGATCGTTTCAAAGCCGTCCAGCACGTCCAGCTTCGTCAGCGCAATACCGGTCACGCCGCTGATGGCGCAGCTCTGCCGGACCAGTACGGCATCGAACCAGCCGCAGCGTCGCTTGCGTGACGTCACGGTGCCGAATTCATGCCCCTTGCGGCCCAGCGTCTCACCCGTTTCGTCTTCCAGCTCCGTCGGGAACGGGCCAGAACCTACGCGCGTGGTATAGGCCTTGACGATGCCGAGCACGAAGCCGGCCGAATTCGGACCCAGCCCGCTGCCGCTCGCCACCGTTCCGCTGACGGTGTTGGAACTGGTGACGAAGGGATAGGTGCCGTGATCGACATCCAGCAGCACGCCCTGCGCGCCTTCGAACAGGATCTTCGCTCCTTCCTTGCGCACATCGCGCAGGCGTTTCCACACCGGCTGCGCGAATTGCAGGACGAAAGGCGCGATTTCGCGGAGTTCCGCCAGCATGCCGCACGGTCCACCGGCGGTTCGCCAAAGCCGGCCCGCAGCGCATCGTGATGAGCGCAAAGCCGGTCCAGCTGCGGTTCCAGCTCGTCCAGATGGGCCAGGTCGCAGACGCGGATCGCACGGCGGCCGACCTTGTCTTCATATGCCGGTCCGATACCGCGCCCCGTCGTGCCGATCTTGCCCTTCCCGGCGGCAGATTCGCGCAGCCCGTCCAGATCGCGATGCAGCGGCAGGATCAGCGGGCAATTATCGGCAATGCCGAAATTTTCCGCCTCGATCGATACGCCCTGGCCTTCAAGCCGTTCAATCTCCGCCTTCAGCGCCCAGGGGTCGAGCACCACGCCATTGCCGATCAGCGACAAGGTGCCGGTCACAATGCCGCTGGGCAGCAGGCTGAGCTTGTAGGTCGTATCGCCTACCACCAGCGTGTGGCCGGCATTGTGGCCGCCTGGAAACGGACAACCACATCGGCACGGCTGGCCAGCCAGTCGACGATCTTTCCTTGCCCTCGTCACCCATTGGGCGCCGATCACGGTAACATTAGCCATGGATACACTCCTCCACCCTGCCAGCTGGATCCGGATCGCCCTTCGACAGGACTCGGCGAGCGGATGGAATAGACGGGCCGCAACAGCCCAGAATGCGCCGGCGCCCTACAAAGCCGCTTCGCACTGCGTCAAGGCCCTAGCAGAATGTCGCGCGGGGCGTGTCATTTTCATCCCCGGCACCTCCATGAACGCCCGCCGATCTTGCCACTTCTGTTCTGCAAAGGCCGTACAGCAGGCTACTGCGCCAGGGACAGTAACCAGATTGAAAGCATGATATTTCCCGAACTGAGCGGCGCGGCCCGGCCTGCGCCCTGCCCATCGTGAAAATCATTTCGCCATCTCAACGGATCATTAGCCAATTCGGCTCCAAAGAGCATGCACAACGGAGAGTGCATGATGTTGGCAAGGTCGCAGCCGGCGGTTCTGGAACCCATTGGCGATAGACGCAGAAAATCCCGGAAAAGGCTGCGCCTGCAAGCGCTCCATACCGCTGATCCGCAGGCGAATCAGGAAGAGGTCCTGATTCATGACCTGTCCGAAACCGGCCTGCTTCTGGAAAGCTCGCTGCAGCTGAAAGTCGGCGAGACTGTTCAGGTCGATCTGCCCACGCTGAAACAGGTCAGCGCGCGAATCGTGTGGCAGAGCGGCAAGCTGTATGGTTGCCAGTTCAACCAGCCGATCCCGCGATCGGCCCGCAGCGCCGCTATCCTGCGTTCCCCGCCACTGGAGCGCCAGGAGGCGCTGAAACTCCGTGGACAACCAACGCACTTGCCGAAGCGCCGGAACCGGCAGTGGAGCTTTTTCCGCGCGGTGTCCGGATGGCGCTGGCGCTTGGCCTGATGCTGGC